>NZ_CM195532.1:0-665000 GCF_043194895.2 Xanthobacter albus | reverse complement strand
GGATGATGCGATAGCGATCTGCGCCCGACGACTGCCGCCGATCGGACGAGAAGACGCGCCCGGAGGCGTCTTCCACTTCGCTCGCGATCTGCTCAAGAATGTCGGCGGCGCGGTCCACGATCGCCTCCAGCAGGGCGATGAGGATGAATTCGGCGGACGCGGGCGAGGGACAGTTGCGTGTCAGGTGGGCTGCCGCCGTGGCGAATGCGCGTGGTTCCGTATAGCGCACGCTGATCAGCCGGTCGCGGGTGAGAATGAAGGTCGCGGGCTCCACGCTCGGTGCGGCGGTGTCGCTGCCGCACAGCAGCGCCGCGGTCATGAAGCGGGCGTCTCCATCCACGAAGAGCCGGCTTGTCGGCTCGATCTCCCGCATCTTCTTGCGGGTGGGAATGGTGATCTGCGCCAGGCGCTCCACCGCCGCGGTTTCCTCCGGTGCCGGGGCCAGAAGGTCGATCCAGACGGCCGCGGGCGGAATGGGGTCATCCGCGGCAAGGGTCATCGACTTCAGGGCTGGGCCTGCGGGAACATAGACGACGATCATGGGCGGACCTTCGAGCCGGGGCCGCCTTCTTAGCCCGCCCTCCGCCCGGATGAAATGCTCTCCGAGCGGCACATTCTGTCAGGAGCCGCCGGTTCAGGCGCTCGCACGGGGGCTCGGCGCGAGGGGCGCCGGGGAGAGCCTCACGCCGCGAAGTGATCGATGTCGCGCAAGGTGACGATGCGGCCGGCGGCGGCGGTCTGCGCGGCGGCGCGCTTGTCGCTGTTCTGGTGGGCGGCGGCGGCGACCGAAGCGATGCCGATCTCACGCCACTGCTGGCTCTGGCTCTGGCGCTTCAGGTCTGCCTGGGGCGCCGGCTGGTGAGCGGACGACGTCTGTTCGGTGGACATGACTTTCTCCCTCGATCCACCCCCGCGTGTCGCATGGGGCGTACGCTTGCTTCACACGCCTTAGGGATGAGCATCGACTGCGTCAAAACTGTGCAGCCGTTGCGGCTTCTCCAAGGTTCTGTGATGAAGTGGCGCCCAAAAGCTTGAGAATGTCCAAACGGGGCTGACGAAAGGTCAGACGGTGCGGCATTTCTGCAACGCTGAAAGAGAACGCGGCGTCGGTCGTGCCTGAGGTCTTCAAGGGTTCGCCGCATTCGGTTAATCCAAACGACAGATTTCGAATCCTCCTTGAGAGGCACGAGGAAGAGGCCGACATGATGTGGCGGGCGGTAGGGGCGCTTGTGCTCGGATTGACGCTGGCGGGGTGTGTGTCGGAGAGCTATTCGCCTTCTCCCACCACGGCGCAGACGGCGCGTGATAAGCAGCTTCTCGCGAATGCGCCTTATCCGAAGGTGAAGCCTGAGGGGCAGTTCGCGCGGCATGAGGTCGAGTATCCGACCAATAAAAAGCCGGGTACTATCGTCGTCGATACGCCCAACAAGTTCCTTTACTTTGTCGAGAACAATGGAAAGGCCATTCGCTACGGCGTGACCGTCGGCGAGGAGAGCCTCGCCTTCCGCGGCAGCGCCAAGGTGGGCCGCAAGACCGAATGGCCGAGCTGGACGCCGACTCCGGACATTCACCAGCGCATCGCCGGCCTTCCGTCCTACGTCGCTCCGGGGCCGCACAATCCGATGGGCGCGCGCGCGCTTTATCTCTACCAGGGCAGCGCCGACACCCTGTTCCGCATCCACGGCACGAATCAGCCGGAGCTGCTGGGGCAAGCCATTTCCTCGGGTTGCATCCGCATGCTGAACGAGGACGTGATCGACCTCTACAGCCGCGTTCCGGTGGGCACCGAGGTGGTGGTGCTCTGAGCCGGCGGGCTTTCATCTTTTGTGATGAACGGGCGTGGCGGGAGCCGCGCCCGTTTTAGTTCGAGGCGGCGCCTGTCCGCAAGCCGCCGGGCGGCGGGGCGGAGCATCCCGGGCTGGTAGAGGAGCGCCGCCTGTGATCGAGGGTATCGAGGCCCTGCTGTTCGACAAGGACGGCACGCTGGTGGATTTCGACCGCACTTGGGGTCCCTCCGCCGGGGTGGTGATGGATATTCTGGCGGCGGGAGATGGCGAGCGCCTCGATCGGCTCCACGCGGTCAGCGCCTATTTGCCGGCGGAGCAGCGCTTCGAGCCCTGGTCTCCCCTGGTGGCGGGATCGTCGCTTCACTATGGGCCGCTGTGGGCGCAGGTGCTGGGCGTGCCGGCCTCGCCGGCGTTCCTGGCGCGAATCGACATGCTGTTCGCGGAGGAGGGGCAGCGTTTCCTCACGCCCATCGGGCGCCCGGAGCAGGCGCTTTCCCGTCTCGCGCGCGGCGGCTTGGCGCTGGGCATGGTCACCAACGATGCGGAGGCCAATGCGCGCCGGCAGGTGGCGGCGCTAGGCCTCTCCCCATGGCTCGATTCGATCGTCGGTTATGATTCGGGGCATGGCTCCAAGCCCGATCCCGGCATGGTGCTCGCCGGAGCGGCGCACGGCGGGCATGCGCCGGAGCGCGTGGCGGTGGTGGGCGACACGGCCCACGACCTCGATGCGGCGCGGGCTGCGGGCGCGCGTTTCATCCTCGTGCGCAGCGGCCCGGCGCCGGTCGAGCATCTCGCCGCTGCCGCAGATTTGGTCATCGACAGCGTGGACGACCTTCCCGACATCCTGCTCGGTGCGCGTTTCGGCGGGGCGTGAAGGGGGCTTCGGCGCGGCCCTGGCGCAGCCGCCCCTTGCCAAGCATCGCGGGGTCCGTCATTCCAGGGGAAGAAGCAGGGCGGGCGGAAGACGGGACACGATGATCAGGCGCCGTCTGTACATTGAGGAGCGCGTCTCGCCGACCGCGCGGTGGAGCTTCCGCCTCGCCTTGTTCGCGGTGCCGGTGCTGGTGCTGTCGATCGTGCTCTACCGGTTCGGCCTTCTGGATTTCTCCCTCGCCACGGTCGCCTTCGCCGCAGGGCTTGCGGTGGCGGCGCTGGGCGGGCTGCTTGGCGCCATCGCCTTCTTCATCACCTGGGAGAGCGGCTGGGTGGGCATCGGCCGGGCCATGGCGGCGGTGGCGCTGGCGCTGGCCGTGCTCGCGGCGCCGGCGCTGGTGATCGCCCGCGGCCTGATGCTGCCGGACCTGACCGACATCTCCACCGACCTTGTCGATCCGCCGCGCTTCCAGGCCCTCCTGCTGGCGCGCCCGCGCGAGGCCAATGACCATCCCGCGCCGAGCGCAATGGTGGTCGAGGCGCAGCGCATGGGCTATCCCGGCATCAAGCCCGTGGACCTCAGCGCCACGCCGGAGGAAGCATTCAACGCTTTGCTGGCCCTGGTGCAGAAGCGCGGATGGCACATTCTGGACGCCGCGCCCCCCCGCGGCACCCAGCGCGACGGCCTCATCGAGGCGGTGGCCGTGTCGCGCATCATGGGCTACCGCAACGACATCGTGATCCGCATCCGCCCGACCCCGAAGGGCGCGCGGGTGGATATGCGCTCGGCCTCGCGCTACGGCGTGCGGGACCTGGGCTCGAACGCGGAACGCATCGAAAGCCTGATGGCCGATCTCACCACCGAGCGCCGAAAGCGGTGATGGCAGGCCCTTCAGGGGATGCGTGAGGGCGCGCAGAGGAGCGGGCGGGGCCCGCCGGGAGTGTCGCTGGTGTTTCTCAGATGGTCGGAACTGTCCTCGCCCGCGATCGCCGCGCTCGATAAGTCGCGCCTCGTGGCGGTGATGCCGGTGGCGGCGGTGGAGCAGCACGGCCCGCACCTGCCGCTGGGCACGGATCTCTTCATCGCCGAAGGCTATCTCGCGCGCATCGCGCCCCTGGTGCCGGATGCGCTGGACGTGGTGGCGCTGCCGGTGCAGGCGGTCGGCAAGTCCGACGAGCACCAGAGCTTTCCCGGCACGCTCACCCTCTCGCCCGCCACCGCCATCGCCGCCTGGGTGGAGCTGGGCGCCTGCCTCGCCCGCGCGGGCGTGCGGCGGCTCGTGCTCATGAACACCCATGGCGGCAACGTGCCGGTCATCGATCTGGTGGCCCGCACCCTGCGGCTGGAGCACAAGATGCTGGTGGCCATGTCCTCCATGCACCGCTTCGGCTATCCGCCGGGCCTGTTCGCCGATCACGAGCGCGCCCACGGCATCCATGGCGGGGAGGTGGAGACCTCCCTGATGCTCGCCTTCCGGCCGGAGCTGGTGGACATGGGCCTGGCGGCGGACTTCGTGCCCTATTCGGTGGCCATGGAGGGCGAGTTCAAGCGCCTGCGGGCGAACCATCCGGTGGGCTTCGGCTGGCTGAGCGAGGACCTGAGCGCGGCCGGCGCCATGGGTGACGCGCGCGGCGCCACCGCGGAGAAAGGCGAGGCGGCGGCTGATTTCGGCGCACGGGCCTTCGTGGAGCTGCTGGAGGACGTGGCGGCCTTCGACCTCTCCCGTCTCGACGCGGAGGCCTGAGCGGGCCGCCCGCTCAGGCCGGCACGGCGGCCGCGAGCAGCGCCGGCAGGCGCACGCGGTTGAGGGCGAGCCATTGCAGGGCGATGATGAGGTAGCCGTTGGCGCAGCGCCCGGCGGCCAGCATCGCCAGCGCTTCCTCCACCGGCAAGGCCAGCGGGCGGATGATCTCCTGCTCCTCGGCGAGGCCGGCGCGGGCGGGCAGGGCGCCGGCGTCCACCTCGGCGAGGAACAAGGTGGCGTATTCGTCGGTGATGCCGGGCGTGGGCAGGAAGCTCATGAGCTCCACCACGCGGCCGGGCGCAAGGCCGGTCTCCTCCGCGCATTCGCGCCGGGCCGCGGCCTCCGGCGCCTCGCCGTCATCGACGCCGCCGGCGACGATCTCGACGAGCTCGCTGCGCGCGCGCCCGAGGGCGAGATAGGCGGGCATGCGGAACTGGCGCACCAGCACCACCAAGTCGCGCTGCGGGTCGTAGGCGATGACGCCCACCACCCGCCCGCCGCGCAGGATGTCCCGCGTCTGCCGCACGCACGCACCCGCGCCGTCGGCGAGGCTGGCCTCGTAGCGTTCATAAGGGCGGTAGCCGCTGCCGAGCGGGGTGGGGGCCTCCACCGTCACGTCGGCGGGCCCGTCGCCGGGGAGAGGGGGCTTGCCCGCTATGCTCACTGCCGCACCACGTCGGCGCCGGCGGTCTCCAGGGAGAAGGCGGCGGCGAACAGGGCGCGGGTGTAATCCTCCCGCGGGTTCTCGAACACCTCGCGGGCGGGGCCCTCCTCCACCATCCTGCCGTTGCGCATGACGAGGATGCGGCTCGCCAGCGCCGAGACCACGCGCAGGTCGTGGGAGATGAACATGAAGGTCAGGTCGCGCTTTCTCTGGAGCGCACGCAGAAGCTCCACGATCTGCGCCTGGACGATCATGTCGAGGGCGCTGGTGGGCTCGTCCAGCACCACGAAGGAGGGCTCCAACGCCATGGCGCGGGCGATGGAGATGCGCTGGCGCTGGCCGCCGGAGAATTCGTGGGGGTAGCGGTGCCGGGTCTGTGGATCGAGCCCGACGTCCGCCAGCGCCGCGATCACGCGCGCCTCCCGCTCTTCGGCCGAGAGCCGGCGCTGGTGAACAAGCAGGCCCTCTTCCACGATCTCGGCCACCGACATGCGCGGGGAGAGGGAGCCGAACGGGTCCTGGAACACGATCTGCATCTCGGCCCGGAGCGGCCGCAGCGCCTTGAAGCCCAGCCCGTCGATGCGCCGGCCGAGGAAGGTGACCGGCCCGGCGGAGGAGATGAGGCGCAGCAGCGCGAGGCCGAGCGTGGTCTTGCCCGAGCCCGATTCCCCCACCACCCCCAGCGTTTCTCCCCGGCGGATGGCGATGGAGACGCCGTCCACCGCCTTTACGTGGCCCACGGTGCGGCGCAGCACGCCGCGCTTGATGGGGAAATGCACCTTGAGGTCGCTCGCCTCCACCACCACGGGCGCATCGGCGGCGATGGAAGCGGGGTCGGGCTTCGGCTCGGCCTTGAGGAGGGCCTGGGTATAGGGGTGGCGCGGGTTGAGGAAGGTTTCTTCCGCGCCGCCCTGCTCCACGATCTCGCCCTTCTGCATCACGCACACCCGGTCGGCGATCTTGCGCACGATGTTGAGGTCGTGGGTGATGAACAGCATCGCCATGCCGAGCCGCTTCTGCAGGTCCTTCAGCAGCTTCAGGATCTGCGCCTGCACCGTCACGTCGAGGGCGGTGGTGGGCTCGTCGGCGATCAGCAGGTCGGGCGCGTTGGCGAGCGCCATGGCGATCATCACGCGCTGGCGCTGGCCGCCGGAGAGCTGGTGCGGATAGGCGGACAGGCGGGAGGCGGGATCGGGGATGCCCACTTCGGCAAGCAGCTCCAGCGTGCGGGCGCGGGCGGCGTTCACGCCGAGTCCCCGGTGCAGGATGAGCATTTCGCCCACCTGCCGCTCGATGGTGTGGAGCGGGTTCAGGGAGCTCATGGGCTCCTGGAACACCATGGTGATCTTGTTGCCGCGTACCCCGCGCAGCTCCCGTTCGGGGATGGCGAGCAGGTCGCGCCCCTCGAACAGGATCTCGCCGGAGGGGTGGCGCGCCGCGGGATAGTTGAGCAGCTTCAGGATCGACAAGGCGGTGACCGACTTGCCGGAGCCGCTCTCGCCCACCAGAGCGAGGGTCTCGCCCCTGGCGATGTCGAACGAGACACGCTTCACCGCGAGCGCCTCGGCGCCCTCGCGGCGGAAGGCGACCGAGAGGTCGCGCACGGAGAGGAGGGGGGCGGTCATGTCTTTCCTCCCTCAGGCGAAGGTCTTGCGCGGGTCGAAGGCATCGCGCACCGCCTCGCCGACGAAGATGAGCAGGCTCAGCATCACCGCCACGGTGAAGAAGCCGGTGAGGCCCAGCCAGGGGGCCTGGATGTTGTTCTTGCCCTGGGAGAGCAATTCGCCCAGCGAGGGCGAGCCCGGCGGCAGGCCGAAGCCCAGGAAGTCCAGTGCCGTCAGCGTCATCACCGAGGATGAGAGGATGAAGGGCAGCATGGTCAGCGTCGCCACCATGGCATTGGGCAGGATGTGCCGCGTCATGAGGGTGAGGTTGCCGACGCCCAGGGCGCGGGCCGCCTGCACATATTCGAAATTGCGCGCCCGCAGGAATTCGGCGCGCACGAGCCCCACCAGCGACACCCACGAGAACAGCAGCAGGATGCCGAGCAGCACCCAGAAGCCAGGCACCAGCACCGAGGAGATGATGAGCAGCAGGTAGAGCGAGGGGATGGCGGTCCAGATCTCGATGAGGCGCTGGAACAGCAGGTCCACCCAGCCGCCGAAATAGCCCTGCACCGCCCCCGCCGCGACGCCCACCACCGAGGAGACGAGCGTGAGCGTGAGCCCGAACAGCACCGAGATGCGGAAGCCGTAGAGGAGGCGGGCGACCACGTCGCGGCCCTGGTCGTCGGTGCCGAGCCAGTTCCATTCGAGCCCGGCGCAGCCGGAGACGCCCTTCTTCTCCGCCACCGCCTTGCACTGGGCTTCGGTGAGCATCCATGTGGGCGGGGAGGGGGCGGGCGTGGGCAGGTCGAGATTGTGGGTGGAATAGGAATAGCGGATGGGCGGCCACACCATCCAGCCGCCCTTCTCGGCGATCAGCTTCTGGAGGTAGGGGTCGCGATAGTCGGCGTCGGTCTCGAAGTCGCCGCCGAAGGTGGTTTCCGGATAGGCGCGGAAGACCGGGAAGTAATAATGCCCCTCATAGGAGACGAGGACGGGCTTGTCGTTGGCGATGAACTCGGCGCCGAGGGAGATCGCGAACAGCACCGAGAAGATGATGAACGACCAATAGCCCCGCCCGTTGGCGCGGAAGCTGGCCAGCCGGCGCCGGTTGAGCGGCGAGAGCGCGAAGCGGCCCTTCGGCCGCGCCGTGCCGGGCGGCGGCAGCGCGCCGTGGGGCAGGTCGCGGGCGGCGGGCAGGTCGGTGGGCTCGCCCGGCTGGAGCAGGGGAACGTTCTCCATGGCCTCAGACCTCCCGCGTCTCGAAGTCGATGCGCGGATCGACCAGCATGTAGGTGAGGTCGGAGACGAGGCCGACGATGAGGCCCGCCAAAGAAAAGATGTAGAGGGTGGCGAACACCACGGGATAGTCGCGGTTGAGCACGCTCTCGAACGACAGGAGGCCGAGCCCGTCGAGGGAGAAGATGGTCTCGATCAGCAGCGAGCCGGTGAAGAAGGCGGAGATGAAGGCCCCCGGAAAGCCGGCGATGACGATCAACATGGCGTTGCGGAACACATGCCCGTAGAGCACCCGCCGCTCGGTGAGGCCCTTCATGCGGGCGGTGGTCACGTACTGCTTGCGGATCTCCTCCAGGAACGAATTCTTGGTGAGCAGCGTCATGGTGGCGAAGGCCCCGAGCGCCATGGAGGTGATGGGCAGCACCATGTGCCACGCATAATCCAGGATGCGCTCGGGCCAGCTCATCTGCCAGAAGTTGTCCGAGGTGAGGCCGCGCAGCGGGAACAGATCCCAGAACGAGCCGCCCGCGAACAGGATGATGAGCAGGATGGCGAACAGGAAGGAGGGGATGGCATAGCCGACGATGACCACAGCCGAGGTCCACATGTCGAAGCGCGAGCCGTCGCGCATGGCCTTGGCGATGCCCAGCGGAATGGAGATGGCGTAGGTGAGCAACGTCATCCACAGCCCGAGGGAGATGGAGACCGGCAGCTTCTCCACGATCAGGTCGAGGACGGTGATGTCCCGGAAATAGGAGCGGCCGAAGTCGAAGGTGGCATAGTCCCCGATCATCTTCAGGAACCGCTCGTGGGGCGGCTTGTCGAAGCCGAACTGCTTCTCGAGCTGGGCGATGAAGGCGGGGTCCAGCCCCTGGGCGCCGCGATATTTGGAGGCCATGGCGTCCGCCGCCCCCGCCGCCTGGGCCGCCGAGGCGGCGCCGGAGAAGTCGCCCCCGCCGCCCGACACGCGCGAGGTGGCCGAGACGTCGTCTCCCGTGAGCTGGGCGATCACCCGCTCCACCGGCCCGCCGGGCGCGAACTGGACGACCACGAACGACACCAGCATGATGCCGAGCATGGTCGGCACCATGAGGGCAATGCGGCGGATGATGTAGGCGAGCATCGCGTCTCCCGATCCGGACTGGCGTGCAGACTAAAGCAATTCCGGCGAAAGCGCGCAGCGGTTTTGCGCCTGGAGCTGCGCGTTGACGAAGCATCGGAGCACATCCGGGGCGTGCGATGTCGCCGGATGTGCGCCCAGACGAAGCCGGGCCACCGGCTCCCGGCCCGCGTGGCCCATCAGCCCGCCCTGGCGCCGCCGGGCGTGGTGCTCCACCAGGTGTCGAGCACGCCCAGCTCGTAGCGGGGCTTTACTTTCGGCCGGTCGAACACGTCCCAATAGGCGATGCGATTCTCGCCCGAATACCATTGGGGAATCCAGTAGTGGCCCGCCCTCAGCACCCGGTCGAGGGCGCGGCAGCAGGTGACGAGCGCAGGCGCGTTCTCCGCCGCCAGCGCCTGGTCGATGAGCGCGTCCACCACCGGGCTGGAAATGCCGGCCACGTTGTAGGAGCCGGGCGTGCGCGCCGCCTCGGTGGAGAAATAGGCGCGCAGCTCCTCGCCCGGATAGGGCGCGAAGGAGTAGCGGCGCGTCACCGCGTCGAAGTCGAAATTCTGGAGCCTGGCCTGGTACTGGGCGGGATCGACGATGCGGAAGGTGGCGTCGATGCCCACCTTCTTCAGGTGGCCGATGAAGCGGGCGTGGTGGCGCTCCATGGCGCCGTCGTCCTCCAGGAACTCGATGGTGAAGGGCTCGCCTTTGGCATTGACGAGCCTGCCCTTGAGGATCTGGTAGCCGGCGTCCTTCAGGAGGGCCACCGCCTTGAGCCGCAGGGCGCGGTCCTCGCCCGAGCCGTCGGAGGGCGGCGGCACGTAGGGCTCGCCGAACACGTCCTCGGGCAGTTGCGCGCGGAACGGATCGAGCAGCTTCAGCTCGGCCGGGGAGGGCAGGCCCTCGGCCATCATGTCCGAATTCTGGAAGAAGGACACGGTGCGGTGGTAGGAATCATACATCAGGTTCCGCCGCGTCCAGTCGAAGTCGAACAGGAGGCCGATGGCCTCGCGCACGCGGCGGTCGAAGAATTGTGGGCGGCGGGTATTGAGGAACCAGCCCTGCACGCCGGAAAAGCTCTCGTCCTTCAGCGTCTCCAGCTTCACCCGGCCGTCGCGCACGGCGGGAATGTCGTATTGCGTCGCCCATTCGCGGGCGGTGAACTCCTCGCGGAAGAGATAGGCCTTCGCCTTGAAGCCCTCGAAGCCGGCGATGCGGTCGCGGAAGTATTCGTAGCGCACGGTGTCGAAATTGAAGCGGCCCTTCATGGCGGGCAGGTCCGTGCCCCAATAGTCCTTCACCCGGTCGTATTCGATGAAGCGGCCCTGCTCGAAGCGTCCCACCCGGTAGGGACCGGAGCCCAGCGGCATCTCCATGGAGGACTGGCCGAAGGGATGCTTCGCCAGATACGCCCTGGAGAAGATGGGCATGCCGGCGGCGGTCAGGGGCACATCCCGCGCGCGGCCGGGCTTGAAGCGCAGCGCCACCGCGCGCGCGCCCTGCGCCTCCACCTCCACGAGGTCGCGCAGCGCCATGCGGATGGTCTCGTAGCCGTCCGCCTTCAGCGCCGCGAAGGTGGCCACCACGTCATCCGCCGTGACGGGCGTGCCGTCGTGGAAGCGGGCGGCGGGGTTGAGGGGGAACAGGTAGGTGAGCCCCTCGTCCGAGATCTCCACGCCGGTGGCGAGGCGCGGATACATGGCGCTCTTCTCGTCGCCGGCGGCGGTCATGAGCGTGTCGTAGACAAGCTCGATGCCCTGGGCGCCGTTGCCGCGCTGGTTGTAGGGGTTCAGCGTGTCGAAGGTGTTGAGCGACTGGTTGTAGAAGGTGGTGCGGCCCATCTGGGAGAAGGGGCCGCCCTTCGGCGCCTGCGGGTTCACATAGTCGAAGTGGGGGAAGCCGGCCGGATACTTCAGGTCGCCGAAGAAGGAGATGCCGTGCCGCACCCTTGTTGCCGCGGCGGGCGCGCCCTCGCTTGCGGCGCCGGGCGGCGCCACATCTTCCGCGTAGGCGAGGCGGGGCGCCAGCAGGCCGGCCGGGACGGCGGCGCAAAGGCGCAGGAGCGAGCGGCGGGAGAGGCTCATGGGCGCAGGCTCCTCACTTGGCGGGGCCGATGGCGGCCGCCTTCTGCGCATCGAACCACCAGATCTCCGGGAAGGCGAAGGAATAGGCCGGCAGCTCGGCGGGATGGGAGAAGCGGTTCCAGCGGGCGGTGCGGGTGAAGTTCAAGGTCCAGGCGGGGACGACATATTCGTTCCACAGCAGCACGCGGTCGAGGGCATGGGTGGCGGCCACGAGGTCGGGGCGGTCGGTGGCGTAGATCACCTTGTCGATGAGGGTGTCCACCGCCTTGTCGCGGATGCCGCCATAGTTGCGCGATCCCTCGCGGTCGGCGGCGTCGGAGCCGAAGAAGTCGCGCTGCTCGTTGCCCGGCGAGAGCGACTGGCCCCAGGCGGAGACGATCATGTCGAAGTCCCGCGCGCGCACGCGGTTGATGTATTGCGAGGAATCCACCAGCCGGATGGTGACGGCGATGCCCAGCCGCTCCAGGGCCGGTTTGTAGAATACCGCCACCCGCTCGAAGGCGGGGCTGGCGATGAGGATCTCGATGGTGAAGGGCTCGCCCTTGGCGTTCACCAGCTTGCGGTTCTTCACCTCCCAGCCGGCCTCCTTCAGGAGCTGCGCGGCTGCCCGCAGGTTGGCGCGGCGGGCGTCCTCGTCGCCGCTCACGGGGTTGGCGTAGGCGGTGGTGAACACCTCCGGCGGCACCTCGCCCTTCACCGTCTCCAGGATTTCCAGCTCGCGGCCCTGCGGCAGGCCGGAGGAGGCGAGCTCGGTGCCGGAGAAATAGGAGGAGATGCGCTTGTACTGGTCGAAGAATAGGGCGTGGTTCATGCCCTCGAAGTCGAGCGCGTAGTTGAGCGCGCGGCGCACACGGCGGTCCTGGAACTTCTCGCGCCGCAGGTTGGGGATGAAGGCCTGCATGACGCCCGAGGAACGGTTCTCGAACATCTCCAGGATCACCCGTCCGTCCCGGCGGGCGGGGAAGTCGTAGGCGGTGGCCCAGTTCTTGGCGGAGCTTTCCACGCGGAAGTCGTACTGGTCGGCCTTGAAGGCTTCCAGCATCACCGTGTCGTCGCGGAAGTATTCGTAGCGGATCTCGCCGAAATTGTCCTTGCCGATGTTCACGGCAAGGTTCTTGCCCCAATAGTCCTCCACCCGCTCGAAGGCGATGGAACGGCCGGGAACCACGCTCTTGATGCGGTAGCCGCCGGAGCCGAGCGGCGGCTCCAGCGTGCCCTGGGTGATGTCGCGCGGCTTGCCGTCGGCGCCGGTGCCGGTCCACCAGTGCCTGGGCAGCACCATGAACTGGCCGACGATCTGCGGCAGCTCGCGGTTGCCGGCCTGGTCGAAGGTGAAGGTGACCTCCCGCGCGCCGGTCTTCTCGGCCTTCACCACATGGGAATAGTAGAATTTCTGGTTGGGGTTGTTGGCCACCAGCACCTCGAACGACCACACCACGTCCTCGGCCGAGATGGGCGTGCCGTCGTGCCAGCGCGCACCTTCGCGCAGCCGGTAGGTGACGGAGGAGAAATCGGCGGGATAGCTCACCCCCTCGGCGATCAGGCCGTATTCGCTGGCCACCTCGTCATAGGAGGCGGTCATGAGCGTGTCGTAGATGAGGCTGAGCCCGCTGGCGAGGTTGCCGCGCGGGATGACGAAGTTGAGCGTGTCGAAGCCGCCGTCCTCGGCGAGGCGCAGCAGGCCGCCCTTGGGCGCATCGGGGTTCACATAGTCGAAATGGGGAAAGCCCGGCTTGTACTTGGGCGTACCCATCAGCGACAGGCCGTGGTGGAACACCCGCCCCTCGCCCGCGCCCGCCGGCGCCGGGCTCCCCGCCGGGGCGGCCTCCTCGGCGAACCCACGGCCCGCGAGCAGCGGTGCGAAGGCGGTGGCGAGGGCGAAGGCACGGCGGGTGAGCAGCATGGGCATCGACGACTCCGGATGACAGGTCCGCTGTTCATCGGGATACCCGATTATGGGCCTGTCCGCGACGAGGGAAAGGCCGGAGGCCCGGCCTCGAACCGCCGGCAGGGT
The DNA here is from genome assembly GCF_043194895.2 of Xanthobacter albus. Classification (NCBI taxonomy): domain Bacteria; kingdom Pseudomonadati; phylum Pseudomonadota; class Alphaproteobacteria; order Hyphomicrobiales; family Xanthobacteraceae; genus Xanthobacter; species Xanthobacter albus. The sequence goes on along the minus strand of NZ_CM195532.1, from coordinate 651,879 downwards.
GCCCGCGCGCGGCGGCAACAAAAAGGGCCGATCCTCGCGGACCGGCCCTTTTTTGTGTGAAGCGGCTGACAAAGGCGTGAACCGGGCTGTCCCGGAAACCCCTCCTCACCGCGCTTCCCGACGCCTGACGGCGCCGTCGTGTCACGCGCTTGCCCGTGCCGTCACTCTCGTGCGGTCACCGTGCCGTCACTCCCATGCAGTTACTTGGCGGCGGTGGGCAGCGGCTGTGGGGTGTGCGACAGCGAGTTCAGGTAGGCGATGATGTTGGCGCGGTCCGCGGCCTTCGGCAGGCCGGCGAAGCCCATGGCGGTGCCGGGAACGGCGGCCTTCGGATTGGTGACGAAGGCGTTGATGGCCTCCGGCGTCCACTTGCCACCCTTGGCCTTCATGGCCGCGGAATAGGCGAAGCCCTCGACGGTGGCGACATCGCGGCCCACCACGCCGTAGAGGTCCGGGCCCACCTTGGCGCCGGCGCCTTCCGCGAAATTGTGGCAGGCGGCGCACTTCTTGGCGACGGTGGCGCCCTTCTCCACCGAGGCGGTGGCGAACAGCTCCTCGATGGAGGGCTCGGCGACCTTGGCGGCCGGAGCGGAGCTGGCGTCCTGCACCGCGACCTCGAAGCCGGGACGGGCCGGCGCCTCGGGCGTGAACAGGACCTGGGAGACGATCCCGAGGCCCACCACGAAGGCCAAGGTGGCCAGGACGGCACCTGCGATTTTGTTCAATTCAAAGAAGGTCATCGGCGCTATGCCCCTCGAAGCCCTTGATTTTGGAGCATCCCGACCCGCGAAATGGGCAGCGCGCGGTGGTGTGCGTCCTATCCCTGTGTTCTTTTGGCGCGCGGACCCCCTCCGCGCATTCCGGGCGACACTAAGCACTTTGATTGGAACGGCGCAACCCGTATTAAGACGCGCGCGCCCGACCTGTCACCGGCCTGTCGCGGGCGGTTCGGACGGGGGCGCCGGCACGGCGCCGATGCCGGGCTTTCAACGCTTTCGCGCGCTCCGTCAGCTCCTGCTCCGGCATCCGGACGGGCAGGCGCGGGGCCGGGACGGCGGCGGTGGCGCGGCGCCCCGTCGCAGCGCGTCATGACAGTGGATCGGGTCCCGCTCGGGGTGGACATCCCCGCGCATCCGGAGCGGGCAAGGCGGCTTCCGCCCAAGGAAGCGTCGCGGGAGGTGAGTGTTGAGGATGCATCGCATCTCGTTCCAGGGCGAGCCCGGGGCCAATTCCCACATCGCGTGCCGGGAGGCGTTTCCCGATCACGAGCCGCTGCCCTGCCCCACCTTCGAGGACGCCTTCGCCGCCGTGGAGGGCGGGGAAGCGGAGCTCGCCATGATTCCCATCGAGAATTCGGTGGCCGGGCGGGTGACCGACATCCACCGCCTGATGCCCCAGTCGCGGCTCAACATCGTCGGCGAATACTTCCTGCCGCTCTCGCACCAGCTCATGGCGGTGCCGGGCGCGCGCCTCGACACCCTCCGCACGGTGGAAAGCCACGTCATGGCTCTCGGCCAGTGCCGCAAGGCCATCGCGGAGCTGTCCCTGGCCCCGGTCATCGGCGCCGACACCGCCGGCTCCGCCCGCGAGATCGCCGAGGCGGGGGACATCACCCGCGCCGCCATCGCCTCGCGCCTCGCGGCCGAGATCTACGGCCTCGACATCCTGAAGGAGAACATCGAGGACGAGGCGCACAACACCACGCGCTTCATCGTGCTCGCGCGCAACGGGGAGTGGGCGTCGGCCGAGGACGGCCCGGTGGTGACCACCTTCGTGTTCCGCGTGCGCAACGTGCCGGCGGCGCTCTACAAGGCGCTGGGCGGCTTCGCCACCAACGGCGTGAACATGACCAAGCTCGAATCCTACCAGATGGACGGGCACTTCACCGCCACCCAGTTCTATGCCGACGTGGACGGCCACCCGGACCAGCGCTCCGTGAAGCTGGCGCTGGAGGAGCTGGCCTTCTTCTCCCGCGAGATGCGGATTCTCGGCGTCTACCCGGCCCATCCGTTCCGGGCCACCGTGCGGGTGGGCGCCGACGGCTTCTGAAGGCGCGCCGTTTGAGCGGAATTCCGTCGGCCCTGGCCTTGACCGGAGCCGACGGTCTCAGTGGTCGAACCTGAGGGCGATGCGCGCGCGGCCCTGGCTGCGGCCGAAGCGGACGTGCTCGGAGAGGCGCTGCAGCATGTAGGCCGTGAAGGCGGCCACCTCCTGCGCGTCGCCCAGCAGGGCCTCCGGTGAGGGGCGCTCCTTCGGCGGCTGCACGATCTCCCCGTCATAGAGCAGGTAGACGTCGAGGTGCGCCTCGTCGAAACGGGCGCGCAGCTCCACGGGCCCTTCCGCGAGCCCGCTGTCGGTGACCAGCTCCAGCGCCTGGGCGACGATGGGGATGGCGGCGGCGATCACGTCGCGCCGCGCGCCCCACAGGTCGCCCTGGCGTTCCAGGAAGTCGCGGGCGAAGGGAAAGGCGTGGGCGCCCTCCGGCACCTCCTCCCCCGTCTCGCGGGCGATGCCGATGCGGAACACCATGTTGAGGATGATGGCGCAGCATGCCGCCAGGGTGAGCGGCGTGGAGAACAGGGGCTGGAGCACGGCGGGGATCTGCCCCTTCAGCGGCAGCAGCGCCACCGAGAGCCCCGCCAGCACCGAAAGCCCCACCATGAACACCCGCCGCTCCGACAGGCGCCGGGAGACGATGAGATCCATGCCCGCCACCACCAGATAGGCGGAGGTGTAAAGCAGGATGCCGCCGATCACCGGCGAGGGGATGAGGGTGAGCGCCACGATCGCCTTCGGGAAGAAGGCGATGGCGCAGATGAGCACGCCGGCGGCGATGCCGATGACCCGCGCCGTGGCCTGGGTGGCGAAGGCGAGGCCCACCGAGGATGAGGACAGGCCCGACTGGAACCCGCCGGTGAGCCCGTTCAGCATGTTGCCGATGCCGCAGGCCGTGACCGCGCGCTGCGCCGCCCGCATGTCCGCCCGCCGCCAGTCGGCATCGTTCATGCGCTCGAGCGAGACGGTGACGGAGAGCACGTCCACCAGATTGATGAGCACCAGCAGCGCCATGAGCGGCAGCAGGCTCGGCTCCAGCCGGAGGTCCGGCAGGGTGGGCTGCGGCCAGGCGACGAGCGGCGCCTCGGCGATGATCCGCGCCGCATCGGGGTGGCTCACGCCCAGCAGCGCCGCCAGCGCCCAGCCGAGGCCGGCGCCGGTCATCACCGCGAACAGCTTCAGCCCGCGCGGCGCGAACACCGTGATGGCGACGATGAGGCCCAGGGTGGCGGCGCTGGCGGTGAGCGCGGCGCCGTCCACCGCCACCGTCTCGGCGCCCAGGCCGAGGGCGCGGCGCAGGGCCGGCCCGGCGAGCGAGACCCCGAGCATGGTCACCGCCACGCCGCACACCTCCGGCGGCAGCAGCACCCGCAGCGGGCGCGCCAGCCGGGCCACGAACAGCTGCGCCACGCCCACGGCGAAGGTGGTGGCCGCCATCAGCCCGAGCCCGCCGAGGGTGAGCGCCTGGATCGCCAGCGGGAGGGCGCCGGGGGAGGGGATGTGCACCGCGAGATAGCCGCTGCCGAACCGGGAGCGCAGGCATTGCAGCACGGTCGCTATGCCGATGCTGAGCGCGCAGGCGGTGAGCATGGCGCGGGTCTGGTCCGGCGGCAGGCCGACCTCGGCGGCGACCAGGATGGGATAGATGAGGAAGGTCACCGCCAGCATGGCGTGCTGGGTGGCGAGGGCGGCGAGGCTGCGCGCCGGAACCCGGTCGTTCAGGCCGTAGACGAGCGAGTTGGGGCGCCGGCCATGGCGGTGGCCGCCGCCGGGCGGCGGGAAGGCGCGGTCCAGAAACCGGCGCAGGGCGGAAGGGGCGCGGGCAGCCTCAGGCACGCGCGCCCGCCAGGAATGCACGGATGAGGTGGTGGGCGATGGCCGCCGGCGCGGGCGCGAACAGCCCCTCGGGGTGGGTGCCGTCCATGAGCGCGGCGGTCTCCGCGCGGGAGAACCAGCGCACGCCCTCCAGCTCGCTGGCATCCATGGTGATCGCGTCGGAGGTCGCCTCGGCGAGGCAGCCCACCATGAGCTGCATGGGGAACGGCCAGGGCTGGCAGGAATGGTAGGAGACGCGGCCCACGGCGATGCCGGCCTCTTCCATGGTCTCGCGCCGCACCGCGTCCTCTATGGTCTCGCCCGGCTCGATGAAGCCCGCGAGGCAGCTCCACATGCCCGGCTGGAAATGCGGCGCGCGGCCGAGCAGGCAGTGGTCGCCGCGGGCGACCAGCATGATGGAGACGGGGTCGGTGCGGGGAAAATGCTGAGCGCCGCAGCCGGGGCAGTCGCGCCGCCAGCCGGCTTCCACCACGCGGGTGGGCGCGCCGCAATTGGCGCAGAAGCGGTGGCGGGCGTGCCAGCCCAGGAGCGCCTTGCCGGTGGCGAGGGGGCCGAGATGGTCCGCCGCCACAAGGCCCCCGGCGGCGATGGAGCGAAGGTCCGCCACCTTGAAGCCCTGGGCCTCGATCTCCTCCCGCCGGCCGGGATCGAAGGCGAGCGCGAAGCGCGGGGCTTCCCCTTCCATGCCCAGGAACAGGGCCTCCCCGCCGCACCATGAGGCGGCTTCCGGGAGGGTGAGGCGCGGCTCGTCCGTTCCCTCCGGTCCGGCGACGGGCTTCAGCGCCACCAGCTCGCCGCCGAAGGCATAGGCGCGGGCATCGGCCCGGTCGCGCAGCGCGGCCGCATCGGCGCGATGATGGGCCGCGCGGTCGAGCCGGCTCTCCACATAGCCCGGCAGGGGCCATGCGCCGGGGTCGGGGCGGGACGGGGAGGAGAGCATGATGGGTCTTGAAGCTCGGACGCGGCAAGGGTGCGCGACCGTGGCATGGGCGCCCGCGCGAGGCAAGGGACGACGCAAGGGACGACGCTGGGGCAGGCGGGATGCCGGCCGAGGCCGCTCGCGCCGGGGAGTTGTCCGCGCGCGGGGCGGCTTTCCCCTGCGCCGGACCGGCCGGAGCATGTCTACATTGCCCGGAAACGGGCACTTCCTCCAGGGCATTGAGCTGACGCGTTTTCTTCATGCGGGCCGGTTTCCACTTCGCGTGAAAACGCTCTATGGTCTGCCCGCTTCGCCGCGGCGTTCGCGGCCCGTGTTCCCGGAGGAACCATGCGCGTCCTGGTCCGCCTCACCCTGGTCGCCGGCCTCGCGCTCGGCCTGTCCGCCTGCGACAAGTGCGGCAACTGGTTCGGCCAGGGCCGCCCCGCCGCCTGCCAGAGCGAAACGCCCAGGTAATCGCCGCCCGTCCAGATAACCGCCGCGGCAGCCTGCCGGTCGGCGCCGTTGTTGCATTTGCGGCGTGGCGCCGCTATAAGCGCGCCTTCGCACGAGGCATGCGCCCCCCTGGAGGCGTGCCTTCGCGCGGAGCCATGCGGCCGCGATTGCGGCCGCAGGCGTTTTGCGAACCCCAATTCAGGACGAATAGTGCCATGACCGCCATCAAGGAACTGAAGGCTGTGGCGCGCCCGCGGGCCGGCAAGGGGGCCGCCCGTGCCGAGCGCCGCGCCGGACGCGTGCCCGCCGTGATCTACGGCGAGAAGCAGGAGCCCGTGACGATCTCCCTGGACTTCAAGGAGACGAACAAGGCCATCTACGCCGGCCATTTCCTCACCACCCTGTTCGAGATCGACGTGGACGGCACCAAGCACCGTGTCATTCCGCGCGACTACCAGATGGACCCGGTGAAGGACTTCCCGCTGCACGTGGACTTCCTGCGCGTGTCCAAGGGCTCGACCGTGACCGTGGAAGTGCCGGTTCACTTCGTGAACCAGGAGGCCTCCCCGGCGCTCAAGGCCGGCGGCACCCTCAATGTGGTGGCCCACGCGGTGGAGCTCGACGCCCCGGCCGACGCCATCCCCGAGTCCGTGCAGGTGGACCTGACCGGCGCCGATTTCGGCGACATCTTCCACCTCTCCAAGGTGCAGCTCCCCGCAGGCGTGACCTGGGCCGGCCACGGCGACGACACCCTGGCCACCGTGGTGGCGCCGACCGTTGCGCCCGAGCCCGCCGCGGCCCCGGCCGCCGAGGAGCCCAAGGCCTGATCGGCCTTCCGGTTCTTCGCGGACGCAAGATGATCTGACACGTTTCGGGCCGGAGGCGCCTCATGTTCCTGTTCGCAGGGCTCGGCAATCCCGGCCCGAAATATGCCGGCAACCGGCACAATATCGGCTTCATGGCGCTCGACGCCATCTGCCGGCGCCACCGGCTGGGGCCGCTGCGCAAGCGCTTCCAGTCCATGGCGGCGGAAGGGGAGATCGCCGGCGAGAAGGTGATCGCCCTGTTTCCCGAGACCTACATGAACGAGAGCGGGCGCGCCGTGGGCGAGGCCATGCGCTTCTTCAAGATCCCCCTCGACCACATCGTCGTCTTCCATGACGAGCTGGACCTGCCCCCGGCCAAGCTGCGCATCAAGAAGGGCGGCGGCAACGCCGGCCACAACGGCCTGAGGTCCATCACCGCCCAGTGCGGCAACGATTACTGGCGCGTGCGGCTCGGCATTGGCCATCCCGGCGACAAGGCGATGGTGATGCCCTACGTGCTCGGCGACTTCGCCAAGAGCGAGAAGGGCTGGCTCGACGCCTTGTGCGACGCCTGCGCCGACCATGCCGACCTGCTGGTGACCGGCCGTCCCGACGAATTCCAGAACCGCGCGCACCTGTTCATGGACGCCCAGGGCTTCGGCGACCAGAAGCGGGTGGGCGAGAAGGGCTGACCTTCTCCGCGCGGGGCCCTCGGCGCCATCCGCCGCGCCTGCCCGTGTCGAGGCGCGAACCGGTTTCCACTTCGCGCCAAAAGGCTCTAAGAGCGGCGGCGAGATTCCCGGCGCGCCTTCCGGCGCAGATTTTCACCTCGGCCGCAGGGCGCGGGCTCCGGATGCGGGCCCGCCCTTCCGGCCACGACCGTTCGAGACCTGATTCATGGGCTTCAAATGCGGCATCGTCGGCCTGCCGAACGTGGGCAAGTCGACCCTCTTCAACGCGCTCACCCAGACCGCGGCGGCGCAGGCGGCCAACTATCCCTTCTGCACCATCGAGCCCAACGTGGGTGACGTGGCGGTGCCCGATCCGCGCCTCGACACCCTGGCGCAGATCGCCGGTTCGGGGCAGATCATCCCCACCCGCCTCACCTTCGTGGACATCGCCGGCCTGGTGCGCGGCGCCTCCAAGGGCGAGGGGCTCGGCAACCAGTTCCTCGCCAACATCCGCGAGTGCGACGCCATCGCCCATGTGGTGCGCTGCTTCGAGGACGGCGACGTCACCCACGTGGACGGCAAGGTCTCCCCCGTGGACGACATCGAGACCATCGAGACCGAGCTGATGCTGGCCGACCTCGAGAGCCTGGAGAAGCGCGCCGCGGCCCTGGAGAAGAAGGCCAAGGGCGCCGACAAGGAGGCGAAGGAGACCCTCGACCTCATGACGCGCGCCCTGGTGCTGCTGCGCGACGGCAAGCCCGCGCGCCTCGCCGAGGTGAAGCCGGAGGAAGAGAAGCTGTTCTCCCAGCTCGGCCTCATGACCGCCAAGCCGGTGCTCTACGTGTGCAATGTGGAGGAGGCCTCCGCCAAGGAGGGCAACGCCCTCTCCGCGCAGGTGTTCGCGCGGGCGAAGGAGGAAGGCGCCAAGGCGGTGGTGGTCTCGGCCAAGATCGAGAGCGAGATCGCGGTGCTGCCGCCGGAGGAGCAGAAGGAATATCTGGAGGCCATCGAGCTGGACGAGCCCGGCCTCAACCGCGTGATCCGCGCCGGCTACGAGCTGCTCAGCCTCGTCACCTATTTCACCGTGGGCCCCAAGGAGGCGCGCGCCTGGACCATCACCGCCGGCACCAAGGCGCCGGCGGCGGCGGGCGTGATCCACACGGATTTCGAGAAGGGCTTCATCCGCGCCGAGACCGTGGCCTACGAGGACTATGTGAAGTTCAAGGGCGAGAGCGGCGCCCGCGAGGCCGGGCGCTTCCGCCTGGAGGGCAAGGACTACGTGGTCGCCGACGGCGACGTGCTGCACTTCCGCTTCGCCAACTGACGGGGCGGGGGATGGCGCCGGCGCGGGAGATCGGCCGCTTCACCTTCACGGCCGCGGAGATCACCCGCTTCGCCGGCGCGTTCGACCCCAGGGCCGTCCATGTGGACGCCGAGGCGGCGCGCCAGTCGCCTTTCGGCGGCCTCGTGGCCGCGGGCTGGCACGTGGTGTGCGTCTGGATGGGCCTGTTCGTGCGCGCCCTCGGGCCGGTGGAGGCGATGGGCGACGAGGGGGCGCCCCCCTTGCCGCCGGACCATCCGCGCGTCGTCTCGCCGGTGGGGGTGGGCTTCGGCCTGAGGGCCCTGGAGTGGACCGCGCCCGTCCATGCGGGCGAAACCCTCCTCTTCCTCACCGAGGTTGTGGAGGCGCGGCCGAGCGGCAGCCGGCCGGGCTGGACCATCGTGCGCCGCCGCAACAGCGCGCAGCGCGCCGACGGGACCGAGGTGATGTCCTTCGAGCTGCGCCACATGGCGCCTGACGGCGCCGTGGAGATTGCCGCCGCGCCGTGAGGCGCTGCTCCGCGGCACGGCTTTTCCTGTCCGGGCGCCATGCCTGCCCGCCGATTCGCCGGCCTGGCCGCCATGGGTGTCGATGGGCCCGGCGGCGCCTTCGGCCCGCCTTCCGACCATGGTACGGACCGGCGGGCGTTCACGCTCTTCCCCACGGCAGCTTGACGTTTGCGTCATCCTCCCCTTGGATCGGCGCAAACAGGGGAGGCGCGTGTTGGCGGATTTCTTCTTCGAGGATTTCATCGTCGGTGAGGTGAAGACGTTCGGGTCCCACACCCTCACCGAGGCGGAGATCGTCGCCTTCGCGCGGGAGTTCGACCCCCAGCCCATGCATATCGACGCCGCGGCCGGCGCGAAATCGGTGCTGGGCGGGCTCGCGGCCTCGGGCTGGCACACCTGCGCCATCCTGATGCGGCTGGTCTGCGACGGCTTCCTGCTGCGCACCGCCGGCCTCGGTTCTCCTGGCGTGACGGAGAACAACTGGCTCGCCCCGGTGCGGCCGGGCGATACGCTGACCCTGCGCCGCACGGTGCTGGAGGCCCGCACCTCCAAGAGCCGGCCGGAGATGGGCCTCGTCACCTTCCGCTTCGAGCTGGTGCGGCCGGACAAGACGGCGGTGGTGGACCAGACCTGCGTCATCATGATCGCACGGCGCAATCCGGGGGCGCGTCTCGCATGAACTATTTCGAAGACGTCGAGATCGGCCTTTCCGCCACCCTCGGCAGCCACACCTTCACCCGCGACGAGATCATCGCCTTCGCGACGGTCTATGATCCCCAGCCCTTCCATGTGGACGAGGAGGCGGCCCGGCGCTCGCCCTTCGGCGCCCTGTGCGCCTCCGGCTGGCACACGGCGGCCACCTGGATGAAGTGCCTGATGGACTACCAGACCCGCTCCATCGCCGAGGGACGGCCGGTGCGCGCCGCCGGCGCCTCGCCGGGCTTCCGCAACATGCGGTGGCTGAAGCCGGTCTATGCCGGCGACACCATCACCTACACCACCGAGGTGACGGAGAAGACGGCGAGCCGCAGCAAGCCGGAATGGGGCGTGGTGCGCTCCCACAACACCGGCACCAACCAGCACGGCGACCTCGTGTTCGAGTTCGAGGGCGCGGTGCTGGTGCGCCGGCGCCACGGCTGAGACGCGCCGGGGCATCGGACATGCCCCGGCTCCGCAGCGGCGCGCGGCCGCGGGCCGGAAGGCGCCGGCCTCTTTCCCGGCCTCGCCTCAGAGGCCGAGGCCCGCCATGGCGGGGGCGGCATAGCGGGTGCCGGCCACCGCCTCGGGCGGGAACAGAGCGTCGAGGGCGGCGATCTCCTGCGCCGTCAGGCGGATCGCCGCGGCCGCGACGTTTTCCTTCAGATACTTGATGCGCCGCGTGCCGGGGATCGGGATCACGTGGTCCTGCTTGCCGAGGATCCAGGCGAGCGCGATCTGGGCGGAGGTGGCGCCCCGCTGCGCCGCGAAGGCGGCGAGCTTCTCCACCAGCGCGCGGTTGCGGGCGAATGCCTCCCCCGAGAAGCGCGGGTTGGCGCGGCGGAAGTCGTCCGCCGCCAGGGCGTCCGGCGAGGTCACCGCGCCGGTGAGGAAGGAGCGCCCCAGGGGCGAATAGGCCACGAAGGCGACGTCCAGCTCGCGGCAGGCCTGGAGCATCCCGGCCTCGGGCTCGCGGCTCCACAGGGAGTATTCGGTCTGCACGGCGGTGATGGGGTGCACGGCATGGGCGCGCCGCAGGGTCTCCACCGAACATTCGGAAAGGCCGAGGAAGCGCACCTTGCCCGCCTCCACCAGCGCCTTCATGGCGCCCACCGTCTCCTCGATGGGGGTCTGGGGGTCCACCCGGTGCTGATAATAGAGGTCGATGGTGTCGATGCCGAGCCGCCCCAGGCTGGCCTCGCAGGCCCTTTGCACATAGGCCGGGCTGCCGTCCACGCCGAGGCGCTCGCCATTGGGCCCGCGCACGTTGCCGAACTTGGTGGCGAGCACCACCTCGTCGCGGCGTCCCTTCAGGAAGCGGCCGAGAAGGCGCTCGTTGGCGCCGACTCCGTACATGTCGGCGGTGTCGAGGAAGGTGATGCCCAGGTCGAGCGCGGCGGCGAGGGTTTCCAGAGATTGCGCATCGTCGCTGGGGCCGTAGAATTCCGACATGCCCATGCAGCCGAGGCCGATGGCGGACACGGTGATGCCGGAGCGGCCGAGCGGGCGCTGGTTCAGGAGGGGATGGTCCATGGCGGGACCTCATGTCTCAGGGGATGGGGTGCCGGTGCGCGAGAGCATCCGACAGGAATGTAAACTATACCGTACCGTTTACTTTGTCAACGGCGGGCCGCGCCACCGTGCGCGCGGCCGCGCGCCAAAGCCGCAGTGAAGGCGACCGGATCAGCAGAGATGGAGAAGACCCGCCAGCAGGCGCCCGAGGCCCCGGCCGGGCGCCGCCACGAGGAGGCGCCGCCGGAGGAGGGCCGTGGCCCGCGCGCCGAGGCGCCGGGGGCCGTCCACGCGGGGGAGGGTCTGTCCGCACAGCCCTCCGGCGGGCGACGCGGGGCGGTGGAGCGCATCCGCGCGGCGGCCCGTCTCCTGTTCCTGGAGCGGGGCTATGAGGGGACGTCCATGGACGCGGTGGCGGCGGCCGCGCCCGTGTCCAAGCGCACGCTCTACCACCACTTTTCCGGCAAGGCGGACCTGTTCGCGGCGGTGATCGACGCGGCGTGGTCGCATCTGCGCCGCGCGCCACCGCTGCCGGGCGATGCGGAAGAAGACCCCAGGGCGGTGCTCACCGCTTATGTGGAGCGCCTCCAGGCCCATTGGGACCGGCCGGACGTGATCCCCCTGCTGCGCCTCGTGATCGCCGAGGCGCCGCGCTTCCCAGAATTGTCGCAGGCCTATTTCGCGGCCGGCAAGGAGCCGGCGGTGAAGGGCCTTTCCGCTTATTTCGAGGTGCTCGCGGCCCATGGCCGGCTCTCGCCGGGGCTCGATCCCACGCTGGCGGCGGCGCAGTTCCTGGGGGCCATCAAGGAGCCCCTGTTCTGGCCGCGGGTGCTGGGGGTGCCGGTGGCGTTCCCGGCGGCGCTGGCGGTGGACCGCGCCATCGGCGCCATCCTGCGCGACACCGAGGCGCCGGCCCTGCCGCGCCCCTGAACGGGGGAGCCGGCCTCCCATGCGCCGGGCTCCCTTGCCCGGCGCGGGCGCCCCTGCTAAGAGCCGCGCCATCGCGCAACGGCGCGGCATATCCCTCCCATCAAAGACAGGACGATCCCCATGGCGATCGAGCGCACCTTCTCGATCATCAAGCCCGACGCGACTCGTCGCAATCTCACCGGCGCCGTGAACGCCGTGATCGAGAAGGCTGGCCTGCGCATCGTCGCGCAGAAGCGCGTGCTGATGACCAAGGCCCAGGCCGAGACTTTCTACGCCGTCCACAAGGAGCGTCCCTTCTTCGGTGAGCTCGTGGCCTTCATGACCTCCGGCCCGGTGGTGGTGCAGGTGCTGGAAGGCGAGAACGCCGTCGCCAAGTACCGTGACGTGATGGGCGCCACCAACCCGGCCAATGCGGCCGAGGGCACCATCCGCAAGCTGTTCGCCGAGTCCATCGAGGCCAACTCCGCCCACGGCTCCGACAGCATCGAGAACGCCGCGGTGGAAATCGCCCAGTTCTTCGCGGGCAACGAGATCGTCGGCTGATGCCGGCGGGGAGCCCGGCTCCGGACGGCCGGGCTCCCCTCGTCTCCGGCCATCGCGGGCCCGGCCCGCGCCGCCATCACATCCCCGCGGCCCGGCCGCTTCCGGCGCCCGCCGCTCCAGATTCCTGAGTTGACGCGTTTTCTTCACGCGAACGGGTTTCCACTTCGCTCGAAAACGCTCTGGACGCCACCGGCGCTTCACCTTAAGACACCCGCCGCAGGCGACGCAGGACGGGCCCTCGCCCGCCCGCCGCCCGAAACCCGCAGCCCCTCCGCCCGGCCGGGCCTTTCGCCCGGATGCCGAGACCGGCGCCCCGCCGGCTCTCCGAAGCGATCGGACCCTCGCGGAACCGACGGGACACGTTCATGGACCTTTCTTCCCCCACCTTCTGGCTCTCGCTGCTGCAGATCATCTGGATCGACCTGCTGCTCTCCGGCGACAATGCCGTGGTGATCGCCCTCGCGTGCCGCTCGCTGCCGAAGGCGCAGCGCAAGTGGGGCATCCTGCTCGGCGCGGCGGCGGCGGTGGTGCTGCGCATCGTGTTCGCGCTCGCGGTCTCGGTGCTGCTGGGCGTGCCGCTGCTGAAGGTGCTGGGCGCGCTGCTGCTGTTCTGGATCGCCATCAAGCTCGCCACCGGCGAGGAGGACGACGGCCAGGAGGTGGAGGCCGCCGATACCCTGTTCAAGGCCGTGCGCACCATCGCCATCGCCGATGCGGTGATGAGCCTCGACAATGTGGTGGCGGTGGCCGCCGCCGCGCGCGGCCATGCCGAGCTGTTCGTGTTCGGCCTGCTGCTCACCATCCCCCTCATCGTGTTCGGGGCGCAGGTGCTGCTCGGCCTGCTGCAGCGCTTCCCGCTGCTCATCTGGGCCGGCGCGGCGCTGCTCGGCTGGATCGCCGGCGACATGATGGTGCGCGACGTGTTCGTGCTCGACCTCTTCGCCCGCCTCGATCCGGCCCTGGTGGTGGAGAACGAGCACGGTCTCCACCCGGCCGCCTTGCCCCATTACGTGGCGGGGATCGCCGGCGCCGCCCTCGTGGTGGCGGCGGGCCTCCTCCTGCGCCGCCGCGCGGCCTCCCGCGAAGCGGCCTGAGGGCGCCAGAGCCGCCTCAAGGCTTTGCGGCGGCGCGTGAAAAATCATTCTCGGTTACCGACGCCACGCATTTTCTTCACGCGAACCGGTACCCACTTCGCTTGAAAATGCTCCAGGGCTAAAGTTCGAGCCATGAACACCCGCGTCGCCCCGCTGTCCGCCCCGTCTTCGGCACACTCACAGGAGCGCTCCACCGTCCGCGCTTCCGCCTGCCCGCACGATTGCCCCTCCACCTGCGCGCTGGAGGTGGAGATCGCGCCTTCGGGCCGCATCGGCCGCATCCGGGGGGCGAAGGACAACAGCTACACGGCGGGCGTCGTCTGCGCCAAGGTCGCCCGCTACGCCGAGCGCGCCAACCACCCCGACCGGCTCACCACTCCGCTCCTGCGCACCGGGCCCAAGGGCTCCGGCCAGTTCCGGCCCATCTCCTGGGACGAGGCGCTGGACCGGGTGGCGCAGGCGCTGCTCGCGGCCGAGCACGCCCACGGCGCGCAATCGGTGTGGCCTTATTTCTACGCGGGCACCATGGGCCTCGTGATGCGCGACGGCATCAACCGGCTCACCCACGCCAAGGGCTATTCGCGCTTCTTCTCCACCATCTGCGTCAACCCGGCCTGGAGCGGCTACCTCGCCGGGGCGGGCCGCATTTCCGGCGCCGACGCGCGCGAGATGGCGGTGTCGGATCTCGTGACCCTGTGGGGCACCAATGCGGTGGCGACCCAGGTGAACGTGATGACCCACGCCGTGCGCGCCCGCAAGGAGCGGGGCGCGAAGATCGCGGTGGTGGATGTATACCGCACGCCCACCATGGAGCAGGCGGACATTCCCCTCCTCATCCGCCCCGGCACCGATGGGGCGCTCGCCTGCGCGGTGATGCATGTGCTGTTCCGCGACGGCCTCGCCGACCGCGCCTATCTCGACCGCTACGCCCGCGACACCGAGGCGCTGGAAGCGCACCTGAAGGGGCGCGGCCCCGCCTGGGCCGCCGCGCTCACCGGCCTTCCGGAGGCGGAGATCGAGGCTTACGCGCGGCTGGTGGGCACCACACCGCGCGCCTTCTTCCGCATCGGCTACGGCGTCTCACGCACGCGCAACGGCGCGGTGAACATGCACGCGGTGGCCTCCATTCCGGTGGTGAGCGGGGCCTGGCAGCACGAGGGCGGGGGCGCGGTGCACTCCATGTCCGGCATCTACGGCTGGAACAAGACCATGATCGAGGGGCTCGACATGCGCGATGCCGCCGTGCGCGCCCTCGACCAGTCGCGCATCGGGCCGATCCTGACCGGGGATGCGGAGGCGCTCGCGGGCGGGCCGCCGGTGAAGGCCATGCTGATCCAGAACACCAATCCCATGGCGGTGGCGCCCGACCAGGAGAAGGTGCGCGCCGGCTTCTCCCGCGAGGACCTGTTCGTGGCCGTGCACGAGCATTTCCTGACCGATACCGCGCGCATGGCGGATATCGTGCTGCCGGCCACCATGTTCACCGAGCATGACGACCTCTACCAGGCCGGCGGCCACCCCCACATCCTGCTCGGGCCGAAGCTGGTGGAGCCGCCCGGCGAATGCCGCTCCAACCATGAGGTGATCGGCGCGCTTGCGGCGCGGGTGGGGGCGGTCCACCCCGGCTTCGGCATGAGCCCGCGGGAGCTGATCGACTGGACCCTGCGGGCGAGCGGGCGCGGCACGCTCGACGGGCTGGAGGCGGCGCGCTTCCTGGATGTGGCGCCGCCGTTCGCGCAGGCCCACTTCCTGGACGGCTTCGGCCACGCCGACGGGCGCTTCCACTTCGCGGCGGACTGGGCGGGGCTGAATTTCGCGGCGCCGGGCAAGTTCGGGCCGGTGGCGGACATGCCGGCCCTGCCGGACCACTGGGCGGTGACCGAGGAGGCGACCGCCGCGCATCCCTATCGGCTGGTGACGGCGCCGGCCCGCAATTTCCTGAACTCCACTTTCACCGAAACCGCCACCTCCGCCGGGCGGGAGGGTCCGCCCGCCCTGCTCATCCACCCGCAGGATGCCGAGGCCGAGGGGATCGCGGAGGGCGACATGGTGGCGGTGGAAAGCGCCCGCGGCCGGGTGCTGCTGCGCGCCCGCCTGTTCGCGGGGCTGCGACGCGGGGTGGTGGTGTCGGAGCAGATCCAGCCCAACCGCGCCCACCGGGAGGGGCGCGGCATCAACACCCTCACGGGCGCGGACCCGGTGGCGCCGGTGGGCGGCGCCGCCTTCCACGACAACCGCGTGCGCCTCGCCAGGGTGGCGGCGGAATAAGGCAGCGGCGCGCCGGGCGCATGCCCGGTCACTTCGCGCCCCGGCTGGCGGCGCGCGGAATGCCGCGATGGGCCGCGTCCCGCCGGCCGGCGGGCTCGCGCGGCTCAGACCTTCGGCGCGATCAGCGGCTTCAGGCCGCTCTCGACCCCGGCGATCTCCACCCGCTCGTGGGCCACGCTGAGGCGGCCGGCGGCCAGCAGCTCCAGGCCCTTGGGGTAGATCACGTGCTCCTGGGTCAGCACCCGGCCGGCCAGCAGGTCCGGCGTGTCGCCCGGCTCGATGGGCACCACCGCCTGGAGGATAATGGGGCCCTCGTCCATCTCCGCGCGCACGAAGTGGACGGTGCAGCCATGCACCCGCACCCCCGCCTCCAGCGCCCGCTCATGGGTGTGAAGGCCCTTGAAGCTGGGCAGCAGCGAGGGGTGGACGTTGATCATCCGGTCGCGCCAGCGCTCCACCAGCCAGGGGGTGAGCAGGCGCATGAAGCCGGCGAGGCACACGATCTCGATGCCCTCCTCCCGCAGCAGGCCGTCCAGCGCCGCGTCGAAGGCGAGGCGATCGGCGAAGCCCTTGTGGCTCAGCACGCGGGTGGGGATGCCGTGGGCCGCGGCGAAGTCGAGGCCGGCGGCGTCGGCGCGGTTGGAGAGCACCAGGGCGATCTCGGCCGGGAAGTCCGGCGCGGCGGCGGCGCGCACCAGCGCCGCCATGTTGGAGCCGCGCCCGGAGATCAGCACCGCCGCGCGCCGGCGGGCGGGAACGGCGCGTTCCTGACGGGTCATGCCGAAAATCCGAAGTCGGCGGCGCCGTCATAGACCACGCGGGGCGCCGCGTCCGGGTCGGCCGCGGGCTCGATGGCGCCGAGGCGCAGCACGGTCTCGCCGGCATCGGCGAAGGTGTCCGCCACCTTTTCCTCCAGGTCCGCCGGCACCACCACGGCCATGCCCACGCCGCAGTTGAAGGCGCGCAGCATCTCCTCGCCCTCCACATTGCCGGCGGTGGCCAGCCAGCGGAACACCGGCGGCACGATGAGATTGGCGAGGTCGATGCGGGCGACGGTGCCCTTGGGCAGCACACGCGGCAGGTTCTCGGTGATGCCGCCGCCGGTGATGTGGGCGAGCGCCTTCACCGCCCCGGTGGCGCGGATGGCCTTGAGCGTACTCTTCACATAGAGCCGGGTGGGGGTGAGCAGGGCCTTGCCGAGGCTCGCCTCGGGGGCGAACGGCGCCGGGGCGTCCCAGGGCAGGCCCGCGCGCTCGACGACGCGGCGCACCAGCGAATAGCCGTTGGAATGCACGCCCGCCGAGGCGAGGCCGAGGATCATGTCGCCGGGCGCGACATCCGGCCGGGGCAGGAGGCCGTGGCGTTCCACCGCGCCCACCGCGAAGCCGGCGAGGTCATAGTCGCCGTCGGCATACATGCCGGGCATCTCGGCGGTCTCGCCGCCCACCAGGGCGCAACCCGATTCCCGGCAGCCGCGGGCGACGCCGGCCACGATGTTCGCGCCCACGTCCGGCGCCAGCCGGCCGGTGGCGAAATAGTCCAGGAAGAAGAGGGGCTCGGCGCCCTGCACCACCAGATCGTTCACGCACATGGCCACGAGGTCGATGCCGATGGTGTCGTGCACCCCGGTCTCGATGGCGATCTTCAGCTTGGTGCCCACGCCGTCGGTGGCGGCCACCAGCAGCGGGTCGGCATAGCCGGCGGCCTTCAGGTCGAAGATGCCGCCGAACCCGCCGATGTCGGCGTCCGCGCCGGGGCGGGCGGTGGCCTTCACCAGCGGCTTGATGAGATCGACGAGGCGATTGCCGGCGTCGATGTCGACTCCCGCATCGCGATAGGAAAGTCCGTCCTGAGCCATCGGGTCCTCGCGGCGGGGCGGCGGTCCGGCGCGGATGCCGGCCGGAGCCCCGCCTGTTTGGGCGGCGGGCGCTGCGCCGCCCGCCCCGGCGGCTTAGCCGCGAACGACCGGCAAGGCAAGGCGGCGCACGGCGCGCGCGCTCCGCTCGGGTGGGAAACGGCGCCATGCGGGGCTTCGGGCGCCGCCGCCGCAGAGCCGCCGGGGGGAGCGGGGTAGGGACACCCCGAGGCCCGCGCGCCGGCCTCCGTCATCTTTTCCTCGGAAGGCGGCGCCGGATTGGCCCGGCGCGGTCACCTGCGCCGCGCGGATGACGCCGCCGGCCGCGCCCTTCATAGCGTCGCGCCGGAAGCTGCTTTCCCGCGCCGCCGGGAGCGCCGCGGGCTGGCTTTGGCTCTTCCCGCAATGCGGCAATTCCAGTACGAAAAGCACAGGCTTCCGCCGTGCGCGCGGAAGGGGACCGGCCACAGAGCCGCGGGCGAGGAGGGGCTTGTGACGGACGAGGGATCCCATCATGACCATGAGCATCCCGAAGGGCAGGGGTGCCGTGACATTTCCCATCTCGTTGAAGGGATCCGCCGCTTCAAGACGCGCTTCTACGAGGACGCTCCGGAGCTGATGGCGCGCCTCGCCCAGAAGGGCCAGAGCCCGGCGACACTCATGATCTCGTGCTCGGATTCGCGGGTCGACCCGGCGCTGCTGTCCGGCGCGGGGCCGGGCGAGCTGTTCGTGGTGCGCAACGTGGCCAATCTCGTGCCGGCCTACGCGCCGGACGATGGCCTGCACGGCACCGGCGCGGCGCTGGAATATGCGGTGCGCGACCTCGGCGTGGACCATATCGTGGTGCTCGGCCATGCCCGCTGCGGCGGCATCCAGGCCATGCTCGCCACCGCCGGCGGCGAGCGCCCGCCGCGCGAGTTCGTCGGCCCCTGGGTGGAGATGGCGCTGGCCGCGAGCCGGCTCCACATCCCCGACGAGAGCGCGGAGGGCGGCTCCCGCGAGATGTCGCTCGACCACCTGAAGCAGGTGCCCTACCTCGCCGAGCGCGCCTCCGTCCTCGGCTCGCTGGACAATCTCATGACCTATCCCTGGGTGCGCGAGCGGGTGGAGGCGGGCACGCTCCGGCTGCACGGCTGGTGGTTCGACCTCGACAGCGGCGACCTGTGGGCGACCGACGCGCCGGGCACGCCGCTTCTTCCCGTCACCTGAGATCGCTTCCGTGTTTCCGCGAAACGCGGAAACGATCCCAGGTTTTTGGTTTGTCGCAATTCCTTTCGCGGAACCTCACACATTTCTGCGGGAATTGCCCTTAAGCGGCGGCGGCCCCATGCGTAAGCCGGAAAACCTCGTCTACGGCGTCAACGACGTGCCGCCGGTGCGGTTCGCGCTGCTGTCGGCGCTGCAGCAGATGGCGTTCCTCGTGGCCCTGCTGGGCGTGCCCGGCCTTGCGGCCACGCGGCTCGGCCTGAGCACCCAGCAGTTCCTGGACCTGTCGGCGACGACGCTGTTCTGCGGCGGCGTCGTGGTGATTCTCCAGGGGCTCGGGCGGTTCGGCCTCGGCGCCGGGCTGTTCTACCCGCTCCAGTGCACCACCGCCGCCATTCCGGCGCTGATCTACGCCTCCTCCGCCGGGCTTAACCTCGCCCAGAACTTCACCATGGTGGCGGTGGTGGGCGTGACGCAGATCCTGTTCTCGTTCGTGATCGTGCGCCTGCGGGGCATCTTCACCATCGAGGTGGCGGGGTTCGCGGTGTTCCTGATCGGCGTGGGCCTCGGCCAGCAGGGGCTGGTGCTGATCTTCAACGCGCCGGTGGACCATCCCGCCGCCCATGTCTGGATCGCGCTGCTGACGCTGGCGACCCTCATCATCCTGCACGTCTACGTGCGCAGCTGGCTGCGGCTGTTCACCAATCTCATCGGCCTTGCCGTGGGCTTCCTCGTGTCCGCCGCCACGGATATGCTCGATCCGCAGGAGATCGAGGTGGTCCGGGACGCCTCCTGGGTGAGCTTCCCGCACCTGCCGCTGTTCGGCTGGGACTTCCAGATGGGGCCCATCGTTCCGTTCGTGGTCACCGGCTTCGTCTTCGCCCTGACCTCGATCGGCGTGCAGACCATCGCCCAGCGCAACAACGACCGCGACTGGAAGGGGCCGGATCTCGTCTCCATCGGCCGGGGCATCCGCGCCGAGGGGGTGATGCACGTGCTCGCCGGCGCGCTCAACGCCTTGCCCATGGTGGCCTCGGGCGGCGCCGTGGCGCTCGCCTCCGCCTCGGGCTGCACCGCCCGTACCCTCGCCTTCTGGACCGGCGGCCTGCTGATCCTGTGCTCGGTGCTGCCGAAGATCGTCGGCTTCTGGATCGTGCTGCCGGATGCGGTGACCGGCGCGCTGTTCCTGTTCCTCGCCACCTTCACCACGGTGAACGGCCTCCAGCTGGTGGCGAGCCGGGTGCTCGACGCGCGCAAGGTGCTCGCCATCGGCATGGGCTTCGTGACCGCCATGGCCTACGAGCCCTTGCGGGCGCTGATCGAAGGGCACTTTCCCGAGCTGCGCCTCATCACCTTTTCCGCGTTCGCGGTGTCGATGCTGGTGACCGTGACGCTCATCGCCATTTTCCGCATCGGCACCCGGCGCCAGGTGGTGCGCCACTTTCCGGCCAGCGCCGCCACCCACGACGAGGTGGCCGCGTTCCTGGAATCCGAGGGCGGGCGCTGGGGCGTGCGGGTCGATGTGGTCCAGCACGCCGCCCATGTGGCATGGCAGGCGATCGACCTTCTCGGACGGGATTTCGTCGATCGCGAGCACCCCATGATCGAGGTGACCACCAGCTACAACGATGTCATCTTCGACGTGATGCTGCGCTACCAGGGCACGGCCCCTCCGCTGGCGAACCGACCGCCCACCGCCGAGGACCTGCTGGAAAATCCCGATCTTACCGCGCAGCTTGCGGGCTACCTCATCACCCAGCTCGCGCCCGACCTGCGCGTCCAGCGCGTCGGCGGGTGCTGGGAGCTGCATTTCCGCCTGCCGGCCTGAACCTGACGTCGCGGCGCCATGCGGGTGCCGCTTCATGCTCTTGCTCGCCCCCCCTCTCGCGCCGGCGCCCGGCGCCGCACCCACCGGCGCGGGCGCTTCACCACGGGGCGGCTGCGCATGAGCCGGCGGGCATCGCCCACCGCGCCACTTGCACCATCACGCGAATCTGACCCTGCGAGAGCGTGCGATCGGATTATCTTCCGGTCACCGCCATGCAATCCGCTTTGTTCCTGTCGTGGAATGAAGCCATGTTGAAGCCCGATCCCAGCCTGACGCCCCACGGGCCCGAAGCGAGGAGAGACGCATGAGCCGACCGACCCTCACCACCACCGCCGGCGCCCCTGTCGCCGACAACCAGAACGCCCTCACCGCCGGCGCCCGCGGCCCGGTGCTGATGCAGGACTACCAGCTCGTCGAGAAGCTGGCGCACCAGAACCGCGAGCGCATTCCCGAGCGCGTGGTGCACGCCAAGGGATGGGGCGCCCACGGCACCCTCACCATCACCGGCGACATCTCCCGCTTCACCAAGGCCAAGGCGCTCCAGCCCGGCGCGCAGACGCCCATGATCGCCCGCTTCTCCACCGTCGCCGGCGAGCTGGGCGCGGCGGATGCCGAGCGCGACGTGCGCGGCTTCGCGCTGAAATTCTACACGCCGGAGGGCAATTGGGACCTCGTGGGCAACAACACCCCGGTGTTCTTCGTCCGCGACCCCTACAAGTTCCCGGACTTCATCCACACCCAGAAACGCCACCCGCAGACCAACCTGCGCTCGCCGACGGCCATGTGGGATTTCTGGTCGCTCTCGCCCGAGAGCCTGCACCAGGTGACCATCCTGTTCTCGGATCGCGGCCTACCCGTGGGCGTGCGCAACATGAACGGCTACGGCTCGCACACCTATTCGTTCATCAATGCCGAAAACGAGCGCTTCTGGGTGAAGTTCCACTTCAAGACCCGGCAGGGTCACCGGCACTGGACCAATGGGGAGGCCGCCGGAGTGGTGGGCAAGACCCGCGAATCCACCCAGGAGGACCTGTTCGGCGCCATCGCCCGCGGCGACTTCCCCAAGTGGACGGTACAGGTGCAGGTGATGCCCGAGCTCGACGCGGAGAAGACCTCCTACAATCCGTTCGACCTCACCAAGGTGTGGCCGCACAAGGACTATCCGGTGATCGATATCGGCGTGCTGGAGCTGAACCGCAACCCGGAGAACTATTTCAACGAGATCGAGCAGGTCGCCTTCTCGCCCTCCAACATCGTGCCCGGCATCTCCTTCTCGCCGGACAAGATGCTCCAGGCGCGGGTGTTCTCCTATGCGGATGCCCACCGCTACCGGCTCGGCACCCATTACGAGCATTTGCCGGTGAACGCGCCCAAGTGCCCGGTGCATAATTACCATAAGGACGGCGCCATGCGCTTCTTCCCGCAGGCGAGCGGGAGCACGGACGCCTATTACGAGCCCAACTCCTTCAACGGCGCCAAGGAGGACCCCGCCTTCGCCGAGCCGCCGCTGAAGATCTCGGGTGACGCGGCGCGCTACGACCACCGCGCCGGCAATGACGACTTCAGCCAGCCACGGGCGCTGTTCGAGCTGTTCGACGCCGCCCAGCGCGCCCGCCTGTTCTCCAATCTCGCGGACGCCATGGCGGGCATCCCCGAGGAGATCGCGGCGCGGCAGATCGCGTTGTTCGATCAGGTGCACCCGGAGTATGGCGCCGGGGTGCGCGCCGCCCGCGCCGCCAAGGCCGCGACGGCTGCCGCGGCCGAGTGACGTCGCAGCCGGACACCAAGGGGGATGCGCCGATGGCGCATCCCCCTTTTTCATGCCGGGAGGGTCAGTCTTCCAGCACCTTCAGCTTGAACAGCAGGCCGGCGAGGAAGGCGCCCACGAGCGGCACCGCGATGAACAGCCAGAGCTGGCTCAGGGCCTTGCCGCCCACGAACAGCGCCGGGCCGATGGAGCGGGCGGGGTTCACCGACACGCCGGTCACCGGAATGAAGACGATGTGGATCATCACCAGCGACAGGCCGATGGCGAGGCCGGCGGCCTGGGTGATGCCGGCCTTGGAGGTGGAGCCGAGGATCACCACCAGGAACACGAAGGTGCCCACCAGCTCCGCTACGATGGCCGCGCCGAGCCCATAGCCTCCGCCATAGCCCTCGCCCCAGCCGTTCTGGCCGAGGCCGGCGGTGGCGGCATCGAAGCCGGCGAGCTTGCCCGAGGCGACGATGTAGAGAATGCCGGCTCCGGCGATGCCGCCCAGCACCTGGGCGAGCCAGTAGAGCGGCACCTCCCGCGCGGGAATGCGGCCCGCCGCCCACACGCCGACGGTGACCGCCGGATTGATGTGGCAGCCGGACACGTGGCCGATGCCATAGGCCATGGACGTCACCGCCAGGCCGAAGGCGAAGGCGATGGCGAGCATGCCGATCGGCGCGCTCACATAGCCCGTCAGCACCGCCGAGCCGCAGCCGAACAGCACCAGAACCGCAGTGCCGAGAAACTCGGCGACATACTTGTTCATGTCATCTCCCAATGATTGCGCGGCGCCTGCGATGAGTACAACGCCAAGTTGGGAGGTAAACTGAATCCGTGGGGCGCCGCAAGGGACCCCGGGGACCGCGCAAGGGCCGCCCCAAAGCGGATTGACCGCTGATGTCGCGGATTAAATTGTGGTGCTCTCTTCCTGCCCGGCGGCAGACGCGGCCGGGCGAACATGGTACGCCTGCGGGCCCTGCGATCCGGGCGTGAAGAGGGAACATCCATGAACTGGTCACCAACCAGCGGCCTGGGTGCCGCGCGTGTCCGGAGCCGGCGCCCCGAGTGGCCGGTGCTGGTCGCCGCCACCATGCTCACGCTGCTCGGCGCCCCCCAGGCCGGCGCCCAGCAGCCCGCCGCCGCGCCCGCCGCGAGCGCGAACGATGCCGGCGCCCCGGCGCCCTGGCCGCGCACCTACCAGACCTCCGACGACGACCAGATCCAAGTCTACCAGCCGCAGATCGACGACTGGAACGGCGATGTCATGTCCGGCCGCGCCGCCGTGGCCATCGGGTCCAAGACGGGCACGCCCACCTATGGCATGGTGCGCTTCACCAGCCGGGTGGCGGTGGACAAGCCCGCCGGCCTCGTCCATCTCGCCAGCTTCTCCATCACCGGGGTCGAGGTGCCGACGGAGCCCGGCAAGGCGGACCTCATCCGCAGCACCCTCCAGGCCCATTTGCCGCCGGAAGGGCTCACCGTGCCGCTCGACCAGCTGCAGGCGAGCTATGCCGTGAACAAGGAGCTGGCGCAGCTCAAGACCCAGCCGGTGGACAACACGCCCCCGCAGATCCTGTTCGCGACCTCCAATACCATCCAGGTGCCCGTCGCCGGCCAGCCGGTGCTGCGGCCCATCACCGGGGTGACCGGCTTCCAGCGGGTCATCAACACCCGCCCGCTGCTGCTGCTGGACCAGGCCGGCACCTACCACCTGCAGGCCGCCGGCACCTGGTATGAGGCCACCGGCCTCGACAGCAGCTGGGTGGTTACGCCCAAGCCGTCCGACGCCCTCGTCGCCGCCGCCAAGAAGGCCACCGACGAACTCGCCGCCGACCCGCTCCTGGGCCAGAACGGCAAGCCCGTCACCCCGCCGCCGGCCATCCTGGTGACCACCGCGCCCACCGAGCTGATCCAGACCGAGGGCCAGCCGCAGATGCTGCCGGTGGTGGGCACCAACCTGCTCACCATGAACAATGCCGACCATGCGGTGTTCCTGGAGACCAGCACCAACAGCTACTACGTCCTCATCGCCGGCCGCTGGTTCAAGGCCGTCGACCTCAAGGGGCCGTGGGCGTTCGTGCCCTCCAATGCGCTCCCGAAGGACTTCGCGAAGATCAACCCCAACGATCCGAAGGCCAACGTGCTGGTCTCGGTGGCCGGCACGCCGCAGGCGAAGGAGGCGCTCATCGCCTCCACCATCCCGCAGACGGCCTCGGTGAAGCGCGACGTGCCGCTCAACGTGGTCTATGAGGGCGCCGCGCGCTTCGAGCCCATCTCCGGCACGGCGCTCGCCTATGCGGTGAACACGCCGGTTCCGGTGATCCGCTTCAACAGCCAGCGCTATTATGCGGTGGCCAACGGCATCTGGTTCGTCGCCACCTCGCCCCAGGGGCCGTGGAAGGTGACGGATGTGGTGCCGGATGCCATCTACACCATCCCCGTCTCCTCGCCGCTGCACTACGTCACCTACGTGCGCGTCTACGGCAGCACGCCGGATGCGGTGGTGGTGGGCTACACCCCCGGCTACATGGGCGTGGTGCTGGCGCCCGGCGGCACCGTGGTCTACGGCACCGGCTATTCCTGCCCCGGCTATGTTGGCAGCTACTGGATCTCCTGCCCGGTCACCTACGGCCTCGGCGCCGGCTTCGCCCTCGGCGCGGCGGAAGGCTTCGCCTTCGGCTTCGCGGCCGGCTGGCCCTGGAGCACGGCGGTGGGCCCCTATTGGGGTCCCTACTGGCACCCCTGGGGCGCGGGCCCGTGGGGCGCCGCGGCGTGGGGCGCGGCCGGCGCCTGGGGGCCCGGCCCCTGGGGCGGCCACTGGGGCTACACCAACGTGAACCAGACCAACGTCTACGGCCGCTGGGGCGGTTCCGCCACGGTGAACCACGCCTGGGGCACCACCTGGAACGGCACCGACTGGGCCGGGCGCGACTGGCGCGGCACCACCGCCGGCGGCACCGCCTTCGCCGGCCGTTCCGCGGCGGCGTTCAATCCCTATTCGGGCAATTGGGCGGCGGGCCGCGAGGGGGCGCACGCCAACCCCTACACCGGCAACGAAGGCGCCTCGCGCGCCGGGGCGGTGGGCAACGCCTATACCGGCAACTGGGCGGCGGGCCGCGAGAACGTGCATGGCAACGCCTATACCGGGGCCGAGGGCGCCTCGCGCGCCGGGGCCGTCGGCAACGCCTATACGGGCAATGCCGCGGCCGGGCGTGAATCGGCGGGCTACAACCCCGCCGCCGGCACCGCCCACGCCTCGCAGACCGCCGTCACCGACAACAACGGCCATGTGAGCGTGGACAGCCGCGGCGCTGCCGTGGACACCCACACCAACACCGCCGCCGCCTGGAACAACGGCAACGTGATGGTGGACCACGACGGCAACGTCTACAGCCACACCGACAACGGCTGGAACCGCAACACCGGCACCGGCTGGAACCGCGTCGACAGCAATGCCGACACCTCCAGCCTGGACAACGAGGCGCGCGCGCGCTCCTGGGGCCAGCAGCGGGTGGACAATTTCGGCGGCGGCCAGCGCCTCGGCGGCGACGACTTCGGGGGCGGCGACCGTTTCGGCAGCGGCGGCTTCGACCGGGGCTTCGGCGGCTTCGGCGGGGGCGATCGCTTCGGCGGGGGCGGCTTCCGGGGCGGCGGCGGCTTCCGCCGCTGAGCCCCATGCACTGACCGAGCACACGGCCCGAGGGCATCGCGCCACGGCCGGTGCCCAGCAATCCGTCCCCGCCGCGGGGCTCAGGCCCGGCGGCGGGGTGGTTTCACGGAACGGCGGCTGTAGGCTCCGCCGTTCGGCGGCCGGCGATGCGGACCGCGTCCGCGTGCCGGCCACTGCGTATCTGCCTGAGCGTCCTGACCTCATCGTCGTTCCGGAGAACGCGCCATGTCCGAAGACCGCACGCAGGTCGATGCACCGCCGCCCGCCGTCCGCAGCTACCGGCAGCTCGCCGCCTACAACGCCTGGGCCAACGCCCGTCTCTACGATGGCGCGGCGGCGCTCGGCCCGGATCAGCTTGCGCGGCCCATGGGGGCCTTCTTCGGCTCGCTGCTGGGCACCTTGAACCATCTGGTGGTGACGGATCGCATCTGGCTGTCCCGCCTTCTCGCCACGGGCGAGCCCCAGCCGCCGCTCGACACCATGCTGGAGGCAGACCTTTCCGCCCTGCGCGCGCTCCGCATTGCGGAGGATGCGCGCCTGGAGGCGTTCGTCGCGGGCCTCGATGCGGCGGGGCTGGAGGTTCCCGTCACCTACGCCAACAGCAGCGGCCGCACCTTCACGCAGGACCGCGCCAGCGTGCTCGACCACCTGTTCAACCACCAGACCCACCATCGCGGGCAGGCGCACGCGCTGCTCACCCAGCTCGGCGGGCACGAGGCCGCGCCGTCCCTGGACCTGATCGTGTTCCAAAGGGAGCGGCTTCAGGGACATTGAGGCCCGGTAGGCAGGCTATGCGGGTGATGGACGGTACCCCGGGGGAAGGGCATGTCGCGTCAACCTGTCGCCGGCTCAGGGGTCTCTGATTTATTGATCTAAATCAAAAACGCCGCCAGGATCGCGCCCACGGTCATCGCTTCCGGATGACGATTCAACATATCTTGCAAGTGGATAGTGCCATGCAGGCGGTCGCGCGCGCGTTCCTTCATGTTCCCGTAGTCGGCTGGCTCCTGAAGGATGCGATCTACGGCCTGCCGGACGCGAAATTCTATTTCGTGTTCAACCTGCTCGTGGCCTTCGGCGTTCTCGTCTACGTATTCGGATACCCGCTCCTCATCGTCACCGCGCTCACCGCCACCGCCGGCATGCTGGTGTCCCTCGTGATCCTCACGGCATCGGACATGATCGGGCGGATGGGGAAGGGTCGCGCCGTCGCGGACGCCCCCAAGGCGCGCTGAGCGCCGGGCCGGCTGGGCACTTGGTGGACGACGTGGCGCGAGCCGAGGAACCGGCTCAAAGGCGCCGCTACCGTGCCTCGTCCTGAAGACGGGGTCTGAAGGCCACGACTGAGATGGAGACTAAAAAGCCCATGAGCCACGCTCATGGGCTTTTTTATGCCGGATCCCTTCCGCCAGGGGGATGCCGCCCGCGCATATCGAGATCGCGGTGGCGGCAAAGCTGCCGCGCGCTTCCGCCAGCGGTCGGCTCCGGCGCGGTGCCGCGCCGCCTCGGCTCTCAGTCCAGCCCGGCGATGGCGCGGGCGAAGTCGCGCGCGGTGAAGGGCTGGAGGTCGTCCGCTCCCTCGCCGACGCCGATGAGGTGCACCGGCAGGCGGTGCTTGGCGGCGATGGCCACCAGGATGCCGCCGCGCGCCGTGCCGTCGAGCTTGGTCATCACGAGGCCGGTGACGCCGGCGATGCGGGTGAAGGCTTCCACCTGGGAGAGGGCGTTCTGGCCCACGGTGGCATCGAGCACCAGCAGCACCGCGTGGGGTGCGGAGGGCTCCAGCTTCTTCACCACGCGCACGATCTTCTCCAGCTCGGCCATCAGCTCGGTGCGGTTCTGCAGCCGGCCGGCGGTGTCGATGAGCAGGATGTCCGCGCCCTCGGCCCGCGCCTCGGTGAGGGCATCGTGGGCGACGCCGGCGGCATCGGCCCCCGGTTCCTTGGCGATGACGCGGGTGCCGGTGCGCTGGCCCCACACCTTGAGCTGGTCGATGGCGGCGGCGCGGAAGGTGTCGCCGGCGGCCAGCACCACCTTCTTGCCCTCGTGCCGCCACTGGGCGGCGAGCTTGCCGATGGTGGTGGTCTTGCCCGACCCGTTCACCCCCACCATGAGCACCACGAACGGCCGGTGCCCGTGGTCCACCACCAGGGGCTTGGCCACCGGCTCCAGGATGCGCTCCACCTCGGCCGCGATCAGGCCCTTCACCTCCTCGGGGGAGATCATCTTGTCGTGCCGGCCCTTGCCCACGGCTTCCACGATCCGCATGGCGGTCTCCACGCCCAGGTCGGCGCGGATGAGCACGTCCTCCAGGTCCTCCAGCGTCTCGGCGTCCAGCTTGCGCTTGGAGACGAGGTCGGTGATGCCCTGGCCGAGGCTGGACGCCGTGCGCGCCAGTCCCGAGGCGAGGCGGGACCAGAAGCCCTTCCGGGGCGCGGCGGCGGGTTCCGCCTGAGCGGGAAGGGCGGCCTGCGCCTCCATCGGGGAGGCTGCGGCTTCGGGTTCGGGGCGGTTTTCCTCGGGCGGGGGCGCCTGTGTCGCGGAAGCCGGGAGCTCAGCTTCGGGGGAAGGGACCCCGGCGACCTGAGGCTCCATGGTGGCCGGAACAGGGGCGGTGGGCTCCACCTGTGCTCGGAGGAGCGCCGGCTCCTCCAAGGCGGCCGCGGCCTCGGGGCGGTTCTCCTCAGGTGGAAGCGCCGGAGTCGCGGAAACTGGGCGCGCAATCTCGGGGGAGGGGGCCCCTTCCGCCGGAGGCTCCATAGCGGGTGGCGCGGTGAGCGGCGCGGTGAGCGCCGCTGCTTCCGGCGGGGCGACGTCGGTTTTCCGCGCGGCCGCCGGCTCCGGCGCGGCGACTTCGATCTCTGGCTCTGCGACCGGGGCCGGCTGCGCTGTCGCCTCGGTCTCCCGCCGGGGCTCGATCACGGCGGGCGCCGTTGGGGGCGCGCGCGGCGGCTCGGGGGCGGCGGCGTCCTGCGCAACGGGAGCTGCGGCGTTCCCGGCTTCCGCGGCAGCGAGCGGAAGCTCTTCCGCCGCGGCCTCCGTCGAGGGCGCCGCATGCGTGGCGGCTTCGCTTGCGGTGTCGTCGCTCTCCCCCTGGCCGGGCGCGGCGACGGCCATCGGCATGTCCGCGCTTGAAACGTCCGCGCCTGCGTCGGCCGACGGCGGGGCTTCGGGCGCGGCGGCTTGGTCGGGGGCGGTGTCGGTTTCGTCCGGGCGGCCCCTCAGCCAGCCCCAGAAGCCGCGCTTTTTCTTCGGCGCGTCCGGCGCGGGCGCCTGCGCCGAGGCGGCGGCGTTCGGGTCGTTGGGGTCCAGCGGGGGGGCCTCTTGGCTCATGGGGTAACGCCGTTCTTTCGAATGGGATCAGGCCGCCAGCAGGCGCGCGCCGTCGTGGCCGGCGATGCGCACTTGCGCCAGCGTGCCGCGCGTGAGCGGCCGGGCGAGGCGCACCGGGGTGAAATGCTCCGTGTGCCCGCGCCCTCCGGCCTCCACCAGCACGGCGCGGCGGCGGCCCACCTCGCTGGCGAGATGGCCATGCAGCAGGCGGGCACCGAGGGCGCGCAGGCGCGCGGCGCGCTCCGCCACCGCGACGCCCGGCACCTGGGGCATGCGCGCCGCCGACGTGCCGGGGCGGGCGGAGTAGGGGAAGGCATGGACGAAGGCGATGCCCGCCTCCTCCAGGAAGGCGAGGGTGTTGCGGAACTGGCTCTCGGTCTCGGTGGGGAAGCCGGCGATGATGTCGGCCCCCAGCACCACGTCCGGCCGCAGCCGGCGCAGGGTGGCGATGAAGCCGAGGGCCTCGGCGCGGCTGTGGCGGCGCTTCATGCGCTTCAGCACCAGGTCGTCGCCGGACTGGAGCGAGAGGTGCAGGTGGGGCATCAGGCGCGGCTCCTCCG
The DNA here is from genome assembly GCF_043194895.2 of Xanthobacter albus. Classification (NCBI taxonomy): domain Bacteria; kingdom Pseudomonadati; phylum Pseudomonadota; class Alphaproteobacteria; order Hyphomicrobiales; family Xanthobacteraceae; genus Xanthobacter; species Xanthobacter albus. Next base: position 622,058 of record NZ_CM195532.1, on the reverse strand, counting down.
CGAGGACGGCCAGCAGCTCGGCGTCCGCCTCCACCGCGTCGAGGGAGGACAGGCGCAGCCGCTCCAGTTCCGGCACCTCGCGCAGCACCGCGCGCACCAGCCGGCCGAGGCCGGGGCGCCCCGGCAGGCCGGCGCCGTAGGAGGTGAGGTCCACCCCCGTGAGCACCACCTCGCGGTGGCCGCTTTCCACCAGCCGGCGCACCTGCGCCACCACCGCGCCCATGGGCACCGAGCGCGAGGGGCCCCGGCCGAAGGGGATGATGCAGAAGGTGCAGCGGTGGTCGCAGCCGTTCTGCACCTCCACGAAGGCGCGGGTGTGCCCGGCGAAGGCGTCGGCGAGATGGGGGGTGGCCTCGCGCACAGCGGAGATGTCCTGCACCCGCACCCGCGCCTCGGCGGCAAGGCCGAAGTCGAGCGCGGCGCGGGCCGTGCTCCAGGTGGCGGGCGCGGCCTTGGCGGCATTGCCGAGCACGAGGTCCACCTCGGCCATGCGGGCGAAGGTCTCGGGCTCGGTCTGGGCGGCGCAGCCGGTGACCACGATGCGCAGGTCCGGGTCGGCGCGGCGGGCGCGGCGGATGGCCTGGCGCGCCTGGCGCACGGCCTCCCCGGTGACGGCGCAGGTATTCACCACCAGCGTGCGCGAGAGGCCGGCGTCGGTGGCGGCGCGCTTGAGGCCGTCGCTTTCCAGGGCGTTGAGCCGGCAGCCGAAGGTTTCCACCCGCACGGGCCCGGCGCCCTGCGCCATCAGACGCCCTCCCCGAGCATGGCGGGGGTGATGGCGCCTTCGAACTCGAATTCCACCGGGCCGGTCATCAGCACGTGGTCGTCGCCCGCGCGCCAGGAGATGAAGAGGTCGCCGCCCGGCAGGCGCACCCGCGCCGCACGCCCCGTGCGCCCGGTGCGGGCGGCGCTGACGGCGGTGGCGCAGCCGGCGGTGCCGCAGGCGCGCGTGCGGCCGGCGCCGCGCTCCCACACGTGGAGCAGAATGTCGTCCGGCCCCTTCAGGCTGGCGAAGGAGATGTTGGCGCGCGCGGGAAACAGCGGGTGGCGCTCCAGCGCGGCGCCAAGGCCCTCCACGTCCACCGCGTCCGCGTCGGGCACGAAGAAGACGGCGTGGGGATTGCCCATGCTCACGAGGCTCGCCGGCCCGAGCGCCTCGAAGCCGGGCACCATGACGGCCGCGGTGTCGCCCACGTCGTGGGAGAGGGGGATCTCCTTCCAGCCGAGGCGCGGGGCCCCCATGTCCACGGTCACGGTGCCGTCGTCGTGCACCCGGCAGTCGAGCAGGCCCGCCTCGCTCTCGAACAGGATGTGGCGGGCGCCGGTGCGCCGGGCCTCGTGGGCGGCGATGCAGCGGGTGCCGTTGCCGCAGGCGGCGGAAAGGGAGCCGTCGTTGTTGAGGATGCGCACGAAGGCGGCGGTGTCGGCCCTGCGGGGCGGCAGCAGCACCATGGCCTGGTCGAACGGCAGCACGCCGGGGCGCGCCAGCGCGCGGGCCTCGGCGGCGGTGACCTCCGCGCCGGTGTCGCGCAGGTCGAGCACCAGGATCTCGTTGCCGAGACCATTCATCTTGGCGAAGGGGCGATGGGCGAGCGTGGGCATGGGCTTTCGGCCGCCCGTCCGGGGCCGGCGGGCATCAGGGAGTGTCGACCTCACGTATATGGCGCCGAACGGCGCCGGGCGCCACCCCCCGCGCGCCGCAAGCCGGCCGCACTGTGGCCTCCAAGATGCCGAGGATCATGGTAGAAACTGCACCGTTGCCGGGCGTTCGCTGCCGGCACGGAGGACGGATGATGTCGGCACGCGCGGCGCAGGGCGCCCCTGGTACCAAGATGATGTTCGGCGCCCTCCGGCGCCCGGCGGCCCTGCTGGCGCTCGCCCTCGCGGCGCTGCCGCTCGCCGCCCCGGCGCTGGCCCAGCAGCCGGCGCCGGCCCAGCCCGCCGCGCCCGCGCAGCCGAAGGACGACGCCCTGACCCCGCCGCCGGTGGTGGACCCCAAGCCGGTGGAGACGACGCCGATCGCCCCGCCTTCCGCGTCCTTCATCCCGGAGGAGCTGACCCTCGCCCCAGTGCCGGTGCTCGCCCTCTCCGGCCACGCCACCTGGGAGGAGGCCTACGACAAGCTGGTGGCCACCATGAAGGCCCTGGACAAGGAGCTTTCCCGCCTCGGCCTCGCCCGCGCGGGAGACGCCATGGTGGTCTACACCGCGAGCGACGATCTCGGCTTCGATTTCGAGGCTCAGCTTCCCTTCTCCGGCACCACCACCCAGAAGCCGGAAGGCAGCATGAAGCTCGGCGGCTCCTATGCCGGCAAGGTGCTGAAGTTCTCCCATTCCGGCTCCTTCGCCGACATGGACAACACCTACGAGCAGATCGCCAATTACCTCGACGAGAAGAACATTACCGCCGATGAGCTCTATGTGGAGCGCTACCGCACCGACCTGTCCGCCACCGCGCCGGACGCGCTGAAGATCGAGATCCTGGTGCCGGTGCCGAAGTAGGGTGACGGCGGTGTGCATGATGCACGGCGACCACATTCTCGCGCTTTCCTCGCGGGCGCGAATCTCCTTTGATATGCGAAGGGTCGTACCCGGGCTGGAGGGCTTCCCCGTTCATGGGATCGGGAAGCCCTCCAGGCTCTTGCGTTGACGCGTTTTCCTTACGCGAACCGGTCTCCGCTTCGCGCGAAAACGCTTTAGAGCGGAGGCCGCCGTGCCGCGCCTGTTCACCGCCATCGAGATCCCGCCGGACGTGGGCCAGGGCCTCTCCTTCCTGAGGGGCGGCCTTTCCGGGGCGCGCTGGATCGATCCCGAAAACTACCATGTGACGCTGCGTTTCATCGGCGACGTGGACGATGCCACCGGCCGCGACATCATGGAGATGCTCGCCGCCGTCCGGCGTCCGGCGTTCGACCTGATGCTGCAGGGGCTCGACCAGTTCGGCGGGCGCAAGCCGCGCTCGCTGTTCGCGGCGGTGAAGGCCACGCCCGCTTTGGTGGAGCTGCAGGCCGAGCAGGAGCGCATCCTGCAGCGCCTGGGCCTGGGCGCCGAAGGCCGCAACTTCCGCCCCCACGTCACCCTCGCCCGCCTGCGCGACGCCTCCAGCCGGCAGGTGGCGGATTATCTCGCCCTGCGCGGGCCCTATCGCAGCGCGGTGTTCCGCGTGCCGCGCTTCGTGCTGTTCTCCTCGCGGGATTCCGTGGGCGGCGGGCCCTATCTGGTCGAGGCGGCCTATCCTCTCTTCGGGTGAGGATGGGGCCCAGTTTGGAAAAGCTATTAATTAGCCGTCGCAGCGCATGTTGATGTTGCGCCGCGGCGCAGAATTCATTTTCCTGACACATGACGAGTTTCAAATGTCAGCAGGTCGTCGGCGCAGTGGAGCGCGCGGTGTCCGCGTGGAATCTTGCGAGACCGATGGCCGTGACCGGGTTGCGAGCCATGACGACGTCTTCCAATACCGCTCAGTTCGCCGCTCTCGAATGGAGCGTCCTGAATGGTGCCGACGGGGCGGGCGCGGCGAAGGACGAGGCCCGTGTCCGTCGCGGCTTCTGGACGAAGCTGAAGCGGCAGGCCACCTACGTGCCCTTCGCCGAGGAGGCGACCGCGGCCTATTTCGCCGCCTTCGACCGCAACACGCCCATGAAGGTGCGCGCCACCCTTCTGGCCGCGCTCGCCTATTTCGTGCTGCCGGTGGATGCGCTGCCGGATGTGTTCCCCGTGATCGGCTTCACCGATGACGCGGCGGTGCTGATGGCGGCCATGCGCCTCCTCTCCGACCATATCAAGCCCCACCACCACGTGGCCGCCCGCGACGCCCTCGACGACATGCGCGGCGAGGCCTGACGGCGGGAGGCGCCGCAGGCGTCCGGCCCGCCGCCTTGGCCGGCGCGGGGCTCAGCGGGTGGTGAGCACCACCTTGCCCTTCACCCGGCGGCCGGCGATCTCGCCGATGGCGTCGGCGCAGCGCTCCAGCGGGAAGGTCTGGTCCACATGGGCCGAGATGCGCCCGTCGCGCGCGTGGCCGACCAGATCCTGGATGGTGTCTCTCAGCCATTTCGGATCGGCGTTGGCCTTGGCGCCGAAGGCGACGCCGCGGGCATCGCAATTCTTCAGCAGCAGCAGGTTGAGCGGGATCTTCGGAATGGCGCCGGCGGCGAAGCCCACCACCATGAAGCGCCCCTCCCAGCCCAGCGCCCGCAGCGCCGGCTCCGCATAGTCGCCGCCCACGGGGTCGTAGACCATGTCGAGCCCGCGCAGGCCGGAGAACGCCTTCAGGCCCGCCTTCAGGTCCTCCGCGCCGTAGTCGAGCCCCGCGTCCGCCCCATGGGCGCGGGCGAAGGCCACCTTTTCCGGGGAGGAGGCGCAGGCGATGACCTGGGCGCCGAGGATCTTGCCCACTTCCACCGCCGCAAGGCCCACTCCGCCCGAGGCGCCGAGCACGGCGAGGCTCTCCCCGGCTTTCAAATTTCCGCGATCCCTCAGGGCGTAGATCGCGGTCCCGTAGGTCACGATGAGGCCCGCCGCCTTCACGAGGTCAAGATCATCGGGCACACGGGCGAGGAACCCGGCCGCCACCTTCACCTTCTCGCGCGCGGCGCCGGAGGTCATGTAGCCGCACACGCGGTCGCCGACGGAAAAGCCGTCGACGCCCGCGCCCACCGCGGCCACATGGCCGGCGAACTCGGCGCCCGGCGAGAACGGCAGCGGCGGCTTCACCTGGTAGAGATCGCGGATGATGAGCGTGTCGAAGAAATTGAGGCCGATCGCCGCGACATCCACCACCACCTCGCCCGCGCCGGGCACGGGATCGGGCAGGTCCACCACCTCGAGGGCTTCCGGTGGCCCATGACGCACGCACAGAACCGCCTTCATGGCTCAAGCCTCCCGCCTCGGCCGCGCCCGCTCACCATTGCTTTACCTTTTCGCAAAGGGCGGACGGATAGTGTGGTCCGCCGCAGCATGTGGCCCCTGAGCGCGGGACGTTTCTGGTCTTGCCGGATTGGCGCCATGAAGTGGCGGGACACGCAAGGTCCCCGTGGCCTGATTTTCGAGACCAAGTTCGAGTTTTGCACACATTGAGGTGAGCGCGGCCGCCGGTTTAAGAAAATGCAAGGCATGCCTGCCATCCTGCCGGGACCGCCTCGATCGCTCACGCGGCACACAGGCTCACCCCTCAGTTTCGCCAGCCCGCACCGCCAGGAAGGATGCGGGCCGCAACGACAAGGAGAAGCTATGGCACCCCGTCGTGTCCGTCCGACGCGCCTTTCCACGCGCTCCCTGGCGCTCTTCGGCGCCTTCCTCTGCGCGGCCGTCGTCACCCCCGCCCTGGCCCAGGGGCAGTCCAAGCCCATCGCCCAGTTCGGCGACTGGAGCGTCTATGCGTCCACCACGACGCCCAAGGTCTGCTACGCCATCTCCCAGCCCAAGAGCCGCCTGCCGGCGGGGCTGAGCCGTGATCCCGCCTATTTCTTCGTCTCCACCCGGCCGGGCGAGAACGTGAAGAACGAGGTGAGCATCACCATGGGCTTCCCCCTGAAGGAGGGCTCGGACGCGACCCTTTCCGTGGGCTCGTTCACGCTCCAGCTCTACACCAAGGACAAGGGCGCCTGGGTGCGCAACGTGGCCGACGAGACCAAGCTCGTGGACGCCATGCGCAAGGGCAAGGACCTCACCGTGGTGAGCACCTCCGTGAAGGGCAACCCGACCACCGACAAATACTCCCTCTCCGGCATCGGCCAGGCGCTGGATCGTGCCACCCAGGAGTGCAAGTAGAAGGCGCCCCGCCGCGGCGGCGCCCCAATCGGCTGCTTGAAGGCGTCATCGCCCGCCGTGCCTGTGGAAAGGCGCGGCGGGAACGCTTATGTGTGACGTCATGACCAGCGCTTCCGACACCGCATCCGCCCCTGCCGCCCCCTGCGCCCCTTCCGGCGCCGAGGAGGGCCGGCTGGCGCTGTCTTCTCCGGCTTTGTCCTCCCTCGTGGGGCTCGATCGGGCGAAGCTCGCGCAGGCGCTGGCCGCCATCGGCGTGCCCGAGCGCGAGCAGCGCATGCGCGTCAATCAGCTCTGGCACTGGATCTACCTGCGCGGCGCCACCCATTTCGAGGAGATGACCAACGTCTCCAAGCACCTGCGGGCCCGTCTGGAGGCGCGCTTCACCCTGGCGCGGCCCGAGATCGTGATGGAGCAGGTCTCCCAGGACGGCACCCGCAAGTGGCTGCTGCGCTTCCCCGCCGACCAGCCCGGCGAGAAGCCCCACGACATCGAGACCGTCTACATTCCCGAGAGCGACCGCGGCACGCTCTGCGTCTCCAGCCAGGTGGGCTGCACCCTCAATTGCGCCTTCTGCCACACCGGCACCCAGCGCCTGGTGCGCAACCTGTCCGCCGCCGAGATCGTGTCCCAGGTGATGGTGGCCCGAGACCGTCTGGGGGACTATCCCGGCCGCGCGCGCGCGGTTGGCCCCGGCCTGCCCACCGAGGGCGACCGCCTCGTCACCAACATCGTCTTCATGGGCATGGGCGAGCCGCTCTATGCCTATGACAGCGTGAAGGAGGCCATCGAGATCCTCGCGGACGGCGACGGGCTCGGCCTCGGCAAGCGGCGCATCACGGTCTCCACCTCCGGCGTGGTGCCGGAGATCGAGCGGCTGGGCGCGGAGGTGGGGCCCATGCTCGCCATCTCCCTCCACGCCGTGCGCGACGACCTGCGCGACGTGCTGGTGCCCATCAACAAGAAGTATCCCATCCGCGAGCTGATGGAGGCCTGCCGCACCTATCCGGCCGCCTCCAATGCCAAGCGCATCACCTTCGAATACGTGATGCTGAAGGGCGTGAACGATTCGCCCGCCGACGCGCGCGCCCTGGTGAAGCTGCTGGAAGGGGTGCCGGCCAAGATCAACCTCATCCCCTTCAACCCCTGGCCGGGCACGCAATACGAGTGCTCCGACTGGGACACCATCGAGCGCTTCTCGGACATCGTGTTCCGCGCCGGCTACGCGAGCCCGGTGCGCACCCCGCGCGGGCGCGACATCCTGGCCGCCTGCGGGCAGCTCAAGAGCGAGAGCGAGAAGCTCTCCGCCCGCGAGCGCCTCGCCTACCGCGCCATGGCCGCCTCCGCCGAGGCGGCGGAATAGACACCGCCGCCGCGCATCCGCAGTGCGGCCGAAGGAGGGGCACATGCTGGACCATGTGGGCATCACCGTCGCTGACCTGGAGCGCGCGCGCGCCTTCTATCGCGCCGCCCTGGCGCCGCTTGGGCTCTCCATCGCCATGGAGGTGAGCGCGGCCGAGACCGGCGGCCACGCCGCCGTCGGCTTCGGCGCCGGCAAGCCGGAATTCTGGATCTCCGGCGGGGCCGGGCGCGCCGCGCCCCTGCACGTGGCCTTCACCGCGCCGGACCGGGCGGCGGTGGATGCGTTCCACCGGGCCGCGCTCGCCGCCGGCGGCCGCGACAACGGCGCGCCGGGCCCGCGGCCCCACTACCACCCCGATTATTACGCCGCCTTCGTGCTGGACCCGGACGGCATCAACGTGGAAGCCGTCTGCCACCGGCCGGCATGAGGGCCATGGACCCCGTGGATTCCCTCGTCCGCCTCCTCCTGCGCCTCATATTGGTGCCGCTGGGCTATCTCTGCGCGGTGCTGGCGGGCGCGGCGGTGATCCTGGTCGGCGAATGGCGCATCGGCACCCTGTTCGATACGCCGCAGCCGGATGAGGCGGCGCTGGGACTGGTGGTCGCCGTGGTGGCGGCGGGCACGCTGGTGGCGCTGCTGGTGTCGGCCATGTGGCTGGCGGCGGCGGCGGGCATCCTGTTCTCGGAGCTGTTCGCGGTGCGCTCCTGGATGTTCCATGCCGCCAATGGCGCGATTTCGGCCTGGATCGGCGCGCAGATGCTCGCCTCGGACGGGCAGGCGAACGCGGTGGTGCACGATCCCTTCTACGTGGTGGCCGCGGGTCTCGCCGGGGGGCTCACCTATTGGCTGGTCGCCGGTTGCACCGCCGGCTTCTTCAGGCCGGTGCTGCGTCAGCCCTCGCAGCGCGCCGCCCGCCTGCCGCCGCCGGAACCTCCGTCCCCGCCGCCCGGCGCGGCCTGAGCGGGCAACAATCCTTTGATTCTCGCCGCCGTTCCCGCTAAGCCTGCCCGCGAGCCGGCCAGATCATGACACATCCCTTCGCACCCCCCTCCCTCGCCGACCTGCGCGTCGAGATCGACCGCATCGACGAGACCATGCATCGCCTCCTGATGGAGCGCAGCGAGATCATCGACCGGCTGGTGCGCGTGAAGCGCACCCAGGGCGCCGAGGGCGGTTCCGCCTTCCGTCCCGCCCGCGAGGCGGACATGATGCGCCGGCTGGTGGAGCGCCACCACGGCCTGCTGCCCCTCGACACGGTGGAGAGCATCTGGCGCGTCATCATCGCCACCTTCACCTATGTTCAGGCGCCCTACGCCGTCCACGCCGACGTCGCCGTGGGCGAGCCGGCCATGCGCGACAGCGCGCGTTTCCACTTCGGCTTCACCGTGCCGTTCGTGCCGCACATGGGCGCGGGCGGGGTGATCGAGGCGGTCGCCGCCTCGCGGGGCGATCTCGGCCTGCTGCCCGCCACCGTGGGCGCGACCCCCTGGTGGACCGCCCTGGAGGCCGAGGGCGCGCCGAAGATCATCGCCCGCCTGCCGTTCGTGGAGCGGGCGGACCACCCCGCCGCGCTGCCGGTGTTCGTGGTGTCCCATCCCATTTCCGACGCGGCCGTGACCGAGGTGCGCGTGCATTCGGTGCGCGTTTCCGGCTGGAGCGCGCGTGCGGGCCACGCCCTGCCGGCCTTCGCCGAGACGCTGATCGCGCCCGACGACGCCCTCGACGGTGCCGCGCTCCTGGTCTCGCTGCCGCCCGGCCGCGGCATCGCAGAGGTGCTCGCCGCCCTGGAGGGCGCCGGAGCCGGCATCCGCGGCGCATGCGAGGTGGGTAGCCACGCCGCCGTCCACCACGTGCAATCTTGACCTGAAAGCGTGATATGGCTCCCGCGCGGCGGCTCCTTCATGGGCCGCCGGCTGAGACGAGTCCTGGAGTTCCTTCGATGTCCCCCGTGCTGACCGACCCCGCCCTGCCCTCCCGTCCGCAGCCGCGCCCCGGCGTGCTCCAGATCGAGGCTTATGTGCCGGGCAAGAGCCATGCGCCGGGGGTGGCGAAGGTGTTCAAGCTCTCCTCCAACGAGACCCCGCTCGGTCCCAGCGAGAAGGCGGTGGAGGCGTTCGCCGCCGCCGCGCGCAACCTGCAGGACTATCCCGACGGATCGGCCCAGCTGCTGCGCGAGGCCATCGCCCGCGCCGAGGGCCTGGACCCCGCGCGCATCATCTGCGGCGCCGGCTCGGATGAGCTGCTGAACCTCGTGGCCCACACCTTCGTGGGGCCGGGCGACGAGGTGATCTTCTCCCAGCACGGCTTCCTCGTGTACCGCATCGCCACGCTGGCGGCCGGCGGCGTGCCGGTGGTGGCGCCGGAGACCGGCCTGACCACCGACGTGGACGCCATCCTCGCCAGGGTGAGCACGCGCACGCGGGTGGTGTTCGTCGCCAACCCCAACAATCCCACCGGCACCTACCTGCCCTTCAGCGAGGTGCGCCGCCTGCACGCCGGCCTGCCGCCCAACGTGCTGCTGGTGCTCGACGCGGCCTATGCCGAATACGTCCGCCGCAACGATTTCGAGACCGGGCTTGAGCTGGCGCTTTCGGCCGAGAACGTGCTGATGACCCGCACCTTCTCCAAGATCCACGGCCTCGCGGCGCTGCGCATCGGCTGGGCGGTGGGCCCGGCCCCCGTCATCGACGCCATGAACCGGGTGCGCGGGCCCTTCAACATGAATACGCCGGCCCTGCTGGCGGGGGCCGCCGCCATCGCCGACGCCGCTCATGTGGAGCGCTCGGTGGCCCACAATGCCCAGTGGCTGCCCTGGCTCACCGCCGAGATCGAGAAGCTTGGCCTCAACGTGACGCCCTCGGTCGCCAACTTCCTGCTCATCCATTTCCCGCCGGAGCAGGGCCGCACGGCGAAGGAGGCGGACGCCTTCCTCACCCGCCGCGGCCTGATCCTGCGCTCGGTGGCGTCCTACGGCCTGCCCGATGCCCTGCGCATGACGGTGGGCACGGAGGAGGCGAACCTGAAGGTGGTCGCCGCGCTCAAGGACTTCCTGGAAGGAAAGCCGGCGTGAGCGCGCCCCTGGTACAGCGCCTCGCGGTTATCGGCGCCGGCCTCATCGGCTCCTCGGTGGCCCGCGCGGCGCGCGAGAAGCGCCTCGCGCGGACCGTCGTGGTGGCCGACAGCGACGCGGCCGTGCGCCGCCGGGTGGCGGAGCTGGGCTTCGCCCACGAGGTGGCGGAAAGCGCCGCCGAGGCCGCGCGCGATGCCGATGTCGTCATCGCCTGCGTGCCGGTGGGCGCCTCCCGCGCCGTGGCGGCCGAGGTGGGGCCGGAGCTGAAGGCCGGCGCCATCCTTTCGGACGTCGGCTCGGTGAAAGGCGCGGTGGTTGAGGCCATGGCGCCCCACGTGCCGCCCCATGCCCACCTGGTGCCGGCCCATCCGGTGGCGGGCACGGAATTCTCCGGGCCCGATGCCGGCTTCGCCAGCCTGTTCGAGAACCGCTGGTGCATCGTCACCCCGCCGGCCGGCGCCGATCCCGAGGCGGTGGAGCGGCTCGCGGCCCTGTGGCGCGCCATGGGCGCGAACGTGGAGTTCATGAGCGCCCAGCACCACGACCTGGTGCTCGCCATCACCTCCCACGTGCCGCACCTCATCGCCTATAACATCGTGGGCACGGCGGCGGAGCTGGAGGAGACCCTGGCCTCCGAGGTCATCAAGTTCTCCGCCGGCGGCTTCCGCGATTTCACCCGCATCGCCGCGTCCGACCCCACCATGTGGCGCGACGTGTTCCTCTATAATCGCGAGGCGGTGCTGGAGATGCTCGGCCGCTTCACCGAGGACCTCACCGCCCTCCAGCGCGCCATCCGCTACGGCGATGGCGACACGCTGTTCGCGCACTTCACCCGCACGCGGGCGATCCGCCGATCCATCATCGAGCAGGGGCAGGAGACCGCCGCGCCCGACTTCGGCCGCCGCGCCGCGGAAAAGCCCCGCCACGAGCAGAGCTGACCGTGCCGATCCGCACGGAGGGGAAGGCCGCGCCCGGCGACGGAGCGCGGCTTTTTTCTTGCGCGCCGCGCCGGGGTCGGCTATCACGACGGCTCCTGAGCGCAACCGCCGAGAGCTGAGCCACCGTGTCGTCCCGCACGACCAAGACTGCCGCCTCTGCCCCCCGGACCATCAAGGTTCCCGGGAACAACGCTCTTATTCTGCGCGCGCTTCTCCTCCTTAGCCGCCCCTGAGGGCCGGCCGGGCCATGCCTGGGCGCTCAGGGGACCTGATCCGCCGCCGGAACAAGACCCGGCGCCCGTTTCGGCTTATGATCCGGCATCTTCCGCGCCCATGACCTCCCCGAGGGAGGCGGCGCCCGCCGGAATGCGAGAAGGACCGTTCCGATGACCGACACCGCTTCCACCTCCGCCGCGACCGGCACGCCCGCCACCGCCCCGGCGAAGGACCGCGTCATCATCTTCGACACCACCCTGCGCGACGGCGAGCAGTGCCCCGGCGCCTCCATGACCTTCGAGGAGAAGCTGCAGGTGGCCGAGCTGCTCGACGACATGGGCGTCGACGTCATCGAGGCCGGCTTCCCCATCGCCTCCATCGGCGATTTCGAAAGCGTGTCGGAGATCGCGCGCCGCTCCAAGCGCGCCGTCATCGCCGGCCTCTCCCGCGCGGCGCTCAACGACATCGACCGCTGCGCCGAGGCTGTGAAGCACGCGGAGCGCGCGCGCATCCATACCTTCCTCTCCACCTCTCCGGTGCACATGAAGTACAAGCTCCAGAAGGAGCCGCATCAGGTGCTGGAGATGATCGTCGCCTCCGTCACCCGCGCCCGCAACCATGTGGATGACGTGGAGTGGTCGTCCGAGGACGGCACCCGCACCGAGATCGACTTCCTGTGCCGCTGCGTGGAGGCCGCTATCGATGCCGGCGCCACCACCATCAACATTCCCGACACCGTGGGCTACACCACCCCGGCGGAGTACGAGGCCCTGTTCCGCACCGTGATCGAGCGGGTGCCGAACGCGGACAAGGCGGTCTTCTCTGCCCACTGCCACGATGACCTCGGCATGGCGGTGGCCAACTCGCTGGCGGCGCTGGCCGGCGGCGCGCGGCAGATCGAGTGCACCCTCAACGGCATCGGCGAGCGGGCCGGCAATGCGGCGCTGGAGGAGGTGGTGATGGCCATCGACACCCGCTCCGATGCCTTCCCCTACCGCACGGGCATCAACACCCGCATGCTCACCCGCGCCTCCAAGCTGGTTTCGGCGGTCACCTCGTTCCCGGTGCAGTACAACAAGGCCATCGTGGGCCGGAACGCCTTCGCCCACGAGAGCGGCATCCACCAGGACGGGATGCTGAAGCATACCCAGACCTACGAGATCATGACCCCCGAGAGCGTGGGCGTCTCCAAGACCTCGCTGGTCATGGGCAAGCATTCCGGCCGCGCCGCCTTCCGCGACAAGCTGAAGACCATGGGCTACGAGCTGGGCGAGAACGCCTTGAACGACGCCTTCGCGCGCTTCAAGGACCTCGCCGACCGCAAGAAGGTGGTCTACGACGAGGACATCGAGGCGCTGGTGGACCAGGGTATCGTGGCCGCCAACGAGCGTATCCGGCTCATCTCCCTCTCCATCATCGCCGGCACCCACGGGCCCCAGCGCGCCACCATGAAGGTGGAGGCGGACGGCGTGGTGAAGACCGAGGAGGCCGAGGGCAACGGCCCGGTGGACGCCACCTTCAACGCCATCAAGGCGCTGGTGCCGCACGCCGCCAAGCTGGAGCTCTATCAGGTCCATGCCGTGACCGAGGGCACCGACGCCCAGGCGGAGGTTTCCGTGCGCCTGGAGGAGAACGGCAAGGTGGTGACCGCCCGCGCTGCCGATCCCGACACGCTGGTGGCCTCCGCCCGCGCCTACATCTCGGCCCTCAACAAGCTGCAGACGAAGCGCCAGAGCGTGAACCCGCAGACCGCCGTGGGCTGACGCGCGCCGCGCCGCACGGTCATGAGACAGGAGACGCCCGGCTTCGGCCGGGCGTTTTCTTTTGGGGACGCCGCCGGCCTTGGAGCGATGCCAAAGCCCGCGCGGCACCGCTCGAACGCCGAGGTGGACGGCATGATTCGCACGCGCCGGCGCGTGCGACCTGTGGCCGGCGCAACGGGCCGGCAGGCTGTCATGCGCCGGCTTCGGCTCGCCGCGAATGCGTTCTACCGGCGCGGGCGCTGGGCGCGGGGGCGGCCGGGGCCGTCCTCGGGCGCGGGGATGAACTCGTCATGGTCGGTGGGGATGAGGTCGAAGCGGCCCTGCCGCCACGCTTCCCGCGCGGCGTCGATGCGCTCCAGGCGGGAGGAAACGAAGTTCCACCAGATGTAGCGTGGCCCTTCCAGCGCCGCGCCGCCGAGCAGCAGCACCCGCGCCTGCCCGCGCGCCCGCGCGTGGGTGGAAAGGCCGTTGCGGATCACCAGCATCCGGCCTGTGGGGAATTGGGTGCCGTCCACCTCCACGTCCCCTTCGAGGATGAACAGGGCCCGCTCCTCGTGCTCCGCGTCGAGCGGCAGCGTGGCGCCGTCGGCGAGGCGCGCGTCCACATAGACGGTGGGCGAGGCGAGCGGCACCGGGGAGGCGGCGCCGAAGGCGGAACCCATGATGATTCGCGCCGAGACACCGCCATCCTCCAGCAGCGGCAGCTCCGCCGCGCCGGCATGGAAAAAGGCCGGCGCGCCTTCCTCCCGCGCCTCCGGCAGCGCGAGCCAGAGCTGGACGCCGGAGAGAAGGCCGCCCTCGGCCTTCACCGCCGCGTCATGGCGCTCGGAATGGACGATGCCCCGGCCGGCGGTCATCAGGTTCACCGCGCCGGGGGTGATGGCCTGCTCGCTGCCCAGGCTGTCGCGGTGGGTCATGCGCCCGTCGAGCAAATAGGTGACGGTGGCGAGGCCGATGTGTGGATGGGGGCGCACGTCCTCCGCCTGGTGCGGGCCGAAGCGCACGGGGCCCATGCGGTCGAAGAAGATGAAGGGGCCGATCATCTGCCCCTGGGCGGAGGGCAGCACGCGCCCCACTTCCATGCCGCCGATGTCACGGCTGCGGGGCACGAGGACGGTCTCCACCGCCGCGCAGCCGGCGGCGTCGCCGGGCTCGGGGTCGGGACAGGGAACGAAGCTCATGGATCTCGCCTCCGCCGGGTCGGCCTGCCATGGGGCCGCCGGCTTCCATGATACCGGGGATGCACGGCGGCGGCATCACGTCCGAGGCGGCCGGTGCCGCCTTTTCGGTGGCGTGGCGCCGGCGCAGGGGCCAGATTGGCGCACCCTGCTCAAGCCATGATTGCGCCATGACCCCTGATATCGCCAAGAGAACCTACATCGAAGCGCGCCTCGCCAACGAGGGGCCCCACCTCACGCTCGCCTATGTCTTCTGGCTGTTCCTGGGCGTGTTTTCCGCCCACCGCTTCTATCTCGGCAAGACCGGCACGGCGATCCTTCAGATCATTTCCTACTTCTTCGTCATCGGCATCATCTGGTTCGTCATCGATGCCTTCCTGCTGCCCGGTCTCGTCCGCGCGCGGCAGGACGAGGCCCGCCGCCGCATCGCCGGCGATCTGGTGATCTGAGACCCGCCGAGGGCGCTTTTTCTCCCACGCGCAAAGAAAAGGGGCCCGGCCGCGTGGCCGGACCCCTCATCCGATGAAAGCGATCGCGAAAGCGCCGGCTCAGGCGCTCTCGCTCACGCGGTTCCTCACGCCATCTCGCTCACGCTCTTGCGCTCGTTGCGCTTGCGCTCGTTGGGATCGAGCCAGCGCTTGCGCAGGCGGATGGACTTGGGCGTCACCTCCACCAGCTCGTCGTCCTGGATCCAGGCCAGGGCGCGCTCCAGGGTCATGCGGATCGGCGGGGTCAGGCGCACGGCCTCGTCCTTGGAGGTGGTGCGGATGTTGGTGAGCTTCTTGCCCTTGAGCACGTTCACTTCCAGGTCGTTATCCCGGTTGTGGATGCCCACCAGCATGCCCTGATACACCTTCCAGCCGGGCTCGATGATCATCGGGCCGCGGTCTTCCAGGTTCCACAGGGCATAGGCCACGGCCTCGCCCTGCTCGTTGGAGATCAGCACGCCGTTCACCCGGCCGGCGATCTCGCCCTTGTAGGGGGCGTATTCGTGGAACAGCCGGTTCATGATGGCCGTGCCGCGGGTGTCGGTGAGCAGCTCCGACTGGTAGCCGATGAGGCCGCGGGTGGGCGCGTAGAACACGAGGCGCTGGCGGTTGCCGCCGGAGGGGCGCATCTCCACCATCTCGGCGCGGCGCTCGCTCATCTTCTGCACGACGGTGCCGGAATATTCCTCGTCCACGTCGATGAGGACTTCCTCGATGGGCTCCAGCATCTGGCCGGTGGCCTCATCCTTCTGGAACACCACGCGCGGACGCGACACGGCGAGCTCGAAGCCCTCGCGGCGCATGGTCTCGATCAGCACCGCGAGCTGGAGCTCGCCGCGGCCCGAGACGAAGAAGGAATCCTTCTCTGTGGATTCCTCGATCTTGAGCGCCACGTTGCCTTCCGCCTCGCGGAACAGGCGGTCGCGGATGACGCGGCTCGTCACCTTGTCGCCCTCGGTGCCCGCCAGCGGCGAATCATTGACGATGAAGGACATGGTGACGGTGGGCGGGTCGATGGGCTGGGCCTTCAGCGGCGCATCGACGCTGAGGTCGCAGAAGGTATCGGCCACGGTGCCCTTGGTCAGGCCGGCGATGGCGACGATGTCGCCCGCCACGCCCTCCTCGATGGGCTGGCGCTCGATGCCGCGGAAGGCGAGGATCTTGGAGACGCGGCCCTGCTCCACCAGCGAGCCGTCCTGCGCCAGCACCTTGACGGACTGGTTCGGCTTGATGGAGCCGGAGGTGATGCGCCCGGTGAGCATGCGGCCGAGGAAGGGGTTGGCTTCCAGCAGCGTGCCGATCATGCGGAACGGCCCCTCGCCCACGGTGGGCTCCGGCACGTGCTTCAGCACGAGATCGAACAGGGGTGCCATGCCCTGGTCGCTGGGGCCTTCCGGCTTGTCGGCCATCCAGCCGTTGCGGCCGGAGCCGTAGAGGATGGGGAAATCGAGCTGCTCGTCGGTGGCGTCCAGCGCCGCGAACAGGTCGAACACCTCGTTCACCACTTCGGTGATGCGGGCGTCGGAGCGGTCCACCTTGTTGATGGCGACGATGGGCTTCAGGCCCACCTTCAGCGCCTTGCCGACCACGAACTTGGTCTGCGGCATGGGGCCCTCGGCGGCGTCCACCAGCACGATGGCGCCGTCCACCATGTTCAGGATGCGCTCCACCTCGCCGCCGAAGTCGGCGTGGCCGGGGGTGTCGACGATGTTGATGCGGGTATCCTTCCAGACCACCGAGGTGGCCTTGGCGAGGATGGTGATGCCGCGTTCCTTTTCCAGGTCGTTGGAATCCATCACGCGCTCGGCCACGCGCTGGTTCTCGCGGTAGGAGCCCGACTGCTTGAGAAGCTCGTCCACCAGGGTGGTCTTGCCGTGGTCGACGTGGGCGATGATGGCGATATTGCGCAGCTTCATGGGCTTCCAGCACCAAAACGCGAGACCGAGTTCCTCGGGCCCGCCGGAGAAAGGGGAAAGTTGCGCTGCAAAATACACACTAAGGGCCGAAGATCAATGCGCGGCTGGCATTCATCGGCGCGGGGTGGCATCTGGGCGGGAGCGTCGCGGCGGCTTTCGGGAGGGGTCATGCAGTTCGGGGAGATCGTGTTCGGCCTTCTGGTGAGCGCCATCACCATCGCCATGCAGGCGGTGCTCACCGTCGTGCTGGTGCGCGGCCTGCAGAAGCGCGCCCATCGCCGCGTGAAGGAACACTCCATGCCCACCCTGCTCGCCGTCATGAGCGGCACCGGCGTGGCGCTGACGCTCGGGCATTTCCTGCAGGCCATGGTGTGGGGGCTGCTCTACGTGCTGGTGGGCGCGGCGCCGCCGCAGGTCGCCTTCTATCTGGCGCTCGAAAATTTCACGACCCTCGGCTACGGCGACGTGCTGCCCGCCCACGAATGGCGCCTTCTCGGGCCCATCACCTCGTGCAACGGCCTGCTGCTGTTCGGCTGGTCCACGGCGCTGCTCTATACGGTGCTGAACCGCGCCATCCAGACGCTGCGGCTGTTCTGAGGGGCCGTCTTCGCCGCCGGGGCCTTGCGCCCTGGGTGCGGCTCAACTAAAAAACGAGCGCTCGCTCGTAATTTGCGGCGGGCATTATTGCGCCGCAAGATGTTTCGGCCGATCGGGCCGGGCCGGCGGCATGGGCCGGGGGCGGGGCGCCGCCCCGGCGACAGCGGAGAGACGCCATGGATTTCGCCATCTCCCCAGAGCTCGATGCGCTCCGCGCGCGCATCGCCGATTTCGTGGCCGGGGAGATCCTCCCCCACGAGGCGGACCCCGCGGCCTACGACGCCCACGAGAATATCCGTCCCGACCTCCTGGCCGCGCTGCGCGCCAGGGCCCGCGCCGCCGGCCTGTGGTGCCTGCAGCTGAAGCCGGAGAATGGGGGGCTGGGCGTCGGCCGGGTGGGCATGGCGGTGTGCTACCCGCAGATGAACCGCTCCATCTTCGGCCCGGTGGTGTTCAATTCCGCCGCGCCCGACGACGGCAACATGATGATGTTCGAGGCGGTGGGCACGCCCGACCAGAAGGCGCGCTGGCTCGCCCCCATCGTCGAGGGCAGGGTGCGCTCCGCCTTCGCCATGACCGAGCCCCACCCCGGCGGCGGCTCCGATCCCGGCATGATGCTCACCCGCGCCGAGGCGCAGCCGAACGGCGCCTACCGCATTTACGGCCGCAAGTGGTTCATCACCGGGGCGGAGGAGGCGGCGCACTTCACCGTCATCGCCCGCACATCGGATGATCCGCGCACCGGCCTCACCGCCTTCGCCTTCCACCGCGACGCGCCGGGCTGGCGCATCGCGCGGCGCATCCCCATCATGGGGCCGGAGGAGCACGGCGGCCATTGCGAGCTGGAGTTCGACGGGCTTGAAATTCCGCCCGAGGACATCCTGCTCGGCGTCGGCAAGGGGCTGAAGGTGACGCAGATCCGGCTGGGCCCGGCGCGCCTCACCCATTGCATGCGCTGGCTGGGCCTCGCCGCCCGCTGCGTCGAGATCGCGCGGGAATATGCCGCCGAGCGCCAGGGCTTCGGCGTGCGGCTGGCGGACCGGGAGAGCGTGCAGCTCATGCTGGGGCGGCTCGCCATGGAGATCGAGATCGGCCACCTGCTGGTGATGCGGGCGGCCTGGGAGCTCGATCGTGGCGGGCTCGCCCGCAAGGAGGTGTCCATGGCCAAGATCCAGGCCGCCAACACCCTGCACCAGGCGGCCGACACCGCCATCCAGATCAACGGCGCGCGCGGCTATTCCAAGGACACGGTGCTGGAGTGGATCTACCGCTACGCCCGCCAGGCCCGCCTGGTGGATGGCGCCGACGAGGTGCACCGGATGGTGCTGAACCGCTTCCTGGACAAGGAGCAGGGCGACTTCTGGCGCTGGCCGGTGGCGGGAGGGGCGGCATGAGCATCGGCTTCGATGTCGCCGCGCTCGATGCGTGGCTGAAGGCCCATGTGGAGGGGCTGGCCGGGGCGCCGCGCCTCGCGCCCATCGCCGGCGGGCAGTCCAACCCCACCTTCTTCGTGGATTATGACGGGCGCGCCCTGGTGCTGCGCAAGCAGCCGCCGGGGGACCTGCTGCCCTCGGCCCACGCGGTGGACCGCGAGTACCGCATCATCCGCGCCCTGGCGGGCACCGGCGTTCCGGTGCCGCCCGCGCTCGCCTATTGCGCGGAGCGGGAGGTCATCGGCACCCCCTTCTACGTGATGGAGAAGGTGGAGGGGCGGGTGTTCCATGACTGCACCCTGCCGGGCGTGCCGCGGGAGGAGCGGGCGGCCATGTATGCGGCCATGGCGCGCACCCTCGCCGCATTCCACAATGTGGACCATGCGGCCGTGGGCCTCGCCGATTTCGGCAAGCCCGGCAACTATTTCGCCCGGCAGATCGGGCGCTGGAGCCGGCAGTGGGCGCTTTCGAGAACGCGCGAGGACGCGAACATCGAGCATCTCGTGGCGTGGCTGCCGGCGCACATCCCCGCCGACGACACCACCAGCCTCGTGCACGGCGACTACCGCATCGGCAACCTCATGTTCCACCCCACGCGGCCCGAGGTGGTGGCGGTGCTGGACTGGGAGCTTTCCACCCTCGGCCATCCGCTGGCGGACCTCGCCCATTGCGCCATGGCCTGGGTGTCGCAGCCGGACGAGTATGGCGGCATCGCGGGGCTCGATCTCGACGCCCTCGGCATCCCCGCGCTTCCCGCTTTCGTGGCGGAGTATGATGCGGTCGCGCGCCATGGCCAGGAGCTGACCGACTTCCACATGGCGTTCGCTTTGTTCCGCTGGGCGGTGATCTTCGAGGGCATCGCCGCCCGCGCCAGGGCGGGCAACGCCAATGACGCCAACGCCGCCGATACCGGCCGCCTCGCCGCCGCCTTCGCCCGCCGCGCCGCCGCGCTGACCGGCGCCTGAGCCCGGCCTCGCGCGGGCATTGCGCGGCGGGGCGCGGAGGGGTATGGAGGAAAACCAAACAATCGTTTGATACAATCGCATGACAGGCGCGCGGCGGTTGCCGAAGACCGCCGTGTGCTGCATCGGGAAGGCGCCCGGAGGGCATCCCTCGGGCCGAAAGGAACAGGGCATGGAGCGATTGGCGGTCATCGGCGCCGGCCTCATGGGCGGCGGCATCGCGCTCGACGCGGCGCGCCACGGGCTCGACGTGGTGGTGTTCGACCAGCGGCCGGACGGCTTCGAGAAGCTGAAGGCCCGCGCCGCCGGCGTCTACGCCCGCTGGGTGAAGAACGGCCGCATGGCTGAGGCCGATGCCGAAGCCGCCCTCGCGCGTCTTTCGCCCGCCGCCGATCTTCCCGCCGTCGGCGCGGCCGATGTGGTGATCGAGGCGGTGTTCGAGGACCTCGCCGTCAAGCGCGCGCTGTTCGCGCAGCTCGAGGGGCATCTCGCGCCCGGCGCCATCCTCGCCACCAACACCAGCGCCCTGAAGGTGGGCGATCTGGCCGAGGGCTTCTCCTTCGCGCCGCGCTTCCTGGGGCTGCACTATTTCAGCCCGGCGGAAGTCTCGCCCTTGGTGGAGGTGGTGCGCTCGGCCGCCACCGCCGAGGCGACGGTGGAAAAGGCGCTCGCCTTCCTCAGGCACACCCGCCGCACGCCGCTGCCCTGCAAGGACCGGCCGGGCTTCGCCATCAACCGCTTCTTCTGCCCCTATTACAACGAGGCCGCCCGCATCGTGGAGGATGGCATCGCCGGCACGGCGGACGTGGACCAGGTGGCGCAGGAGCGCCTGGGCGCGGCGGCGGGGCCGTTCACGGTCATGAATCTCGTGCGCCCCGCGGTCTCGGCCCACGCCATGGGCAACCTCGCCGCGCTTGGGCCGTTCTACGCCACCGCCGGCCTGCTGAAGGCCCAGGCTGAAACGGGGGCCGACTGGCCGCTCGACGGCCGCGTGCCCGGCGCCGACCTCGATCTCGTGGAACGCCGCCTGCTGGGCGCCCTGGCGCTGCCGGCGCTGGAGCTGGAGGCCGAGGGCGTGGCCGCGCCGGAGGCGGTGGACCAGGGCGCCACGATGGCGCTGAGGTTCAAGGAGGGTCCCTTCGCCCTCATGCGCCGCTATGGTGCCGCGGCCGTGGAGGCGGCGGTGCGCGGCCTCTGCGTGCGTGACGGCCATCCGCTGCCGGCCCTCGCGCCGGTGGCGGTGGCCTGATGAGATGAAGCCCGCGCGGCGCTTGAGTGAAACGAAGCGGCGCCGGTCGAGGACCGGGGCCGATGGTCCGAGGCCCGCGTCGCAGGCCCGCGTGTATTCCGATTTCGGGCGGTAACGCCAGCCCACAGGTTTCCGGGAGGAACCCACAATGAGCAATACCGAAGTCTTCATCGTTTCCGGCGCCCGCACGCCCATCGGCGATTTCGGCGGCGCGCTGAAGGACATTCCCCCCACCGCCCTCGGCGCCCATGCCGCCAAGGCGGCCATCGCCCGCGCCGGCATCGCGGGTGCCGATATCGGCCACACGGTGGTGGGCAACGTGATCCACACCGAGGCGCGCGACATGTACATCTCGCGCGTCGCGGCCATGGAGGCGGGCGTGCCCAAGGAGACGCCCGCCCTCACCGTGAACCGCCTGTGCGGCTCGGGCCTCCAGGCCATCGTCAACGCCACCCAGATCCTGAAGCTGGGCGATGCCGAGATCGCCCTCGCCGGCGGCGCCGAGAGCATGAGCCGCGGCGGCTATCTCATGCCCGCCGCCCGCTGGGGCCAGCGCATGGGCTCCGCCACGGCGGTGGACATGATGGTGGGCGTGCTGACCGATCCGTTCGGCCACGGCCACATGGGCGTGACCGCCGAGAACGTCTCCGAGCGCTATGGCGTCAGCCGCGAGGACCAGGACGCCGCCGCCGTGGAGAGCCACCGCCGCGCCGCCGCCGCCATCGCCGCCGGCCGCTTCAAGGAGCAGATCGCCCCGGTGGAGATCACCACCCGCAAGGGCACTGTGGTGTTCGACACCGACGAGCACGTGCGCGGCGACGTGAGCGCGGCGGACATGACCAAGCTGCGCCCGGTCTTCAAGAAGGACGGCACGGTGACCGCCGGCAACGCCTCCGGAATCAACGACGGCGCGGCCATGGTCATCCTCGCCACCGGCGAGGCGGTGAAAGCCAGGGGCCTGAAGCCCATGGCGCGGCTCGTTTCCTACGGCCTCGCGGGCGTCGATCCCTCGGAGATGGGCATGGGCCCGGTGCCGGCGGTGAAGATCGCCCTCGCCAAGGCGGGCCTCTCGCTCGACGCCATCGATCTCATCGAGTCCAACGAGGCGTTCGCCGCCCAGGCCTGCGCGGTGAGCCGCGCGCTCGGCTTCGACCCCGCCAAGGTGAACCCCAACGGCGGCGCCATCGCCCTCGGCCATCCGGTGGGCGCTTCCGGCGCCGTGCTCACGGTGAAGGCCATCTACGAGCTGCAGCGCGCGGGCCAGCGCTACGGCCTCATCACCATGTGCATCGGCGGCGGCCAGGGCATCGCCGCCATCGTCGAGCGGGTCTGACGCCGCTCAGCGCCATTGCCGAAGGCCGCGCCGTTCGCGCGGGCCTTCGGTCCAGCCGGCGCGGCGCGCGAGGGAGATCCGCCCAAGGCGCTTTCGAGCGAAGCGGCAGCCGGTTCGCGTGAAGAACCCGCGTGAACTCAAGAATCCAGAGCGTTTCGCCGATTTCATGAACGGGGAAACGCTTCGGCTCCGGTCGAAAACCGGGGCGGAAGGCATGGGCCCTCCGCGAGGGTCCGGCGCGTCCGGGCCTGAGCTGGCGGTCGGCGCGGGACGGGGCGCGCCGGCTGCCGCGGCGGGGAGGGGGCGGGCCTTGGCGCGCTCAGCCTCCGGCCGGCGCCTTGCCTGATGCCGCCGCGCGCCTCCGGCGGGCGGGCTTGGCTGCCTCCTCCGCCTGCGGCGTGGCGGGCGGGGCCTCGCCGGTGGCGTTCCCCGTCCGGGCCGGCGCCCTGGCGGGAGCCGCGGCCGGGCGCGGCGCCAGGGCCGCGAGCACGAAGTCGCTCACCCGCGCGGCATAGGTGGCGGCGTTCACGCCGCGCTTCCTGTACTTGCCGCGCTTCACGTACCAGTCCTGCAGCAGCGGCTTGATGAGGGTGGCGGTGAAGCCGGTGTCGGCCACCGCGAAGCATCCGGCCCGCACGCCGTCCTCCAGCACCTGCGCGAACATGCGCTCGGTGGCGAGCTCGCTCTCCACCGCCGCCTTGCGCGCGGGCGCGGGAAAGGCTTTCGCCTCCATGTAGGCGAACACGAACCAGGGCTGCATGGCCTCCGAAAGGGAGACATGGGTGGCGATGAGCCAGGCGAGGTGCCGGGCGGGATCGGCGCGCACCTCCGCCGGCACCGCGCCGAGGGCCTCGGTGACGGCATCCGCCACCTGCTCCAGGATCATGAGCAGCAGGGTGTCCTTGCCGTCGAAATAGGAATAGAGCCCGCCCATGCTGATGCCCGCCGCGCGGGAGAGGTCCCGCAGGGTGGTGGCGTGGAAGCCCTGGCGGTTGGAGAGGGTGAGCACCGCCTCGACGATGCGGGCGAGGTTGGCCACCGCCACATGGGGCTTCTGCACCTTGATGGTGTCGCGGTGGCGCTCGTAGATGCGTCCGCACAGGGCGTTCAGCGTGTGATCCGCGCCCGCGGCGGCCCGCCGCTCCTCGCTCAATGTCGCTCTCCCCCGCCGCTTGCGCCGATCGGCCGCCCCGTTGCCGGAGTGCAGGCCGATCAACGGAATGACACGCCCGGCGGCGGAAAAGTCAAGCGAGCGTTCGTTCGGCAATGCGGTAAGGGGGGTATCCCGCACCGGTTTGCCATCCTGGCAGGGGGCGTGCCGCACGCAGGGGCTCCTCATGAAAACGGGCGGGGCAGCCTTCGCCGCCCCGCCCGCGCATCATGGCCGGGCGCGCCGCCGGAGCGGCGCGCCTTGGCGGATCTCAGAGCCCGACCTCGAACTTCGCGGCGGTCTTGGCCTTCACCTCGTCGAGGCTCACGCCCGGCGCCAGTTCCTTCAGCACCAGCGTGCCGCCGCGCTTGGTGAACTCGAACACGGCGAGGTCGGTGATGACGAAGTCGGTCACATGGGTGCCGGTGAGGGGAAGCGTGCAGCGCTCCACCAGCTTCGGCGCGCCGGACTTCTCCACATGCTCCATGAGCACGATGACTTCCTTGGCGCCGGCCACCAGGTCCATGGCGCCGCCCATGCCCTTCACCATCTTGCCCGGCACCATCCAGTTGGCGATGTCGCCGTGCTCGGACACCTGCATGGAGCCGAGGATGGAGAGGTCCATGTGGCCGCCGCGGATCATCGCGAACGAATCGGCGCTGGAGAAATAGGCGGTCTCCGGCACCTCGGTCACGGTCTGCTTGCCGGCGTTGATGAGGTCGGCATCCTCGTCGCCCTCGAAGGGGAACGGGCCGATGCCGAGCATGCCGTTCTCGCTCTGGAAGGTCACGGTCATGCCCGGGGGCAAGGCGTTGGCCACCAGGGTGGGGATGCCGATGCCGAGGTTCACGTAGAAGCCGTCGCGGATCTGCTGGGCGGCGCGGGCCGCCATCTGGTCACGGGTCCAGGCCATCTCACTTCACCTCTTCGCGCTTGCGGGTGGTCACCTTCTCGATCCGCTTCTCGGCGTCCTTGCTGACGACGATGCGGTCGACATAGATGCCGGGCGTGTGGATGTTGTCGGGATCGAGCGCGCCGACCTCCACCAGCTCCTCCACCTCGACCACCGTGATCTTGCCGGCGGTGGCCATCATCGGGTTAAAGTTGCGGGCGGTCTTGCGGTAGACGAGGTTGCCCGCCTTGTCGGCCTTCCACGCCTTGACGATGGAGAGGTCGGCGTGGAGCGCGGTCTCCAGCACGTACATGTGGCCGTCGAACTCGGCGGTGGGCTTGCCCTCGGCGATGATCGTGCCGTAGCCGGTCTTGGTGTAGAAGGCCGGGATGCCGGCGCCGCCGGCGCGGATGCGCTCGGCCAGCGTGCCCTGGGGGTTGAATTCCAGCTCCAGCGCGCCCTCGATGTAGAGCTTCTCGAACAGCTTGTTCTCGCCCACGTAGGACGAGACCATCTTCTTGATCTGGTCGTTGGCGAGCAGGATGCCGAGGCCGAAGTCGTCAATGCCGCAATTGTTCGAGATCACCGTGAGGTGCCTGGGGCCGAGATCGCGAATGGCGGCGATGAGGTTCTCGGGAATGCCGCAGAGCCCGAAGCCGCCGGCCATGATGGTCATGCCGTCGGCAAGGATGCCGTCGAGAGCACTTTTCGCGTCGGCGAAAACCTTGTTACGCATCGATGAAGTCCCTCCGTGGAGCCGGTTTTCCCCCGATGAGTTCGGCGGCCTTGCCGGCGAAGGCAACCGTGACCCGCTTCATCCAACTCGCGACATGCGCGGACACTTCCTGGAGCCGGCGTCCCAAAGGCGCGGTGAGCTCTCGACGATCACCGGGAAAAGGACCCTCCGGACCCATCGGGCCGTGCCCGCGCGCCGTGGCGAATGGCGGCGGTCTGGGTGTTTCGTAATCCGCGCCGCCGGTCATGCCAAGGGGCTGATGGACCACACCGTGCAGGAAGTGGGGGAAGCCGGAGGATCAGGCGGAATGCTGCATTGCGGCAGAAGCTCCGGACGCCGCCGCGATGGTCCCGGGGAGGGGTGCGGGGCGCGACGTATCCTCCAGGGCATCGCCGCCGGCGTTCGCGCGGAGGCCGGTCGCCGTTGGGGGGCATAGAGGATCATGCCGTCAGCGGCCGGTGCGTCATCGCCGGGGACAGCCACCTCGCGGTTCTGGGACGGCGGCCGGAGGGGCACTTTGCCCTTCCCGGCGGCACGCTCAATCCGGTTGCCTGAGCGTGCTTTCGCGCCGCGAGCCCTCGCCCGCGTCGCTCACTCTGGTCGCAGCCGCTCTATTTGTGCCGCTTCTTGCCGCCATGGGCCTCGCCCTTCGGCGTCTCCTCGGGGCCGCAGACGGTGGCGGGCGTGTCGCGGACCATGGAAGGCGGATCGCTGGCCGGAAAGCTCTGGTCCAGCTCCTCGTCGAGCTGTCGGGCGAGGGAGTCGGGGGTGCGGCAGGCTTCTCCGCCCAGGGGCTGGGGCGCGCTTGCGGGATGCGCCGCGCCTTTGAGCTTGGAAGCGGACTTGGAGCTGGACTTGGAACTGGACTTGGAACTGGACTTGGAAGCGTGGCTGTGGGCCTTGGACATGACGGTCTCCCTGGTGGCCCCTGCGGGCATGCGCCACGCGGGGCCTTGCCGCCACAACGCCCGTGCGCCGCGCCGCGTTCCAGGCTTCGGCTCACGCCTTGATGAGCACCGCCGCCGGGAAGTCCGCCAGCGCCACGGCAAGGTCGAGATGGCCCTCCGGAGCATCCACCGACCGGCCCGTGAGCGCGTCGCGGTAGGAGCCGCCGGCGGGCAGCGCCGCGCGGGTGCCGGCCCACCGCTCGGGGGACACCCGCGGCAGGGCGGCGCCCGGCTCCAGCAGGCCGAACGCGAGGCGGGTCACCACCGTGACGAGGGTGGCGCCGCGCAGCCGGCGGGCGAAGGCCAGGACGTGCCCGGCGTTCGGGCCCTCCACCGTGAGCGGCAGATACTCCCCTTCGCGGAACAGAGCGGGCTCCGCAGCGCGCAGACGCAGCAGCCGCGCCAGGGTCGCCTGCTTCACGCGGCCGTCGTGGGCGCTTTCCAGCAGCAGGTCCGGCCGGGCATCGGCGGCGGGGGTGCCGCGCGCGAGGTGATCCGAGGCGCGGGCGGCGTCGGTCTCGCCGAGGCTGTAGTCCCAGAATTCGGTGCCCTGGAACAGCTCGGGAATACCGGGCACGGTGCACTTCAGCACCACCTGTGACAAGGCATTGATCATCCCCGCGCGGGCGAGGCGCGGCACGATGGCGGCGATGCGCCCCCGCGCCTTCAGCCCCTCCGGACCCTCCACCAGGGCGGAGAGGAAGGCATCGCAGGCCGCCTCGTAGCCCGGATCGCCGCATTCGGGCCCGGTGCGCAGGCGGGCGTCGCGCAGCCCCTTCAGCCACCACGCCCGCAGCCGGTCGTGAAGGTCGCCGAGGCCGAGCGCGTCGTCGGGCCGCAGGGCCGGCGGCCACGCCGCGAGAGCGCCCTGGAACAGCACGGCCGCGTCGGCCGGCGCGGGCGCCACCCCCTCCGCCAGCCGGGCGCGCAGCGGGCGCGACAGGTCCATGAGCCCGCGCAGCATCTCGTCCCACACGCGCGGCGCCGCGCTCAGCACGGCGAGCCGCATGCGCGCATCCTCGCCGAGCCGGCGGCCCGGGCCGGATGTGGCGGTGACGGCATCCGGGCAACGGGCGGCGCGGGCCGCCATGCGGGCATGGAAGGCCTCGGGCGCAAGGCCCATCAGCGTGGGGTCGGAGCCGGTCTCGTTGCGCGAAATGAGGCGGCCGTAGCGGGAGAGCAGCATCTCGTCGGTCGCCACCCGGTCGAGGGCGGCGGTGAGCTGCTGGAAGAGGGCGATGGCGTGCTCGCGGGCGCCGGCCTGCTCGAAATCGCCCACCGCGCGCGGCGCCTCGCCGCCGAGCCAGCCCGCGATGCGCTCCGCCGCCGGCTGGTCGAGGGGCGAGAGGCGCCGCCGTGCGCGGGCGAGGGCTGCCGCGAACAGGGCGGCGTCGGTTTCGTCGAAGCCGTCGAGCCCGGCATGGGTGCGGCGGGCGGGCAGCGCCACGGCCAGTTCGCAGGCCACGCGGCGGATGGCGGCGGGCGTGGTGTCACGGCTCGCGGAATCGGCCGCCGCCACCTCGTGCAGGGCCAGGACCGCCGCGTCGAGCCGCGCGCCGAACAGCGCGTCCAACGCCTGCCGGCGGGTGGCGGCGCGCAGGTCGTCGAAGCGCTGGCGTTCGCCGGTGGTGGAGATCCAGATGTCGGAAAGGGGCGTGCCCCCGGCCGGATCGTGCAGCACGGCCGAAAGGGCGTCCTGCGCTTCCGCGCCGGCGGTGCCCGCGACGCCCCAGCCGACCGGCGGCATCCCGCCCGCCGGCGCCGCCGCGGCGACGAGATAGGGCGCGGGGAGCCCGGCTGGCCGCTGGCCGGCGGCCGTCTCCAGCTTCAGCCGCAGGCGGCGCGCATAGCCGATGGGGTCCGCCAGGAGGTCCCATTGCCGGACGACGAAGCCGTCCACGAGGCCCTCGCCATAAAGGCGCAGGAGGGTGGCATGGGTCGCATCGAACACGTCCGGCCGCTCCACGCGGATGGCGGCGAGCGTGCCGTGGCGCGGGTGCCGGCTCCAGTTCAGCGCATCGGCGGCGGTGCCCCACCAGGCGAGGCGGTAGGCCTGGCGCTCCAGCAGGCGATGCATGCGCGCGGCCCCGCCCGGGATGCGCGGATCGAACGCGCCGGCAGCGGCCGTGACGATCGCCCGCCCCTCCGGGCTTGTGGCTGCTTCCGCGAGGGCGCGGCGCGCGGCCTCCGCCTGCCCGGCATCGGGCCGCAGGCGGGGCAGGTGGGTGAAGGAGGCGGCGAGGGGGACGGCATCGGAAAGGCCGGAGGCTTCCAGAACCGTGGCGTAGTCCAGCGGCGAGATGGGGAAGGCGTGATCGCGGTGGCGCACCAGGAAGGCGCCGCGGCTCGCCTCGAAGGCGAGCTGCAGGCCGCCCGCCGCGAGCACCTCGCCATAGGGGCGGTCGAGGAAGGGCACCAGCACCTTGTTGCGCAAAGTGGGGTCGGTGCCGCGCCAGTCCACGTCGAACCAGTGGGCGCGGGCACTATCGCGCCCCCATTCCAGCAGGTCGCGCCAGGCGGCGTTGTCATCTGCGCCCACGGCCATGAAGGCGGGGGCGATGTCGAGGATGAGGCCCATGCCCCGGCGGCGCAGGGCTGTCGCGAGGCGGCGCAGCGCCTCCTCCCCGCCCAGGCGGGGGGCGATGGCGTCATGGTCGACCACCCCGGCGGGCAGGCCCGGGCGGCTCGCCAGCACGGGCGATGCGGCAAGGTGGCTGAGGCCGAGGTCGGCGAAATGGTCCACCAGCCCCACCGCCGCATCGAGCGGGAAGCCCTGGTCGAACCGGAGGCGGACGATGCCGCGCGGGACGCTCATGCCAAGCCTCCCGCGCGCGGATCGGCGGGGCGTGCGAAGGGCCTCCGGCGTGCTTCGAATAAGTCCCGGCGGCGATACGGCCCGCGCCGGGCCGTCTCAGCGTGCCGCTTCCTGCGCGCCGGCGCGGGCTCGGTCAGCCAAGCGTACCCGGGGATCTCTTGGGCAGACGGCCGCTTCCTGCCCGCCCGCGCAGGCTCCGCCGGCTGCGGCCAAAGGGCGGTGCGGTGGAGGGTGGGGAAACCGGTCGCGCGCGCGGCTTCGGCGCGGCATGCCTCGCCGCCCGGCGCCGTCGATGCCGGCGTGGCGACGCCGCGAAACCCTGGACCCCTCACCGTTTCGTCCCCTCGCCTCGGTGGTCCGGCCGCCCGTTCCATCCGCGCCGTACCTGTCCCGGCCCATTGCGAGCTTAGTGGCTTTTCGCCCCGCGTTGAAACGCGAAAGCGGCCGGTCCGGCGCGACATGGACTCGTTCTTAACGGCGACGGCCGCCGGAGCTGTCTCCGGCGGCCGTCCATTTTTCCGATGGTGCCGCCGGCGCGGGGCCGGCGGCACGCTGCGCGACCTCAGTGGCCGAAGGCCTTCACCACGTCCTCGGTGACCTTCTTGGCGTCGCCGAACAGCATCATGGTGTTGTCGCGGAAGAACAGCTCGTTCTCCACGCCGGCATAGCCCGCCGACATGCCGCGCTTGATGAACAGCACGGTCTTGGCCTTCTCCACGTCCAGCACGGGCATGCCGTAGATGGGGGAGGCGGGGTCGGTCTTGGCGGACGGGTTGGTCACGTCGTTGGCGCCGATGACGAAGGCGACGTCGGCTTGGGCGAACTCGGAGTTGATGTCCTCCAGCTCGAACACCTCGTCATAGGGCACCTGCGCCTCGGCGAGCAGCACGTTCATGTGGCCGGGCATGCGGCCCGCCACCGGGTGGATGGCGTACTTCACCTCGACGCCTTCCTCCTTCAGGAACTCCGCCATCTCGCGCAGGGCGTGCTGGGCCTGGGCCACTGCCATGCCGTAGCCGGGCACGATGATGACCTTCTCGGCGTTGCGCATGATGTAGGCGGCGTCGTCCGCCGAGCCCTGCTTCACCGGCCGGTCGTCACCCTTGCCGCCCGGACCGGCCGCCGCGGAATCACCGCCGAAGCCGCCGAGGATGACCGAGATGAAGGACCGGTTCATGCCCTTGCACATGATGTAGCTGAGGATGGCGCCCGAGGAGCCCACCAGCGCGCCGGTGATGATGAGCGCGGTGTTGCCCAGGGTGAAGCCGATGCCGGCCGCCGCCCAGCCCGAGTAGGAGTTCAGCATCGACACCACCACCGGCATGTCCGCGCCGCCGATGGGGATGATGAGCAGGCCGCCGAGCACCAGCGACAGGATGGTGATGATCCAGAACAGCGCGATCGAGCCGGTGTTCACGAACGCGATGACGAGGATGATCAGCAGCAGGCCGAGGCCGCCGTTGATGAAGTGGCGCGCCGGCAGGATGATCGGCTTGCCGCTCATGTTGCCGTTGAGCTTGGCGAAGGCGATCAGCGAGCCGGTGAAGGTGATGGCGCCGATGGCCACGCCCAGCGACATCTCGATGAGGCTCGCCCCATGCAGGTGGCCGGGATCGCCGATGCCGAAGGCGCGCGGGGCATAGAGCGCCGCCGCCGCCACCAGCACCGCCGCGAGGCCCACCAGCGAGTGGAAGGCCGCGACCAGCTGCGGCATGGCGGTCATGGCGATGCGCTTGGCCACCAGGGCGCCGATGCCGCCGCCGATGCCGATGCCGGCGATCACCAGCACCCAGCCCACCGCGTCCGCCGGAGGCTGGAGCGCGAGGGTGGTCAGCACGGCGATGGCCATGCCCGCCATGCCGAACAGGTTGCCCCGCCGCGAGGTGGTGGGGTGCGAGAGGCCGCGCAGGGCCAGGATGAAAAGGACGCCCGCGACGAGGTAGAGCGCGGCCGCGATATTGATGTTCATATCGTGGGCCTCACTTCTTCTTCGAGTACATGGCGAGCATGCGGCTGGTCACCATGAACCCGCCGAAGATGTTCACCGATGCGAGGATGAGGGCGACGAAACCGAAGATGCGCGCCCACCAGGCGTGGGAGGGATCGCCCACGGTGGTCACGCCCACGGCGAGCAGGGCGCCCACCACGATCACGGAGGAGATGGCGTTGGTGACGCTCATGAGCGGGGTGTGCAGCGCCGGGGTCACCGACCACACCACGTAATAGCCCACGAACACCGCCAGCACGAAGATGGACAGGCGGAACACGAAGGGGTCGATGGCACCGCCGGTGGCGGCGCTGGCCGCCGCGCCGAGGGCGGTGGCGGCCTGGTCGGCGTAGATCTGGGCCGCTTCGGCGGCCTGGCGGGCGATCTCGGCAGCGGCGCGGGCCTGGACTGCGGCATCCGCCGCGGCTTGGGCTGTCACGGGATTCATCACGCGGCTCCCTCGGTCTTCGGGATGAAGTTCGGATGCACCACGGCGCCGTCGCGGGTGAGCAGGGTGGCCTTCACCAGCTCGTCGTCCCACTTGACCGCCAGCGTCTTGGCCGACTTGTCCACCATGGTCTCAAAGAAGTTGTAGAGGTTCTTCGCGTAGAGCGGGGAGGCGGAGGCGGAGAGACGGCCCGGCATGTTGTGATGGCCGATGATCTTCACGCCGCCGATCTCCACCACCTGGCCGGCGACCGAGCCCTCCACGTTGCCGCCGCGCTCCACCGCGAGGTCGACGACGACGGAGCCGGGGCGCATGGAGGCGACCATCTCGGCGCTCACGAGGCGCGGCGCGGGCCGGCCGGGGATGAGCGCGGTGGTGACCACGATGTCCTGCTTCTTGATGTGCTCGGCCACCAGCACCGCCTGCTTGGCCTGGTATTCCGCCGACATGGGCTTGGCGTAGCCGGTGGCGCTTTCGGCCTGCTTGAACTCCTCGTCCTCCACCGCGATGAACTTGGCGCCGAGCGAGGACACCTGGTCCTTCGAGGCGGGCCGCACGTCGGTGGCGGTGACGATGGCGCCCAG
Source organism: Xanthobacter albus (assembly GCF_043194895.2). Taxonomy (NCBI): domain Bacteria; kingdom Pseudomonadati; phylum Pseudomonadota; class Alphaproteobacteria; order Hyphomicrobiales; family Xanthobacteraceae; genus Xanthobacter; species Xanthobacter albus. The sequence goes on along the minus strand of NZ_CM195532.1, from coordinate 590,225 downwards.
GCGGCGCGCCGTGGCGATGGCCTGGAGGCCGGCGACGCCCGCGCCCATGACGAACACGCGGCCCGCGGGCACGGTGCCGGCGGCGGTCATCATCTGCGGCAGCGCGCGGTGGAACTCGTAGGACGCGTCGATGATGGCGCGATATCCGGCGAGATTGGCCTGGGACGAGAGCACGTCCATCACCTGGGCGCGGGTGATGCGGGGCATCAGCTCCATGGCGAAGGCGCTGATGCCGGCCTTCGCCATGGCCGCGAGCGCGGCCTCATGGCCGTGCGGGTCCATGATGGCGAGCACGATGGTGCCCGGTGTATACAACGAAAGTTCGGCTTCCTCGGGACGCCGCACCTTGAGTACCACTTGAGCACCGGACAGGGCGTCGGCCGTCGAGGCGGCGATGGTGGCACCAGCCGCGACGTATTCGGCATCGAGGATGCCGGATTTGAGGCCCGCGCCGCTCTCGACGGCGACATCGCCACCGAGGGCCACGAGACGCTTCACCGTATCCGGGGTTGCACCAACCCTCGGCTCGCCGAGGTCAGCCTCGGCGACGACAGCGATTTTCATCTGAGATGTCTCCAGTGCTCCGGGCTTTTCAAAGGCTCAGAGGAGGAAGATCCACATAAGGACGAGCACGGCGGCGACCGTCGCGGTTGCCCATTTGGCGAGCGCCGTGAATAGAGCATATGAGCGCAGGTGCTCGGCAAAGTTATTGCCGTTGGCGGTGGCGTGCTCGATCGTCGCATGTTCCGCCATTTTTATTCTCCCTGAGCGCACAGCCTCTACGGGCTTTAACGGAGCCTCCGACATCTGGCAACCGCTGTCGGAAGCGTACTTCAGCGTACAATGGAGTAACGCTTTCCGCCAAGGCGCGATCGGCCTCGGAAGCGGCTTTTGGAAGCGATGTTCTTGTTTCGTTCGTGTCGCGGTGTTAGCTTTCGATTCATGAACCTCGATGCGCTCATCCCCTTCCTCCCGCCCGCCCCGCCTCCCGAGGCGGAGGGCGCGCCGCGCCGGCGTGGCACGCGGCGCGCGAAGGGAGGACAGGAGGCGGTATCGACCCCGCCGGGGGCGGTTCAGCCCAGGACGTCCGGAAAGGCCGGCGCGAAGCGTGTCGGCGGTCGCCTGGAGGAAGACCGGGCCGAGGCCGCGCGGATTTCCGCCGAGGCTGTCCGGCTCGCGACTGCCGACGATGGGGAGGGGCCGTCGCCGGCGCCGGCCGCGCCCTCCCTTCCCGCCAGCGCCGAGGTGCAGGTGGAGACGGAGCGGCGGCGGGGCCGGGGCGCGGTTTCCAACGCCGCCGGGCGATTCGAGCCGGCCGCGCGGGTGCGCTTCGACGATGGCTGGCAGCAGCTGGAGGATCTTCCGCCCTTCCGCACCGAGGTGACCGAGGAGCGCGCGCGCACCGTCATCACCCGCAACCAGTCGCCGGACATCGGCTTCGACCGCTCCATCAATCCCTATCGCGGCTGCGAGCATGGCTGCGTCTACTGCTTCGCGCGGCCCACCCATGCCTATCATGGCCTGTCGGCGGGGCTGGATTTCGAGACCAAGCTGTTCGTGAAGCCTGACGCGCCGGAGCTGCTGGCGCGGGAACTTTCACACCCCGGCTACCAGCCGCGCACCATCGCCATGGGCACCAACACCGATCCCTACCAGCCCATCGAGAGGCAATATCAGGTCACGCGCCGCATCCTGGAAGTGCTGCGCGACTTCGGCCATCCGGTGGCCATCGTCACCAAGTCAGGGCTGGTGGCGCGCGACATCGACATTCTCGCGCCCATGGCGGAGAAGGGGCTGGTGAAGGTGGCGGTGTCGCTCACCACGCTCGACCCGCACCTCTCGCGCATCATGGAGCCGCGCGCGGCCAGCCCGCAGCGCCGGCTCGGCACCATCCAGCGGCTGAGCGAGGCGGGCATCCCCACGGCGGTGATGACGGCGCCGCTCGTTCCCGCCCTCAACGACATGGAGCTGGAGCGCCTGCTCGACGCCGCCAAGGCCGCTGGCGCGCGGGAAGCCGGCTACGTGCTGCTGCGCCTGCCGCTGGAGGTGGCGGACCTGTTCCGCGAATGGCTGGTCACCCATTTCCCCGACAAGGCCCGCCACGTGCTGGCCCTGCTCCAGCAGATGCGCGGCGGGAAGGACTACGATTCGGCCTTCGGCGGCAGGATGCGCGGGGATGGGCCCTATGCCTGGACCCTCGGCCGCCGCTTCGAGATCGCCGCGCGCCGGCTCGGGCTCGGCGGGCGCGGCGCGAAGCTCTCCACCGCCCATTTCCGCCGGCCGAAGCCGATGGGCGAGCAGCTCTCCCTGTTCGATTGAGGATCCACATGTCGCCCGACGCTCCTTTCCGCCTGCATCTGGTGACCCTCGGCGTCGCTGATCTCGCCCGCGCCTGCGCCTTCTATGCGGCCATGGGGCTGGAGCGGCAGGACGCGGACGCCACGGGGGTAGCCTTCTTCCTCGCCGGCCATGTGGTGCTCAGCCTCTATCCGCGCGACAGGCTGGCGGAGGATGCCGCACTCGACGCGGGTGGGGAGCTTCCGGCCTTCCGGGGCCACACCCTGGCCTGCAACGTGGCCGAGGCGGAGGCGGTGGCCGGCGTGATCGCGCGGGCTGTGGCGGCGGGTGGCACGTGCGTGAAGCCTGCTCAGCCGGTATTCTGGGGCGGCACCAGTGGGTATTTCACCGATCCCGACGGCCACCTGTGGGAGGTGGCTCACAATCCCTTCTTCCCGTTCGACGAGGAAGGGCGGCTGACGGTGCCGCGTTGAACGCGATGCGGCCATTCCCTGGCGCGCAATTTGCTTGATGGGAAGTCGTGGGGCACTGCTCCGGTGCGCCTGCCGCTGTCCGGCTGGGTGTGTCCGGGTGCGGCGCCCGTCCCTTCAAGGCGCCAGCGGCGCCGGAACCGAGGCCGCGTGATGCCGCTCTATGGCTTTCATTGTCAGGATTGCAACACGGACGCCGAGCTGCTGGTCGGCTTCTCCGACACGCCGGTATGCCCGAAGTGCGGGGGCCAGAAGCTCGATCGCCTGATGTCGCGCATCGCTCCCGATGCGAAGCTGAAAGCCGCCGCCAAGATCTGGCGCAAGCAGGCGGAGCGCGAGGGGAACCTCAGCAATTTCAGCAAGGCCGAGCGCGGAACCTGACCCGCGTCGCCGGAGGCCGCCGGGCCGTCGCGCCTCTGGGGGGATAGGCCATCGGGGTAGAGCCATCGGCACAGGCGCGCCGTCCGCCACAGCGGCGCACTGCCCGGCTTCCGGCGTCGGGCGGGCATGGACGGCGGCCTCGTCTCCTTTTAGAAGGCGGGAACCCCGGTTCGCCGCCGCGTCGCGCCCGGCCGCCGGGATGGGCGTAGCGCGGAGGAGCGAAGTTGGCGCAGGACATGGTGCGGGACGAGCACCGCCGAAGCCTCGGTACCGCCGCGCTGCATGGCCTCGGCTTCCTCATTCTCACCGCACTGCTGACGGTGATGATCGTCGTGCAGCAACGCGCCGCGGGGGCCTATACGGCGGAGTTCTCCGCCACCGGCCCCGAGGAGGCCGGCCATGTGGTGACCAGCCTCATGGTGGCCGACTACATCGCGGCGGGGCTGCCGCCGCCGCTCGCCTTCATCGGCGACTACGGCCTGCACTTCCCGCGCGTGGTGCTCGGCCTCTCGCCGCCGCTGTTCTACCTGATCGAGGGCGTCTGGCTGACTTTGCTCGAGCCTTCGACCCCCGCCGTGCTGCTCCTGCCCGCCGTGTTGGCCGCCCTGCTGGTGGCGAGCGCGGGCTGGGCGGCGGCCCGGCGTTTCGGCCCCCTGCCGGGCGTGGCGGTCGGCGCGGTGCTCATGGCGCTGCCGCCGCTGCGGGAGGCGACCCTGGTGGTGGGGCTCGATCTGCCGCTGGCGCTGCTCATGCTGTGGGCAGGTCTCGCCTATGCCGCCTTCCTTGAGCGTCCCGACCTGCGCCGTGCCATGCTGTTCGGCGTGCTCGCGGCGGCGGCCGTTCTCACCAAGCTGACGGGCGTCGCCCTGCTGCTGCTGCCGGCGCTCGCGGTGCTGCTCACGGGGCGGTTCTTTCTTCTGCGGCGCGGCGCCTTCTGGCTGCCGCTGCTGCCCATCGTCGTGCTCGCCGGTCCATGGACCATCGGCACGCTCCCCATGGTGCAGGCGGCCGCGCAGGCGGCACCAGCGTCCCCCGCCTTCGGCACGCAGGCGCGGGACGCCGCGGATGGGCTGGGCGGGGTTCTGGCGCTGCTGGCGGCGGCGGGTGTGGTGCTCGTGAGCGTGGGGGCGTGGCGCCGCCGGGCGGGAGACCTGCTGCCGGCGGTACTGGCCGCCCTGGTGCTGGCCTTCGTGGCCGCCGTCCTCGTCCTCGCGCGCGGCTTCGGGCTGCCCCCGTCGGGCGCGGCGTCCTGGCTGCCGCTCTATGCGCCGCTGGTGATGCTGGCGGCGGCGGGTGGGCTGCGTCTCGTGGGGCTGGCGACCAGCGGCTGGCACACCCTCGCCGGCCTGCTGGTGGCGCTGGTGATGCTGCTGGCCGCCATGCCGGGGCTGATGACGGTGGTTGCGAAGCCGGCGCTGGGGCTGGACGCGGTGGCGCAGACCTTCCTGGCCGACACATCCCGCCCGCCGGCGCTGCTGGTGCTGGCGGGCCCGGACGGGGAAGGCGCGCTGGTGGCCGCGGTCGCCCAGCGCGACCGCGCGCTGCGCAGCTTCGTGGTGCCAGCGCGCGCGGCATTCACCGTGCCTGGGCCGGGGCCGGCGGCAGGAGCGCCGCTCTACGAAACCCCGGAGGAACTGATGATCGGCGTCGACCGGCTCGGCGTCGGCTATATCGCGGTCGCGGACGGGGGCGATGCCTGGTTGCGCGAGCGCTTGGAGGCGGCCATCGCCGCCCATTCGGAACGCTTCCGGAGCCTCGGCAGCTTTCCGCGGCCCGCCGGTGGGGGGGAGGCACGGTTGTTCGCTCTTCTCCCGCCGCCCGCGGCCGCGCCATAAGAGCGCCGCAGGAATGGCCGAAGGCGAGATTTTCCGCCCCCGCGGGTCCGCGCCGCAGCGCTTCGTCGGCCTCGCGCGATGGTCGGTGGCGGCCGTTCGCGGGCGGCCCCGGCCGCTGGCAACGCGGGCGGCAGCAGGAGAAGGCGCATGAGCGAGCAGCAACCGAAGACCGCGCGATCCGGGCGCCGCACCGCGCCGGAGCCGCTGGTGTTCGCCGGGCGGTTCGCGGGCGTGCCCGGCCTGCATTGGCTCAACCATGCGCGATACGCGGTGCTGGACCGCATCTACCGCACGCGGCGGGCGCCGGGGCAGGACGAGGTGGTGCGCCGGCTTCGGGAGCGGGACGCGGACACCCTCGCCATCACCATCGCCTACAATGTGCCGGAGGCGGTGGGGCTGCTGGCGGATTCCATGGCGCGCTTCCTGCCTGGAACTCCGCTTCTGGTGTGCGACAATTCCACCGAGCCGCAGGCGCGCGCGGCCCATGCCGCCCTGGCGGCGGAACGGGGCCTTGCCTATCTGTCGCTGCCGCCGGCGCCGTTCGTGCGCGTGCGCTCCGCGCGCTCCCACGCGGCGGCGGCCAACTGGGTGTTCCACAACATCGTCCGCCCCGTGCACCCGAGGGCCTTCGCCATGCTCGACCACGACCTGGTGGCGCTGGAGCCCATGGATCTCGCCGGCACCGTGGCGCGCCAGCCGGTCTATGGCGTGAAGCGCAAGAGCACGCGGGTGAAGGCGTGGTACCTGTGGCCGGGCTTCAGCGTGTTCCACGGCAGCCTCGCCGCTGCCGCGCTGGATTTCGGCCCCGACCGCCTGCTCGGCACCGATACCGGCGGCCGCAACTGGTACGCGCTCTATCGGGATTTCGATCCGCAGGCATTGGCATGGCCGAGGGCGCGCACCGTCTCGGTGCCGGAGGTGGACGGCGGCTGGAGCGAGCCGAAGATGCTGGTGGATGGCTGGCTGCACGTGGGCGGCGCCAGCTATCGCGGCGGCGTGAGCGCGCTCGACGCGGTGCGCCGCGCATTCGACGCGGACCCCGACGGCCTCATCGGCCGGCTGAAGGATGTGAAGCCGCGCGACTGACGCCAAAGGCCCGCCTGCTTTGTCCGCAGGCTGCGGTCATGGGCTTTGGGGCCTGCTGTCGCTGGCCCGTGGACGTGTCCGCGCGGTGCCCTGGTGCCGGCCGGGGCCGCAGGCATGAGGGGGCCGGAGCGCCGGAAACAAAAACGCCGCCGGGAGGCCGGCGGCGTGAAGAATGCGAGGGGCGGGGCTGTCCCGCCCCTCGGGGTCACTCGGCGGCGGTGGGGGCAGCGCCCTTCTTCACCTTGCCGTCGGCGCCGCGATCCTGGCGCTCGGCGATGCGGGCCGACTTGCCGCGGCGATCGCGCAGGTAATAGAGCTTGGCGCGGCGCACCTTGCCGCGGCGCACCACCTTGATGGAATCGATCAGCGGCGAATAGACCGGGAACACGCGCTCCACGCCCTCGCCGTAGGAAATCTTGCGGACGGTGAAGCTCTCGTTCAGGCCGCCGCCGGAGCGCGCGATCACGACGCCCTCATAGGCCTGCACGCGGGTGCGGTCGCCTTCGACCACCTTCACGTTCACGATCACCGTATCGCCCGGCTGGAATTCCGGGATCGCGCGCTTCTCGGCGAGCTTGGTTGCCTGCTCGGCTTCGAGCGTTTCAATGATGTTCATGTCACCAACCTCTAGCGGTCGCCTTTAAAAACGCGGGATGGCCCGCGCCTGCCCCGGCGCCGCATCGTGTCGTTGTCAGTTCAGGGGACGCGGCTCCATACATTGAAACGGGTGCGCTGTCATTCCCTTTCCTTCACCGGGCCGTCACACGCCGGTGGCGGTTCGCCCAGGAGATCCGGCCGGCGGGCGCGGGTGATGGCCACGGCCTCGGCGTGGCGCCAGCGCCGTATGCGGGCATGGTCGCCGCTCACCAGCACCTCGGGGATGGTCATGCCCTCGAACTCCTGGGGCCGCGTGTATTGCGGATATTCCAGGAGGTTGCCGGAGAAGCTCTCGTCCTCCCCGCTCTCCGTCTTGCCCATGACGCCGGGGATGAGCCGCACGCAGGCGTCGAGCAGCAGCAGCGCCGCCGCCTCGCCGCCGGAGAGCACGACATCTCCCACGCAGACCTCCTCCAGCCGGCGCGCCGCCACGATGCGCTCGTCCACGCCCTCGAACCGGCCGCAGAGGATGACGGCGCCCGGCCCGGCCGCCAGCTCGCGCACGCGCGCCTGGGTGAGGGGGCGGCCGCGGGGCGTCATCAGCAGGCGGGGCCGCGGGTCGTCGGGCGGTGCGGCGGCATCGATGGCGCGGGCGAGCACGTCGGCGCGCATCACCATGCCCGGGCCGCCGCCGGCCGGGGTGTCGTCCACGGAGCGGTGGCGGTCGAGGGCGAAATCACGGATCTGCAGCGCATCGAGGCTCCACAGCCCGCGCGCCAGGGCCTTGCCGGCGAGCGCGTGGCCGAGCGGGCCGGGGAACATTTCCGGGTAAAGGGTGAGGATGCTGGCGCGGAAGGTCATGGCGCGGCAGATCCCGGCGCGGTGGCTGTCATGCCCCGCTCATGGGCGAGTTGGGCGGCAAGGTCAAATGCGGCGCGGCCGCCGTCATGATGCCGTGCATTGTCATCCCAGGCGAACAGGGCTAGGTGTGGAGCATCCGCCATGATGCGGGATCAAGTGCTGCGGGGGCCTCCCTTGATCGAAGCTCCGTTCGGGTCACAGGGCGAGACCTGGTGCGAAAGTGATGGCGTGGTCTTGATCCGCATTCCTCCTTCTTCCCGTTCGCGCGCGCGCTGAAGGGCCGGACGCTCCGCCATGGCCACCAGCCTCACCCGCGACCGCACCCGAACCCTGCCTTTCGCAGCGGAAATCGGCGCCCTGGGCGTCGTCTTCGGAGATATCGGCACCAGTCCCCTCTACACCCTGAAGCAGGGCGTGCTCGCCGTGGGCGGCACCAATTTCATGGGCGAGGACGTGCTGGGCCTGCTCTCGCTCATCACCTGGAGCATCATCCTCTCCGTCACCGTGAAATACGTGATGCTGGTGCTGCGCGCCGACAATGACGGCGAAGGCGGCATCCTCGCGCTCGTGACCCTGCTCGACCTGCATCGCAGCGCGCTGGGCCTGCGGTGGTATCTGCTGGCGGCGGGCCTCATCGGCTCGGCCATGCTGATCGGCGACGGCGTCCTCACCCCCGCCATGTCGGTGCTCTCGGCCATCGAGGGGCTTCAGGTGATCGCGCCGGAGCTGGACCACTGGGTGGTGATGCTCACGGTGCTGGTGCTGCTCGCCATCTTCCTGTCCCAAAGGCTGGGCACCGAGCGCATCGCTTCGTTCTTCGGGCCGATCATGCTGCTGTGGTTCACCGCGCTCGCGGCCATGGGCGTGTACGGCATCGTGCAGGCGCCGCAGGTGCTCGCGGGGCTCGATCCGCGCCACGGCGTGCTGCTCATGCTGGATCATCCGGGGCTGGCGGGCGTCATCCTCGGCGCCTGCTTCCTGGCCATCACCGGCGGCGAGGCGCTCTATGCCGATCTCGGCCACTTCGGCCGCAGGGTCATCGCGCGGGCCTGGCTGTTTGTGGCCATGCCGGCGCTGCTGCTCAACTATTACGGCCAGGGCGCGATCCTGCTGGTGGACCCGAACGCGGTCCGCAACCCCTTCTACGATCTCTCGCCCGACGTGTTCGACGTGCCGCTGCTGTTCCTCGCGACGGCGGCGACGGTGATCGCCTCGCAGTCGATCATCACCGGCGTGTTCTCGCTGGCCAAGCAGGCCATCGAGCTCGGCTACCTGCCGCCCATGCGCATCCGCTACACCTCCGAGCACAACGAGCAGCACATCTATGTGGGCCGGCTCAACTGGCTGCTGATGATCGCCTGCATCGCGGTGGTGATCGGCTTCGGCGGCTCGGAGCGGCTGGCCTCGGCCTACGGCATCGCGGTGGCGTTCGCCATGGTGACCACCTCGGTGCTGTTCATCGCCCAGGTGCATCGCTCCTGGGGCTGGCCGGCGCCGGCGGTGTGGGTGATGGCGGTGCTGGTGCTGACGATGGACTTCTCCTTCGCCTCCGCCAACCTGACCAAGCTGCACGACGGCGGCTGGCTGCCGCTGACCATCGCCGGCGTCATCATCCTCGTCATGGTGAGCTGGAGGCGGGGGCTGGAGGCGGTGGTGTCCCAGCAGGTGCGCTTCACCGAACCGCTCGACGCCTTCATGGCCCGCAAGGACCGCTCCGGCGACGTGGACAGCCCGCGCACCGCCATCTTCCTCTCCCGCGCGGGCGCGATGACGCCAGTGGCGCTCTCGCGCATGGCGGAGCTGCTCAAGGTGCGGTTCGAGAAGGCGGTCATCGTCTCGGTGTGGATCGCCGCGCGGCCTCGCGTCTCGGTGGAGGACCGGGTGCGGGTGACCACGCTCAACGAGAATTTCGTGCGGGTGGACCTGCGCTTCGGCTACATGCAGCAGATCGACGTGCCCTCCGTGCTCGGCCCGGCCCTGAGCGCGCGCGGCATCGATCCCGATGCCGCCGTCTACGTGATCGGGCACGAGCGCATCATCCCGCCGGACGAGGTGGTGCGCCTGCGCGATATCGTGGCGCACGTGTTCGCCTTCCTCGCCCGCAATGCCGAGCGCTCCGTGGACCGCTTCGGCCTGCCGCGGGCGCGCACGGTGGAGATCGGATATCCCGTGAAGATGTGATGGCGCGGGGAGGAGCCCTGCCCGCAAGCTGACGCTTTTTGGTGTTTTGTGCGCGTCAGGTTCGGCAGGAAGCGCGGTGCGCCGCGCCGCACGGCGCCCTGAAAGAGGCGCCCTCGAAGCCGGGCGAGGAAGCGTTCAGTTGCCGGAAAGGCGTGCCGGTTGCGCGCTTCTACGGTCCAGGGGCGGGGGGATGGTGTCGGTATGGGTGTGAGATCGGGTCTTTCCAGGGTTTGGGCCTTCCTGCGCGACAAAGTCGGTCTTCATGGTCTCGGGCTGCTGCTGAGCCTGGCCGTCATCGCCTTCGCCGCGGTGGTGCTCTACCGGATGCTTCACGACCTGAAGTTGCATTCGGTGCTGAAGGCCCTCTCCCACAAGGACCCGCTGCATGTGGCCATCGCCTTCGTGCTGGTCGCCTGCGCCTATCTGACGCTGACCTTCTACGACTGGTTCGCCCTGCGGACCATCGGCAAGGATGGGGTGCCCTACCGGGTGGCGGCGCTGGCGGGTTTCTGCTCCTATTCCATCGGCCACAACGTGGGCTTCACCGTCTTCACCGGCGGCTCGGTGCGCTACCGCATCTATTCGGCCTGGGGCCTCGGCGCCATCGACGTGGCCAAGATCTGCTTCATCGCGGGCCTCACCTTCTGGCTCGGCAACCTCGCGGTGCTGGGGCTCGGCATCACCATCCATCCCGATGCCGCCACGGCGGTGGACCACCTGCCGCCGGCCATGAACCGCATGATCGGCATCGGCGCGCTGGTGCTGCTCGCCGTCTATGTGGCGTGGGTGTCGGCGGCGCCGCGCAACATCGGCCGCTCGTCGTGGTTCGTGACCCTGCCGGCGGGTCGCTCCACCCTGCTGCAGATGGGCATCGGCATCCTCGACCTCAGCCTGTGCGCGGCCGCCATGTACATGCTCATGCCGGCCTCGCCCTATATCGATCCGGTGTCGCTGGCGGTCATCTTCGTCACCGCCACCCTGCTGGGCTTCGCGAGCCACGCACCGGGCGGGCTTGGCGTGTTCGATGCCGCCCTCCTGGTGGCGCTCCCGCAGTTCGACAAGGGCGAGATGGTGGGCGCGCTGCTCATCTTCCGCCTCTTCTATTACATCGTGCCCTTCGCCTTCGCCCTCACTCTGCTGGGCATCCGCGAGGTCCGGCTCGGCACCTTCAGCTTCGGACGGCGCAAGGCATGCGCCGCGCCGGCAGGACAGGAAGAGGCGGGGGAGCTGCGCGATGAGCCCGAAGCTGCTGCGGCCGAGCCGGCGGATCGCATCCGGCGCGCGGCCCGGTAGCGGGCGTTCCGCTCGCTCCAACGCGCCCGTGCTTCAGAATTTGGGTACGCCGCCGGGGATCAGGCCGAGCTTGTCCTTGGGCATCTTCACCACCTTGACCCCCGGTGGCAGCGCGAACAGCGTCGGGTTCTGAGGGGCGCGGACCAGTTCGGTCGCCTCGTAAAGCATTTTCCGGCTGCCCTGGATCTCCACTTCCGCCCGCAGCGAGATGCCGTCCGGGGTGATGCACGCTTCCAGCGACACCGCCTTGCCCTTGAGTTCCGCCGGGGGGTCGATGCGCCACAGGTCGCAGGGCACTCCCGCCACCTCCGAGCGTCCGGTGCGGGTGCCGGTGCCGGTCACCGTGCCCACCACGTATTCGGGCAGCATGGACATTTCGAGCGCGACCTTCGGCATCTGCGGGCTCAGCATGACCATGCGGCGGGTGTCGAGCTCGATGAGGGCCACCATGGTGCCCGCGACGTCGGGCTTGCTCACTTCCGTCCGCATCCTGCGCTGGCTGTAGGCCATCTCGGCGAGGGCGCCATGCGGCAGCCGGGCCTTCAGGCTGAAGTCTCCGGCCGGTGCCGGCAGCGGATCGGCAAGCGCCGGCCCGAGCCCAAGCGCCAGCACGGCGGCGACCCTGCCGGAAGCCCGAAAGATACGCATCGCGCCCATGAGGCACTCCCTTCCTGGGCGGTGTCATAGCAGACCTGCACCTGCCGTCCGGTCACATCAGGGCGTGCGGCGTTCACATTGCGTCACCGACCCGCACAGGGGCGGTCCCGGCCGGCGGCCTCGCATGCGGGGGAAATCTGTCGTAATGCCTTCGTGTTGCGGGGCGATCTTCGCATTCTGAAACCGGACGGACGACTCTGTTCTCCACGGCCCGGCCCGCTCCCGCGCGGACTGAGCCTCGGGCCATCGCCGCGCCGGTACGGAAAAGGAAGGGCACGCCCACGCCGGCCGCGGCGCAAGGGGCCGCGAGGAGGCGAGGGGAGGAGCGATGAGCGTTCAGGACAGGGGCGCGGAGGCGCCTGGGGCCGCAGCCGCGCCGTCTTCCGCACGCCGCCGCCTCGCGCGGGCGTGGGCGGAAGGGCCGCGCCCGTGGCTTGTGCTGGCGGCGCTGGCGATGGGGGCGCTCGGCGTCGTCTTCGGCCTGCTCGATCCATTGCTGGGGTGTGCGCTGGCCGTGCTCGTGGGGGGCGCCGCGTTGTGGCCGGCCCCGCGGCGGGAGGCGCCGGCGGCGCCACCGCCCGCGCCCGGCCCCGCGCCTCGCCGTGAGGATGCCAAGGTGGAGGCCGTGGTGTGCGCTCTTCCGGAGCCGGCCTTGCTGCTGACGCCGGAGGGCGAGATCGTCACCGCCAACGCGCGGGTGGCCCTCGCCATCGGCCCGGCGCGGGTGGGTGACCCGCTGTCGTTCCTGGTGCGGGTGCCCGAGGTGCTCGACGCCGTGCGCGCCGCCGCCACCGACGGCCTGCCGCGCCGCGTGGAGTTCGCCGAGCGCGTGCCCCTCGACCGCTGGCTCGAGGCCCATGTGGTGCCCCTGCACCTCGACGTGGACACCTGGAGCCGCAGCGGTGCCTCTCCGGACGCCGTTCTGCTCACGTTCCGCGACCTCACCCAGCAGCGCCGGGTGGAGCAGATGCGGGCGGATTTCGTCGCCAATGCCAGCCACGAGCTGCGCACGCCGCTCGCCTCCCTTTCCGGCTTCATCGAGACCCTGCAGGGGCCGGCGCGCAACGATACCGCGGCCCGCGAGCGCTTCCTCGCCATCATGGCCGCCCAGGCGCGGCGGATGTCGCGGCTGATCGACGACCTGCTGTCGCTCTCGCGCATCGAGCTCAACGCCCATGTGCAGCCAGAGACCGAGGTGGAGCTCGACGCCATCGTCTCCCATGTCTGCGACACGCTGACCCCGCTTGCCGCCGAGCGCGGCGTGGAGCTGGATCTCGCACGGGTGACGCGGGGCGTGCGGGTGCGCGGCGACCGTGACGAGCTCATCCGCCTGTTCGAGAACCTGGTGGAGAACGCCTTGAAATATGGCGCGGATGGCAAGACGGTGCAGGTGACCCTGGGCCTTGAGCCGGGGCCGCGCGGGCCGGTGGCGGTGGCCTCGGTGCGCGACTTCGGGCCGGGCATCGCGCCCGAGCACCTGCCACGCCTCACCGAGCGCTTCTACCGGGTGGACGTTGCGGCAAGCCGGGACCAGGGCGGAACCGGGCTCGGGCTCGCGATCGTGAAGCACATCGTGGCCCGCCATCGGGGCCGTCTCGCCATCGAGAGCACCCTCGGCGCCGGCGCGAATTTCGCGGTCCGCCTGGATATTTCGCCGGATCAGAAAAAATAACGCTGAAGTTGCAGTTGTTTATTTCGTCATCCTTGTGTCATGGAGCGGTCATAGAAACTTGCTCCGCAGGGACTAGAAGTCCCCAGCCCAGTGTTGCGTCACGGCCGGGGCCATGGGCGCGCCATGCTTGCGCATCGGGGATGTGCTGCAAGGGGCGTGGATGGGTCGCCGGGGTCGTCGGGCAGCAATGACATTGGCAAGGAGAGAAATCGTGAAGCTCACCACTGCTCTCGGCGCTTTCGCCGTGACCGGCATGCTTTTCGCCGGCAGCGCTCAGGCCGTCGACTTTACCGGCGCGGGCGCCTCCTTCCCGGCTCCTGTGTACCAGGCCTGGGGCATGAAGTTTAAGGAGAAGACCGGCAACGCGCTGAACTATCAGTCCATTGGCTCCGGCGGCGGTCAGAACCAGATCATCAACCGCACCGTGGACTTCGGCGCCTCCGACGCCACCGTTCCTTCCGAGAAGCTCGCGGCCAACAAGCTGCTGCAGTTCCCGACCGTGATCGGCTCCGTGGTCGCCACCGTCAACCTCGACGGCGTCACCACCAACCAGCTCAAGCTGACGGGCCCGGTGCTCGCCGACATCTACCTCGGCAAGATCACCAAGTGGGACGACAAGGTGATCGCCGACCTCAACCCCGGCGTGAAGCTGCCGTCGCAGGCGATCGTGCCGGTGTACCGCTCCGACTCCTCGGGCACCACCGCCATCTTCACCTCCTACCTCTCGGCCGTGAGCCCCGACTGGAAGTCCAAGGTCGGCTCGGCCACCTCGGTTCAGTGGCCGGTGGGCGCTGGCGCCAAGGGCAACGAGGGCGTGACCGGCAACGTGAAGAACACCAAGGGTGGCATCGGCTACGTGGAGTTCATCTACGCCGCCGCCAACAACCTGGTGGTGACCCAGCTCCAGAACAAGGCCGGCAAGTTCGTGTCGCCTGAGACCAAGGCGTTCGAGGCTGCCGCCGCCGCCGCCGACTGGGACAACGCCACCGACTTCGCCGCGTCCATGATCGACGCCCCGGCCGAGGCCGCCTGGCCGATCGTCAGCCCCACCTACGTGCTGCTGCCGAAGGACCCCAAGAACGTCGACGCCTCGCGCGTGACCATGGAGTTCTTCAAGTGGGCCTACGGCAAGGAAGGTCGCGAGACCGCCGAGAAGCTCCACTACATCCCGCTGCCCGAGGCTGTCGTGAAGCGGGTCGAGGAAGCCTTCAAGAAGGAAATCCTCACCCCCGAAGGCAAGCCGGTCCTCTGATCCGGCTGTCCTGAGGCCGATCCGCCTTGTCCGCGCTCGTGCGCGGGCAAGGTTTCGGGTGAGGCGGCGGGCCCGTGCCGGACCCCGCCTCGCTTCCGCGACGGGCGCGCGCCCGTCCGCATCGCCCTCGACGCCTCGCCTCCGACACATGGCGCGATGGCGCGGGTTCCGGCGCACGGGATTTGGGGCACGAAATTTCACGCCGCCCGGCTCGATCGGCGCAGCGGTAGTCGCAACTCAAGGTCGCCCAGGGCGGCGCAGGGATGGGCATCAGATGGACGCGACGATGGATGGTTTGGGGACGGCACCGCTCGAACCCATCAGCAAGGCCAAGGGGACCGGCCGGATTTCCGATCCCATCTTCGTTGGCTTGCTCTGGGCCAGCGGCATCTTCGTCCTGGTGCTGCTCGGCCTGATCATCGCCGAGCTGTTCAAGGGCGGCCTGCCCGCGCTGCAGCACTTCGGCCTCGAGTTCATCTGGACCGCCAGCTGGAATCCGGTGACCGAGAACTACGGCGCGCTGGTGATGATCTACGGCACGCTGTTCAGCGCCGTGATCGCCGTCGTGGTCGCCCTGCCGCTGTCGTTCGGCATCGCCTTCTTCCTCACGGAGATCGCGCCGCAGCCGCTGAAGCGCCCCATCGGCGTGGCGGTGCAGTTGCTGGCCGCGGTGCCCTCCATCATCTACGGCATGTGGGGCTTCTTCGTCATCGTGCCGCTCATTGCCGCCTATGTGCAGCCCCCGCTCATCTCCGTGTTCGGCGACCTGCCGGTCATCGGCCTGCTGTTCCAGGGCCCGCCGCTGGGCTCGGGCATGCTCACCGCAGGCCTCATCCTCGCGGTGATGATCCTGCCCTTCATCACGGCCATGTTCGTGGAGACGCTGGAGTCGGTGCCGGCGATGCTGAAGGAGTCGGCCTACGGCGTCGGCGGCACCACCTATGAGGTCTACAAGAACGTCTCGGTGCCCTACGGCAAGACGGCCATGGTGGGTGCCATCATGCTCGGCCTCGGCCGCGCGCTCGGCGAGACCATGGCGGTCACCTTCGTGATCGGCAACGCCACGCGCCTCTCCGCCTCCCTGTTCGCGCCGGGCGCGACCATCGCCTCCACCATCGCCAACGAGTTCCCGGAAGCGCCGCTCGGCTCCCTGAAGCTGACCTCGCTGCTGCAGCTCGGCTTCATCCTGTTCGTCATCTCCTTCATCGTGCTGGCACTGTCCCGGGCGCTCGTTCGCTCGCGGATGGACTGATCCGGGGGACCAGCCATGGCATCGCTCGCCGCCCGCCGCGCCAAGGACAACATCGTGAAAGCGGTGTCCGTGGGTTTCGCGGCCTTCGCTCTCTTCCTCCTCGCGTGGATCCTGTGGACCCTGCTCGCCCGCGGCCTGCCGGCGCTCAGCTTCTCGGTCTTCACCAACGTCACGGCTCCTCCCGGAGCGAATGGCGGTCTCGCCAACGCCATCGCGGGCTCGCTGATCCAGGTGGGCATCGCCATGCTCATCGGCGCGCCCATCGGCATCTTCGCGGGCACCTTCCTCGCGGAGAACGGCAGGGGCACCAGGATCGCCTCGGCGACCCGGTTCGTGAACGACATCCTGCTCTCGGCGCCGTCCATCCTGGTCGGCCTGTTTATCTATACCCTGCTGGTGGTGCCGCTCGGCGGCTTCTCCGGCTGGGCCGGCGCGCTCGCTCTCGCCATCCTGGTGATCCCGGTGGTGGTGCGCACCACCGAGGACATGTTGAACCTGGTGCCGGTGGGTCTGCGCGAGGCGGCCTTCGCCCTCGGCGCGCCGCAGTGGAAGGTGGTGATGTTCGTGACTTGGCGCGCCGCGCGCGCGGGCATCGTCACCGGCCTGCTGCTCTCCATCGCCCGCGCGGCGGGCGAGACGGCGCCGCTGCTGTTCACCTCGCTCGGCAACAATGCCTGGTCGCTCGATCTCTCGAAGCCCATGGCCAGCCTGCCGGTCGCGATCTATCAGTATGCCGGAAGTCCGTTCGATGACTGGGTCGCACTTGCCTGGGCCGGTGCGCTGCTCATCACCGTCGGCGTGCTCGTGCTGAACGTGGCGTCGCGTCTGGTTCTGGCCCGCGGCAATTGACATCGCCGCCCGGCGCGAATGCGCCGGGCTGCCCGAGATCCAAGCCCGGCAGCTCCGGGCATGTAAATTCCAGTGAGGCTCAGATGACGTCTGCGGTCGATCCCACCCTCAGCATCGCCACCTCGGTCGCGGCCCGGCCCGACGCGCCGCCCGCTCCCGCGAAGCTCAAGGTCGACAACCTTCAGTTCTATTACGGCCAGAGCCACGCGCTGAAGGGCATCAATTTCGAGATCCCCGAGAAGCGGGTGACCGCCATGATCGGCCCCTCGGGCTGTGGCAAGTCCACGCTGCTGCGTGTGTTCAACCGGATGTACGACCTCTACCCCGGCCAGCGCGCCGAGGGGCAGGTGCTGTTCGACGGCGTGAACATCATCGGCAAGGAGCTCGACTCCACCGTGGTGCGCAGCCGCATCGGCATGGTGTTCCAGAAGCCGACGCCCTTCCCCATGTCCATCTATGACAACATCGCCTTCGGCGTGCGCCTGCACGAGCGGCTGAACAAGTCGCAGATGGACGAGCGCGTGGAATGGTGCCTGCGCAAGGCGGCCATCTGGGACGAGACCAAGGACCGCCTGAACACGTCCGCGCTCGGCATGTCCGGTGGCCAGCAGCAGCGCCTGTGCATCGCCCGCACCATCGCCGTGCGTCCGGAGGTGATCCTGCTCGACGAGCCCACCTCGGCGCTGGACCCCATCTCGACCTCGAAGATCGAGGACCTGATCGACGAGCTGAAGCGCGACTTCACCATCGTCATCGTGACCCATAACATGCAGCAGGCCGCGCGTTGCGCCGACATCACCGCCTTCTTCTACCTGGGCGAGCTGATCGAGGTGGCGCCTTCGGACGTGATCTTCACGAACCCGAAGGAGATCAAGACGCGTGATTACATCACCGGCCGCTTCGGCTGAGGAAAACAGGATGGCGCAGATGCCCGAGCATACCGTGACCTCCTTCGACGTCGAGCTCAAAGAGATCGGACGCAAGGTGGTGGAGATGGGCGGCCAGGCGGAACGCCTGGTGGCCGACAGCATGACCGCGCTCATCAAGCGCGACATTGCCATCGCGCAGAAGGTCGTCTCGCTCGACGCGGGCGTGGACCAGGTGCAGCGTGACATCGAGGACAAGGCGGTGCTCGTCATCGCCAAGCGCCAGCCGGTGGCCAGCGACCTGCGCGAGATCGTGGCGGCCATCCGCATCGCCAACGACCTCGAGCGCATCGGCGACCTCGCCAAGAACGTCGGCAAGCGGGTGATCGCCATCGAGGGCGAGTACCATCCGCAGAAGCTGGTGCGCGGCGTGGAGCACATGTCCGACCTGGTGCTCGAGCAGCTCAAGGAGGTGCTCGACGCCTACGCCGGCCGCAACGAGGCCAAGGCGCTGGACGTGTGGGGCCGCGACGACGCCATCGACACCATGTACACCTCGCTGTTCCGCGAGCTGCTCACCTACATGATGGAAGATCCGCGCAACATCTCCGTGTGCACGCATCTTCTCTTCTGCGCGAAGAACATCGAGCGCATGGGCGACCACGCGACCAACATCGCGGAAGTCGTCTACTACATGGTGACCGGACAGGTGCTGCCGGAGAGCCGCCCGAAGGCGGATGCCTCCAGCGACACCACGGTCGCCTTCCCCGGCCAGACCAAGCAGGCCTGATGCCGGATGCCCTGCCCGCCGCTCAGGCGGGCAGCGGCCGCGCCAGACCCGCCGCACGGGCGGGATGGCGCGAGGCTGTGTCAAAGAACGTCTCGACGTGGATGGGTGATAGGCTGTGCCGGCGCGTATTCTGATTGTCGAGGACGAAGAGCCGTTGACCCTCCTGCTCCGGTACAATCTGGAGTCGGAAGGCTATGCGGTGGAGAATGTCGGGCGCGGCGACGATGCCGAGACCCGGCTGCGGGAGAGCGTGCCGGATCTCGTCATCCTGGATTGGATGCTGCCCGGCCTCTCAGGCATCGAGCTATGCCGCCGCCTGCGCACGCGCCCGGAAACCGAGCGCCTGCCGGTCATCATGCTGACTGCCCGCGGCGATGAGACGGAGCGGGTGCGCGGCCTCGCCACGGGCGCCGACGACTATGTGGTGAAGCCCTTCTCCGTGCCGGAGCTGCTGGCGCGCGTGCGTGCGCTGCTGCGCCGCGCCAAGCCGGAGCATGTGGCGACCCTGCTGCGCGCGGGAGACATCGAGCTGGACCGCGAGACCCATCGGGTCCACCGTGCTGGCCGTGAGGTTCATCTCGGGCCGACCGAGTTCCGCTTGCTCGAATTCCTGATGCAGAGCCCCGGCCGCGTCTTCTCGCGTGAGCAATTGCTCGATGGCGTGTGGGGCCAGGACGTCTATATCGACGAGCGCACGGTGGACGTGCATGTCGGCCGGCTGCGCAAGGCGATCAATCGCGGGCGCCAGTCGGACCCGATCCGGACCGTACGCGGCGCCGGCTACTCCTTCAACGAGATGTTCGCGCGGGCGCACTGATGGCCGCTCGCCCACCGTGGTTGGGTGATCCATCTTCCCCGGTCGAGCGCCGAACGGCGCTCTCCTTGCGCTCAGGGCGGCGGCGCCGGTGTGCTTCTGGAGCACTTTCCGCGCAGCGCTCACTGTTCGCCTGAAAAACGCGTCGTCTCTGCAGCCAGAAGCGATCGCCGCGCGCGAAGATCATTTTGGAAATGAATGGTGCGTGGCGCGAGGAGGGGCGCAGTCCGGCGGCTATCGGGAGCGGGGTCGGGGCTTGCCGGTGACCGGCTCGGTCGCTGCCGCGTGGCTGATGCGGATCAGGCTTTGACGCCGGGCTCGCGTCTGTCTCAGCGACGTGGATGCCGCCGCGGCGGCTGAAACACAAGGAATGTCACGCCGGAATTCCCGCCACCGAGCGCAGGAACCTCAGGCCGTCCCCGTGTCGGTGAACGGCGTGCCCTATCACACTGATGGAACCGTTGCCGAGCGGAACGGCCGGCCGGGCGCGAGCCCGGCCACGCTGTTGTCAGAGGTAGGCGAGGCGCCGGTCGCGACGGCGATCCTGCACCGGCTGGTAGGCGATGCGGGCATGCTGGGTGCAATAGGGCATTCCCGGATTGCTCTTGCCGCCGCAGAAATAGAAGCTCTCGGTACCCGGCTCGCCCATCGGCCAGCGGCAGGTGCTCTCCGTGAGGTTCATGATGGTGCAGCGCTGGCCCATGGACACCACGTTGTCGCTCGCCACGGGCTGCGGCGCGGGGGCGGGGGCCTCCTCGGGCAGGTCGTCGATCTCGGCAGCGAGGGCGGTGTTGCCCTGTACCAGGGGACGCTGCGGCCGGGTCTGGTCACGCGGGCTCTCGGGGCGGTTGGGGCGCTGGGGCCGCACCGCCGATGCCGAGGATGACTTGGCGCGGCCGGAAAGCCCCAGCCTGTGCACCTTGCCGATCACCGCGTTGCGGGTGATGTCGCCGAGTTCATTCGCAATCTGGCTCGCGGAGAGGCCTTCGCTCCAGAGCTTCTTCAAGAGTTCGACGCGCTCGTCATTCCAGCTCATCGCTCTTCTCCATTTGCCGCATCTTGCCGGCGCCGGTCTTGGGCGGCGCCCAATTGTCGCCGGATGGCAGCACCGCCATGCTGCCCGAGACCACCCGGACTCCTTCCTCGGCCCCACATGCGCCAAGCATGTGGAAGGTTAACAACCCATAGGTCCCAGGAAGCTTAATCGCACGAGATCTCGTAGGCGATGTTCCATACGCTACAATATGGGGCGCGCGGGTGACAGAGTCGGTTAACGTTCGCGCGTCGTTTTCCCCAGATCGTTGCCCGCGGGCATCATGTCCGGCGCCGTGCGCGGGGGCCTCGCGCGGGCGCGCGCCGCACGCCTTTCAGATGTGTTGACCTCCCGCGCGCGATCATTAGTATTTGCCGGTGTCGGGCCGCTCCCCCGCTGGGGCGGCCTTTTTTAATTTTGCCTGCCCGGGGCCTGCGCCGCGGGGGGTCTGGCGGCCGGCGGCCGCTCCAGACACCTTCGCCCAGCGCCGACACCCGGTCGCCCCGAGTCTCGGGGCATTCACGGGCCGGCCTTCCGGGCGGAAGCTGCCTTCCGCAGGAGCCCGGTTCGCCACCAGCAATGAAGATGTTGTCTTCGGCTTCTATATTTCGCCGGATCAAGGCACGTTTTCAGGAGGATCAAGTGATCACCGCCGTTCTGCCGACCTACGCGCGCATCGACCTCGAGTTCGAGCGGGGAGAGGGCTGCTGGCTCGTCACGACGGACGGGCGACGTTTCCTCGATTTCACCGCCGGCATCGCGGTGAACGTGCTCGGCCATGCGCACCCCTATCTGGTGGACGCGCTGAGCCAGCAGGCGCGGAAGCTGTGGCATACCTCCAACCTGTTCCGGATTCCGGGCGGGGAGAAGCTGGCCGCGCGCCTGTCTTCGGTGACTTTCGCGGACACCATGTTCTTCACCAATTCGGGTGCCGAGGCCCTGGAGTGCGCCATCAAGATGGCGCGCAAGTACCAGTTCGCGAACGGCAATCCGGAGAAGAACCGCATCATCACCTTCCAGGGCGCCTTCCATGGCCGCACGCTCGCGACCATCGCGGCCGGCGGCAACCCGAAATACCTGGAGGGCTTCGAGCCCGCGCTGCCGGGCTTCGATCAGGTTCCGTTCGGCGACATCGAGGCGGTCAGGGCGGCCGTCACCCCCTACACCGGCGCCATCCTGCTGGAGCCGGTGCAGGGCGAGGGCGGCGTGCGCGTGCCGCCGGAGGGCTTCCTCCGGGCGCTGCGCGCCCTGTGCGACGAGAAGGGCCTGCTGCTGGTGCTCGACGAAGTGCAGTGCGGCGTGGCCCGCACCGGCAAGCTCTTTGCCCATGAATGGGAAGGTGTCACGCCCGACATCATGGCCGTGGCCAAGGGCATCGGCGGCGGCTTCCCCATGGGCGCCTGCCTCGCCACCGAGGCGGCCGCCAAGGGCATGACCCTCGGCACCCACGGCTCCACCTATGGCGGCAACCCGCTCGCCATGGCGGTGGGCGATGCGGTGCTGGACCTGGTGCTGGCCGAGGGCTTCCTCGACCATGTGAATGCCATTTCCGCCCGGCTGAAGGAAAAGCTCGGGGCGGTGGTGGCGCGCCATCCGCGCGTGCTGGCGGAGGTGCGCGGCAAGGGGCTGCTGCTGGGGCTGAAGGCCCAGGTGCCGGCGGCCGATCTCGTGGTGGCGATGCGCGCGGAGGGGCTGCTGGCCCCCGGCGCCGCCGACAATGTGGTGCGGCTGCTGCCGCCCCTGGTGGTCTCGGCGGACGAGGCCGACCTGGCGGTGGAGAAGATCGAGGCCGCGTGTGTGCGGCTGGAGCAGGCGCTGGAGCCCGCTCCGGCCATGGGGGCAGCGGAATGACGGAGAACGGTTTGCGCCATTTTCTCGACCTGTCGGAGATCCCGGCGGACGAGTTGCGCCGGGTGCTGGACCTGTCCAAGGATCTCAAGGCCCGGCGCAAGGCGGGCGAAATGGATCATCGCCCCCTCGTCGGCAAGACCCTGGCCATGGTGTTCGACAAGCCCTCGACGCGCACCCGCGTGTCGTTCGACGTGGCCATGCGCCAGCTCGGCGGCGAGACGATCATGCTCACCGGCCAGGAGATGCAGCTCGGCCGCGGCGAGACCATCGCGGACACCGCCCGCGTGCTCTCGCGCTTCGTGGACGCCATCATGATCCGCATCCTGGACCATGACGACCTCACGGAGCTCGCCGACTACGCCACCGTGCCGGTCATCAACGGGCTCACCCGCATCTCCCACCCCTGCCAGGTGATGGCGGACGTGCTGACCTTCGAGGAGCATCGCGGCTGCATCCAGGGCAGCCAGGTGGCCTGGACGGGCGATGCCAACAACGTGCTCGCGAGCTGGGTCCATGCCGCCGAGCGGTTCGATTTCTCCATGAAGGTGGCGACGCCGAAGGAGCTCGGGCCGCGTCAGGCGCTGAAGGATTTCGTGAAGCGCACCAAGGCCAAGGTCTCCTTCATGCGCGACCCGGAAGAGGCTGTGGAGGGCGCGGACTGCGTCCTTACCGACACCTGGGTCTCCATGGGCGACAAGGAGGCGGAGCGCCGCCACAACCTGCTGAAGCCCTACCAGGTGAACGGCGCCCTGATGGCCCGCGCCCGCAAGGACGCCATCTTCATGCACTGCCTGCCCGCCCACCGCGGCGAGGAGGTGACCAGCGAGGTGATGGACGGGCCGCAATCGGTGGTGTTCGACGAAGCGGAGAACCGCCTGCACGCCCAGAAGGGCATCCTCGCCTGGTGCTTCCACACCGCGTGAGGTCCGGCGCGCGGCTCCGGCCGCGCAGGGCCTTGCGGGCTGGTGGCCGATGCCGGCCCGCTTCCGGCATCGGCGTGGCGCCGCCGCGCCCCCCGATCGACGCTTTTTCTTCACGCCGGCCGGTTTCCACGCCATACGAGAGCGGTTCAACGAAGGAGGAGCGCATGAGTGCCGCGCGCGCGCGCAGCGCCAGGGAAGAGGCGCAGGACGACATCGTCACCGCCTTCCAGGTGGATGCGCTGGATCTTCGGGGCCGCGTCGTCCGGCTCGGGCCCACCCTCGACACCGTGCTCGCGCACCATGATTATCCCCCGGCCGTGAAGCGGGTGGTGGGAGAGGCCGTGGTGCTGGCGGTGCTGCTCGGCTCCTCCCTCAAGTTCGAGGGCCGCTTCATTCTCCAGACCCAGACCGACGGCCCGGTGGACATGGTGGTGGCGGACTTCGTGAGTCCGGACAAGATCCGTGCCTATGCCCGCTTCGACAAGGACGCCCTCGCCGCCGCCGAGGCGCGCAACGATACCGCGCCGGCCACCCTGCTCGGCCGCGGCCATCTGGCCATGACCATCGACCAGGGCATCTCCTCCAACCGCTACCAGGGGGTGGTGGCGCTCGATGGCTCGGGCCTGGAAGCGGCGGCACACGAATATTTCCACCAGTCGGAGCAGATCCCCACCCGCGTGCGCCTGGCCGTGGGCGAGGAGCTGCGGCCGGGGGGGCAGGCCTCCTCCTGGCGCGCGGGCGGGCTGCTCGCCCAGTTCCTGCCGGACGACGCCTCCCGCGCGCGCATGGCGGACCTTGCGCCCGGCGACGCGCCGGAAGGCACCGCGCCGCACACCCTGGACGAGGACGACGCCTGGGTGGAGGCGCGCTCCCTGGTGGGCACGCTGGAGGACGTGGAGCTGCTCGACAGGGATCTTTCCAGCGAGCGCCTGCTCTATCGGCTGTTCAACGAGCGCGGGGTGCGAGTGTTCGAGCCGCTGTCCATCGCCGCCCACTGCTCCTGCTCGCGCGAGCGGGTGGCGGGAGTGCTCGCCTCCTTCTCGGCGGAGGAGCGGCGCGGGATGATCCAGGATGATGGCCGGGTCACGGTGACCTGCGAGTTCTGCGGCCGCACCTATGGCTTTGCCGCGGAAGAGGTTCTGGGCGAGACGGACGCCTGAGCGCCGGGCATGCGGGCGGCGGCCTGCCGCCCGCGGCACGCTTTCCAGGGAGGCGGATCATGACCGAGGTCACCTGCTATTTCAGCCCGCAGTCCGGCTATGCCTATCTCGGCCACGCGCGCCTGCGCGCCATCGCGCGGGAAGCGGGCGCCGACATCCTCTGGCGGCCGGTGGACATCCTGAAGGTGTTCGCAGCCGGCGGCTCCACCGCCCCGGCCAGGCAGTCGCCCCAGCGCAACGCCTATCGCAAGGCTGACATCGTGCGCTGGGCGAACCGCGCCGGCATCCCCATCAACACCGAGCCGGCCTTCTGGCCCACGGATACGCTGCCCGCCTGCCGCCTCATCTGCGCCGCGCAGATGGAGGGCCTCGACCCGGCGGAGCTCATCGGCGCCTGCCTTTCAGCCGTATGGGCGCGGGATATCCAGATCTCCGAGCGGGCAAATCTCATCCGCCTCGCGGACGGGGTGGGCCTCGACGGCGCCCGCCTCGCCACATTGTCCGATACGGTGGAGGCGGCAGAGCGGGTCGAGCGCAGCACCGCCGAGGCGATCGAGGCCGGAGTGTTCGGCTCACCCACCTATGTGGTGGGCGGCGAGCTCTATTTCGGCCAGGACCGGCTCGATTTCGTGGCGGAGAAGCTGAAGGCCCTGAAGTCCGGTGGGGCCGCCTGAGGCGGCCTCATGCCGTCGGCCCCAATCCTTGAGCGGGTCCAGCGGTTTTGCTCAAATGCCGCGCGCCTTTGAGTTTACTGGCCCGCGAAACGGCGGAAGCTGCGCACCACCTCTTCATAGACCTGCCGCTTGAAGGGGATGACAAGATCGGTGATCCGCTCGAGGTCTTCCCAGCGCCAGTCCATGAATTCCGGCTTGTGGACGCCGCCGCCGGGGGTGGTGATGTTGATCTCGCCCTCGGCGCCGGTGAAGCGCAGGGCGAACCACTTCTGGGTCTGGCCGCGATACTTGCCCTTCCAGGCTTCGCCCGCGACGCGGCCCGGCAGGTCGTAGGAGAGCCACTCCTCCACCTCGCCCAGCCGTACCACGGAGCGCATGGAGGTCTCCTCGTAGAGCTCGCGCAGGGCCGCGTCGAAGGGCTCCTCGCCCTTGTCGATGCCGCCCTGGGGCAACTGCCAGGAATGAGTGGCGTCCACATGCTCCGGCCCGCCGAGGCGGCGGCCGACGAAGACCTTTCCCGCGCCGTTGAAGACGCACAGGCCCACACACGGGCGGTAGGGAAGGTCGTGGTGGTGATGCTTGCTCATGGTCGGGCCCCCGGCGACGCGTTTCGCCGTGTGATGGGCCCTGCCGCGCTGCAACGCAAGATCTGCCGCAGCGGAAGAGTGCGCGGCACGCCCGGCGGCGACCATCGGTGCACGGGAGTCCGGGGCCAGCCGTGTCCCCGGACGCCCGTGAAGGCCGCGTTCCGCTCAGTGCGCGGCGGCGCGCAGGTGCGGCAGCACGGTGGAGCCCCAGGCCCGGAGCGAGGCCCAGGTGCGCCGGTCGAGCTGGAAGCGGTCCACCGGCACGGAGGCGCCGAGCGCGCGCACCTGGCACAGGCCGACCCCGCACCACTGGAAGCCGCACTTCTCCAGCACCCGGCGCGAGGCCGGATTGACCACCCGCGCCGCGCCCGCCAAGGTCGTGATGCCGGTCTGCGAGAAGACGTAGTCGATGACGGCGCGCGCCGCCTCGGTGGCGATGCCGAGGCCCCAATGGGGCTCGCCCACCCAGTAGCCGATCTCGGGATCGGCCTCGGCGGGCCGCTGGCCGAAGCCGCACATGCCGGCGAACTCCAGGTGCCCCTCGCGCTTCAGCAACAAGGCGAAGGTGGCCGAATGCGGCGTGGCGGCGAGGCTCTCGACGAAGGCGCTGGCGTCGGAGGCGCGATAGGGGAAGGGCAGGTTCGCGGTCATTTCCGCGATCCGGCGGTTGTTGGCGAGCTCCGCGACTGCGGGAATGTCCTCGATGCGCGGCGCGCGGAGCACGAGCCGCTCGGTCTCGAGGACGGGGATACTCGGCTCCGCGAGGGGCCTTTCGGGCGGCAGTTCGACGATGGTCATGGCGGGCTCCTGTCGGCTGGACAAACGAAAACCGGGAAGACGTCTCGTCTCCCCGGTTCGTTCGGAGCCCAGTCCGTGAAGCGGGCGGATCTTGCGATCCGCTCTGGCGCTTCGGAGGCCCGGCTCAGGCTCCCCCCGGTTCGACGAGACCGGCGGGATCCTGCATTCAAGCGGTCTCGCCGGCTTACTCAGCCGCCTCGGCGGCGGCGGGAACGACCGATACGTAGGTTCGGTCGTTGGCTTTGGTGCGGAATTCCACTTTGCCGGCCACCAGGGCGAACAGGGTGTGGTCCTTGCCGATGCCCACATTGGTGCCCGGATGCCACTGGGTGCCGCGCTGGCGCACGATGATGTTGCCCGGAATGACCGCCTGGCCACCAAAGCGCTTCACGCCAAGGCGCTTGCTCTCGGAATCGCGACCGTTACGGGACGAGCCGCCTGCCTTTTTATGAGCCATTGTTGCTCTCCTCGTTCAGATCAGGCGTCGGCAGCGGCTTCGGAAGCCGGCGCGCCTTCGGTTTTGGCCTCGGCCTTGACGGTCTCGCCCAGGCCGGAAATCTCGGTGATGCGCACCACGGTCAGGTCGGCGCGGAAGCCACGCTTGCGGCGGGAGTTCTGCCGGCGGCGCTTCTTGAACGCGATGACCTTGTCGCCGCGGGTCTGCTCGACCACTTCGCCGGTGACGGTGGCGCCATTGACGTGGGGGGTGCCCACGGCGGTGGACTTGCCGCTCAGCATCAGCACCGGGAAGGTGAAGATGGCACCCACCTCGGCGTCGAGGTAATCGATGGTGATTTCATCGGCGGCGGCAACGCGATACTGCTTGCCGTTTGCCTTGATGACCGCGAACATTCTGTCTCGCTTTCGTGTTCCGCCACGCCTCTCCGGGGTGATCCGGAGGGTGGGCTTCTTTCGGTCGGTTCGGGAATGCGGGCGCAAGGGCCCGCGCGAAGATGGCTGGATACAGGAAACGGGGGGCGAAAGTCAATGCGCGCCGCATCGGGCGCGCGTCGCCCGCCTGCTCGTTATTTCACGTCCACCGGCATGAAGGTGAAGGGCGTGGCGGGCTCGAACGCCTGCGCCGCATTGCCGGAATAGAGCCGTCCGCCGGTGAGCGGCAGCTTGCGCACGGGGGCGCCGGGCTTCAGGTCGAGGTCCGCGAGCGGCACCCAGAAGGCGTTGGGGCTGGTGGCGGAATCGAAGAAGTAGACGCGGTTCTTCTGGTCGCTCACCGTGCGCCAGATCGTGGAGGCGATGTTGGGAGAGCCGGGCTCGCTGAAGCCGAGCGGCACGCTCACCGCCCGCATCACGCTGGCGACGGAGCCCACCGCCTGGTTGGCGTAGCTATGGTCGGGCACGGCGGTGATGATGGCGGGCTCGGCCTTGGTGGGCAGCGCCTTGATGAGGAAGCTCGCGCGCGCGAAGCGATCCGCCGCCCGGAAGGTGCCGGGCAGGAACACGGTGCCGCCGATCTGCTCCCAATAGGTATTGAGCGCGATCTGCTGGTCGTAGGAGGGCGAGTTGGTCATCACCTGGTACTGGCGCCCGTGGTGGATGACGAGCCTGCCGCCGAGATACTCGAAGATGGCGCTGTCGCCGGAGGGGTCGGAGATGGCGAGGTGGAGCTGGGCCGCGCGCCCGTTGGGCAGCACCGCGGTCACCACCACGAACGGCTCCTTGGAAAGGGCCTCCACGGCCTCGTTCACCGTCGCGAAATTGTCGAGCACATATTGCGCCCACAGGCTGATGGAGAGGGCGGGTCGCCCGTCCGGCTTGGCGTATTCGGATTCCGCCAGATAGAGCAGGTTGGCGACGAGCCCCTTCTCGTTCATGCCGTCGGCGGTGCCGACGTCATAGCCGGAGGCGGTGACGCTGCCGTATTTGGAAACCCACTTCGGCGTGTTGGTGCCGGCCGCTCCCTCGCGTGCGATACCGGCGGGGAACGCCCAGAGGTTGGAGCGCATGTCCTCCGCCCAGTCCATGGACCGGCCGGTGACCACCATGTCTTCCCCGCCGAGATAGACCGCGCGGGTGCAGGCTTCCGCCGGGCGGGTGGACGCAAGCACGCCGCCCGCCAGCGCCAGCCCCATCACCGCCATGCCGAGAAGCGAGCTGGGGCCGAGCGCGGCACCGAGGCCGAGCCCAAGGCCGGCAAGGCCGATGCCGCGCCATTTTACCAAGCCGCGGCCGGCGGCACGCGGAGCGCTCTGGGCTGTGGCATCGCGGCTGAGGGTAGAGCTGGCGCCCTGGGACATGTTCGGCATGGCGGTTCTCTCCGGAGTCGCGCGCGGCGCGCCGCGCGCCAGCATGGCGTCAAGCGGTACGCTGATATGCGATATTCGAGCTTGAGAGAGAAGAATGAAAGAGGAAGATACCGGCTCCACCCACACAGCCGGGTGGAGCCGGTTATCCATGCCCTGTCTGCCCCGAAAAGACATGGACAAGTGGAAGAAAGCACAGGTCGCGGACCGATTCTCTGAGCTGGATCAAATTTGGGTGTGCCAACCCTGGATTTTGTCTAATCGGGAGGCGAGGCGGCCCCGCCGCCGGCCCGCACCGTTGGAGAGACGAGGATGTACGACAAAGAGTCGAAGATGCCCGATGGCATTCCGGTCATTCGCACCATCGCCATGCCGGCGGATACCAATCCGAGCGGGGACATCTTCGGCGGCTGGCTGATGTCGCAGATGGACCTCGCCGCTGGCAACGTCGCCGCCCGCCGCTCCCGCGGCCGCGCCGCCACCGTGGCGGTGGAGGCCATCAGCTTCCTCTCGCCGGTGCTGGTGGGTGACGAGGTGAGCCTGTTCGCCGCGCTCGAAAAGGCGGGGCGCACCTCCATGCGCATCGTGGTGGAGGCTTGGCGTCGCGCCCGCGACAGCGAGGAGACCACCAAGGTCACCGAGGCGGTCTTCACCTTCGTCGCCATCGACGCCGCCGGCCGCCCGCGCGCGCTCCCGCCCGAGGCGTGAACGGCACTGCGCCGTCCGGTCCGTCGGCTCCCGCGCGTGCCCTGTCCCGTTGGCTTCGTCTTCGTCCGGCGCCTGGGGGGCGCCCTAACCCCGTGTGGGGTTAGCCGAAGGCGCATGGTCGAGGCTGCCGGCTGCTGGCCTCAGGTGCCGCGCGGCTTGGCGCGCGTTGTGGGGGGCGCCTCGGCGGGTTCCTCCGGCCAGGGGTGCTTGGGATAGCGCCCGCGCATCTCGGCGCGCACGTCGCGCCAGGAGCCGCGCCAGAATTGCGGCAGGTCCTTCGTCACCTGGATCGGCCGGTGCGCCGGCGAGAGCAGCGCCAGGGTGAGCGGCACCCGACCGCCGGCGATGGCCGGATGCGTCTTCAACCCGAACAGCTCCTGCACCCGCACCTCCACCTGCGGTCCGCCCTCGGCGTCGTAGGCGATGGCGAGGCGCGAGCCGGTGGGCGCGGTGAAATGGGTGGGCGCCTCCGCTTCCAGCCGCGCCGAAAGGCCATAGGGCAGGAGGGCGTGGAGGGCGTTCGACACCACGTCCGCACCTGCGTCGGCTCGGCCGGTCCGCCCTTCGAGGAAAGGCGCGAGCCATGTGCCGGCGGTGGCGGCGAGCGTGGCGTCGGAGAGGTCCGGCCAGTCGTCGCCTTCGGCCGCGCGCAGGAAGGCGACGCGGGCGCGCCACTGCTTCAGGGCCGGGCTCATGGGCAGGCGCGAGAGATCGGTGCCCGCGAGCCCCTCGGCCAGGATGCGGGCGGTTTCCGCGCCGGGCGGCACGGGCTGCGGCGCATCCGCCAGCACCAGGGCGCCGAGCCGCCGCACCCGCCGCGCCCGCACCGCGCCGGCGGCGGCATCGAAGGCGATCTCCGTGCGATCGGTGATGGCATCGGCGAACTGGGCCTCCAGCTCCTCCGCCTCCAGCGCGGCGGCGAGGGTGATGCGGGCGGCCTCGGCGCGGCCGCTCACCTCCGCCACCGCAAGGAACGGCGCGCGGGCGAGGCTGGCGGCCGGGTCCATCACCGCGCCGCGGCCGTTGGCGAGCAGGAAGCGCGTGCCGTCGCCACGCGCCTTCGCCACCCGGTCGGGATAGGCGAGGGCGAGCAGGGCCGCCGGGGAGGGCGCGGCGCCGCCTTTCCCGCCGCCGGCCAGTTCCGCCCAGCGTCCCGCGAGGCGGCGCGCGTCCTCGGCCCGGCGGGAGCGGTCGCGCCGGAAATCGTCCAGCCGGTGCAGCAGGTCCACGCTGTCGCCACCGAGCCCGCGCTCGGACACCAGCGCGGCGATGTCGGCGGCGAGGGGCCCCGCGCCCCGGTCGGCGCCCGTCACCACCATGTGGGCGAGGCGCGGCGGCAGGGGCAGCCGGGCCATGCGCGCGCCGAGGGCGGTCACGCCGTCGTCGGCATCGAGGGCGCCGAGCAGGCGCAGCAGCGCCTTCGCCTCGCTCACCGCCGGCGCGGGCGGGGGATCGAGAAAGGGCAGGGCGGCGGGGTCGCGCACGCCGACGCGCGCGAGGTCCAGCACCAGCCCGCTGAGGTCGGCGGCCAGGATCTCGGGCGTGGCGAAGGCGGGGAGCGCGGCGGTTTCGCCCTCGCCCCACAGGCGGTAGCACACGCCCGGCTCCGTGCGCCCCGCGCGGCCGCGCCGCTGGTCCGCTCCGGCGCGGGAGACGCGGATGGTTTCCAGGCGGGTGAGGCCCACGTCCGGCTCGAAGCGGGGCACGCGGGACAGGCCGCAGTCCACCACCACCCGCACCCCCTCGATGGTGAGGGAGGTCTCGGCGATGGAGGTGGCCAGCACCACCTTGCGCCGCCCCTTCGGCGCGGGCAGCACCGCCCGGTCCTGCTCGGCCTGGTCCAGGGCGCCGAACAGGGCGACGATATCCGTGTCGGGGGCGCGCACCCGTTCGCGCAGCAGGTCTCCCGTGCGGCGGATCTCGGCGGCGCCGGGCAGGAAGGCGAGCACGGATCCGCGCTCGCGCGCCAGCGCTTCCAGGATGGCGTCGGCCATCTGCCGGTCGATGGGGATGCGGGCGTCGCGGCCGAGGTAACGGGTCTCCACCGGGAACGCCCGGCCCTCGCTTTCCACCACCGGGGCGGGCGCTGTGCCATCGCCCATCAGGGTGGCGACGCGGGCGCCGTCGAGGGTGGCGGACATGGCGAGGAGGCGCAGGTCCTCGCGCAGGGAGCGCTGGCTGTCGAGGGCGAGGGCGAGCCCCAGGTCGGCATCGAGGCTGCGCTCGTGGAACTCGTCGAACAGCACGGCGGCGACGCCGGAAAGCTCAGGATCGTCAAGCACCATGCGGGTGAACACGCCCTCGGTGACCACCTCGATGCGGGTGCGGCGGGAGACCTCGGCCTTGAGGCGGACCCGGTAACCCACCGTCTCCCCCACCTTCTCCCCCAGGGTCTGGGCCATGCGGTGGGCGGCGGCGCGGGCGGCGAGGCGGCGGGGCTCCAGAACCAGGATGCGCCCGCCCTTCACCCAGGGCTGGTCGAGCAGCGCGAGGGGCACGCGGGTGGTCTTGCCGGCCCCCGGAGGCGCCACCAGAACCGCGCACGGGGAGGAGGCGAGGGTGGCGGCGAGGTCGCCGAGGACGGCATCGATGGGCAGGGGAGAGGCGAACATCACGCCCGCCTCATAGGGCAGGGCGCCGGCCATTGGCAAAGGGAGGTTCGCCCGCCTCATATAACAATACTTATATGTTAAATATGTAAAACATCAAAGTGTGACGTAAAATAAATTGAATCACTCGACGATGTTGTCTAAGGAGGCGCCCGAACCGTCCCTCGGAGCCCTTCATGCGCGCTGTCGTCCTTCTCGCCGCCGTCCTCGGCCTTGCCGCCCCCGCCGCCCGCGCCGAGCCGCCCCCGGCGCCGCTCAAGATCGGCGTGCTCAACGACCAGTCGGGCATCTATGCGGACATGGCGGGCCCCGGCTCGGTCATCGCCGCGCAGATGGCGGTGGAGGATTTCGGCGGCAGCGTGCTCGGCCGTCCCATCGAGATCGTGGCCGGCGACCACCAGAACAAGCCGGACGTGGGCGCCGCCCTGGTGAACCGCTGGATCGACGAGGACGGGGTGGAGGTGATCGCCGACATCCCCACCTCCTCCGTGCTGCTGGCGGTGCAGGAGATCGGCCGGCGCAAGAACAAGCTGGTGCTGGCCTCCACCGGCGGCTCGTCGGACTTCACGGGCAAGGCCTGCGCCCCCACCGGCATCCACTGGACCTATGACACCTACGCCCTGGCCGCCGGCACCGGAAAGTCGCTGGCCAAGGACGGGCCCTGGTTCTTCGTGACCGCCGACTACGCCTTCGGCGCGGCGCTGGAGCGCGACACCGCCAAGGCGGTGACCGAGGCCGGCGGCAAGATCGCGGGCGCGGTGAAGCATCCCCAGGGCACCACCGATTTCTCCTCCTACCTGCTCCAGGCCCAGGGCTCTGGCGCCAAGCTCATCGCCTTCGCCAATTCCGGCGCCGACCAGGTGAACGCCATCAAGCAGGCCAACGAGTTCGGCATTCCCCAGTCGGGCGTGAAGCTGGCGGGGCTCTACCTCCACATCACCGACATCCACGCCATCGGCCTCGAGGTGGCCCAGGGGCTGATCCTCACCCAGGGCTTCTACTGGGACCTGAACGACGAGACCCGCGCCTGGTCGAAGCGCTTCTACGAGCGGCACAAGGCCATGCCCACCATGGGCCAGGCCGGCACCTATTCCGCCATCCTGCATTACCTGAAGGCGGTGAAGGCCGCCGGCACCACCGACACCGAAAAGGTGACGGCGCAGATGAAGGCGACCCCGGTGGACGACTTCTTCTCCCACGGCGGGCGCATCCGCGAGGACGGGCGCATGGTGCACGACCTCTATCTGCTCCAGGTGAAGGCGCCCTCCGAGCAGAAGTATCCCTGGGACTATCTGAAGCTCATCCGCGTCATCCCCGGCGACGAGGCGTTCCGGCCCCTCGCCGAGGGCGGCTGCCCGCTGGTGGCGGGGCACTGAGGCTCGCGCCAGCGCGCGTCGCGGCCGTGTCCGCGACGCGCTCCGGATTTTGACCGCGGGCATTTTCTTCACGCGAACCGGTATCCACTTCGCTCGAAAATGCTCTAATACCAAGGCCCCGCGCCCGACTCGCGGGCCCTGGTTCAGCCCGTGCGGCGCCGCAGCGTCATCCTTCCGGTGTCGGTCGACGCAGGGGGCGATGGCGGAGCGGGGCGCTGCGCGGCGGTCGCGTTTTCGGAGCTTCGCCCTCATGTCCTCCGCGCCCACCTCGTCCGCCCCCTCCAGCCTCACCGGCAAGGTGCAGCCGTTCTCCGTCGATGGCGAGATCATCGCCGTCGCCTTCCTCGGCGCGGCGCCGGCCTGCGTCACCGGCGGCGGCAAGGTGGTGCTCCAGGGCGCGGCGGCGCGGACGGTGGAGGCCCATGCCGGCGCCATCCTCGCCGCCGTCGGCGACGGCACGCGCCTCGTGACCGGCGGCGACGACGGGCGGGTGGTGGAGACCCTGGCCGGCGGGGAAAGCCGCGTGCTGGCCGAGCACAAGGGCCGCTGGATCGACCGGGTGGCCCTGGGGCCGGACGGCGCGGTGGCCTATTCCGCCGGCAAGACCGCCTTCGTGGTGGGCCCGAAGGGGGAGCCGAAGAGCTTCGAGGCGCCTTCCACCGTGGGCGGCCTCGCCTTCGCGCCCAAGGGGCTGCGCCTCGCCATCGCCCATTACGGCGGCGTGACGCTGTGGTTCCCCAACGCCGCCGGGGCCAAGCCCGAGGTGCTGGGCTGGAAGGGCTCCCACCTCGGCGTCGTCTTCTCGCCGGACGGGCGGTTCGTGGTGACCACCATGCAGGAGCCGGCGCTGCACGGCTGGCGGGTGGTGGACGGCGCCCACATGCGCATGAGCGGCTATCCCTCGCGGGTGAAGTCCTTCGCCTTCACGGCCGACGGCAAGTGGCTCGCTTCTTCCGGCTCGGGCGAGGCGATCCTGTGGCCGTTCCAGTCCAAGGACGGGCCCATGGGCAAGCAGCCCACCATGCTGGCGCCTTCCCCCGCCTCGCGCGTGACGATGGTGGCGCCCCACCCCTCGGACCCGGTGCTCGCGGTCGGCTACGAAGACGGCATGGTGATGATGGCGCGCATCGGCGACGGCGCGGAGATCCTGCTGCGCGCGCCGACCGATGCCGCCGGCGGCGACCGGGTGAGCGGCCTTGCGTGGCATCCGGCGGGCGGGGCGGTGGCGTTCGGCACCGCGTCCGGGAAGGGCGGCCTGCTCGCCTTCTGAGGAGGGCGGAACGATTTGGCCGCATCGCGGAATCCGTGTCGCGGGGGTGTCACGGCCGGGTTTTATTGGCTAGGGCATTTCCCTGTTTCCCGGAATCGGGGAAATGCCCTAGATTCTTGAGTTGACGCGTTTTCTTCATGCGAACCGGTTTCCACTTCGCGCGAAAACGCTCTAACGTGCGATGCCATTCTCGCACCCGCGAGATCCGCGCAGCCGGAGATTTCCGCCGATGAAGATCGACGACGTCCGCCGCACCGCCTATTCGATGCCGCTCACGAGCCCCTCGTTTCCCAAGGGCCCCTACCGCTTCATCAATCGCGAGTTCATGACCATCACCTACCGCACCGATCCCGCGGCGCTGGCGAAGGTGGTGCCCGAGCCGCTCGAGGTGGTCGAGCCGATCGTCAAGTACGAGTTCATCCGCATGCCTGACTCCACCGGCTTCGGCGACTATACCGAGACCGGACAGGTCATCCCCGTGAAGTTCAACGGGGTGGAGGGCGGCTACGTCCACGCCATGTACCTGGACGACGAGGCGCCCATCGCCGGCGGCCGCGAGCTGTGGGGCTTCCCCAAGAAGTTCGCCAACCCCAAGCTGGAGGTGGAGACGGACACCCTGGTGGGCACCCTCCACTACGGCAGCGTGCTCTGCGCCCAGGGCACCATGGGCTACAAGCATGTGGCCGCCGACAAGGAGAAGGTGCTCGCCTCCCTGCTCGCGCCCAACTACATGCTCAAGATCATCCCCCACGTGGACGGCACGCCCCGCGTGTGCGAGCTGGTGCGCTACTTCCTGGAGGACGTGACGCTGAAGGAATGCTGGGTGGGCCCGGCCGCCCTCGGCCTGTTCCCCCACGCTCTGTGCACCGTCGCGCAGCTCCCGGTGCTGGAGGTGCTTTCCGCCGTGCACCTGAAGGCCGACCTCACCCTCGGCCTCGGCACGGTGATCTACGACTATCTCGCCGAGCCGGCGAAGTGAGCCTCGGCCGGCGCCCGTGCGGGGCGCCGGCCACCCGCCTTTCGGAGCATTTGGCGCCCGCGCAGGCTCGCGGCAATTGCTCCAGGCTCTTGAGACCACGCATTTTCCTTAACGCGAACCGGGACCGGCTTCGCTCGAGAATGCTCCAGACGCTGCCGCGGGCACCGGCGCATGGACCGCCGCCACCGCCGCAGTGCCGTTCCATCCCGATGCCAGGACAGATGGTCATGACCGAAAGCCCGCGCGCCAAGAAGCTCTTGCCGCCCGACCTGTGTGACATCGTCAACCAGTATGACCGCATCGCCCTGGTGTTCCAGGGCGGCGGCGCGCTCGGCGCCTACCAGGCCGGCGTCTACGAGGCGCTGGCCGAGGTGGGCTGCGAGCCCAACTGGATCTCCGGCGTCTCCATCGGCGCCATCAACTCGGCCATCATCGCCGGCAACACGCCCGAGAACCGGGTGCCGCGCCTGCGCGAGTTCTGGGAGACCGTCTCCGCCCGCAAGGCCGCGCCCTGGGCGCCGGAAGGCGACATCTTCCGCCAGTGGCGCAACCAGGTGAGCGCCATGCTCACCATCGTGCAGGGCCAGCCCGGCTTCTTCCGCCCGCGCGTGCCGAGCCCCTGGCTGCTGCCGGCCGGCGCCACCGGCGCCACCTCCCTCTACGACACCTCGCCCCTGCGTGACACGCTGCTGAAGCTGGTGGACTTCGATCTCATCAATTCCGGCGCCAAGCGCTTCTCGGTGGGCGCCGTGAACGTGCGCACCGGCAATTTCATCTATTTCGACAACCGGGAAACCGTCATCGTGCCGGAGCACATCATGGCCTCCGGTGCCCTGCCGCCCGGCTTCCCGGCCATCAAGATCGACGGCGAATACTATTGGGACGGCGGCGTCGTCTCGAACACGCCGCTCCAGTTCCTGCTCGACCAGCCCGACCATCCGAGCGCGCTGGTGTTCCAGGTGGACCTGTTCAGCGCCCGCGGCGCGCTTCCGCGCGACATGTACGACGTCTCCGAGCGGCAGAAGGACATCGGCTATTCGAGCCGCACCCGCTACACCACCGATGTGTTCCGCCGCGTGCAGGAGCTGCGCCAGAAGCTCTACGAGGCGCTCCAGCGCATTCCCGAGCAGCTGCGCTCCGAGGAGGACCGGGCGCTCATCGACGACTATGCCTCCTCGGGTCCCGTCAACATCTGCCACCTGATCTACCAGGAGAAGACCTACGAGAAGGAGTCGAAGGACTACGAATTCTCGTACGCCTCCATGCGCGACCACTGGCAGACCGGCTACGAGGATACGGTGAAGACCCTGCAGCGGGGCGAATGGCTGAAGAAGCCCGAGGACATCGGCATCGTCGTGCACGACATCCACCGCCTGTCCGAGTGACGCCGGCGGCCCGTGGGCGTCGCTCACGGGCCGTTCCTGCCGGCTCGCGGTCAAGTCCGCGCGGTGTCCGTGCGAAACCCGCCTGCGCGTGAAGCGCCGCTTGGCGTCGGTCGAGGACCGGGGCCGGTGGCATCGCCCGCATCCCGGCGCATCCGCCGTTCCCGCCGGGCGGCTTCGCCCGCCCCGGTCCCCGCTCCATGTGCCACCGCGCTTCTTGTCGCCGTCTCAGGCGGCGCGGGCGGCGGGCTGTAGCAGCAGGTCACGCGCGTCCGAGAGCGCGGCGGCGATGCGGGCGGGGTCGTCGGCGTCGCGGTCGAGGGGCTCCAGGGTGGCGATCAGGGCGTCGAGGCGCGCCATCGCCGCCCGCGCCGAGAGGCATTCGCCGGGGTTGGCGATCCAGTAGGCGCCGAGCGTCAGGTAGCCGAGGTCGCCGATGGTGGTCTCCGCCTCGTGCCAGGGCTCCAGCGCCGCATCCTCCTCGGTGGCGCGCGTGAGCACCGCATTGTTGGACTGCAGCTCGAACAGCAGCTCCACGCGGGCGCGGCGCCCCTCGGGCGCGAGCGCGCGGCCCGCCTCGATCACCGCGAGGGTGCGCCGGATGGCGGTGACCGTGCGGCGGAACTGGTCGCGTACCAGGCGCCGCGGCGCGCGCAGTCCCGTCACCCAGGTCACGGCCACGGCGATGCCGGCGCCGATGAGGGTCTCCACCAGCCGGTCGAGGATCAGGTCGCGCACGGGCCCGCCGGTCGCCGCCTCGATGGACAGCAGCGACATGGGCGTCACGAAGATCATCGCCACCGCATAGTTGAGCGGGAGCGTGATGCACATGGCGATGACGCAGGCGACGATCACCGCCACCAGCACCCACGGCGCGGGATCGGCGAACCCCACCAGCGCCACCACGCCGAGGCCGAGCACGGTGCCGGCGGCCCGGTGGATCGCCCGGCGGGTGGTGGCGAGGCGCCCGATCCACAGGTGCAGCACGATGGTGGAGGTGAGGATCGCCCAATAGGGATGCCCCAGCGCGAGCCCCTGGGTGAGCGCGCCCGAGATGCCCGCCGCGAGCCCGATCCGCCAGGCCGTGAACCAGGCGATGGAATGCCGGCGGAAGCCGTGGGCGAACAGGTAGGACAGGCTCGGCCGCCCGAGCATGGCCGGCGTATCCGGCTCGATGTGGACGAGGCGCGCGCCGGGGAAGGCGCGGGCGGCGATGGCGGCGCCGAGCCGCCGGTTGATGTCGAGCATGGCGGCCGTGAAGGCGCGCTGGGCCGGCATCCGCAGCGGGCCGATGGCATTGTCCTGGAACATGAGCCAGGCGCGGTTGACGGCGAAATAGGCGCGGTGCCGCAGCACCCGCAGCCCGTGGTCGAGGCCCGCCCGCGCCGCCGCCTCCCGCTCGAATGCCGCCACCGCCTCGCCGGCCTCGAATACCGCCTGCTTCTCCGGCCGGTGCAGGTCCGGGATCAGGAACGCGAGGGTGAGGAGGGCGGTGAGGAGGCAGGCGAAGCCGGTCATGCCCACGGCGTGCCAGCCGATATCGCCGAACAGGCCGAAATAGCTGCCGATGGCGGCGGCGTAGAACAGGTGGAGCGGGCCGGGCCCGCGGGTGAGCACGAAGGCGTAATAGGCGGTGGAGGTGGCGAGGATGATGGCCACCGTGGCCGGGATCACCAGCCATTGCAGCGGCGCGATGAGGACGCCGACCGCCATGGAGAGGGTGATCGCGCTGCCCACCAGCAGGCCGGTCTTGATGCGCGCCAGCAGCGCGCGCCCGCTCTCCCATTGCGCCAGCATGGCGCCGAACAGCGACATGGGCCCGATGGTGGTGCCGAAGATCGCGCAGGCGGTCACGATCGTCACCGAGGAGGTGATCCCCGTGCGCAGCGCGTTCCTCAAGGCGCCGGTCTCCCGGCTGTTGATGATGAAGAGGCCGATGATGAACCGGCGGATGGCGGAGGGCGTGGTCATGCGCGCGCTCGCGCGCGCCGCCGGCCGGGGCGGGGGAGATGGGTCATGATGGGCAGATGGGTCCGGGCGGTCTGGAAGGCTGGTCCTGCGTCCCTCGGGAGGGGCGTAAAATGACCTAATGTTCATTTAAAGTCCAGCCGTCCCCCCGGTCCTCATCCGTCCCCTTCGGGCGGCCCGAAGCACAAGGTGATCTGCGCCGCGAACAGCGCGGCGATGTCCACGCGGTGGAGCGGGTCGATGACGCCGTTGTGGATCACGCCGATCCAGAGCGGCGCCGCCAGCAGGTGCGGGTGGCGCGC
This sequence comes from Xanthobacter albus, assembly GCF_043194895.2. Taxonomy (NCBI): domain Bacteria; kingdom Pseudomonadati; phylum Pseudomonadota; class Alphaproteobacteria; order Hyphomicrobiales; family Xanthobacteraceae; genus Xanthobacter; species Xanthobacter albus. The sequence goes on along the minus strand of NZ_CM195532.1, from coordinate 551,190 downwards.
CAGGGTGTCGTCCTTCACCTCGCCGCGCGCGTGGGCGCGGCGGGCGAGGGCGCCGAGGTGGGCGAGGAAGGGGTCGTACACCTCCCGTCGGTAGGTCTCGATGAGGAACGGGAACTTCGCGCCCTCGGCGATGACGAGCCGGGCCACCGCCGCCCGCCCGCCCTGCTCGATGGTCTCCATCACCGGCAGCAGGGTGCGCCTGATATAGGCGGCGACGCTCTCGCCGGGGCCGATCTCCTGCTGCTCCGCCTCGCCCAGCGGATTGGTGATGACATCGCTGACGATGCCGGCGAACAGGGCTTCCTTGGTCTCGAAATAGAGGTAGGAGGTGCCCTTCGCCACGCCCGCCCGGCGCGCGATGGAGGCCATGGTGGCGGCGGCGAAGCCGCGCTCCAGGAACTCCGCCATGGCCGCCGCGATGATCGCCGCCCGCGTGCGCGCCGTCTTCTCCCGGCTCGGCCCGCGCGTGCGCGGCCGCGCCTCCTCCTGCTGCCCGCCCCCGGCCACGCTCCACCCTCCGCGACGTTTCGGGTCCCGATGGACCCCTCCGTCATCTGCGCGAGGTCCACCGGAGATTGCAAGGCGGCGTGGGCCCGCGCGGCGCCATGCCCCGCCGCATGGCGGCCGAAGGACGCGGGCGCCGCGCGGGCCCACGGCCGGCGGAGATCCGGTTCTTCCCGTCCGCCCGGCGCATGGCGCGTGCCGGAGGGCGCGCACCCGTGGGAACCGCCCGCGCCTTGCGCGCGCCGGCCGGCGAGACCATGTTTCCCGCCCCGGCGCGCATCGCGGGGGCCGGGCCCGCCCGCCCCGCCGGTGCGCTGGAGGCCGGTGGAATGCAGGTGATGGGGAACGGCATGGCGTCCATCCCACGCGCGCGGGCGGGGGACCTGACAGCGGGGCTTTGCGTCGCGGGCCTGCTGCTGCCCGAGGCGGTGGCCTATGCGGGCATCGCCGGGCTGCCCCCGCAGCAGGGCATCTTCGCCGCCATCGCCGGCTGCCTGGTCTATGGGCTCGCCGGCCGCAGCCGTTTCGCCATCGTCTCGCCCACCTCCTCCTCCGCCGCCATCCTGGCGGCCACGCTGGCGATGCTGCCCGGCTCGGGCGCCGTCAAGGTCGCGGCCACCACGGTGATGGTGGCGTTCGCCGCCGCCTTCCTGCTGATCGCCGCCTTCGCGCGGCTGGGCAACTTCACCGGCTTCGTCTCGCGCCCGGTGCTGCGCGGCTTCGCGTTCGGCCTCGCCGTCACCATCATCATCCGCCAGCTCCCGCACATGGTGGGGGTTGAGCCGCAATCCACCGATCTCGTTCACATCCTCGTCCAGCTCGCGGGGGAGCTGCCGCGCTGGAATCTCGCCGCGCTGGCCACCGGCGGCGGCGCCCTCGCGGCGCTGCTGGCGCTCCGGCGCTTTCCCGCCGTCCCCGGCGCCCTGCTGGTCCTCGCCGGCGGGGTCGCGGCCTCCATGGCCCTCGACCTGCCGGCGCGCGGGGTGGCGGTGGTCGGGGCCATCGACATCGTGCCGGCGTGGCCCGCGTGGCCGTCCCTGACCTGGGCCGAGTATTCGCAGCTCGCCCAGTTCGCGCTGCCGCTGGTGCTCATCCTGTTCGCGGAATCCTGGGGCACCATCCGCGCCATGGCGCTGCGCCACGGCGAGCCGGTGGAGGCGGACCGCGAGCTCGCCGCCCTCGGCCTCGCCAACCTCGCCGCGGCGCTGGTGCAGGGCATGCCCGTGGGCGCGGGCTTTTCCGCCGGCAATGCGAGCGAGGCGGCGGGCGGGGCCACCCGCGCCACCGCCATCGTCACCGCGCTGGGGCTCGCCGCCCTGGTCGCCTTCGGCGGGACCTTCGTCGCTCACCTGCCGGAGCCGGTGCTGGCGGCGGTGGTGATCGCGGCCCTGGTCCACGCGCTGGACCCGGCGCCGTTCGCGCGGCTTTTGACCCTCGGCCGCGACCAATATGTGGCGCTGGCGGCGGCGGCCGCGGTGCTCACGCTCGGCATCCTCGACGGGATGCTGGTGGCCATCGCCCTGTCGCTGGCGGCGGTGGTGCGGCGGCTCGCGGCGCCGCAGGTCCTGCGGCTGGGGCGGCTCGGCGCCACCCATGATTATGTGGACATCGAACGCCACCCGGATGCCGTCCCGCCGCCGGGCATCGCCATCTGGCGGCCGGCGCAGCCGCTGTTCTTCGCCAATGCCGATCGGGTCCTGGGCCTCATCCTCGCCCGCTCGCGCGCCATTGCCGGCCTGACCGCGGTGGTGGTGAGCCTGGAGGAGAGCTTCGACCTGGACAGCACCGCGCTCGAGGCGCTGGTGGAGCTGGATACGGCCATGGCGGGTGCCGGCCTGCGCCTGCAGCTCGCCCGCGCCCATGACCGGGTGCGCGACCTGCTGCTGGCCGCCGGCGCCCGCGATCTCGCCGCGCGCTGCAGCTACAGCGTCGATGACGCGGTGGCGGCGGTGGGCCCGCCGGGCGACACGGCGCCCCCCTCCGCCGGCTGACGGCAGGGCGCGAGAACCCGCCGCGCGGCCCCTTGGGCAAGCCCGCGCGGCGCTGGAGCGAAGGCCGCCCGGCGCGTCCGCGTCTCTCATGCGATGGTGTGCGGTTTCGGCCCCGAACGGTCGTGAGCGGTCGCGGCGCGCCGACGCGGTCGCCGTGCCCCCCTGCGTCCCGTCATGGGGGCCGGGCTCAGCCTCCGGTGAAGGGGGCTTGCGCGCGCCGGTCAAGGACCGGGGTCGATGGCATGCGGCTCCGGCGCGTCCGCGTCTCTCATGCGATGGTGCACGGTTTCGGCCCCGCACGGTCGCGAGGCCGCGGCGCGCAGATGCGGTCGCCGTGCCCCCTGCGTCCCGTCATGGGGGCCGGGCTCAGCCTCCGGTGAAGGCGGGCTTGCGCGCGCCGGTCAAGGACCGGGGTCGATGGCATGCGGCTCCGGCGCGTCCGCGTCTCTCATGCGATGGTGCACGGTTTCGGCGCCGCACGGTTGCGAGCGGCCGGGCCCGCAGGCCCGGTCGTCGTGCCCGCCTGGTCCCGCCACGGGCGCGGCCTCAGCCCCCGGTGAAGGCGGGCTTGCGCTTTTCGTGGAAGGCTTCGACGCCCTCGTTGAAGTCGTGGGACTGGCGCAGGCGGCTGTAGCAGTGGCCTTCCAGCTCGATGGCGATGGACAGGGGGCAGTCCTCGGTGTCGTTCAGCAGCTTCTTGGCGGTGCGCTGGGCGATGGGCGAGAAGGCGACCAGCTCCGCCACCAGGGCGTCGGTGGCCTTTTCCAGGTCGGCGTCGGCCACCTTCTCGGTGGCGATGCCCCAGGCCAGGGCCTCGTCGGCGCTGATGCGCTTGGAGCGCATGACGATGTCCTTGGTGCGGGTGATGCCGACCATCTTCTGCAGCCGGGCCGAGCCGCCGGAGCCGGGGATCTGGCCGAGCTTCTGCTCGGGCAGGGCGTATTGGGTGGTGTCGGTGACGATGCGGAAATCGCACGCCAGCGACAGTTCGAAGCCGACGCCGAAGCAATAGCCGCGGTTGGCGGCGATCACGGGCTTGGCGGCGCGGGCGGGGGCGGCGATGTTCCAGGCGAGCCGGGAGACGTGCTCCGGGGTGGCTTCCATGAAGCCCTTGATGTTGCCGCCGGAGGAGAAATGCTCGCCGATGGCGCGCACGACGATGACGCGCACGCGCTCGTCCTCGTCCAGGGTCTCGAAGGCGATGCGGAGCTGGTCGCGCTGGGCCATGGAGACGACGTTGTAGGGCGGGCGCTCCAGGATGATGTCGGCGCGGGCTTGGGCCTCGTCGATCTCGACGCGGAAGCCGTCCAGGGCCGAAAGGCGCGGATCGGCGAAGGGGTAGGCGGCGGGCATGGATGAGACCTCGTTGTCGGCCCCGGCGGTAGAGGCTTCGGTTTCGGGGCGTGCGCGCGCGGCCTCAGCCCTGGGCGGGCCCCGGCGCGGCGCCGGCCTCGCGCAGGGTGCGGCGGTCGATCTTCAGCAGGGTGGTGCGGGGCAGGCGCTCCGCGAAGGTGATGAAGCGGGGCACCTTGTAGCCGCCGAGGGCGCGGTGCACCCGTTCCCGCAGCTCCGCCTCCAGCGCCGGGCCGCCCGCGTGCCCCGGCCGCAGCACCACATGGGCGCTCACCTGGGTGAGGCCGTCGGCATCCGGCGCCGGCACCACGGCGGCCTCGTAGACCGCCGCGTGGGCGGTCAGCTCGGCCTCGATCTCCACCGGGGAGACCCACAGGCCCTTCACCTTGAACACGTCGTTGGAACGGCCGGCGAACCAGAAGAAGCCGTCCTCGTCGTAATAAAGCTCGTCCCCGGTGCGGGCCCAGCCGCCGCGGAAGGTCTCCAGCGACTTCTCCAGCTTGCGCCAGTAGAAGAGAGCGCCGGTGGTGCTGCGCACCTCCGCCTCGCCCACCACGCCGGGCCCGGTCACGGGCGCGCCGTCGCGGTCCACGAGGCGCAGCTCGAAGCCGAACACCGGCTTGCCCAGGCTGCCGCGCCGGAATTCCGCCGGCCGGTTGGCGATCCACTCGTAGGTCACCTCCGAGGAGCCGATGGAATCCATCAGCTCCACGCCGAATACCTGTCCGAACCGCTCGAAGATCTCCGGTGGCACCTTCTCGGAGGCGGTGATGGCGAGGCGCACCGAGGAGAAATCGGGCGTGTGGCCGGTTTCCTCCACGTGGGCGATGAGGTTCTTCACGATGGTGGGCACGGTGATGAGCTTGGTGGGCCGCTCGCGCTCCACCACGGCGATTACGTTGCCCGGCGCCGCCGGGGCCCGCGAGATGACCGCCCGCGCGCCCCAGTAGAGCGGGATCAGCACGCCCGGCCACAGGCCGTGGGTGAAGAACTTCTTCGAGGTCGCGTGCACCACGTCATCCGGCGTGTAGGACCAGAACGCGCCCTGCCGCTCGGGGATGAGGCGGAAGTCGTGCACGAGATGGGGAATGCCCTTCGCCGTGCCGGTGGTGCCGCCGGAATAGAACATGTAGGCGATGTCGTGGCGGTGCGGCCGTGCCGGCGCCACCGGCGGATGCGCCTCGCCCAGCAGCGCGTCGAGCCGCAGGCGCGGGGGGCCGCCGGCCGCGCTCACCTCTGGGGTTCCGGCGTCGGCGGGGCGCACCAGCACCCGGCGCAGGGTCTGCGGCAGGCGGGCGGCGATGGCGTCGAGCTTGGCGGCCTGCTCGGCGTCGATCAGCAGCACGGCGGCGTCGGTATCCTCCAGGAAATAGAGGAGGTTCTCCGCCCGGTAGGCATCGGAGACCACCACCGGCACGGCGCCGAGGCGCACCGCGCCCAGCCAGAAGGCGATGAACTCCAGGCTGTCGCTGCCGAAGATCAGGAGGCGCTCGCCGCGCCGCAGCTCCACCGCGGCCAGGGCAGCGGCGGCGCGCTCCACCTCGCCCAGCAGGTCGGCATAGGTCAGGTGGCGCCCGTCCACCGAGAGCGCGACGCGCCCGCCGTCGCCGGCGGCCACGTGGCGGTCGAGCAGCAGCGCGGTGGGCTCGAAGCGCTCCTCCACCGGCGGGTCCTGCCAGGACAGCCAGTCGGGGGAGTGGGGGTAGGCGGAGGAATCTCGAAGGGTCATCTGTGCTTCAGCTCGATCATGCGGCGGCGGGCAGGCCCGCTCAGGCCGCCCGGTCCTGGGCCTGCCGGCCGTTCTTGTAGGCGGCGATGATGTGGCGGCGCCCGGCCTCCCGGCGCGGGTCGCCCTGGTGGATCAGCTCGCCGTGGTGCAGCACCGCCGCCCGCTCGGCCACCGACAGCACGAGGTCGAGATCGTGCTCGATCCACAGCACCGAGAGGTCGTTGCGGGAGCGGGCGAGGCCGATCATCTCCGCGATCAGCGGCCGCTCGTCGTGGGCGAGGCCAGAGGCCGGCTCGTCGAGCAGCAGCAGCGCCGGCTCGCTGGCCAGCGCGCGGGCGAGGTCCACCCGGCGCAGGATGCCGAGCGGCAGGTCGGCGCAGCGCTCGTGCGCGGCGCCCGCGAGGCCGGTGAGCTCCAGCAGGGCGGCCGCGCGGGCGGTGTTCTCCCGCTCCTCGCGCAGCGCCCGCAGCGGCAGGAGCAGGGAGGAGAAGGCGCCGAGGCGGAAGCGCGGCACCAGGCCGAGCAGCACGTTTTCCAGCACGCTCAGCCCGCCCACGAGGTGCATGCCCTGGAAGGTGCGGCTCACGCCCGCGCGGATGATGCCGTGCGGGGGCAGGCGATCGATGCGCGCGCCGTCCACCGCGATGCTGCTGCCGGCGGAGGGCCGGTAGATGCCGCTGACGCAGTTCAGCAGGGCCGACTTGCCCGCCCCGTTGGGGCCGATGAGGGCCAGCACCTCGCCCGGCGCGAGATCGAGCGTGATGTGGTCGAGGACGCTGACCCCGCCGAATTCCAGGCTGACGGAGCGGAGGGACAGGCGCGGTGCTTCAGCCATGGGCGGCCTCGCTGGCGGGGGAGAGGCCGAGCATCACGTCGTGGATGGCGTCGAGGTCGCCCTCGTCCAGCCGCGCGAAGTCGGCGACGGGCCGGCCGCGGTCGATCACCACCGCGCGGTCGGCGAGGTGCGGCAGCCAGTTGCTGTCGGATTCCGCCACCAGCGCGGAGAGGCCCAGCTCGGCCCGCAGCCGCCGGAGGCTGGCGCAGAAATCCTCGATGATTGGCACGGCGAGGCCGAGGGTCGGCTCGTCCAGCAGGATCAGGCGGGGGGTGCCGAGCAGGCTCACCCCCAGCGCCAGCATCTGCTGCTCGCCGCCGGAGAGGTTGCCGGCCAGGGTCTCCCGCCGCTCGCCGAGGCGCGGGAACCAGGAGAGCACGTCGTCGAGCCGCACCCGGTCGCCGCGGGCGCGGGCGGCGCCGATGCGCAGGTTCTCGCGCACGGTGAGGAGCGGGAACACCTTCTCGCGCTCCGGTACCAGCGAGATGCCGGCGGCGAGGCGCGCCCGCACGTCCCCCCACGGGAAAAGGCGGCCTTCGAAGTGCTGGGTGCCGGAAATCCGCGCGACGGAGCGCAGGGCGCCGGAAAGCGCCAGCAGCGTCGTGGTCTTGCCGGCGCCGTTGGCGCCCACCAGGGCCACGCTCTCGCCCGCCTCCACCTTCAGGTCGAGGCCGCGGACCGCCGGGCGCAGGCCATAGGCCACCTCCAGGCGGCCGAGGAGAAGACCGGAGCTCATCGCCCGCCCTCCTTCCGCAGCCACGCCAGCACCCGCGACGGCGCCTTCAGCAGGCTCGCCGCCAGGATGGCGCCCAGCGCGATGTTCTCGATGCCCGCCACATGGGCGGCGGCGGGAATGGCGAGCGCCCGCAGCGTCCCGTCGATGGCCACCGGCAGCAGCAGCACCACATAGGAGGCGACGATGGCGCCGCGCAGGCTGCCCGGCCCGCCCAGGGCGACGATGGTGAGGAAGGCCACCGCCAGGTGCAGGGAATAGCTACCGGCCTGCACGTTGCCGAGGTGGTAGGCGGAAAGCACCCCGCCCGCCGCCGTGATGGCGGAGGTGAGGGTGAACACCGCCGCGCGCGCCCGCACCTGGGAGATGCCGAACACGGTGGCCGCCGCCGGGTCCTCGCGCAGGAAGGTCCAGGCGCGGCCCACGTGGCCCCGGCGCAGGAAGGAGAGCCCCGCCCACACCAGCGCCAGCGCCGCCAGCACCAGCCCCCACCAGCGCAGCTGCGTGTCGATGGGGAGGCCGAGCACCACCGGCGGCTCCAGCAGGAAGCCGGTGGCGTGGGTGACCTTGATCTCGATGTCGCTGGCGACGATCTCCACCACATAATGGAAGCCGAAGGTGGCGACCGCGAGATAGAGGCCGGACACCCGCAGCGTGAGCAGCGCCAGCAGCGCGCCCAGCAGCAGCCCCAGCGCCGCCGCCACCGCCACCGCGGGCAGCAGGCCGAGCCCGAGCTGGGTGGCGAGCAGGGCGGCGGTGAAGGCGCCCACCGCCATGAAGGCGGCCTGGCCGAGGGACAGCAGGCCGGCGGTGCCGGTGAGCACCGTGAGGCTCATGCCGCCGATGGCGAGGATGCCGCCGGAGACGGCCAGATGCAGGGCATAATCCCCCAGCAGCACCGGCAGCACGATGCCGGCGGCGGCCGCCGCCGGCCACAGGGCGGCGCGCGTGCTCCATCCATGGGCGGCGGCCGGCGCGGCGGGGGCCGGCGTCGAAGGGGCGAAGGAAACGGTGGCGGCGGGTTCGGCGGACATCGCTCACACCCTCTCGATGCTTTCGGCGCGGTTGCCGATGCCGCGCGGGCGCACGATGAGCAGCGCCAGCAGCGACAGGATGGGCACCACCTGGCTGTAGCGGGCATCGAACCACGCGGTGGTGAGGTTTTCCGCCAGCGCCAGCAGGAGCGCGCCGATGACCGCGCCGGCGGGATTGGTGAGGCCGCCGATGATGGCGGCCACGATGCCCGAGAGCCCCACCGAGGCGCCCTCGATGGAGACCGAGGAGAAGGCCGCCGACGCCATGCCGCCGATGGCGCTGAACACCGCCGCCAGGACCCAGATGCTGAGCAGCCGGCGGTTCACGGGGATGCCGCGCAGGCGGGCGAGGCTGCGGTTGGAGGAGAGCGCCTGGCTCTCGATGCCGAAATCGCTGTGGCGCAGCAGCACCAGCACCGCCACCAGCAGCACCGCGCCGATGGCGATGATGGTGGGGGTGAGCAGCGGCACCCGCGTGCCGAACACGGTGGTGAAGCCGAGGCGGATGGGCAGGCGGGAGATCTCGCCGCCCCAGCCGGCGGCCAGCAGCCCCAGCAGCACCACGCCCACCGCCACCGTGATGATGGTGCCGATGAAGTGGTCGTTGCCGGGATTGAGCCGCTCCACCAGCAGGTAGAGCACCGCGCCGATGGCGGCGGCGGCCAGCAGCGCGGCGGCGAGCCCGGCCGCGAAGCCCGGCAGGCCGGGGCCCGCCAGGGCCCAGCCGTCGCGCAGCACGTAGGCCGCCACCGCGCCGATCTCGCCGACGCAGAATACCAGCACCCGGCTCGCCCGGTAGACGAACACGACCGCCAGGGCGAGGATCGCGTAGACGACGCCGATGCCGAGCGTCGACAGCGCGAAGGAGATCGACAGCATCGGCGCCGGCCTCACTTCTTGGCGACGGCGGGCGCGCTGGTGGCCGGCAGCCACGCGCCGACCGGAGAGAAGCTCTTCTTCTCATGGTCGAAGCGGTAGAGCCGGTAGGCCGAGCTGCCGTAATGGTCGGTGGCGGAGAACTTGACGGGCGCGCCGGAAAGCCCGCCGGTGTCCACGGAAACCTGCTCCAGCGCCTTGGTGAAGGCGGCGCGGTCGCAGGGCTCGCCGCACTTGGCGGCGGCGTCGGCCACCACCAGACCCAGGGTCCAGCCGGCGGCGTGGTAGGTCAGAAGCTCCTTGAAGCCGGCGGACTTGGCGGCGGCGCGCAGGGCTTCCGCCTGGGGGCCGGGGCCCTGGCCGTCCACGATGTAGCGGCTGTAGGTGTAGAGCTTGAGGTCGGGCGCGTCGCGCACCGCGTCGCGCAGGGCATCGACGCCGATGCCGGATTCCATGTTGAGATAGACGCCGTCATAGCCCGCAGCCCCCAGGGCCGGGAGCAGCGACACCACGTGGCCGCGGCCGAAGCAGTCGGTGACCACGTCGGGGTTGATGGCCATCACCTTGTCCACCACGCCGCGGAAGTCGCGCTGGGTGAGCGGCACGATGATGCTCTCCACCTTGGTGAAACCGTTGGCCTCTGCGGATTTGGTGGCGGCCTCGCAGGCCAGGATGCTGCCGGGCGACTCGAAGCCGAGGCACACCAGCGTCTTGCCCTTGGGCGCGATCTCCCGCGCGAACTTGCCGGCGGCCTCGCCGGTCACGGAGAAGATGAGGCCGGTGGCGAAGGCGTTGGGGGTGGCGGGCGGCAGCGCCAGGGGAATGTTGGCGGGATAGGCGGCCACCACCGGCAGGCCCAGCTTCTCGGCCGAGGCGTAGACCGCCGCGTGGGTGTTGGAGACGGCGAGGCCGAGGATGGCGAGCACGTTCGCCGCCGCCAGCTCCTGCACCGCGTTCACGGAGCGCTGGGTGTCGCTCTGGATGTCGCGCACCTCGATCTGGAAGGGGCGCCCATTGACGCCGCCGGACCTGTTGAGCTGGTCCACGAACAGCTGGAACCCGTCGAGGGTCGCCTTGAACGTGCCCTGCATGGGGCCGGACGCGTCGGTGAGATAGCCGAAGCGGAAGGGCTCGGGCGCCGCCGCGGCGGGCGCGGTGGCGAGGCAGGCGAGGGTGAGGCCCAGCGCCAGCCCCCCGAGAACACGGCTTTTTTCAGAGGACATTCCACGGCTGCCTTGATTGATCTGCCAATTCAAGCACTTGGAGAATGCGGCCAGCGCGGCGGGCGGCATCGTCCAGGCGACTATAATTTAATAGATGGATTTTATCATAAATCTGTCAAGCGAATTTTGGTATTCGCAGATGCAAATTCGCGCGCCGCAGGGCCTGAATGAGGAGGAGGGGCTGGAGCGCGGCGCTTCGCAACCGCTGCTTCGGTGCCGAGTGTGCGGGCGGGGTGGCCAGTCGCCCTGGGTCGTGCCCGGCTCCGGCCGGGAGCTTGGCGCCGCGTCGGCGGCCCGCGTGAGGGAATGCGTCCCTCATGCTCTGGAGCGATTGCTGTTAGCCGATGGGGGCGACAGGAGCTTCCGGCCCGCGCGGCGTTCGCGCGGGCCGATGCCTCAGATGTCGACGATCCAGGGCGGCGGAGCGAAGCCCGCGTCGCTCGCCCCCGCGGCAGGTGTCGCGGGCGTCGCCGCGGCGTGGCGGCGGCCGTTGTTGATGAGCGTCTGGATGGTCACGGATTTCAGGGTCGCGGAGGCGATGCGGTCGATCTCGTCGAGCACCCTGTTGACCTCGCGCGCCAGGGGCGGCAGCGCGCCGCCGCCGGGCGGGTGCGCCTCCTCGTGCCCTTCGAGCAGGAGGATGAGATCGTACATGGTGAGCCGCTTGGCGTTGCCCGTGAAGGTGCAGCCGCCGCCGGGCCCGCGCACGGATTCCACGATGCCGGCCAGCGACAGGGTGCGCAGCACCTTGGCGAGATGATGCTGGGACATGCCGTATTTCGCGGCCAGCTCGCTGGCCGAGACCTGCTCGCCCGGCCGCGCCGCCAGCTCGACCACCGCCCAGATGGCGTACCAGGTGGAATAATGCAGCTTCATGGCGGTCAGGCGGATGCGGCCGGGTCGGCCGGCGGGGTCGAGGTGAGCATCTCCAGCTCGATGAAGGGGCCGGCCATCATGCCCTGGCTGCGGAAGAAGGACATCAGCAGGTCGTCCTCCACATGCAGGATGGTGCGCACCTTGCGGATGCCGAGCTGGCGGAAACGGACCCGCAGCGCCTCGAACAGCAGGGCGCCGAGCCCTTCCTGCCGCGCGTCCGGGTCCACGCCGATGGCGTAGAGCCAGCCGGAGGGCGGGGCGCCGAACTCCCATTCGCGCACCTCGCCCAGCACATAGCCGAGGATGCGCTCGGCATCGTGCGCCACCAGGAATGGCCGGGCGTGGGCCAGGTACTTGGCCGAGGAATACTTGCCGTACCAGAGGTCGGGCTTCGAGATGCCGGTGATGCGCGCGTCGATGTCGATCACGCGCGCCACGTCCGCCACCTCGGCGTCGCGGATGAGCATGGCCGTCCTTTCCGGGTCCATGGCTGGGGTCGGGTGTCCGAAGGCGGTTGTCAGGGTGCCTTTATTCGTATACTCGTACTATAATTCAATTTAACAGCGCGGCCCCAATTTTTGAAGGATGCCGCGGGAGTTCCGCCTTGCCGCCTGCCCTCCAGCCTCCTCCGCACGGTCGCCGGGTCTCTCCCGCCCGCCGGGAGCGCCGTCCATGACGGTGCCCCTGGGCGGGGGCGTGCTCGGCCAGCCGGTCCCGCGAATCGAAGATACCGCGCTCCTGACCGGTCGGGGAAGATATGCCGACGACCTGCCTGCCCCCCGCGGCACGCTGCATGCCCATGTGGTGCGCTCGCCCCACGCCCATGCGCGCATCCTCTCCATCGACACCGCCGCCGCCCGCGCCGCCGAGGGCGTGGCGGCGGTATTCACGGGCGAGGACCTGCGGGACATCACCTCGCCGTTCATGGTGGTGCTGAAGGCGCCCATCGACCAGTGGCCGCTGGCCCTGGAAGAGGTGCGCTTCGTGGGCGAGCCGGTGGCGCTGGTGCTGGCCGAGAGCCGCTATCTCGCCGAGGATGCCGCCGAGCTGGTGGAGGTGCGCTACGCGCCGGAGCCGGCGGTGCTCACCATCGCCGAGGCGCTGCGGGAGGGGGCGCCGCTGGTGCATGCCGCCGCCGGCGCCAATGTCATCTCCACCCGCGACTTCACCTATGGCGACCCGGACGGCGCCTTCGCCGGCTGCCACCGGCGCGTGCGCATCCGCTCGGAATATCCGCGCAGCTCCTTCACCCCCATGGAATGCTTCGTGGTGGTGGCGCAATACGAGCCCGCCGACGACAGCTTCGACATCCAGGCCAACTTCCAGGGCCCCTACACCGTCCACCCGGTGATGGCGCGGGCGCTCCGGGTGCCGGGAAACCGGCTCCGGGTCCGCACCCCGCCGGACAGCGGCGGCAGCTTCGGCATCAAGCTCGCCATCTTCCCCTACATGGTGCTGATGGCCGCCGCCGCGCGCCGCGCCGGTCGGCCGGTGAAGTGGGTGGAGGACCGCAACGAGCACCTCGTCGCCGCCAATTCCGGCCCCAACCGCCTCACCGAGATCGAGGCGGCGGTGGCGGCGGACGGGCGCGTGCTGGCCCTGCGCTTCGACCAGATCGAGGATTACGGCGCCTTCCTGCGCGCGCCCATGCCGGGGCCGCTCTACCGCATGCACGGCGCCACCACCGGCGCCTACGACATCCAGAACCTCTTCGTCCGCAACCGCGTGGTGCTCACCCACCGCGCGCCGGTGGGGCTGGTGCGCGGCTTCGGCGGGCCGCAGCTCTACCTCGCCCTGGAGCGGCTGATGCACCGCGTCGCGGTCGAGCTGGGGCTCGACCCGCTGGACGTGATCCGCCGCAATCTCGTTCCGGCCGGCGCCTTTCCCTATCGCACGGCGGCCGGCGCGCTCTACGATTCCGGCGACTATCCGCGCGCGGTGGATGAGACCGTCGGCGCGGGCCGGCTGGAGGATCTCCTGCGGCGGCGCGCGCGGGCGCGGGCGGAGGGGCGCTTCTACGGCATCGGCTTCGCCGCGGTGGTGGAGCCGGGCATGTCCAATATGGGCTACCTCTCCAACATCCTGCCCGCCAGCGTGCGCGAGCGGAACGGGCCCAAGAACGGCGCCGTCTCCCTCGCCACCGTCAGCATCGATCCGCTAGGCGCGGTGCTGGTGACGGCGGACGTGACGGTGCAGGGCCAGGGGCACGCCACCGTGCTCTCCCAGGTGGTGGCGGACGCCCTCGGCCTCTCCATGGACCGCATCAAGGTGGACCTGGAGCTGGATACCCGGAAGGATGCCTGGTCCATTGCCGCCGGCACCTATTCCTGCCGCTTCTCGCCGGGCACGGCGGTGGCGGCGCATCTCGCGGCCATGAAGCTGCGCCGGCGCCTCGCCCGCACCGCCGCCGGGCTGCTGAACGTGGACGCCGCCGAGCTGGAGTTCGCCGACGGCCGCGTGTTCAGCCGCGCCAATCCGGCCAACGGCCTCGATTTCGCCCGCGTGGCCGGCACCGCCCACTGGGCGCCCGCGCTGCTGCCGGACGGCGTGCCCGCCGCCCTGCGCGAGACCGGCGTGTGGAACCCCGAGCAGCTTTCCGCCCCGAGCCCGGACGACCGCATCAACACCTCGCTCACCTACGGCTTCGTGTTCGACATGTGCGGCGTGGAGGTGGACCCGGTGACCTTCGAGGCGCGGGTGGACCGCTACGTCTCCATGCACGACGCCGGCCGCCTGCTCAATCCGCTGATCGCGGAGGGGCAGATCCGGGGTGCGTTCGTGCAGGGGCTGGCCACCGCCCTCTACGAGGAGTTCGTCTACGACGCGGAGGGCGCCTTCCTCACCGGCACCTTCGCCGACTATGTGGTGCCCTCGGCGCGGGAGGTGCCGGCGCTGGAGCTGCTGCACATCGAAAGCCCCTCGCCCTTCACGCCGCTCGGCGCCAAGGGGCTGGCCGAGGGCAATTGCATGAGCGTGCCGGCCTGCGTCTCCAACGCCATTGCCGATGCCCTCGGCCTCGCCGACGTGCCGCTGCCGGCCACCCCGCGCCGGCTCCACGCCGCCATGGCGCCGGCGGAGGCGGGGGCGCCGGTTGCCGCGAACCCGGGCGTGGACGCCGATGCGCCGGCCAGCGCCGGCTTCGGCGGGCGCAGTCTGCGCGGCACCGGCGCGGTGGAGGTGGCCGCCCCGCCGCAGGCGGTGTGGGCGGCGCTGCTCGATCCCGAAACCCTGCGCCGCGCCATTCCCGGCTGCAGCGCCCTCACCGCCACCGGCCCCCATGCCTATGCGGCCGAGGTGGCGCTGGGGGTGGGCCCGGTGCGCGGGCGCTTCTCCGCGCAGGTGGAGCTGAGCGATCTCGACCCGCCCCGCTCGGGGCGCATCGGCGGCGCCCTCTCCGGCCCGCTCGGCACCGCCGCCGGCGGCGGGCGGCTGGTGCTCACCCCCACGGCGGAGGGCACCCGCATCGCCTACGACTTCTCGGTGGAGGTGGGCGGCAAGGTGGCCTCGGTGGGCGGGCGCATGCTGGATGGCGCCGCCCGCATCGTCATCGGCCAGTTCTTCGAGCGGCTGGCCGGCGCGCTCGCCCCCGCCGATGCCGCGCGCGCCGGCTGGCTGGCGCGGCTCCTGCGCCGTCTCGCGCGCCGCCGGAGGCCCTCATGAAGCCGCGTCCGTTCGATTATGCCCGCCCCGACACGGTGGACGAGGCGCTGGAGCTGCTGGCCGCCCACGGCGAGGCCGCGCGCATCCTGGCGGGGGGGCAATCGCTGATGGCCCTGCTCAACCTGCGCCTCGCGGAGCCGGCGCTGCTGGTGGACATCGCCCGCATTCCGGAGCTGCGGCGCATCACCCGGCGCGGCGGGTTCGTGGAGTTCGGCGCCGCCGTCACCCAGAACGCGGCGCTGAGCTGGCCGGAGCTGGCCGACGCGGTGCCGCTGCTGGCCCGCGCCCTGCCGTGGGTGGGCCATTTCCAGACCCGCAACCGCGGCACCCTGTGCGGCTCGGTGGCCCATGCGGACCCCTCCTCGGAGATCCCGCTGTCGCTGGCCGCGCTGGAGGGGGAAGTGGTGCTGCGCTCGGTGCGCGGCACGCGGGTGCTGCCGGCCTCCGCCTTCCAGAAGGGCCTGCTCTCCACCGCCCGCGCGGCGGACGAGATGATCGTGGCGGTGCGCTTTCCCGAGCTGCCGGGGACCGGCGCCGCCTTCCGCGAGGTGGCGCGGCGGCATGGGGATTTCGCCATCGTGGCGCTGGCGGCCGTGGCCGGGCGCGACGGCGCGGTGCGGCTCGCGGTGGGCGGGATGGCCGACCGGCCCCTGGTGCGCCGCCTCGCCCCCGCCGAGACCGGGAGCGACGCGGCGCTGGAAGCCGCGGCGGACGCCCTCGCGCGCGCTGCGGGCGGGCAGGACGATGTGCACGCCAGCGCCCATTACCGGCGTGATCTGGTGCGCCGGCTGGGGCCGGCGGTGGTGCGGGAGGCGCTTGCATGCGCAGCGTGAAGAAGGACGAGCGGCCCGTCATCCGCTTCACCCTGAACGGGCGTGCCGTGGGCGCCCCGGCCGAGCCACGCCTGCTGCTCACCGATTTCCTGCGCGAGCGCCTCGACGCCACCGGCACCCATGTGGGCTGCGAGCATGGCGTGTGCGGCTGCTGCACCGTGCTCATCGACGGGGTGGCGGCCCGCGCCTGCCTCACCCTCGCGGTGCAGGTGGAGGGCCGCGACGTGCGCACCGTGGAACACCTCTCGCCGGACGGGCGCACGCTGGGCGCCCTGCAGCAGGCCTTCCACGCCCATCACGCCCTGCAGTGCGGCTTCTGCACGCCCGGCATCCTCATGTCCTTCACCGACCTCCTGGCGCGCGATCCCGATCCCGGCCGGGCGCAGGTGGAGGACGTGATGGGCGGCCACCTGTGCCGCTGCACCGGCTACCACGCCATCGTCGAGGCGGTGCTCGACGCCGCCCGCGCCCTGCGCGCGGCCCCCATGGAGACCACGCCATGAGCGACCTTGCGCCCTCTCCCGCCTCCGCCTCCGTTCCTTCCGACAAAGTCTCCCCCGCTTCCTGGAGCCTGGAGGAGGTGGCGCCCGGCGTGCTGCGGCTCCACATGCCGCTGCCGTTCCGGGGGCTGAAGCAGGTGAACCTCTGGCTCATCCACGGGGCCGAGGGCTGGACCATGGTGGACTGCGGCTTCGGCTCGCCCGCCCATCGCGAGATGCTGGAGGAGGCATGGCGCGCCGCCCTCGGCGGGGGCAGGATCGCGCGCCTGGTCGTCACCCATTTCCACCCGGACCACATGGGCAACGCCGGCTTCATCGCCCGCCGCTGGGGGCTGACGCCGGAGATGACGCAGCTCGAATGGCTGGCCGCCCACGCGGCCTGGCACGACGGCTACAGCGACGACATCGCCGCCTCCCAGCCCTTCTTCCGCCGCCACGGGCTGGACGAGGCGCTCATCGACACCTACCGCGAGGGCTTCCTGCGCTATGGCGCCAGCGTCGAGCTGCCGGCCGCCTACCGGCGCATCGCCGACGGGGACGTTCTGCGCCTCGGCGGCGACGACTGGCGGGTCGTCACCGGCGCCGGCCATTCGCCGGAGCTCGCCACCCTCCACGCGCCGCGCCTCGGCCTCTACATCGCCGGCGACCAAGTGCTGCCGGGCATCACCCCGAACGTCAGCGTCTATCCCGGCGAGCCGGACGCCGACCCGATCGCCGCCTATGTCGCGTCCCTCGGCCATATCCGCCGCGCGGTGGCGGACGACGTGCTGGTGCTGCCCTCCCACAAGCTGCCGTTCCGGGGCCTCCACGGGCGCCTCGACGCGCTGGGCGCCCACCACGAGGAGCGGCTCGCCCACCTGAAGGCGGCCTTCCCCGCCGATGGGCGGCCCATCGCCGCCGCCGCCGCCATGGCGCACCTGTTCCCCTTCGCCCTCGACGGACACCAGGTCTCGTTCGCCATGGGCGAGACCCTCGCCCACCTCAACCATCTGCGCCGGCGCGGGGAGGCCCAGGAGCTTTCCGTCGGCGACCGGCTTCTCTACCGCCTCACCCCCTCCGCACGGGACGCCCTGCCATGACCACAGCGAAAAGCACGTCCAAAAGCACCGCGAAGTCCGCCGCCAAGAACACCGCGAAGACCGCGGCGGAGCCGGCCACCTATACCGAGAAGGTGACCATCAACGGCAAGAACGTGGTGATCGCCCACCATGCCCCGCCGGTGGCCAATGCCGGGGTGCTGGAGAATGGCGACATCTTCCGCCTCATCAACGTGTTCGACGAGAAGTTCGCGCCCACCAACGCCACCCGCGCCGACGGCACGCCGCTGCGCCTGTTCACCTCTCCCCGCACCAAGGTGGACGTCTCCAAGCGGCGCACGGAGGACATGTCGTTCTGGCACCGCAACGTCGATGCCCACGAGATCATCTTCTGCGTGAAGGGCGCGCTGGCCTGGGAGACGGAGCTGGGCAACGTCACCATGAAGCCGGGGGACATGCTGTTCATCCCCCGCGGCATCGCCCACCGCTCGCGCCTCGCTCCCGAGTCGACGGACGAGAACGTGCTCATCGAGCTCAAGATCGCCGACGAGCTCGAATATGTGGGCGAGAACCACTGATCCGGCGCCGGGGAGCACTTTCATGCACGTCACCGTCAACGGCATCCGCCTGAATTACGAGATCGAGGGGCCGCAGGACGCGCCCGTGGTCACCTTCGCCCATGCCCTCGGCAACAGCCTCAGGCTGTGGGACGATGTGGCCGCCGCCCTCAAGGACCGCTACCGCGTGCTGCGCTACGACCAGCGCGGCCACGGCCTGAGCGCGGCCAAGCCCGGCCCCTACACCTTCCCGGAGCTGGAGGACGACGCCCTCGGCCTGCTCGACGCCCTCGGCATCGGCAAGACCCATTGGGTGGGGCTCTCCATCGGCGGCATGATCGGCTACGGCCTCGCCATCCGCGCGCCGGAGCGCCTCGCCTCCCTCGTCGCCTGCGACGCGCGGCCGGACGCGCCGCCGGACTATGCCGCCTATTTCCAGTCGCGCATCGACAAGGCGCGCACCCTGGGCATGGCGAGCCTCGCCCAGCTCTCGGTGGAGCGCTGGTTCACGCCGCGCACGGTGGCCGCCGACCCGCCGGTGCTGGAGAAGATCCGCAATCTCGTCGCCACCACCGATCCGGTGGGCCACGCGGGCTGCTGCGAGGCGCTGAAGACCCTGGCCTATGGCCCGCGCCTCCACCTCATCCGGGTGCCCACCCTCATCCTCGGCGGCGCCGAGGACCTGGGCGCCCCGCCCGACAAGCTGGCCGAGGCGGCCGCGAAGATCCCCGGCGCGGTCCACGTGACCCTGCCGGACGCCGGCCACATCACCCCCATCGAGGCGCCCGAGGCCTTCCTCGCCGCCCTCAATGACCATCTGGCCCGTCACTGAGCGGCCATGGAGAGCGCGCCCATGCCGCACGCCGCCGGGCAGGCCGTGCCCGTCACCCTCTCCGACGGCGCCAGCCTTCACCTGCGCCGCGCGGGCCGTCCCGATGGCCCGCGCCTGTTCCTCTCCCACGGCAACGGCTTCGCCATCGACGGCTACCGCGACTTCTGGGAGCCCCTGGCGGAGCGGTTCGAGCTGGTGCTGTTCGACATGCGCAACCACGGGCAGAGCCAGCCCGCCGGCGGCGACGGGCATCATTATCGCCAGCTCGCGCGGGACCTCGAAAGCGTCGCCGCGGCGGCGGGGGCGGCCTTCGGCGAGAAGCCGGGCATCGGGGTGTTCCACTCCATGTCCGCCCGCGCCGCCCTGAAGCAGGCGGTGGAGGGGCCGCGCCTGTGGGCGGCGCTGGCGCTCTACGATCCGCCGAGCGTGCCGCCCCCCGCGCACCCGCTCCACGCGGCCATGCGGGCGTTCGAGATCAGGCTCGTCTCCTTCGCCCTGGACCGGCCCGAGCGTTTCGCGAGCCCGGATGCCCTGGAGGCGCAGTTCGCCACCGGCCGGGCCCAGGCCCGCTGGACGGCGCGCAGCCGCGCCGAGATGGCCCGCGCCATCCTGCGGCCCGACGGCGCCGAATGGACCCTGCGCTGCCCGCGGGAGCTGGAGGCGGCCATCTATCTCCAGGCCCTCACCCTCGACCTCTGGCCGAAGGCGGCGCAGGCGCCGCTGCCGGTGAAGATCATCGGCGCCGACCCGGATCTGGAGGGCACCGGCCCCACCGGCCGGGCCAATGCCGCGCTCGCGGCCGAGGGCGGCTTCCCCTACGAGGCGGTTTCCGGCACCGGCCACCTGCTGCAGATCGAGCGGCCGGAGGCCTGCCGCGCGGCCCTGGTGGGGTGGCTCGAAGGGCTGGGGCTGGCCTGATCGCGGCCCGCCCCGTCACGGCGCCGGGCCCGGCCCGGCATCCCCGCGCCCGGTGATGGACACGCTGGCGGTGAGGCCGGCGGCGAGGGTGAGGGCGGGCGGCGGATGGTCCAGCGCCACCCGCACCGGCACCCGCTGGGCGAGGCGAACCCAGGTGAACACCGGGTTCACCGTGGCGAGGCCGGAGGCATCGGCCTGGGCATTGGCGATGGCGATCCCCCGCCCGATGCCGGTGACATGGCCGGCGAGCGTCTGCGGATACGCCATCAGCCGCACCGCCGCGGCATCGCCCACATGGATGTCGTTCAGCACCGTCTCCTCGAAATAGCCGTCCACCCAGAAGCTGTCGGCGTCCACCACCGCGAGCGCGCGCTGGCCGCTCGTCGCATAGTCGCCGGGCTGGATGACGAGGTTGGTGACGTCGCCGTTCACCGGCGAGACGATGCGCGTGCGGTCGAGGTCGAGCTGCGCCTTGTCGCGCGCGGCCAGCGCCTGCCGGTACGCGGCCTCGGCGATGGCGGCCGCCGCCGCGTAGCGCTGCTGCTCCTCCTGCGAGACGGAGAGCGTGGTCTGCAGCGCCCGCCGCCGGGCCTCCGCCTGCTTGTCGTCGAGATCGGCCTTCGCGCGCGCCACCTGCGCCTCGGAGGCGGCGAGGGCGATGCGGTAGTCGTCGGGCTCGATCTCCATCAGCAGGTCGCCCTTGCGGACGCTCTGGTCGGCCTTCACCGCGAGCCGCGCGATGCGCCCCGAGACCTGGGGCGTGACGGTGACCACATAGGCCCGCACGGTGCCGTCGCGGGTCCAGGGCGTGGCCATGTAGGCGTCCCACATGCGCCAGCCGAGCCCCCCGGCGAGGGCAAGGACGCAGAGCGTGGCGAGCACCGCCGGCAGGCGGCGCGGCCAGACGGGGCGGGCGGCGTCCAGGGCGGTCATGGGCGGCCTCCCGCGCCGAGCACGACCAGGGACAGCACGATCACGTAGACGCACAGGCCGAACAGGCCGGGATGCCAGACGCGCCGGGAAACGCCCCAGCGGTCGCCCGCCATGCGCAGCGGGATGGCGAGCAGCCACGCCGCCAGCATCATCACCACGAACGGCGCGACATAGACGCCGAGAATGTCGATCTCCCTGAACATGGCTTCTCCTCCCTCGGATGGACGATCTCAGATGGATGGGGGCGAAACGCGCTCACGCCCCGCGAGCAGCCCGGCATGGGCGTCGATGGCCTCGCGGATCACCGTGATCCGGGCCCGCAGGTGCGGGTTCGCCGGCGCCCCGGCGCTCGTGGCCTCCAGCGCCGCGAACGCCGTGCGCGCATCGGCGACGCGCCCGGCGGCGAGGGGGGCGAGGGCGGTGGCGAGGCGGCGGCGTGCCTCGCCGCCGGGCAGCCCCTGCGCGAGATCGATGATCGCCCGGCCGAGCGCCAGCAGGGCCATGAGCGCCGCGGCATCCTCCGCCGGGGCCTGCGCGGGCAGGGCTTCGAGGCGGCCGGCCATGAGCGCGGTCCAGCGCGCGGGACCGGCCGGAAGGGGGCCGCCGGCCAGCCGGCGGAAATCCCGAAGCGACAGGGCGAGCAGCCGCCGGGCGCGGGCCTGCGGGTCCATCACCGGCATGGCGACGAAGAACAGGGTGCCGGAGACGGTGCCGGCGATGACCGCCAGCGCCAGGTTGAGATAGCCGGCCGCGTCGTAGGCGGCGGGGTTGCCCACCCCCAGCAGCGGCAGGCTGGCGATGGACATGGCCAGGAACGCCACCGGGTGCCACGCGCCGGCCTGCATGATGCCGAGCGGCACGAACAGCGCGGCCAGCACGGCGGCCAGGGCCGGGAAGGTGGTGAGCGAGGGCAGCACGCAGAAATAGAGCACGGCGCCGAGCGCCGCCATCACGGCGGCGCCCGCCGCATAATCCCCGGCGCGGGCGCGGGCCTCGTCGCCGAACGCGCCGAAGATCAGCGTGGTGGCGGCGGCGAACACCATGGCGAACGGGCCGGCGGGCCATGCCGTGGCCACCCAGAAGGCGGCGGTGGCGGCCACCGCCGCGAACGCCCGCGCCCCGTTCAGCACGGCGGGAAGCGGGTCCGCGATCACAAAGGGGGCCCGCCAGCGCCGCCGCGCCCCGCGCCCCGCGCGCAGCAGGACGATGCCGGCGGCCATGGCCTCGATGCCGGTGGCCACCGCGAGGGCGGCATCCGCCACCATGCGGGGCGTGGCATCCTCGCACCTGATGGCGCGGATGTCCGCGATGGCCTGCCGGCAGTCTTCCGCGCCGCGTTCCGGGTCGCGGCCGAGGTCGGCGGGATCGATGCGGGCGAGCGCGGCGGCGAGCGCGTGCCTCAAGCCGGCGCAGTCCGCGCCGCGCCCTTCGAGGTGGTCGCCCATGTCACGCCAGGCCACCAGCGCGTCCAGCAGGGCCGCGGCGGCGGCCCTGAGGTTGCCGGCGCGGGCGCGCAGGAAGGCGGATTCGCCGATCGCCGCGTCGATGGCGGCATCGAGGGCGCCGAGCGTGCGCACCAGGTCGTGCCGCGCCGCGCGGATCTCGGGTGTGTCCGCGCCCGCCGCCAGCGTCTCCATGAACCCCTGCGAGAGCCGGGCCGCCGCGTGGCCCAGCAGGCCGGCGAGCTGGCGCCCGGCGGCGCCCGCATCCGTGAGCAGCGCCACCACGCCGGCCGCGAAGATGCCGATGGCGATCTCGCCGACGCGGACCACGGCGAGAAGGAAGGCCGAGGACGGATCGGCCAGCGTGTCGGCGAAGATGATGGCTGAGGTGATGCCCGCGAGCGCCGCCGCGTAGGAAGCGAAGCCGCGCAGCGCCACCGCCGCGAAGCCGCAGGCGCCGCACCACAGGGCGAGGCCCAGGATCAGCGCGGCGCGCTGCTGGGGAAAGAGCGCCAGCAGCGCCACCATCGCCAGCCCGCCGAGGATGGTGCCGAGGGCGCGGTGGCGCCCCTTCTGCAGCGATGCGCCGAGGCTGGGCTGGCACACGGTGGCGGCGGTGGTGGCGGCCCAGAAGGGGTTTTCCAGCTCCAGCCCGTAGGTGACGAACAGGGCGAGGCACACCGATGCGGCGAGGCGGATGCCGAACAGCACGCGCGGGAGGAAGGGCGCCGCCGCCGCGATCGTCCCCGCGCCGGCGGGGGCGCGGGGCGGGGGCGCGTGCTGGGGGCGGGCATCGGCGGCGGCGTGCATCGCTGTCTCGTCCGGGCTCAAGGTGTTCCGCGGATGAGGATAGGCGGCGGCGGGCGCGGGGAAATCATACTTGGCAGCGCGGCGATGATACATTGGTGTGCTTCAGGCGCCGCCGCGAATGCCTGCGCCGCGTCTTGGAAGGGCGTTTCAGAAAGGCGGAGTGCGGTCGCCACCGGGCGCGCCGCCCTCAGCCCAGCGTCTGGCCCAGCCGCTGGCCATAGGCGACGATGGCGCGCCCGTCCGGGGCGCGCGCGGCATCGAGGTCGGCGTGCGCCGGGATGCCGCCTTGGCTTGCTTCAGGCGCCGCCGCGAATGCTTGCGCCGCGTCTTCGAAGGGCGTTTCAGAAAGGCGGAGTGCGGTCGCCACCGGGCGCGCCGCCCTCAGCCCAGCGTCTGGCCCAGCCGCTGGCCATAGGCGACGATGGCGCGCCCGTCCGGGGCGCGCGCGGCATCGAGGTCGGCGTGCGCCGGGATGCCGCCTTGGCTTGCTTCAGGCGCCGCCGCGAATGCTTGCGCCGCGTCTTCGAAGGGCGTTTCAGAAAGGCGGGGGCCGGCTGCCATCGGTCGCGCGGCCCTCAGCCCAGCGTCTGCTCCAGCCGCTGGCCATAGGCGACGATGGCGCGCCCGGCGGGAACGCGCGCGGCCTCGTAGGCGGCGAGCGCGGCTGTGGGGTCGGCGTGGGCTGCCAGCGCATCGCGCAGGGCGAAGGCGTCGCCCGCCGCCTTGGCGACCCCCATGGCGGTGTGCGGCCGCGCCACGAAGGCTGCATCGCCGAGCAGCGCGATCCGCCCCGCCGCCATGCGCGCCGGCGCATAGTCGAAGATGGCGTGGATGAAGGGGCGCGGCTCGGCGGCCACGGCGGCGGCGAAGGCGGGCGGCAGCAGGCGCTCGGCGTCCGCGCGCATGGCCGCCACGGTCTCGGCGCGCACCCGCCCCGGCGCCAGGGAGAAGGGCCGGCGCACGCCCTCCACGTCGGTCAGCACCGCGTCGAGCGCTTCGGCATCGTAGCGGCGGTACCAGACCCAGTTGTAGCGGCGGCGGCCCGGCTCGATGGAGCCGTCCGGACCCGGAACGAGATAGCCGAGGATGTGCGATCCGGGCATCTCGTAGAAGGCGAAGCGCTCGAACAGCCGGCGCGCCGCCGCCTCGGGCACCGCCGCCTCGGGAACGAGGCCGCGCCAGGTGGCGTAGCCCACATAGGCGGGCCGCGCGCCGGGGCCAGACACCGCTGCCCGGACCACCGAGCCGATGCCGTCGGCGCCCACCAGCAGGTCGGCCCGCGTCTCGTTGCCATCGGCGTGGCGCACGCGGGCGCCGTCCGCCTCGGCGATCGCCTCCACCACCCGTTGGCCCTTGTGGTAGCGCGCATCTGGCAGCATCTCGCGGAAGGTGCGGAACAGGACGTCCCAGGAGAGCTGCGTCTGCGGCGTGTGCTGGCGGTGGACGATGTCTCCGGCGCGGTCGAGATGGATCCGCTCCTGCGCCACCACGCCGAAGCGGGCGAGGTGCTCCACGCCCACCTCGCGCAGGATGGCGAACACCTCGCGCTGGGCGACGAGGCCCGCGCCCCGCCCCTCCAGCCCGTGGACCGAGCGCTCGGTGACGGTGACGTCGTAACCGGCGCGGTGCAGCAGCACGGCGGCGAACAGGCCGCCGATGGATCCGCCGACGATGAGGATGCGCGGGCTCATGGCTGTGGTTCTCCATTCCTGTCGGGCGTCGCCGGGGAGGGGCCGGCCGCCGGGCACGGCCGCCCTGCGACCGTGAACGCGTCCTTGAATGCGCTCATGAATAGGCGGCCGGCCCGCGTGCCTCTTCCGAAAAAGCATAGAATAGCTGCGTCCGGCCCCGGTCGTTTCCGCGCGTGGCGGCGCCGGCCGCAGCGCCCCGCGGACGTTCCTATCGCGGGCGCGCGTCTCACGCTCGGGCGCACGGCTTTTCCCGAAGGGGCCCAGGCCCGGCGCAGCCGCGCGGGCGGTTCCTGGGAGGGGTGTTGCCGGCACGGCTGCCGCGTGGCGGCCTTCCCGGCGCCTCGAAGGGCGGTTCATACTTTGGTTTTGGCCGCGCGCTGGGAAGTATATCTTCGCCAGATGCTTGGATAATGGAAGGCGAAGGCACCCGCTTCTACATTGAGAACATCAAGAACGGAGTGCCTGACATGACCATCAAGACCTATCTTCTCGCCGCCGGCGTCGCCCTCACCCTCGCCACCGCCAGCGGCACCGCCTACGCCGATCCATATATCGGCGAGCTGAACCGCGAGCAGGTCGCCGTCTCCGCCCAGGAAACGCTGCTGCCGGCCTCCCGCGCGGCCGCCCTGCGCGAAGAGCAGAAGATCGAGCGCCCGAGCGCGTTCGGCACCCCCGGCCCCTATTATGCGCCGTCCGCGCCTTTCCAGTCGGGCGATGCCCACTGGGGCCCCGCCCATGACGCCGACGACGAGTGAGGCGCCGCAACACGATCGTGCAAGAGGGGCTGCTCCGGCGGCCCCTTTTTCCTGTCCGCCGGGGCCGGCGGCCTCACGCCTCGCCCAGCTCCAGGGGCAGCGCCGCGTCGGCGGTCCATTCGGCGAGGGAGCCGTCATATTCCAGCGTCGGCTCGTAGCCGATGACGGCGAGCGCCAGCGCGCCCACGGCCGAGGCGACGCCGCCGCCGCAATAGGTGACCACCAGCTCGCCCGCCAGCGCCGTGCGCGCGCGGAACAGGGCCAGCAAGGCCTCGGCGGGCTTCAGCGTGTTGTCCTCCTCGCGCACCAGCGCGGCGAAGGGCAGGTTGGCGCTGCCGGGAATGTGGCCCGGCCGGGCGCGGCCGGAGACCCGGCCCGAGAAATCGTCCTTCTGCAGGAAGCAGATGAGCCGTCCCTCACGCCGGCCGCGGACGATGTCGAGCACCTCCGGCATGGTCGCCACCGTGTCGCGCGGGAGCGGCAGGGGGTAGCTGGTCTTCGCATAGGGCGTGAGGCCGCGCTCCACCGGCCGGCCCTCGGCGCGATGCTTGCGCAGGCCGCCGTCCAGCACGCTCACCCGCGCGTGCCCATAGGAGCGCAGCACCCACCACAGGCGCGCGGCCCACTGGTTCGCGAGGTTGTCGTAGACCACCACGTGGGAGCCGCGGCCGATGCCGAGCCGTCCCGCCGCCGCGGCGAGCTGAAGGGCGCTCGGGCGGGTGAAGGGGAAGGGGGCGAGCGGATCGGAGAACTGGGTGAACAGATCGGCGAAGCGCGCGGAGGGGATGTGCCCCTCATGCTCGTAGGCATCCAGCCCGCTGCGGAACTCCGCCCGCGCGCCGTCGGGTCCGGGTTCGAGATAGACGCTGGCGTCGAGGACGATCAGGCTGTCGTCGTGGAGGTGATCGGCCAGCCAATCCGTGGAGACGAGGGGCGGGGTCTTGTGCATCCTGGAGATCCGGTCCGGAATGGAGCGGCGGCTTGCGTTGCCGGACGAGGCGGGCTAAATTCTAAATTAGATTTATCTTTAAACTGAAGATAACACGGGAATGCGCGGCGCACCAGCCAGGACGGACGCGGCGAAGTCGGACGCGGCGAACGACCGCGGCGATCCCGCGTCCGAGGAGGGCGCGCGCGCCTCCGCCCGCTACGCTCCCTCCGTGAAGGAGCTGGCCGTGGACGAGGTGGAGCGGCGGCGGCTGCGGAACCCGCGCGACCGGACCATCTACCGTGAGGTCGCCCGCCAGTTCGGCGTCGGCGAGCAATCCCTGCGCCTGTGGGTGAAGAAGAAGGATGCCGCGCGGCTGGAGGCGCCTCACTCGGCCGCAGCCGGCGCCGCCATGTCGCCCGAGCAGATGCAGAGCGAGCTTCACGCTTTGCGCCGGCAGATCCAGAAATTGCGCACCGAGAACGAGGTGCTGAAGCGCGCCTTCGTCGTCTTTTCGTCCGAATGGGGGGAGGGCGAGCCGCGCGCCGCCGCCCCGGCCGCCGTCGGCGCGGAGCCGGGCGCCGAGACGGCGGAGCCCGCCCCGGATCAGGCTTCGAGCGGGCGCTCGGGGTCCTTCGACCACTCCGAGAGCGAGCCGTCGTAGACGCGCACCCGCGCGTGGCCGAGGGCGCGCAGGACGAAGCCGTCGACGGTGGCGGCGATGCCGCTGCCGCAATAGGCGATGACGTCCGCCTCGCCGCCGATGCCCTGGGTGTCGAGCGTGGCCTTGATCTCATCGAAAGGCTTCAGGCTGTTGTCGGCGGCCACCAGCGATCCCGCCGGCAGGCTGAGGCTGCCGGGGATGCGCCCGCGCCGGCCGTGGGGGCCGGGGGTGGCGCCGCTGAAATGCTGCGGGCTCAGGGCGTTCAGCAGGGTCGCGCCGCCCTTCTCCACCGCCGCCGCCACCTCGGGAAGGTCCGCGAACAGGCCCTGCGGCCGGGGCGTGAGGGCGTCGGCCGCCGGATAGGGCACGGCGCGGCCGGCGGCGGTGGGGCGCCCTTCGGCCACCCATTTGGCGAGCCCGCCGTCCAGCACCGCCACGCGGGTGAAGCCGATGTCGTTGAGCAGCCACCAGGCGCGGGTCGCCCAGCCGTAGGTGGAGGTGGAATAGAGCACCACCGCGCTGTCGGGCCCGATCCCCGCCCGGGCAAAGGCGGCGGCGGCGGCGTCCGGGGCGAGGCGGGTGAAATCGAGGCCGGAGGTGCTGTCGGAAAGGTCGTTCTTCAGGTCGAGGTAGCGCGCGCCGGGAATGTGCGCCGTCTCGAACACCGCCCGCGCCGGCTCGCTCTCCCCGGCGCCCGGCGCGATGGCGGCGCCGGCGGTGGCATCGAACAGCCGCAGGCCGGGTGCGGAGAGGTGCGCGGCGAGCCACGGGGTGGAAACGAGGAAGGGCGAGGGGAGGCTGGTCATCGGGGGAGTCTTTCCTTGGAAAATGCGCCGCCGTTCAGGCCGGGCCGGCCGGCGAGCGGGTGGAGTGGCGATGTCCGCTCAGCTCCTGCCCGGCGCCGGGCTTGAGGCCCAGCGACACCGGCACCGCGGCGAGCACGGCGGCGGCGAGCACGAGGAAGGCGAGCGCATAGTCGTCGCCCTCGGGGTGGGGGCGCTGCGCCGCCCAGGCCGAGAGGTTCACCACCGTGACCGAGAAGGAGATGCCGACCATCACCGCGAGCTGCTGGAAGGTGGTGTTGAGCGAGGTGGCCGGCGCCACCGCGCGGCGCGGCAGGTCGGCATAGGCGATGGCCGCCAGGGCATTGAGCTGGATGGCTCGGAAGAAGCCCCCGGCGGAGGCCACCAGCGCGATGAGGGCGAGGCTCCAGCCGGCGGCGAAGGCGGCGCAGCCGGCGAGCGCCAGCCCGCACAGCAGGCCGTTCCAGATGATCACGCTGCGAAAGCCGAAGCGGGCGAGGATGCGGGCGGTGAAGGTCTTGGTGACGAACGCCACGAGGCCGCTGGCGAGCAGGACCAGCCCACTCTCGATGGCGGTGAAGCCGAGGCCGAGCTGGAGCTGCAGCGGCAGCAGGAACGGCAGCGCCCCGTAGCCGACCCGCACCAGGCACCCGCCCCAGAACGACACGCGGAAGGTCGGCACCTTCAGCAGCGCGATGTCCAGCAGCGGCGGGTGGGTGCCGGCGCGCAGGCGCCGCCCGTAGGCGAGGCCCGCGAGCGCGAGCGCCGCCGCCAGTGCCCCGTACACCTCAAGGCCGATGCCGGGATGGCGCACCAGGGCGAGCATGGCGGCGCCGGCCGCCAGCATCACCGCGAGCCACGCCCATTGGCGCAGGTCGATGGCCGGCGGCGTCTCCTCGCGGACCTGCGGCATCAGCCGGCCGGCGGCGATGTAGCCGGCGATGCCCAGCGGCAGGTTGATGAGGAAGATCCAACGCCAGGAGGAATAGGTGGCGATGACGCCGCCGAGCAGCGGCCCGACCAGCGGCCCCAGCATGGCGGGGGTGATCATCCAGGCCAGCGCCATCACCAGGTCGGCCTTGCTGGTGGCGTGGATGATGGCCATGCGCCCCACCGGCATCATCAGCGCGGCGCTGGCGCCCTGGAGCACGCGGGCGGCGATCAGCATCGGCAGGTTCTCGGCGAGGCCGCACAAAGCGGAGCTGAGCGCGAACAGCACCAGCGAGCCCTTGAAGACGGCGCGCGTGCCGAGCCGCGCCGCCAGCAGCCCGCTCAGCGGAATGACCGCCACGTTGGCCAGCAGGTAGACGGTCATCGTCAGGTCCAGGCTCAGCGGGCTCACGCCGAAGGCGGCGGCGATCTGCGGCAGCGCGGGGGCGATGATGGTCGAGTCGAGCTGGTCCATGAAATAGGCCAGCCCCACCAGGACGGAGAGGGGCCGGTAGCCGGCGGTCTGGGCGGTCATGGGAGCGTTCGAGGGTTGGAAAAGGTTATATCCATATAGTCCATCAATTTTATAAAATAAATGTTGAAATTAGAATTTTAGCCCGCTAGCGTCGGGATGTTCCGGCCGCGCCCTTCTGGCATCGCCGGCACCGCTCCGGCGCCACGGGAGCCCGAAAGCCCCCGCATTGCGTCCGCCGCGAGGACGCACCGCGTCCCCGCCCGCCCCCGCTGGAGCGCGAACAAGATTTCGAACGCCGTTGGAGCGAAACATGAGTGCCCTGCCGCAAGCTTCCGAAGGAGCCGCCCCGCAGGCCGCGCGGGTGCTGCACATCCCCGTCGAGCGGCTCGACAGCGTCCAGGCCAAGGTCCTGTCCATCGCCGATTATCGCGGCGAGCGCGAAGCCTTCCGCGACGTGGTGGTGGAGCCCTATTCGCCTGTGGTGGGCGCGCGGGTGCGGGGGCTCGATCTCTCGGCCGCCGGCGCGCAGGAGCCGGCGCTGGCCCAGTTCCTCCACGACCGGCTGGTGCGCTACGGCTTCCTGTTCTTCGAGCCCGGCGTGGTGCGGGTGGAGGAGTTCGGGCGCCTCGTCGGCCTGTTCGGCAGCGCCCGGTTCGCCGGCACGCCCTATACGCCGGCGGCGCGGGAGAATGCGGACATCAACACCATCGATTCCTCGGTCAAGAAGACGCGGATGAACCTGATCTGGCACGTGGACCAGGCGTTCGTGCCCGATCCGCCGCGCTTCACGGCTCTGTTCGGCAAGAATGCCCCGCCGGCCGGCGGCGACACCCTGTTCGCCAACGCCACCGCCGCCTACGACCTGCTCGATCCGCAGTTCGCGCGCTATCTGGAGAGCCTCACCGCGGTCCACGACGTGGAGACCCAGGGCTTCCTGAGCCTCGCCTACCAGGACCCGCAGGCGCTCGCCGCCCAGCGCGCCAAGTATCCGCCGGTGGAGGCGCCGGTGATCCGCGTGCATCCGGACACCGGCCGCAAGCAGATCTTCGTCAGCGAGCTTTATACCCAGCGTATTCTCGGCGTGCCGCGCACCGTCAGCGACCACCTGCTGCAGATCCTCTTCGACTATGTGAAGTCCCCGGACGTGCAGACGCGGGTGGCCTGGCAGGAAGGCGCCGCGGTGATCTGGGACAATCGCGTGGTGCAGCATCGCGGCGTCGGCGACTACGGCGACGGCCTGCGCGTGCTCTATCGCGCCATCGTCCAGTAGGCCCCCGCCGTCCCCCTTCGCGAGCCCTCGACGGGCGGAGTGTCCAAGATGAACAGAAGAGACAGCCTCAAGCTCCTCGCGGGCGCCGCGGCCGCGGCCCTGCTGCCGGTGCGGGGCGCCCTGGCCGCGCCGGCGCCGGTGCGCGTCACCCTGCCGTCGCCCGGCAGCGCGGGTTCCGTGTGGCGGCCCCTGGTGGCCCGGCTCGGCCTTGCCGAGGCGCTGGGGCTCGACATCGAATGGGTGGTCGCCGATCCCGGCAAGATGCAGACCCAGCTCACCGCAGGCTCTATCGATGTCGGCGTGTTTGGCCCGGTGGGGCTGAGCGGCATCGTCAACAAGGGCGGCGACATCGTGCTGTTCGGCCCGGCGCTGGACAACAACACCCGCTGGGTGGTGCGCGGCGACAGCCCCTACAGGACGCCGAAGGACCTCGCGGGCAAGACCGTCGCCTCCACCGCCGAGACCAGCGAGACCTACCAGCAGGCGCGGATCGCCGCCTCCCTCGCCGGCCTCGACTTCTCCGATCTCAAGATCGTGTTCGGCTCTCCGCTCGCCAACCTCGCCATGTTCGAGCGCGGCGACGTGGAGGCGATCCTGACCCTGGAGCCCACCGCGACGCGCCTCGTCGCCCGCGGCGCGCGCGACCTCGCCCTGGTGGCGCAGGAGTGGGAGAAGGGCACCGGCCTCAAGGGCGCGCCACTGCTGGTCGGCCTCGCCGCCAACCGGGCCTGGCTCGACGCCAACAAGGACACCGCCGCCAAGGTCGTGGAGCTGTTCAAGCGCGTCAATTCCGCCATCCGCGACAACCCCGGCCTGCTCGTGGACGTCGCCGGCGAGATCGGCATCAAGCCCGACGAGACGAAGGCCCTGGCCCTGCTGCCGGAACGCGCCCGCGCCTCCTATGCCACCGCGTGGAACGAGGAGGTCTTCAAGGGCATCGACAAGCAGATCGAGGTGGCGGTGCGGCTCGGCCTGCTGAAGCAGGCGCCGGCCGGCAGGATCTACGTTCAGGTCTGAAGAAACCCGATGGATGCTCCGGGGCGGGGCCCCGGCGATGAGAAAGAGGAAAGATGTCGCTCCTGGACAAAGCGGACACGGTGAAGGCGGACATGCCCGCGCGCCGCCTGCGGGCGGCGTGGGTGCCGGCGGTGGCGCGCGCGGCCGGCGCGGTGCTGCCGTTCCTCGCGTCGTTCGTGTTCATGGCCACGGCATGGGAGCTCATGGCCCTGTGGCTGCGCTCCCCGCTGGTGCCGGATGTCTCGGCCATCGCGCGGGAGTTCGTCCTGATCTGCGCGAGCGGCAAGGCGTTCCACGAGATCTGGGTCACCTTCTACCGCATGGGCCTCGGCTTCCTGCTGGCGGTGGTGGTGTCGTTTCCCATCGGCATCGCCGCCGCCGTGTCCCGCACCGCCGAGCGCTTCCTGGAGCCCGGCGTCATCCTCGGCCTCACGGTGCCCGGCCTCGTGTGGGCGCTGCTGTGCGTGATCTGGTTCGGGGTGAGCCTCGCCTCGCCGGTGATCGCGGTGGCGCTGGGGGTGCTGCCGTCCATGGTCATCACCGTGCAGCAGGGCGTGCGCTCGCTGTCGTCGGACATCGTCGAGATGACGCGGGTGTTCCGGCTGAGGCGCACCACGGTGCTGCGGCGCATCTGGTGCCCGCTGCTCTACGCCACCACCGTTTCCGGCGCGCGGGTGGGCTTCTCCATCGCCTGGAAGGTGATCGTGCTGGTGGAGATCTTCGGCATGTCGAACGGGGTGGGCTACCAGCTCAATTCCCAGTTCAGCCTGCAGAGCGTGGAAGGCGTCATCGCGTGGACGCTGGCCTTCTGGCTGGCGATGATGGCGGTGGAATACCTGGTGTTCCGCCCCATCGAGAACAGCACCAGCCACTGGAAGAAGCGGGCCTATGAGTAGCGACATCCTCATCGCCGGGCTCGGCAAGGCCTATGCCGCGCGCGGCGGGCGGCGCCCCTCCGTCATCTTCGAGGGGCTCGACATGCGGATCGCGGCCGGCGAGCTGGTGGCGCTGGTGGGGCCTTCCGGCTGCGGCAAGTCCACCCTGCTCAACCTCATCGCCGGGCTCGACGCGCCGGACGCGGGCTCCATCCGCTTCGAGGGGCACGGCGGGCCGGGCAACCTCGCCATGGTGTTCCAGCAGCCGCGCCTCGTGGACTGGCTGACGGTGGAGGAGAACGTCGCTCTGGTGTTCGAGCGCGAGGGCGACCGCCCGCCGGGCGACCCGCGCGAGGTGGCGCGCGCGCTGCTGCGCAAGGTGGGCCTCGCCGACCATGCCGGCGCCTATCCGCAATTCCTCTCGGGCGGGCAGCGCCAGCGGGTCGCCATCGCGCGGGCGTTCGCGGCGGCCCCCGACATCCTGCTCCTCGACGAGCCCTTCAGCGCGCTCGACGAGCTGACCGCCCGCCGCCTGCGCCTCCTGCTCCAGAGCCTGTGGGCCGAGGCCGAGGGCCGCCGCCCCACCGGCGTGCTGGTGACGCACAACATGCTGGAGGCGGCGCTGCTCGCCGACCGCATCTTCGTGCTCTACGGCCATCCCGGCCGCTTCGCGCAGGTGATGGACATCGACATCCCCCACCCGCGCGATCCCGAGGACCCGGCCCTGTTCGCCATCCACCGCCAGGTGCTGCACGCCCTCGGCGAGGCCTGAGGGCGAAGCCCCGGTCTTCGGCCGGCGCCGGTCGCGTGTCGCTCAGGCGTGGCGCGGGTCTTCGGTCGGAGGCGCCGATCCGGCCGTGGCGAACCACGCCCCCGGATAGGCCGGCGGCCGCCGCGCGATCCAGGCGTCGAGCCCCTCGCGCAGGTCGGCGGTGGGCGCCATGCGGGCGAACTGCTCCGCCTCCACCAGCAGCCCTTCGGCGATGGGCAGGTTGATGCCCCGCGTCACCGCCGTGAGGATGGTGGCGACGGCGAGCGGGGAATGCTGGAGGATGCGCTCCAGCAGCGCCCGCGCCGCCGGCAGCAGCGCCTCGTGCGGCACCACGGCGTTGACGAGCCCCAGCTCCAGCGCCCGCGCGGGCGAAAAGGCCTCCCCGGTGAGCAGCAGCTCCATGGCGCGCTTGCGCCCGGCGAGGCGCGGCAGGCGCTGGGTGCCGCCGAAGGTGGGCGGCATGGCGAGGCGGATCTCCGGCTTGGCGAAGACCGCGCGGTCGCTGGCGATGGCCAGCGGCGCGGCCTCCGTCACCTCGCATCCCCCGCCGTAGGCGAGGCCGTTGACCGCCACCACGATCGGCTTGCGGAACGCCTCGATGCGGGCGGTGAGCCGCTGCCCGCGCGCCACGAAGTCCCGCAGCGCCGCTTCCGGTCCCTGCGCCACCGAGCGCGAGAATTCGGGGATGTCGCCCCCGGCCGAGAAGGCGCGCCCGGCGCCGGTGAGGATGACCCCGCGCACCGCGTCATCGCCCTCGATTCCGTCGAGGAACGCCAGCAGGGTGTCGACGGTCTCGTAATCCAGGGCGTTGAGCTTTTCCGGGCGGTTGAGCGTCAGCGTCGCGATCGCGCCGTCGGTGGTCTTCAGGACGGGTTCGGTCATGGGCGTCTCCTGTGGTCCGGCCGGGTTCCGGCGAGGAGGGCAGGATGGCGGCGGAGCCGCCTTGAGTATACTCACTGTACGGTATACTTTCAGGATCATGCCCAGGCACCCCGACACGCGCGGACGCATCATCAAGGCTGCCTCCAGGCTGTTCTACGCGGAGGGAATCGGCCGCGTGAGCGTGGACGCGGTGGCCGAGAAGGCGGGCGTCACCAAGCGTACGCTCTACTATCATTTCCAAAGCAAGGACGAGCTCGTCGCCGCCTATCTCGACGCGCGCGACCAGCCCAACCTGAAGCAGATGGCCGCCTGGTTCGAGGCCGCGGAGGGCGGGCCGGAGGTGAAGGTGCAGGCCGTGTTCGAGGCCCTGGCGCGCAGCGCGCGCCACCCGAAATGGAAGGGCTGCGGCTTTCTGCGCACCACGGCCGAGCTCGCGGCCCTGCCGGGCCATCCGGCGGTGCGGATCGGCGCCCGCCACAAGAGCGCCTTCGCCGCTTGGCTCGCGGGCGAGCTGAAAAGCGCCGGCCTTGCCGCGCCCGAGGCGCTGGCGCGGCAGGTTTTGCTGCTGCTCGACGGCGCCTTCTCCGCCTCCCTGGTGCACCGGGAGGCGGAATGGTTCGAGGATGCCGGGCGCGCGGCCCGCGCTTTGGTGGCCGTTCATCCCCGCCGTCCGGCAACCGGTGTGGACGCGCCCGGCTGATCCGCCGGCGGCCGCCCGCCGCGCGGACGCGACGGGATGGGCGCTCAGTCGTCGCGCCGGACGGCGCCGGCCGCGCCGAGCACGGCCTTGAGGGAGGCGGCGGCCACGTCCGCGTCGATGCCGACCCCGAACACGCGGCGTCCCTGCGCGCTCACGCATTCCGCATAGGCCACCGCCTGCGCGTCCGCGCCCCGGCGCAGGGCGTGCTGCTGGAAGTCCACCACCTCCAGCGCGATGCCGAAATGCCCGGCCATGGCGGCCACCGCCGCCGAGACGAGGCCGTTGCCGCGCCCGGCCACCGGCACCTCACGCCCGCCGTGGCGGATGCGCCCGGCGAACAGCCGCTCGTGCCCCGCCGGCCCGCGCGCGCCGTCCTCATAGGCGAGGAGCGTGAAGGCAGGGTCATCCAGTCCGTAGGCGCGGCGGAATTCGGCCCAGATGTCGGCGCCCGAGAGCTCGCGGGAGGTCTCGTCCGCCAGCGCCTGCACGCGGCGGCTGAAGTCCACCTGCAGGGCGCGCGGCAGCTTCAGCCCGTGCTCCTGCTCCAGCACGAAGGCGACCCCGCCCTTGCCCGACTGGCTGTTGACCCGGATCACCGCCTCATAGGTCTCGCCGATGTCGGCGGGATCGATGGGCAGGTACGGCATCTCCCACAGGCCGTCGTTGCGCGCGGCGTGGGCGGCGAAGCCCTTGCGGATGGCATCCTGGTGGGAGCCGGAGAAGGCGGTGTGCACCAGCTCGCCCGCATAGGGGTGGCGCGGGTGCACGGGCAGGCCGGTGAGGCGCGTGACGCTCTGCGCCACCTGCCGCAAGGCGGGGAAGGAGAGGCCGGGGTCGATGCCCTGGGTGTAGAGGTTGAGCGCCAGGGTCACGAGGTCCACGTTGCCGGTGCGCTCGCCATTGCCGAACAGGCAGCCCTCGATGCGGTCGGCGCCCGCCATCACCGCCAGCTCGGCGGCGGCCACGGCGGTGCCCCGGTCGTTGTGCGGGTGCACGGAGACGACCACGCTGTCGCGGCGCGAGAGATGGCGGCAGAACCACTCGATCTGGTCCGCATAGACGTTGGGAGTGGCCACCTCCACGGTGGCGGGCAGGTTCAGGATGGCCTTGCGCGCCGGGGTCGGCTGCCACACGTCCAGCACCCGCTCGCAGATCTCCAGCGCGAATTCCGGCTCGGTGAAGCAGAAGGTCTCGGGCGAGTATTGGAAGGTGAAGTCGGTCTCCGGCCGCTTCAGGCTCTCCTCCAGCATGGCGGTGACGCCGGAGACGGCCAGCGCGACGATCTCGTGCCGCTCCATGGAGAACACCACCCGGCGGAACAGGGGCGCGGTGGCGTTGTAGAGGTGGACGATGGCGCGCGGCGCCCCCTCCAGCGCCGCGAAGGTGCGGGCGATGAGGTCGGCGCGGGACTGGGTGAGCACCTGGATGGCCACCTCGTCCGGAATGCGCCCCTCCTCGATCAGGGCGCGCACGAAGTCGAACTCGGTCTGGGAGGCCGAGGGGAAGGCCACCTCGATCTCCCTGAAGCCGGCGCCGACCAGCATGTCCCAGAAGGCGAGCTTGCGGGCCACGTCCATGGGGTCGGCCAGCGCCTGGTTGCCGTCGCGCAGGTCGGTGGAGAGCCAGCGGGGTGCCGCCGTGATGCGCCGGGAGGGCCAGGCGCGGTCGGGCAGGTCAACGGGCGGGGCGAAGGGGCGGTACTTGGTTTCCGGCTGCTTCAGCATGGGGAAGTCCGTCGCGAGCGAGGGGGGATCGATGAGGTCGCGACGCGGTACGGCCGCCGGCGTGTCGCTGCTTCCGGCGGCCGCCGGTAAGTCGCAGGCCCGCGAGGCGCGCTTGGAGCGCGCGGGCGGACTGCGAGGCGGCGGCGATGGGGAGCGACACGGGGCTTTCCTTCCTGATGCCCCTTGCATAGGCCGGCGGCGCGCGGAATTCTCGCGCGGAGGAGCCATTCATCGTCGTGATCGGATCATAGATGGAAGTTCATGCGGCCACGCCGGGCGTCGCGGTCATCCGCCGCGACGAGCCGCGCTTCGAGAGCCCGTGGCATGCCCACGAGGCGGCGCAGCTCATCTTCGCGGTGGCGGGCGTGGTCGCGGTGACGACGGACCGCGGCACCTGGGTGGTGCCGCCGAGCCGGGCGGTGTGGGTGCCGGCGGGCATCGTGCACCGCACCGCGAGCCGGGGCCTCGTGCAGTTCCGCGCCCTGCTGGTGGAGGCGGGGCCCGCGCGCGGCCTGCCGGCGGGCTGCGCGGTGGTGGCGGTGACGCCGCTGCTGCGGGAGCTGATCCTGAGGATGGCCGAGGCGGGATGCCCGGCGGACGTGGCCGCGCTGGCCGCGCGCCTCGCGCTGAAGGAGCTGGCGGTGCTGCCGGTGGAGCCGCTCAGCCTGCCCATGCCCGCCCACGCGGGGCTCGCCGCCTTGTGTGCGCGCCTCGTGTCGGCGCCGGCGGAGGAGGTGGCGCTGGAGGCGGCTGCGGCGGAAACCGGCCTCAGCCGCTCCGGCTTCATCCGCCTGTTCCGCCGGGAGACGGGGCAGAGCTTCGGCCGCTGGCGCCAGCAGGCGCGCCTGCTCCACGCCCTTTCCCTGCTGGCGCAGGGGCAATCGGTGCTGACGGTAGCGCTCGACTGCGGCTATGAGAGCCCGAGCGCCTTCACCGCCATGTTTCGCCGCACCCTTGGCCGCGCGCCGAGCGAGTATTTCGCCGCCGCGCGGGGGTGAGGCGCGCCCGGCCGGGCCGGACGCGCGGACGATTCACGAGCGGTCCTTGCTCACGGGCGCCGGCTCTCGTTCCGCGGGTTCTCCAGGGCCTCGCGCAGCAAGGTGCGCAGGGCGAACTTCTGGATCTTGCCCGAGGCGGTGGAGGGGAGCTGGTCGCGCACCTCCAGCCGCTCGGGATAGTATTGCCTGGCAAGCTGCTGGCTATCGAGGAAGCGCACCATCTCCTCGAAGGAGAAGCTCCTGCCCTCCTTCGGCACCACGAAGGCGCAGGCGCGCTCGCCCAGGCGCGGGTCGGGATAGGCGACGATAGCCACCTGCTGCACCGCCGGGTGCCGGTAGAGCACCGCCTCGATCTCCACCACCGGCAGGTTCTCCGCACCGCGGATGATGACATCCTTGGTGCGCCCGCAGATGCGGATGTAGCCGGCCGCGTCGATGCGGGCGATATCGCCGGTGTCGAACCAGCCCTCGGCGTCGGTGGCGTTCCACTGGGGCCGCTTCAGGTAGCCCACGAAATTGGAGCAGCCGCGCACATAGAGCGCGCCCTCGCAGCCGGCGGGCAGCACGGTGCCGTCGGCGGCGCGGATCTGCAGCTCCATGCCGGGCAGCGCCAGGCCGTCGGTCTCCACGGAGCGGACATCGGGCTCGGACGGGGGCACGACGGTGACGGCGCCGTTCTCCGTCATGCCCCAGGCCGAGACGATCCTGGTGCCGAGCACGCGGTGCGCCCGCTCCACCAGGGCGCCGGGAATGGCGGTGCCCGCGCACAGGAAGATGCGCAGCGTGGGGGTGCCCGTGCCCTGCGCCTCCACCGTGTCGGCGAGGTCCATCAGGAACGGCGTGGAGGCCATGGTGAAGGTGACGCCCTCCTGCGCGATCAGGCGCGCGGCCAGGGCCTTGTCCCAGCTGTCCATCAGCACCATCGGCGCCTTCAGCATCACCGGCAGCAGGAAGCCGTACATGAAGCCGGTCTGGTGGGCCATGGGCGAGGCCATCAGCACCACGTCGGCGGCGCCGAGCCCGAGCCGCGCCGCATAGGCGACGAGGTTGGAATACATGGTGTTGGCGGTGTGCATCACGCCCTTGGGCTCGCCGGTGGTGCCCGAGGTGTAGATGAGCTGGCACACGTCGTTGGCGTCGCCCCGGTCGCGGGCGCTGACGGCGCGCGCGGCCTCGATCTCGGCGTCGAGGGCGCCATCGAGCAGCAGCGTCTCGAAGCCGGAAGGCCCGCCATCGCCGGCGACGATGACGTGGCGCAGGTCCGGCAGCTCGGCCTTGAGCGCCTCGGCCATGGCGGCATGGTCGAAGCCGCGGAACACCCTCGGCACCACGAAGGCGCGCGCCTCGCCGTGGCGCAGCATGAAGCGCAGCTCGTGCTCGCGGAAGATGGGCATCACCGGGTTGAACACCACCCCCAGCCGGCGGCAGGCGATGTAGAGGACGATGAATTCCCACCCGTTGGGCAACTGGCTCGACAGCACGTCGTTGCGGCCGAGGCCGAGGCGGCGCAGCCCCGCGGCGGCGCGCCAGGCGAGGCGGTCGATCTCGGCATAGGTGAGTGCGCGGCGCGCGCCGGTGGCCGCCACCACGCTCACCAGCGCCAGGGCGTCGGGCTTCTCGGCGAGGCAGGCCTCGAAATAGTCGAGGAGCGTCCTGCCCGGCCAGAAGCCCTCGGCCTCCATGCGGGCGCGGCGCGGCTCCAGGAGCACGGCGTCGAATTCCATGGGTGTCCTCCCGTTGTTCCGGCTCAGCCGATGGCCGCCCGGCCCGCCCGTTCACGGGCGATGATGTTCTTCATGATGTGCGCGGTGCCGTCGCCGATCTGGAGGCCCAGCACGTCGCGCAGGCGCTGCTCGAACGGCAGCTCGTTGGAATAGGCGGCGTGGCCGTGCACCAGCAGGCAGGCGTGGATGGCCTCGTAGGCGAGGAGCGGCGGCCACCACTTGGCCATGGCCGCCTCCGCCACGTGGGGGCGGCCGTTGTCCTTGAGCCAGAGCGCGTTGTAGGCGAGCAGCCGCGCGCCCTCGACGCGGGTGTCGAAATCCGCGAGCTGGTGGGTGATGCCCTGGAAGGCGGCCAGCGGCTTGCCGAAGGCGCGGCGCTCGCCGATGTAGGCCCAGGCCTCCGTGAGGGACTGGCGCGCCGTGCCGAGGCATTGCAGGCCGATGAGCGAGCGCGAGAAGTCGAACCCCTGCATCACCTGCACGAAGCCCTTGTTCTCCTCGCCCAGCAGGTGATCGACCGGCACCCGCACGTTGTCGAAGAAGATGGAGCCGCGGCCGATGGCATGCTGGCCGAGATCGGTGAAGCGGGTGGTGGAGATGCCGGGGGTGTCCATGGGCACGAACACGGCGGAGATGCCGCGCGCCCTGTCCTCCGGCCTGCCGGTGCGGGCGAACACCACCGCCGCCGCGGCTTGGTCCGCCGCCGAGATGGAGGTCTTCTCGCCGTTGATGACGTAGTGGCCGCCGTCGCGCTCCATCCTGAGGCCGAGGTTGGCCGCGTCGGAGCCGCCGCGCGGCTCGGTGAGGGCGATGGCGAGCATGATCTCGCCGGCGGTGAGCTTCGGCAGCCAGTGGGCCTTGATCTCGGGATTGGCGAAGCTGGCGAGGATCTGGCCGTTGAGCGAGGCCAGGATGTTGACGTAGCCGAAGTTGAAGTCGCCGCGCGCGATCTCCTCGATGATGACGCCGGAATAGATGCTGCCCGCGCCGAGGCCGCCGAATTCCTCCGGCAGCTCGGGGGCGATGAGGCCGAGGCGGCCCATCTCCCGCACCAGCTCCTTGCCGAAGCCGCCGGTGCGCTCGCGCTCGCGGTAGCCGGGGGCGAGGCGCTCGGCGGCGAACTTGCGGGCGAGGTCGCGCAGGGCGTTCAGGTCGTCGGTGTCGAAAACCGTGGGGTACATGGTCGGGTCCTGCCTTCGGGTTTCCTGCGAGTTCGACCACGCGCCGCCTTGCCGGCGGTCTTGCGGGGTGGTCGTTGCGGAGTGGCCGCGTGGGGGCGGGCGGATGCGCGGGGCACACCGCTCCGGCCCGCCGCGGCGGCGCGGCGGGGGAGGGCCCGCGCCGCGCGGGCCCGAGGGCGGCTGGCGCCGCCCGCGGGGCCGGGACGCCGCCTACTTTCCGAACCTGCGGAAGTCCGGCTTGCGCTTCTCGCGGAAGGCGACGCCGCCCTCCTTGCTCTCGTCGGTGTCGTAATAGAGGCTCAGCGCCCGCATCCCGAGGGCGGAGATGCCGCGGATGTTCTCGCTGTCGGCGTTGAAGGAGACCTTGGCGAGGGCGAGGGCGGTGGGCGAGCGCTCCATCAGCTCGGCCACCCAGCGCTCCACCTCGGCGTCCAGCTCCGCATGGGGCACGACGGCGTTGGCGAGGCCCATGGCCAGCGCCTCGGCGGCGGTGTAGCGCTTGTTGAGGTACCAGATCTCGCGGGCCTTCTTCTCGCCCACCACGCGGGCGAGATAGGCGGTGCCGAAGCCGGGGTCCACCGAGCCCACCTTGGGCCCCACCTGGCCGAACTGCGCCTTGTCCGAGGCGATGGTGAGATCGCAGATGGTGGCGAGCACGTTGCCGCCGCCGATGGCGAAGCCGTTGACGCGGGCGATGACCGGCTTCGGTACGTCGCGGATGAGGCTCTGCAGTTCGTCGATGGGCAGGCCGATGACGCCGCGCCCGTCATACTGCCCGTCGTGGGCCGACTGGTCGCCGCCGGTGCAGAAGGCCTTGTCGCCGGCGCCGGTGAGCACGATCACGCCCACCTTGCGGTCCCAGCCCGCGGCCTGGAAGGCGTGGATCAGCTCGTCCACGGTGTGGCCGCGGAAGGCGTTGTATTTGTCGGGCCGGTTGATGGTGATCCAGGCGGCGCCGTTGCGGATCTCGTAGAGGATGTCGGTATAGCTCATGGTTTCCTCCCTCAGCCGTGCATGGTCAGGCCGCCCGACACCGAGATCACCTGGCCGGTGATGAAGGCGGCGTCGTCGCTGGCGAGGAACAGGATGGCGCCGGGCAGGTCCTCCGGCTTGCCGAGGCGGCCGAGCGGCACCGCGCGGGTGAAGGCGGTGCGCAGCTTCTCCTTGTCGCCGGCGGCCTCCATGAAGCTCTCCAGCATCGCGGTCTCGGTGACGCCGGGGCAGACGGCGTTGAAGGTGATGCCGTGGCGGGCATGCTCGCGCGCCAGGGTCTTCATGAAGGCGATGACGCCGGCCTTGCACGCGGCATAGACCGCCTCGCCGGAGGAGCCGACGCGCCCGGCGTCCGAGCCGATGGACACCACGCGCCCGGCGACCTTGCGCGCCACCATGGAGGCCAGCACCGGCTTGGTGACGTTGAGCACCGCGCGCAGGTTGATGTCGATGATCTTGGTCCAGAAGTCGGGCTCCGACTTCAGGAAGGGGACGAACAGGTCCCAGC
This sequence comes from Xanthobacter albus, assembly GCF_043194895.2. Lineage (NCBI taxonomy): Bacteria > Pseudomonadati > Pseudomonadota > Alphaproteobacteria > Hyphomicrobiales > Xanthobacteraceae > Xanthobacter > Xanthobacter albus. Next base: position 509,624 of record NZ_CM195532.1, on the reverse strand, counting down.
CGGCGTTGTTCACCAGGATGTCGACGGGGCCGAAGCTGGCCTCCACCTGGGCGACGGCGGCGGCGGTGGCCGCGTGGTCGGTGAGGTCCACCACCATGGCGGTGGCGTCGCCGCCGGCGGCGGTGATCTCCGCCACCACCTTCTCCGCCTGGGCCGCGCCGATATCGGCGACCACGACCCGCGCGCCTTCCTCTGCGAACCGCCGGCAGGTGGCGGAACCGATGCCGCCGCCGCCGCCAGTTACAACAACTACTTTACCTTTAAGTCCGCGCACGATGGGTTTCCTCCCGCGTCTCAGGATGGTGGCGAATGGGCCGTGTTGGCGCATTTCGTGCCATTTTGTGGGCCACTACGGCGCAGAGCCTGCGAGGCCTTCGTGAGGATGAGCTATATCCGTCGCGCAAAAATAGGTCAATATATTTCCTTAAAAGACGGCGTGAGCCGCCCTTGACCTCGCCGCGCCGGGCGGCCAGAGTGCCGGCATGACGACGGATGGCGACGGATCGCGGGGCATCTCGCCGGGGCTGAGCAACAGGCTCTTCTTCCGGCTCTACCAATGCGCCAACATGCTGCATAAAACAGGCACGCGGGCGCTGGACGACTACGAGATCACCACCCAGCAATGGGCGGTGCTCGGCGCGCTCACGCGTCCGGCCTTCGCGGACGGGGTGGCGGTGGGCGATCTCGCCGCCTTCCTGCTGGTGAGCCGCCAGAATCTCGCGGGCGTGCTCCAGCGCCTGGAGGCCATGGCCTATGTGGAGCGCGCGGTGGACGCCAACGACAACCGCTCGCGCCTCATCCGCCTGACGCCGAAGGGGCGCAGCCTGTGGGACGCCAACATGCGTCCCGTCATCGCCGACTATTACGACGCAGCGCTCGCCGGCTTCTCCACCGAGGACAAGATCCACATGATCCATTACCTCGACAAGATGCTGAGCAACTTCAAGGCGATAGACCCGGAGGCCAGTGCCGCGCGCAAGGCCGGGGAATATGCACCCGAGGCCGCGCCCGGTTCCGCGAAGGCCCCCGCCTCCCGCAGGTGAAGGGGCGCCCCGGCGGCCGGCCCATGGCAACGCCGCGCGGAACGGTAGGGTCGGGCGCCTGCATCGCGGCGGCGCGGCGTAACCTGGAATGCTATTGCGCGACCACCTCGGCGCCGGTGCATTCAATAGCGTGATTTTTCACGGAAAATGCGCCCCGGCTGATTTTCGTCCGGGTATATACGACAATATATTGAATTATCTGTCGGGCCGCCGCATCGTTCCGGAGCCGCCGATCGCGGTGCCCCGTCCGATTTCGAAATCCTTCCCCGCACCGCGCGAGCACACCATGAGCCAAGCCCGGAATCCCGCCATGACTCCTGCCATGACCTACGAGAGCATCCTCGTCGCCACCGACGGCCCGGTCGGCATCATCACCCTCAATCGGCCGGAGGCGCTGAACGCGCTCGACAGCCGGATCACGGCCGAGGTGTCCGCGGCGGCGGCGGCTCTCGATGCGGACGCCGCCGTCGGCGCCATCGTCGTCACCGGCTCGGAGAAGGCCTTCGCGGCCGGCGCGGACATCAAGGAGATCAAGGATAAGACCTTCGCCGAGGTCTATGAGGAGCAGTTCGTCACCGCCACCTGGGAGGGCCTCTCGCGGGTGCGCAAGCCGACGCTCGCGGCGGTGTCCGGCCATGCCATCGGCGGCGGCTGCGAGCTGGCGCTGATGTGCGACATCATCATCGCCTCCGAGACGGCGCGCTTCGCCCTGCCGGAAACCACCATCGGCATCATTCCCGGCGCGGGGGGCACCCAGCGCCTCACCCGCATCGTCGGCAAGGCGGTGGCCATGGACATGATCCTCACCGGCCGGGCCCTGCCGGCGGCCGAGGCGCTGGCGCTGGGGCTGGTGAGCCGGGTGGTGCCGGCGGGCACCCATCTTCAGGAGGCGGTGGCCCTGGCGCAGCGCATCTGCGCCTCCTCCCGGCCGGTGGTGCGGCTCGCCAAGGAAGCGGTGAACCAGGCCTATGAGACCCGCCTGCAGGAGGGCCTCTATGTGGAGCGGCGCCTGCTCTACGCCACCTTCGCCCTGGAGGACCGGCGCGAGGGGATGAACGCCTTCGCGGAGAAGCGCAAGCCCGTGTTCCGCAACCGCTGAGCGCGCCCGCGCCTCGGGCGGATCGCCATTCGGGCGGCGACGGACGCGCCCTCCATTCCCTCTCCCGCTCAGGGGGCGGGGGGCTGGCGCCGATGGGCGCGGCCGGGCTCAGCCTGCGGCGATGGCGGCACGTCGGCCGTGAGGGCGCAACACCGGGTGGCCCGGATCCAAGCGCGCTCTTCCCCCCTCGCAAGCCGGAGAGGGGCCGCACGCCCGGATGCGACGGGGACTCTCGAACGTCGAGCCGGCCTGGAACATGGAGCCCAGGCGTCTTCTCGGTGCGAACCGGCGTCCGCCAACCTACACGGCGGCGAGGATGCGCTCCTGCAGGGCGCTCGCGCCGGCGGCGCCCCGGCGCGGGCGCGGCAGGTCCACGGGCACGTCGAGCGCGACCTCGCCGTGCTTCAGCACGATCACGCGGTCGGCGAGGGCCACCGCCTCGGCCACGTCGTGGGTGATGAGGATCACGGTGAAGCCCCGCTCCCGCCAGATGCGTTCGGTGAGGGCGTGCATCTCGATGCGGGTCAGGGCGTCGAGGGCGCCGAAGGGCTCGTCCAGCAGCAGCACCGCCGGATGGCTCACCAGCGCGCGGGCGAGGGCGACGCGCTGCTTCTGCCCGCCGGAGAGCACGAACGGCCACTCCCGGCCGCGATCGGCGAGGCCGACGTCGCGCAGCGCGCCGGCCGCCGTCTCGCGCCAGCCGGGGCCGCGGGCGATGCCCACATTCTGCAGGATGCGCTGCCAGGGCACCAGCCGCGCGTCCTGGAACAGGAGGCGCACCTGGGGCGCGAGGCCGGTGACCGGCTGCCCGCCCACGCGCACGGTGCCGGAGGTGGCGCCGTCGAGCCCGGCGATGAGCCGCATCAGCGTGCTCTTGCCGCCGCCGGAGCGGCCCACCACCGCCAGGAACTGGCCGGCGGGAATGTCGAGGTCCAGCCGGCGCAGCACGGTGCGGGTGCCGAACGCCTTCACCACGCCTTCGAGGCGCACCGCCTCGCCGTGCCAGGGGCGGTCGGCGCGGGGCTCCGGGGCCTCCCCCTGCGCGGGGAAGGCGGCGGCTTCGGGGGTGAACACCTCCATCATCATGCCGGCTCCGCCCCGGCGCGATAGGCCGGGTGCCAAGCGAGCGCCCGCTGCTCGATGGCGCGGGTGAGGCTGTCGGCGAGCTTGCCGAGCAGGGCATAGGCGATGACACCCAGCACCACCACGTCGGTCTGCAGGAACTCGCGGGCGTTCATGGTCATGTAGCCGATGCCGGAGGTGGAGGAGATGGTCTCCGCCACGATCAGCGTCAGCCACATGATGCCGAGCGCATAGCGCAGGCCCACCAGGATGGAGGGCAGCGCCCCCGGCAGGATGATGCGGAAGAATAGCGCCGCGGGGGAAAGGCCGTAGACGCGCGCCATCTCGATCAGTCCGCGGTCCACCGTGCGGATGCCGTGGAAGGTGTTGAGATAGATGGGGAAGGCGACGCCGATGGCGACCAGGAAGATCTTCGCTTCCTCGTCGATGCCGAACCACAGGATCACCAGCGGGATGATGGCGAGGTGCGGCACGTTGCGCAGCATCTGCAGGGTGGAATCGAACGCGGTCTCCGCCGGCCGCCACATGGCGTTGGCGACCCCGAGCACGAAGCCGATGCCGCCGCCGATGGCGAGCCCGATGAGCGCCCGCTGCGTGCTGACGGCGATGTTGGAGACGAGGCTGCCGTCCTTGAAGGTACGCCAGAAGGCGAGCGCCACGTCGCTCGGCGCCGGCAGCACCCGCGAGGAGAGAAAGCCGAGGCTCGCCGCCGCCTGCCACAGCACGATGACGCCGAGCGGCAGCGCCCAGGGCGCCAGCGCCGGGCCCAGCCGGCCCAGCGCCCGCCGGAGGCCCGGCAGGGGCGAGGCCCGCTCGCGCAGGGGCAGGGGCAGGGCGACATCGGAAGGGGCGAAGGATTCGGCCATGGCGTCTCTCCTCGGGGGCGGCCGCGTCAGGACTTCGGCGCGCGCAGCGCGTCGGAGATCTTGATGGGGGCGGGGATCAGGCCGAGCTTGTGGAAGGTGTCGGCCACCTGCTGCTGCTGGGCGGCGACCTCGGGCGTCAGCGGCTTCACGTCATACTGCTGGCGGGCGAGGGCCACTTCCAGGATGGGGGCGGGAATGCCGATCAGCGGCGAGAACTGCGCGGCGGCGGCCTGCGGGTTGGCTTTCGTCCAGGCGCCGATCTCGGAGACGGCGGCCAGCAGCGTGTCCACCACCTGCGGCGCCTTCTCCGCGAAGCTCTTGGTGGTGAAGTAGAACTGGTAGTTGGAGACGATGCCGGTGCCATCGGCGAGGGTGCGGGCCTCGATGGTCTTCTCGGCGGCGGCCTGGTAGGGGTCCCAGATGGCCCAGGCATCCACCGAGCCGCGCTCGAAGGCGGCCCGCGCGTCGGCGGGGGTGAGATAGGCGGTCTTCACCTCGGAATAGGGCACGCCCGCCTTCTCCAGCGCCTTCACCAGCAGGTAGTGCACGTTGGAGCCCTTGTTGAGGGCGATGGTTTTGCCCTTCAGGTCGGCCACGCTCTTCAGCGGGCTGTCCTTGGGCACCAGGATCGCCTCGCCGGTGGGGGCGGCGGGCTCGTAGCCCACGTAGACCAGCGGCGCGCCGGCGGCCTGGGCGAAGATGGGCGGCGCCTCGCCGGTGTTGCCGAAGTCCACCGCGCCGGCATTGAGCGCCTCCAGGAGCTGCGGGCCGGCGGGGAACTCCGCCCATTTCACGGTATAGCCGAGCGGCTTCAGCTTCTCTTCCAGAAGCCCCTTGTTCTTCAGGAGAATGAGGGTGCCGTACTTCTGGTAGCCGATGCGGACCACCTTGTCCTCGGCGGCGGCGGGGGTCTGGAGCGCGGCGCCGAGGCCGAGCGCCAGCAGGCCGGCGCCGGCCGCGCGCGCGAGGGCGCGGCGGGAGAGGGAGAAGGGCATGGGATCCTCCGGGGATGCGGGCGCGCGGGTCAGGCGCCGAGGTTGCGGTAGGCGCCGGCCCAATAGAGCAGGGGCTCGGCGGTCTCGGTGATGCGGCTCGCGACCACGCGGCCGATGATGATGAAGTGGGAGTGCCGCTCGATGGCCTCCTCCAGCTCGCAGTCGAAAGCGGCGAGCGCGTCCGCGAGCACCGGCGCGCCGGTGCCGAGGCGGGTCCATTCGGCGCCCCGGTAGCGCTCGGGCCCCTTCAGGCCGCCCTTTCCGGCGAACTGGTCGGCGAGCGGCTGGTGCTCGGCGCGCAGCACGTTGATGGCGAAGCTGCGGTGGGCGCGGAGCGCGTCGAGGGAGGAGGACGCGCGATTGACGCAGATGAGCAGCGTCGGCGGGTCGATGGAGAGGGACGACACGGAGGTGGCGGTAAGGCCGGTGCGGCTCTCGCCGGTGCCCACGGTGAGCACGCTCACCGCCCCGGCCAGCTTGCGCATGGCGGCGCGATAGGCGAGCACCTCGGGGGAAAGCTCGGGCACGGCGGCGGCCGGCAAAGCGGTGGCCTGCGCGGTGGTGGAATGGGCATTCATGCGGCAACCTCCGGGGGCAGGGGCCGGCAAGACCGGCGCGCGGGATGGCCCCATCACAAAAATAGTTTGTAGATAAAAATAATAGACATTAGATTTATGGCAGTCAACAAAGTTCATGCGTTTACTTTAGTATCGTATGAGGGTGCGTGACCGGGCACGCCGGACGCGTGGGGTATCGCGAAGATATCCGCAGCCGCGCGCGGCGTGGCGATCGTGTCCGGCAAGGGCCCCGCGTTGTGCCGTAGCGGAGAGGGAGACGAGGCATGCTGAACGCCTGGCACGACGGCCGGACCATCCTGGTGGTGGGCGGCGGCTTCACCGGCACGCTGCTGGCCCTGGCGGTGGCGGCCCGGCCCGGCCTGCGCGCCGTGCTGATCGAGCGGGAGCCCCGCGCCGGGCGCGGCCTCGCCTATGGCGCGTGCGCGGATCTGCACGTGCTCAATGTCCCCGTCTCGCGCATGGAGGTGGGGCTGGAGCCCGGCTTCGGCCAATGGCTGGCGCAGCGGCCGCAGGCGCTGGCCGGGGCGCTCGACGAGGCGGGGGGCGATCTCGCCCGCGCCTTCGTCGCCCGCCGCCTGTTCGGAGATTATCTCGCCGCGCGGCTGGAGGAAGCGCTGGCCCGGCCGCAATCCCCGCTCATGCGCGTGCGCGGCGAGGCGGTGCGGGTGGAGGACCGGCCGCGGCCCGCCGTCGTCCTCGCCGATGGGCGGCGCCTGGAGGGCGACGCCGTGGTGCTCGCCACCGGCAACCTGCCGCCCCGGCCCCCGCGTTGCCGCGACGACGGCTTCTACGACACGCCGGCCTTCGTGCCCGACCCCTGGGCGCGCGACGAGCTTGCCGCGGTGGGGGACGACGCTCCGGTTGTCCTCATCGGCACCGGCCTCACCATGGTGGACGTGGCGCTGAAGCTCGCGGCGGGCGGGCACCGGGGACCGCTGGTGGCGGTCTCGCGCCATGGGCTGCTGCCGCACGCCCACCTTCGCCCCGCCGCGCCGGAGGCGGCCGGCGCGGCTCCGGTCCTGGCCGACCTCGCCGGGGCGGGGCCCGCGGAGGTGCTGCGCCGGCTGCGCGCGGCCGTGCGCGCGGCGGGGGTGCCCTGGCAACGGGTGATGGATGCCGTGCGCCCGCAGCTGCCGGGCATCTGGAGCCGCTGGACCCTGGTGGAGAAGGCCCGCTTCCTGCGCCACGGCCGCACCCTGTGGGACGTGCACCGCCATCGCATGGCGCCGCGCATCGCCGCCGGCCTGGACGGCCTGCTGGCGCAGGGGCGGCTGCGGGTGGTGGCGGGGCGCATCGCCGGCTTTCGCCGCGCCGAGGGGGCGGATGGGGCCGTCAGCGTCCAGGTGCGCCCGCGCGGCGGCGGGGCAAGCCTCGCGTTCGAGGCCGCCCATGTGGTGAACTGCACCGGCCCGCGCTCCGATCTCGCGGAGATCGGCGTGCCGCTGTTCGCGGACCTGCGCCGGGCCGGACGCATCGCGCCCGATGCCCTGGGCCTCGGCCTCGAAACGCGGGACTGCGCGGTGGTGGACCGGTTCGGCGCCGCCAGTTCCTGGCTGTTCGCGCTCGGCCCCCTCACGCGCCCGGCGTGGTGGGAGATCACGGCGGTGCCCGAGGTGGCGGTGCAGGTCCACCGCCTGGCGGCGCACCTGGCGCGGCCGCGGGCGGCGGAGCAGGCAGGCACCCTGCTGGAAGACTTCATCCACCTCGGCGAAGGCATCTGACACCGCCGGCCCCGGTCTTGCGGCGGTGGCGGGCGCGTTTCCCGGCGAAGCCGATACCCGCCCGCCTGAAGGCCGCGCATCAATGCAGGGCTCCTGAGCGCCTGCATTGAGGCTGCGCGTGCGCGCCCCGCCGGAGGGCGCTGCGGGGGCCGCACGCAAGCGCGGCGTGGCCCGGCCACCGGCCCGTGCGCCACGCGCGCCGGCCTCCGCGCGGAGCGGTGGGCCGTCAGCGCAGGCCGAAGCCGAGCGCCTGGAGCGCCGCGCGCATGCGGTCGCGGCCGCTCAGGGCCTCCGGCCCGCGCACGCGGTTGAGCGCCGTGCCGGCCCAGCCCACCTGCGGCATGTGCTGGTCCTGCTGGAATGAGGTCAGCGCCGTCTCATAGGCGTCGAGGGCATCCTGGGGCAGGCGCGGGTCGTAGCGCTCGCGGTGCACCACGAGGCGCTGGGAGAGGCGGGGCTTCACCTGCGCCGGCCGCTCGGGATCGGGCCAGCCCACGCACAGGCCGAACACGGCGAGCACGTTCGGCGGCAGGTCCAGGAGCTGCGCCACCTCCTCCGGCCGGTTGCGCAGGGCGCCGATGTAGACTCCGCCGAGGCCGAGGGATTCCAGCGCCACCAGCGCGTTCTGCGCCGCCAGCGCGGCATCGATGATGCCCACGAACAGGGTTTCGAGGAAGCCGAGGGCATCGGTGGGCGCGCCCGCCCGCCGGCCGATCTCCTCCAGCCGCGCGAGGTCCGCGAGCCACACCAGCACCAGCGGCGCTTCCGTCACGTGCTTCTGGCCGCCGGCGATCTCCGCGAGGCGGGCCTTGGTCTCGGGCTTCTCCACCGCCACCAGGGAGAAGGTCTGGAGATTGGAGGAGGAGGGGGCGGACTGGGCCGCCGCCGCCAGGGTCTCCACCAGCCCCTCGGGCAGCGGGCGGCCGGAGAAGGCGCGCACGGAACGGTGGCCGAGCAGGGCGGCGATGGTGTCGTTGACATGCACTCCGGCCGGGGCCTCGGCGGTGCCGTAGCGGGCGTCGAGCAGGGCGCGCAGGTCGTTTACGGGCGCGGGACGGAGCTGGGTGTGGCTGGCGGACATGGGCTTCCTCGCGGAACAGGGGCGGGGTCGGGCCGCCCCGCTTCCGGCGCGGACGATAGCATTTTCGGGGCTTTTCCCATCCGTCCAGTCGTCGACCGGCGTCCGATGGGCTGCGCGCAACGCCACACTGGGTCGGGCGGATGCCCGCGAGCCGGGCTCGCGGGCCCTCGTGCTCAGCTTGCTGCGGTTTGGCGGAGGGCTCGGATGTCGAATGCGCCGCCGGTCTGGGTGCCCTGCTTGGTGACGGCGGCCTTGCCGAGGAGGGGGAACACCAGCTCGGCGAAGCGGATGGATTCCTCGAGGTGCGGGTAGCCCGACAGCACGAAGGTGTCGACGCCCAGCGCCTGGTATTCGCGCAGCCGCGCGGCGATCTGCTCGGGGGCGCCCACCAGCGCGGTGCCGGCCCCGCCGCGCACGAGGCCGACGCCCGCCCACAGGTTCGGCGCCACCTCCAATTGGTCGCGGCGGCCGCCGTGCAGGGCCGCCATGCGCTTCTGGCCCTCGGAATCCATCTTGGCGAAATTGGCCTGGGCGGCGGCGATGTCGGCGTCGCTGAGGCGGGAGATCAGCCGCTCCGCCTCGGCCCAGGCCTCGGCCTCGGTCTCGCGGGCGATGACGTGGAGGCGCACGCCGAAGCGCACGGTGCGGCCGTGGCGGGCGGCGCGGGCGCGCACGTCGGCGATCTTCTCGGCCACGGCGGCGGGCGGCTCGCCCCAGGTCAGGTAGGCATCCACGTGCTTTGCGGCCAGCTCGTGGGCGGCGGGGGAGGAGCCGCCGAAATAGAGCGGGGGATAGGGCCGCTGGACCGGGGGATAATAGTTGCGGGCGTTCTCCACCGTGAGGTGGCGGCCGCTGAAGCTGAAGGCCTCGCCGGTGGCGAGGATCTGCCGCCAGACGGTGAGGAACTCGTCGGCGGCCTCGTAGCGGGCGTCGTGGTCGAGGAAGATGCCGTCGGCGGCGAGCTCGGCGGCGTCGCCGCCGGGCACCACGTTCAGCAGCAGGCGCCCGTCGAGGGCCTGGTCGAGGGTGGCGGCCTGGCGGGCGCAGGCGGTGGGGCCCATGATGGAGGTGCGCAGCGCCACCAGCAGCTTGATGCGGCTGGTGAGGGGGATGAGGCTGGAGGCGGTGACCCAGGGGTCCTGGCAGCTCGATCCGGTGGGGATGAGGAGGCCGTCGTAGCCGAGGCGCTCGGCGGTGACGGCGATCTCGCGCAGGTAGGCGTTGGTGGGCTCGCGCCCGAAATCGGAGGTGCCGAGGTAACGGGTATCGCCCGAGGTGGGGAGGAACCAGAAGACTTCCGGGGAGGGAAGGGTCGCCATCGCATCGATCCTGTCAGAACGGCCGGGCCTGCGCCGTCCGTTCCCGGACGCGCGGCGTCACCTCCTGTGATAGGCGGCACCCGCCGCCACGGCCATTCCAAAGACATAGGGGCGAGAAGAAGAGAATTCTCCCAACGCCCCTATGATGGAGAATTATATTCCAACCCTGGCGGAGTCGCCTGTTCCCGCGAGCTTTGAAAGACCGTCTTCCGGCAGAGGGAGGTCGCGGCGCTCCTGTGCTTGAACTCCGGCGAGGCAGAAAAAATCTTCTCTTTTCGCGCTCATGTTTGGAATGGAGCGCCACTGGCGTGTCCCTCTACATTCCCAGGCATGATGAAACGGGCGCCGTGGCGCCGGGCGTCGCGCGCGGGCTGTCGTTCCGGCGCGGCGCGGGCTTGGCCGAGGCAGCGGGGAAGGCATATGAGCACACCGAAGAAGCGTATCATCCTCAATGCCTTCGACATGACCTGCGTGGGCCACCAGGCGGCGGGCACCTGGCGCCATCCTTCCAGTCAGGCCTCGCGCTACAACGATATCGAATACTGGACGAACCTTGCGATCGAGCTGGAGCGGGGCGCGTTCGACGCCCTCTTCATCGCCGATGTGGTGGGCGTCTACGACGTCTACCGCGGCTCCGCCGAGGCGGCGCTCCAGGATGCGGCCCAGGTGCCGGTGAACGACCCCTTCGGCGCCATTTCCGCCATGGCGGCGGTGACGAAGAACGTGGGCTTCGGCGTGACGGCCGCGGTGACCTTCGAGCACCCCTACCTGCTCGCCCGCCGCCTCTCGACCCTCGACCACCTCACCAAGGGCCGCGTGGCCTGGAACGTGGTGTCCTCCTATCTCGACTCTGCCGCCCGCAACATCGGCATGGACCGCCAGATCGCGCATGACGCGCGCTACGATCTCGCGGAAGAATACATGGAGGTCGTCTACAAGCTGTGGGAAGGATCCTGGGAGGAGGGTGCCGTCCTGCGCGACAAGGAGAAGGGCATCTTCACCGATGCCTCCAAGGTCCACCCCATCCAGCACGATGGCGAATACTTCAAGGTGCCGGGCTTCCATTTGTGCGAGCCCTCGCCGCAGCGCACGCCGCTGATCTTCCAGGCCGGCGCCTCGGCCCGCGGCCGGCGCTTCGCCGCCCGCCACGCGGAGGCGATGTTCGTGCTCGCCACCTCGCCCGAGACCGCGCGCAAGCTGACCGACCAGATCCGCGCCGAGGTGGCCGCCGCCGGCCGCGAGCCCGACGCGCTGAAGATCTTCACCCTGCTGACCGTCATCACCGGCCCCACCGACGAGGCGGCCCAGCGCAAGTATGAGGAATACCTCTCCTACGCCAGCGCGGAGGGCGCGCTCGCCCTCTACGGCGGCTGGACCGGGCTCGACTTCTCCTCCCTCGACCCGGACCTGCCGCTCACCGCGGTGGAGAACGACGCCCTGCGCACCACGCTGGAATCCCTCGCCGCCGACGGCGAGGCCTGGACCGTGCGCGAGGTGATCCGCCGCCGGTCCATCGGCGGGCTCGGGCCGGTGCTGGTCGGCGGGCCGCAGAAGGTGGCCGACGAGCTGGAGCGCTGGGTGGACGAGGGCGGCGTGGACGGCTTCAACCTCGCCTATGCCATCACCCCGGCCTCCACCACGGACTTCATCGATTTCGTGGTGCCGGAGCTGCGCAGGCGCGGGCGGGCGCAGAGCGATTATGCCTCCGGCCCGCTGCGCGAGAAGCTGCTGGGCGATGCCGGCGGGCTGGCGCGCGCCAGCCATCCGGCGGCGCAGTGGCGCAGCCATTACCAGGGCCGGGAAAGCGTCGCCGACGCGAGCCGCGGCCGCCCCTTCGACGCGCCGCCGGCGGGACGCCTCGACGCGGCGGAGTGAGCCGGGCGGGCGAGGGGGCGGTCGTCCCTTCGCCCCGGCCTTGCCCCGGCGGTTCAAGCCAGCGGGCCCGTCCGTGCCGAGGCGCGGGCGGGCCCGTTTTCGTGCGCGCCATGTCCGGCCGCCGCCTGGCGCGCCGGGAGGGCCGCTCCCCTGAGGGCATTCCTCGCGGAGGCTACCGCCGCGCGGCGGTGCGGGTTTCGATGGGATAGGCGGTCGTGAACTTCATCCGCTCCATGGCGAAATGGGAGGTCACGTTGCGCAGCGGCACCGCGTCGGTGAGGCGCCGGTAGAAGTGGTCGAAGGCCGCCATGTCCGGCATCGCCACCCGCAGCAGGTAGTCCATCTCCCCGGCCATGCGGTAGACCTCCAGCACCTCGGGCATGCCGTCCACCACGTGGATGAAGCTCTCCCGCCATTCCTTCGTGTGGTCGGGCGCCTCGATGCCGACGAACACCGCGAGGCCGAGGCCGAGCTTCGCCGGATCGGCGATGGCGACGCGATGCATCAGCACGCCCGACGCCTCCAGCTTCTGGATGCGCTTCCAGCATGGGGTCTGCGACAGGCCGACCTTGTCCGCCACCTGGGCCACGGTCTGGGTCGCGTCGCGCATCAGCTCGGCGACGATCTTGCGGTCGATCTGGTCGAGGCCGCTCATCCATATTGCTCCCGTGGCTTGGCCCGCATGCGGAAAATGTATCTAATCGATCATATTTATAGAGAATAAAATGCGGCACAAGTCAATCGCGCGCAGCCGCGCGATGGCTCAGCCGAAGGTAGCAGTGTCTGGATCGCCGGGCGGGCCTCTTCGGCCGCGCGGGCGCCGCCTTCCGAAGGGGCTCCCCCCTTCACGGCGGCCGGGCCCGCGACGGGCCTTTCAGGAGGGCTTGCCGGCGCGGGTTTCGGCCGCGAGGTGGCGGTGCAGTGTGGAGCGGTGGATGCCGAGCCGCCGCGCCGCCATGGAAATGTTGCCGCCGCAGGCGGCGAGGGTGGCCTGGATGGTGGCGCGGGTGACGGCCTCCAGCTCCTCCCCGGCCGGCGGCTGCGGCGCCGTGGCCGAGGCGGTGGCCTGCTCCCGCACATCGGCGGGCAGCGCGTCCATGTCGACGAGGCCGTCGGGCTCGGCCAAGGCGTGCAGCACCTTCAGCGTGCCCACGAACTCCCGGAAATTGCCGGGCCAGGAGTGGCGCGCCAGGGTCGCCACGCAGTCCGCCGAAAGGGCGGGGCCGCCGGGCCCGCCGGCCAGCTCGCTCCAGAAGCGGCGCACCAGCGCCTCCCGCTCCTGGAGCTGGCGCAGGGGCGGCAGCGCCACCCGGTACTGCGCGATGCGGAAGTAGAGATCGGCACGGAAGCTTCCGGCGTCCACCTGCTGCTTCAGGTCGCGATGGGTGGCGCAGATCAGGCGGAAGTCCACCGGCACCGGCCGGCCGCCGCCCAGCGGCGTCACCTGGCGTTCCTGCAGCACGCGCAGGAGGCGGGTTTGCAGGGAGAGCGGCATGTCGCCGATCTCGTCCAGGAACAGCACGCCCCCGTCCGCCTCGCGCAGCAGGCCCTTGAAGCCGGCGCGGCGGGCGCCGGTGAAGGCGCCTTCCTCGTAGCCGAACAGCTCGGATTCGATCAGCCCCTCCGGCAGCGCCGCGCAGTTCACCGCCGCGAACGGCCGTCCGGCGCGGCTGGAGGAGAGGTGCATCTGCCGGCTGAACACCTCCTTGCCGGTGCCGGTCTCGCCCTGCACCAGCACCGGCACGCCCGCCTCCAGCAGGCGCACCGCGCGCGCGAGCGCCTGGGCGGTGGCGGGGTCGAAGGCGGGGGACGGGCCGCCCTCGGCCGACGGCGGGGCGGGGGCGGCGGGCGCGCCCTCACGGGCGGCGGGGGTGGCGGCGGCCGGCCGCTCCAGGCGCAGGTGGAGCGTGTCGCCGGTGGTGCTGCGCACCCGGCGCTCCTCGCCCGCGCGCCCCAGCGGGCCCTCGAACAGGTCGCCGTAGCGGCGGTTGCGCAGGGCATCCCAGCCGAGGCCGAGCTGGGCGAGGCCGCCGCGGTTGGCGGCCACCAGCCGGTAGTCCTCGAACACCAGGATGCCCTCGCGGCTGGTGCCGAGGAAGCTCGGGTCGGAGTGGAAGCGCACCACGGCGTGGTTCGGGAAGGCGCCCTCGAACAGGCGATGCTCCACCTGGGTCACGGCCAGCTCCAGCAGCCCCATGGCGTGAAGCTGCGCCACCGCCGAGGGGCCGGACAGGTCGATGAGGCCCACCACCTCGCCATAGGGATCGAGGACGGGGGCGGCCGCGCAGCTCAGGATGCCGTGGGCCTCGGCGTAATGCTCGGCGCCGCGCACCTCCAGCGCCCGGCGCTCCACCAGAGCGGTGCCGATGGCGTTGGTGCCGAGCGCGGTCTCGCTCCAGCTCACGCCCGGCAGCAGCGCGACCTTGGCGGCGCGGTCGGCGAAATCGACCGAGCCCACGGTGTCGAGCACGAGGCCGGAGGGATCGGTGAGGATGACGATGGAGCCGGTGGCGGCGGCGTCGGCGCGCAGCGCCTCCAGCTCCGGCCGGCAGCGGCGGCGCAGGGTCTCGGCGCGCTCGCGGTGCTGGCGCAGCTCCCCGGCGGTGAGGGGCTCGGCCCTGGGGCGCCCGCCGGCGGTGAGGCCCTGGGCTGCGCAGCGCGTCCATGAGCGCAGGATGGGCGCCGCGACCCCGCGCGGCTCCGTCTCCCCCGCGAAGAAGCGCTGGCGGGCTTCCGCGAGGGCCTCGTGCGTGAACAGGCGGGCGTCGCCGGACGGAATGGTCTGCAGCATCGGCACCTCGGGGCGGTTTCGTTCCCGTGCGCGGAGGTGTCGCAAGATGCGACACCTGTCGCGCCTGATTGTTCTTATGGGCGACAGTTTCGCACGAGGATTTGCGCCGCGTCCAGCGCCGGCGGAATGGAGCGTTTCAAGTCTAGGTGCTTGGCATTCCCGCGCAATAACTTACCGCAGTGCAAGAACAAAAGTTCGCGGAACTGCCGCCAACTGGCACGGCGGGTGCGATAGGATGCGCCGGCCCAGAAACGGGAGGAAACCATGAACAAGCCAGAATTCCTGAACCAGGATAAGACATCGCCCTTCAAGGCCCGCTACGGCAACTTCATCGGCGGCGCCTTCGTGGAGCCGGTGAACGGGCGGTATTTCGAGAACATCTCGCCCATCAACGGCAAGGTGATCTGCGAGGTGGCGCGCTCCGACGAGCACGACATCGAGAAGGCGCTGGACGCCGCCCACGCCGCCCGCGAGGCCTGGGGCCGCACCCCCGCCGCCGAGCGCGCGCTGGTCCTCACCCGCATCGCCGACCGCATGGAGGCGAACCTCGACCTGCTGGCGCTGGCCGAGACCTGGGACAACGGCAAGCCCATCCGCGAGACCACCGCCGCCGACATCCCGCTCGCCATCGACCACTTCCGCTACTTCGCCGCCTGCGTGCGCTCCCAGGAAGGCGCGCTCTCCGAGATCGACCACGACACCATCGCCTACCATTTCCACGAGCCGCTCGGCGTGGTCGGCCAGATCATTCCCTGGAACTTCCCCATCCTCATGGGCGCCTGGAAGCTGGCGCCCGCCATCGCCGCCGGCAATTGCGTGGTGCTGAAGCCGGCCGAGCAGACCCCGGCCTCCATGCTGCTGCTGGCGGAGCTGATCGCCGATCTCCTGCCGCCGGGCGTGCTCAATGTGGTGAACGGGTTCGGCCTGGAGGCCGGCAAGCCGCTCGCCTCCTCCAAGCGCATCGCCAAGATCGCCTTCACCGGCGAGACCGGCACCGGCCGCCTCATCATGGGCTATGCCAGCCAGAACCTCATTCCGGTGACGCTGGAGCTGGGCGGCAAGTCGCCCAACATCTTCTTCTCCGACGTGGCGGCGGAGGATGACGACTTCTTCGACAAGGCCATCGAGGGCTTCGTGATGTTCGCCCTCAACCAGGGCGAGGTGTGCACCTGCCCCAGCCGCGCCCTGGTGCAGGAGAGCATCTACGACCGCTTCATGGAGAAGGCGCTGCAGCGGGTGGCCGCCATCAAGCAGGGCTCGCCGCTCGATCCCTCCACCATGATCGGCGCCCAGGCCTCCAGCGAGCAGCTCCACAAGATCCTGAGCTATATCGAGATCGGCAAGGCGGAAGGCGCCAAGGTGCTGGCCGGCGGCGAGCGCAACACGCTGGAGGGCGATCTCGCGGAAGGCTTCTACGTGAAGCCCACCGTGTTCCTCGGCGACAACTCCATGCGCATCTTCCAGGAGGAGATCTTCGGCCCCGTGGTGTCGGTCACCACCTTCAAGGACGAGGCCGAGGCGCTCCACATCGCCAACGACACGCTGTTCGGCCTCGGCGCCGGCGTGTGGACGCGGGACGGCTCGCGCGCCTACCGCTTCGGCCGCGCCATCGAGGCGGGCCGCGTGTGGACCAACTGCTACCACGCCTACCCCGCCCACGCGGCCTTCGGCGGCTACAAGCAGTCCGGCATCGGGCGCGAGACCCACAAGATGATGCTCGACCATTACCAGCAGACCAAGAACCTCCTGGTCAGCTACAGCCCGAAGAAGCTCGGCTTCTTCTGATCGCGCCGCGCCCTCCCGCGGGAGGGCGCGGCCCCGGTTCCGGCCGGCGGCGGGGCGGGGATGCCCGGCATCCTCAACACTTCCGTCCCGCCGCCGGGGGAACTTGAGGTGCGCGGCGTCGTTTCTTCGGCAGCGGACTCCATCCTGCCGCGGGCGGCGTCTCGGACGACGTAAGCTCAAACGCGCTCAAGGGAGGACCTGACGGCCATGACTGAGGCCGGAAGCCAGTTTCCCCCTGGTTTCCGGCGGCCGTCGCGACCCAGGGCGTGAATGTGAACGGCGCGCCTTCCTGCCCCGGGCGCGCCCTGCCGCGGGCTCTCGCCCTGCTCCCTCTTCCCGCCCCTGCTGCCCGGAGCCGCCGCCACGGGCCTGCGCGCGGAGGGCGCGCGTCCTGCGGGATGCCAGCTTCCGCCGCCGCCTGCCGCGGCGCGCCGGAGGACCGGCGGCGCGGGCGCTCAGCCCCGCGCGCCGCCGCATACAGGGACCGAAAGGGAAAAGCATGACGAAGACCATGAAGGCCGCTGTCGTCCACGCGTTCGGGAAACCCCTGTCCATCGAGGAGGTTCCGGTGCCGACGCCGGGGCCGGGGCAGGTCCTCGTCAAGATCGCGGCCAGCGGGGTGTGCCACACCGATCTCCACGCCGCCGAGGGCGACTGGCCGGTGAAGCCGCAGCCGCCCTTCATTCCCGGCCACGAGGGCGTGGGCACGGTGGTGGGCGTGGGCGCGGGCGTGAGGCATGTGAAGGAGGGCGACCGGGTGGGCGTGCCGTGGCTCTACACCGCCTGCGGCCACTGCAAGCACTGCCTCGGCGGCTGGGAGACCCTGTGCGAGGAGCAGCAGAACACCGGCTATTCCGTGAACGGCGGCTTCGCCGAATATGTGGTGGCGGACCCGAACTTCGTCGGCCACCTGCCCAAGAACGTCTCCTTCACCGAGATCGCGCCCATCCTGTGCGCCGGCGTCACCGTCTACAAGGGCCTGAAGGTGACCGACACCAAGCCCGACGACTGGGTGGTGATCTCCGGCATCGGCGGCCTCGGCCATCTCGCCGTGCAATACGCCAAGGCCATGGGCCTCAACGTGATCGCGGTGGATATCGACGACGCCAAGCTGGAGCTCGCCCGCACGCTCGGCGCCGCGCTCACGGTCAATGCCCGCACCGCTGATCCGGTGGCGTTCGTGAAGAAGGAAGTGGGCGGGGCGCAGGGCGTGCTCGTCACGGCGGTCTCGCCCAAGGCGTTCGAGCAGGCGCTGGGCATGGTCGGGCGCGGCGGCACGGTCTCGCTGAACGGCCTGCCGCCCGGAGACTTCCCGCTCTCCATCTTCGACACGGTGCTGAACGGCATCACCGTGCGCGGCTCCATCGTCGGCACCCGGCTGGACCTCCAGGAGGCGCTGAACTTCGCCGACGAGGGCAAGGTGAAGGCCACCATCCACACCGACAGCCTGGACAACATCAACGACATCTTCGCGCGCATGCATAAGGGCGACATCCAGGGCCGCATCGTGCTCGATTTCGCACGCTGAGGCCCCGATGCGCCCCCGTGCGGGGGAGTGTCGCCGCGAGATGCCGGGGCGGCCCTTTCTTCGAGAAGGGCCGCTCCGGTCGTTTCCGGGCGCGGCGGCCTTGGCTGCCCATTTCTTCGGCACGAGTGCGCAAGGGGGGCGATCCGCCCGAAAAGTGGCCTTGTCCTTGCTCTCCTCCATTCAGGCTTAGGTCCATGGAGAGTTTCGAATGTCAGACGATGTTCTGCACCCGGTCGTGGTCGCGAAGAAGACCGTCGAGGCCGACAACATGGTCTCGCTGGAGCTGGTGGACCCCGCGGGCGCCGCGTTGCCGGCCTTCTCGCCGGGCTCGCACATCGACGTCACGCTCCCCGGCGGGCTGGTGCGCCAGTATTCGCTGTTCAACAGCGCCGCCGAGCGCAACCATTACCTCATCGGGGTGTGGAAGGACGCCAACAGCCGGGGCGGCTCGCTTGCCCTCTACAACGACGTGAAGGTGGGCGACACGCTCACGGTGAGCGCCCCGCGCAACCGCTTCGCGGTGCCGAAGGGCACCGCCCGCGCCGTGCTCATGGCGCGCGGCATCGGCGTCACGCCCATCCTGAGCATCGCCGACCACCTGAAGGCGAAGGGCACGCCGTTCGAGCTGCACTATGTGTTCGCGGGCGGCTCGCCGGGCTCCTTCAAGGGCACCATCGAGGCGTCGAGCTTCGCGGGCGACACCACCTTCTACCTCGAAGGCGCGCAGCCGCCCTTCAACCCCGCCGCCATCCTGGCGGATCGGGCGGACGACACCGAGCTGTTCATCTGCGGTGTGGACTGGTGGATGGACCCCATCGCCAAGACCGCCCAGCAGAAGGGCTTCGGCGCCAACCGCATCCATATGGAGCGGTTCGGCGGCAAGGCGCCCGCGCCTCTGCTCGACAAGGTGTTCTTGGTGAAGATCGCCTCCACCGGCAAGACCTGCGAGATCCCCGGCGACAAGTCGGTCTCGGCGGCGCTGGAGGAGCAGGGGGTGAAGGTGGAGACCGCCTGCGAGCAGGGCGCCTGCGGCACCTGCAAGGTGAAGGTGCTGGAGGGGGACGTGGACCATCGCGACAAGCGCCTCACCGCCGCCCAGCGCGAGGAAGGCTGGATGCTCGCCTGCGTCTCGCGTGCCAAAGGCGACCTGCTGGTGTTGGACTTGTGACAATCCCGGCCCGGGAGCGGCCCGCCCGCGCGGGTGGGCCGCTTCCTTCGATACCGTCCGGCGCAGCGCGGCCCTGGTGAATTCGCGCGCGCCGGCCGGGGAAATTTTGAGCATCGGCGCCTCCGCGCGCCGGGGCACCCGCCCATCTCGATCGGACGTCTCCACCCTGGCCCTTGGAGGGCGCGGACATGGTGAACGAGCAGGACCTGTGGCGCACCGCCTGGATCATCGCCGAGCAGTATGGCGCGGAGGGCGCGGATTTCGCCGCCACCATGGCGCAGAGCTTCGAGAGCGGCGGCAAGCAGGACGAGCAGGAAGTGTGGCTCGCCATCAAGCACCGGGTGGAGGAGATCACCCGCGCCGCGCCCGGCCGCCAGTAGCCGGGGGCCGGCTCCTCAGCGTCCGGCCGGCGCGTCGGCCCGTTCCAGGAGGGCGAGGAGGCCTTGCAGCAGGGCGGCCGGGGCGGGCGGGCAGCCGGGAATGCGCAGGTCCACCGGCACCACCGCCTCCACCGCGCCGACCACCGCGTAGCTGCCGGCGAACGCGCCGCCATTGATGGCGCAGTCTCCCGCCGCCACCACCCATCTGGGCGCCGGGGTGGCGTCGAAGGTCCGCCGCAGCGCCTCCGCCATGTTTCGCGTCACCGGCCCGGTGACCAGCAGCACGTCCGCATGGCGCGGCGAGGCCACCAGCTTCAGGCCGAAGCGCTCCAGGTCGTAGAAGGGGTTGGAGAGGGCGTGGATCTCCAGCTCGCAGCCGTTGCAGGAGCCGGCGTCCACCTGCCGGATGGCGAGGGAGCGGCCGAGCCGCCGGGTGGCGGCGGCGCCCAGCGCGCGCGCGAGGGCGGCGATCTCGTCGGGGGCGGGGGCGGCCTCGGTCAGCGGGCCGCCGAGGAGGTTCTTCAGGAGAAGGCGGCGCATGGGTTCCCCCTGGAGTGTCTTCCGCGCGCACCGGCGCGCGACAGCCGCCATGGATGCTTGAGATCACGCATTTTCTTCACGCGAACCGGTTCCCACTTCGCTTGAACACGCTCTAGAGATCGCAGCCGGCGTAGGAGCAGTTGAACGACTTGTTGCACAAGGGAAAGTCCGCCACGATGTTGCCCTCGATGGCGGCTTCCAGCAATGGCCACTGGAACCAGGAGGGGTCGCGCAGGTGGGCGCGCGCCACCCGCCCCTCGCGGTCGAGCCGGACGAAGGCGAAGATGTCGCCGCGAAAACCCTCCACCAGCGCCACCCCCTCGCCGGGGCCGTCTTCCGCCGGCACGCGGATCTCGCCCTCGGGCAGGGTGTCGAGGAGGCGCGTGACGAGGGAGAGGCTCTCCTCGATCTCCGCGATGCGCACCCGGATCCGGGCGTCCACGTCCCCTTCGTCACGCACGGGCACGGCGAAGGGCAGGCGATTGTAGGGCGGGTAGGGCAGGGCGCGCCGGGCGTCGAAGGCGCGCCCGCTGGCGCGGCCGACGAAGCCGCCGGCCCCGAACCGGCGGGCCAGCGCCGGCTTCACGATGCCGGTGCCCACGGTGCGGTCCTGGATGGAGGTGGTGTCCTCATAGAGCCGCGCCAGCTCCGGGAAGGCGGCGCGCGCGATCTTCACCAGCGCCCGCACGGCGGCCATGCCCTCGCCCGTCAGGTCGCAGGCGAAGCCGCCGGGCACCACCTTGTCCATCATCAGGCGGTGGCCGAAGGCGGCCTCGGCGGCGCGCAGCACGCGCTCGCGCAGCACGCTGCAATGGGCCAGCATGAGGGCGAAGGCGGCATCGTTGCAGATGGCGCCGACATCGCCGAAGTGGTTGGCGAGCCGCTCCAGCTCGGCCGCCAGCGCCCGCAGCCAGATGGCGCGGGCCGGCACCGCGATGCCGCGCGCCGCCTCCACCGCGCGGGCGAAGGCCAGGGCGAAGGCCACCGTGCTGTCGCCCGAGGCGCGGCCGGCGAGGCGCACCGCCTCCGTGACCGAGGCGCCCGCCATCAGCCCCTCGATGCCCCGGTGCACGTAGCCGAGCCGCTCCTCCAGCCGCACCACGGTCTCGCCGTGGCAGGTGAAGCGGAAGTGGCCGGGCTCGATGATGCCCGCGTGCACGGGGCCCACGGGGATCTGGTGCAGCGCCGCGCCTTCCGCGGGCAGGAAGGGGTAGGGCGCGGGCGCGGCGGCGGGGCCGGGCGCGCCGAGGGGCGTGGAAAGTTCCCAGCGGCCATGGTCGAGCCAGGGCCGCGCATCGTCCGCGCCCTCGGGCACGAGGCCGAAGAGGTCGCGCACCGCCCGCTCCAGGCGCTGAGCCGGCGGGTGCAGGCGGCCGACGGAGGGAAAGCGCCCCTCGGGGCAGGGGCAGGTGGCGATGCCCGCCTCGCCGCTCGCCTCATCCAGCAGCGCCATGTGGACCGCGTCCCGCTCGCCCCATAGGTCGCGCTCGCCCCAGAGCGAGACCAGGGTGAAGCGGCCCTGGGCGAGGTGCGCGGCGAGGGCCGACCACGCGCCGGCATCGAGGACGAAACGGCCCCAGGGGCGGCACGCATGGCTGGGCGTGCCGGCGGCGGAAAGGAGGGCGGAAAGGCTCTGCATGCCGTGCTCCTATCCCAAAAGCTGGGCCACGTGCCGCAGCCACGCCACCAGCGGCCCCGGCAGGTAGAGGCCGGCGGTGAGCACCAGCGCCAGATGGACCAGCATGGGCGCATGGGAGGCCCGGACCGGCGCGTCGCCCGGCGAGGGCGCGCCGAAGGCCACGCCGGAGAGCTTCAGCATCAGCGCGCCGAAGGCGACCAGGAGCCCCGCCACCAGCGGCACCGCCAGCAGCAGCGCCGGGAACGGGCGCGCGAAGGTGGAGGTGACGAGCAGGAACTCGCTCATGAACACTCCGCCCGGCGGCAGCCCGGCGATGGCGCACACCCCCGCCACCAGCGACCAGCCCAGCAGGGGGTGGGAGGTGGTGAGCCCGCGGATCTCGGAGAGCTTCTGCGTGCCCTTCACCTGGCACACGTGCCCCACCGCGAAGAAGATGGCGGACTTGGTGAGGGAGTGCATCACCATGTGCAGCAGCCCCGCGAAATTGGCGAGCGGCCCGCCGATGCCGAACGCGAAGGCGATGAGCCCCATGTGCTCGATGGAGGAATAGGCGAACAGGCGCTTGATGTCCCGCCGGCGGTAGAGCATCACGCCCGCCACCAGCAGCGAGGCGAGGCCCATGGCCATCAGCAGCGGCCCCGGCGCCAGCGCGCCGGGGTTCAGCGCCAGCAGCATCTTGAACCGCAGCACCGCGTAGAGCGCCACGTTGAGCATGAGGCCGGAGAGCACGGCGGAGATGGGGGTGGGCCCCTCCGCATGGGCGTCCGGCAGCCAGGCATTGAGGGGGAAGAGGCCCACCTTGGTGCCGTAGCCCAGCAGCAGGAACACGAAGGCGAGGTTGAGCAGCGCCGGATCGAACGCCGCGACGCGGGTGGCGAGTACGCTCCAGACCATGCCCTCCTGCCCCTCGCCCACCACCGGCTGGGCCGCCATGTAGACCAGGATGGTACCGAACAGGGCGAGCGCGATGCCCACCGAGCCGAGCATGAAGTACTTCCAGGCCGCCTCGATGGCCTCCGCCGTGCGGTAGAGCCCCACCATGAGCACGGTGGAGAGGGTCGCCCCCTCGATGGCCACCCACATGACGCCGAGATTGTTGGACAGGAGCGCCATGTTCATGCCGAACGCCAGCACCTGGTACATGGCGTGGTAGATGCGCAGGTTGGCGGGCGAGAGCCGGCCGGTCTCCATCTCGTGGGCGACATAGGTGGCGCTGAACACGGCGGTGGTGAAGGCCACGAAGGTGTTCAGCACCACGAACACGATGTTGAGGTCGTCCACCAGGATGAAGGGCCCGCTCTCCGGCCGGTGGAGGACGAGCCCGAGCGCCCCGAGGAAGGTCACGGCGCAGGCGGCCGCGTTGATCCAGGCGCCGGAGCGCCATGCGGGCCACGCCGCCAGCAGCGCGGCGGCGAGCGCCGGGGTGCCCAGGATGAGCGCGACGGCGGGGGAGAGGCCGGAAAGGCTCATGCGCGCCCTCCCCGGAAGCGGTCGAGGGCGTCCACGTCCACGGTGTCGAACCGCTCGCGGATGCGGAACAGGAACACGCCGATGACGATGAAGGCGATGAGCACCGAGAAGGCCACCGAGATCTCCACCACCAGCGGCATGCCCCGCGCCCCCGCGGCGGCGAGGATGAGCCCGTTCTCCAGCGACATGAAGCCGATGATCTGGCTCGCGGCATTGCGGCGCGTCACCATCATCAGCAGGCCCAGCAGCACCACCGAGAGGGCGAAGGCGAGATCCTCCCGCGCCAGCGGATCGGAGGTGGCGGTGACCGGCAGCATCACCACCAAAGAGAGGGCGACGAGGCCGATGCCGGCGAGCATGGCGGGGCCGGTGGACAGGGCCGTCTCCACCTGCCGGTGGATGCCGAGCCGCGCCACCATGCGGTGCAGGGCGAACGGGATCGCCAGCCCCTTGAACAGGAGGGCGATGAGGGCCGTGACATAGAGGTGCGGCGCGTGCTGGGCGTGGGCCTGCCACGCCACCGATGCGGCGAGGGCCACCGCCTGCAGGGCGAACACGTTGATGAGCGCGGGCAGGCGCCCCTGGTACAGCATCATCAGGCTGATGAGCACCATGGCGCCCGCCAGCAGGTGGGCGATGTCGAAGACGAGATGGGGGGAAATGGGCAGCGGCATGGGTCAGAGCCCCCGCGACACGAACAGGAGCAGCGTGCCGAGCAGCCCCAGCATGAGGGCGGCGCCGAGGAAATCCGGCACCCGGAACACGCGCATCTTGGCCAGCGACACCTCGAACACCGCGAGCAGCCCCGCCCCCGCCGCGAGCTTGCCGAGATAGGCGAGGATGCCGAGCGGCATGTGCATGAGCCCCGCGCCCGCCGGGGCGAGGCCCCACGGCACGAACACGCAGGCGATGAGCGAGATGTAGAGCAAGAGCTTGAGCTGCGCCGAAAGCTCGATGAGCGCGAGGTGGCGGCCGGAATATTCGAGCACCATGGCCTCGTGCACCATGGTCAGCTCCAGGTGGGTGGAGGGATTGTCCACCGGGATGCGGGCGTTTTCCGCCACCGCCACGATCATGAGGCCGATGAGCGCCAAAGCGAGCGACACGCGCAGGCCCACGCCCTCCAGCATCACCCCCGCCACCGTGGAGAGCTGGGTGGAGCCGGCCACCAGCGCGAGGCAGAACACCAGCATGATCATGGCCGGCTCGGCCAGGGAGGAGATCATCATCTCGCGGCTGGAGCCGAGGCCGCCGAAGGGCGTGCCCACGTCCATGCCCGCCAGCGCCAGGAAGAAGCGGGCGCTGCCCAGCAGCGCGGTGATGGCGATGAGGTCCGCCGACCAGGAAAACAGGAGCCCGGTGGCGAAGGTGGGCACCAGCGCCGCCGCCACCCAGGTCATGGCGAAGATGAGATAGGGCGCGGCGCGGAACAGCCAGGAGGCCCCTTCCGCCACCACCGCCTCCTTGCGGAACAGGCGGGCGAGGTCGCGATAGGGCTGGAACACGCCCGGCCCCTGCTTGCGCTGAAGGCGCGCCTTCAGCTTGCGCACCACGCCGGTGACGAGGGGCGCGAGCGCGAGCACCACGCCCATCTGCGTGCCCTGGATGAGGAGGTCGCCGATCAGGGCCATATGGCCAGCACCAGCAGCAGGAGGACGAGCGCCGCGAACACGATGCCCAGATATTGGCGGATGGTGAGGTGCGGCAGCACGTCGGCGCGCGCGGAGAGGGCGGCCACCGCCTGCGCGAGCGGGGTATAGAGGAGCCGCCAGGCGGGGTCGTCCTCGCTCAGGCGGATGCGGGCGGGGGCCATGTCGCCGGGCGGGGGCATGGTCACCTCCTCGCGGGCGCGCAGCAGGCCGGAGGCGAACACCCGGCGGATGGGCTGGGCGAAGCTCGACGCGGTGTATTGGCTCGCGGGGTCGTCGCCGGGGAAGCCGCAGTCCCAGGCCGGGGCCCGCCGCAGCGCGCGGGAGGCGAGCCGGTGGATGAGGAGGGCGGCCAGCCCCGCCGAGAGCGCGATGAAGACGAACACCAGCAGGCCGTTGTAGCTGGAGCGGCTCTCGCCCACCGGGATGATGGAGAGCCAGGCGACCTCGCCCTGGGCCGGCATGCGCGCGCCCATCAGCGGCGACACCACCTGCTGCAGCGCGTCGATGACCGGCCCCGGCAGGATGCCGGCGAGCAGGCACAGGAGCGCGAGGCCGACCATGGCCGTGCGCGACCAGCCGTCCGTCTCGCGCGCCTCGGCCGCCGCCGGGGAGCGCGGCCGGCCGAGGAAGGCGATGCCGTAGAGCCGCACGAAGCAGGCGGCGGCGAGAGCGGCGGCCAGCGCCAGCAGCGCGCCCACCGCCGGCACCAGCAGCTTGAGGCCCCAGGGGCCGAGCGCCGGGCTCAGCAATATGGCCTGGAAGGTGAGCCATTCGGAGGCGAAGCCGTTCAGCGGCGGCAGCGCGGAGATGGCGGCCGCGCCCACCAGCATCACAGCGCCGGTCACCGGCATGCGGTGGATGAGACCGCCGAGCTTCTCGAGATCCCGCGCGCCGGTGGCGCCGAGCACGGCGCCCGCGCCGAAGAACAGCAGGGACTTGAACAGCGCGTGGTTCAGCGCGTGGAACAGGCCGGCGGTGAGCGCGAGCGCGCCGGCGGCCTGAAGACCGTTGCCTTTGAAGGCGAGGGCGAGGCCCAGCCCCACGAACACGATGCCGATGTTCTCGATGGTGGAGAAGGCGAGCACGCGCTTCATGTCCGCCTGCAGCATGGCCTGCAGCACCCCCATGACGGCGGTGACGCCGCCCGCCGCCAGCACCGGCATGCCCCACCACCAGGCGGGCGGGCCGGAAAGATCGAACACGATGCGGATGAAGCCGTAGACCGCCACCTTGGTCATCACCCCGCTCATGAGGGCGGAGACGTGGCTGGGCGCGGCCGGGTGGGCGAGCGGCAGCCACACGTGCAGCGGCACCAGCCCCGCCTTGGAGCCGGCCCCGACCAGCGCCAGCCCCAGCACCAGCGCGGGCACCAGCGCGCCGCGGGGCGTGCCCGCCATGTCGGCGAAGGCATAGGCCCCGGAGGCGCCGGCGAGCAGGGCGAAGGCCAGCATCAGCATCAGGGTGCCGAAGGTGGCCATGACGATATAGACGAAGCCCGCCTTCAGGTTTTCCGCCGACCGGTCGTGGGAGACCACCATGGCCCAGGAGGCGAGCGACATCAGCTCCCAGCCCAGGAGGAAGGTGTAGGCGTCACCCGCCACCAGCACGAGGTTCATGGCGCCGAGGAAGGCGGGGAAGAAGGGCAGCACCCGCTCGGGAGCGGCCTCGTGCCGGCCGTAGCCGATGGCGTAGAGGCTCGCCGCCGCCCCGCCGAGGTTCACCACCGCGAGGAAGAAGGCCGAGAGCGCATCGAGCCGGAAGTGGGCGCCGATCCAGGGCAGGCCCAGGGGCAGCGCCAGCGCCGCCGGGGCCGCGAACAGGCCGATGAGGCCGCAGAGAAATCCGGCGGCGGCGATGATGCCGCTCACGCCATAGACCAGGGGCCGCCCCGCCGGCCGGCGCGCGGTGGCGAGCGCGAGCACGCAGGCGGCCGCGAAGGCCGGGATGATGAGGAGCGCGCCCGTAAGGGCGCCGCCCGCGCCGGCCCCGATCGCCGCCGCCGCGGCTGTCGCGCCTGCGGCCACGGCTCAGCCCTCCGTGCCTGCCGCGGGCGTGCGCGGGGCCTTCAGCCGCACGCCGCGCCCGCCGGCCTCGCTCGTCTCGTTGTCGGCGATGAGAGAGATGCCGGCCGCGTCCAGCGCGGCCACCAGCTTCATGAGGGAATCCACATTGCCGCGAATGACCCCTTCGCTCGCCTCCATGCGCTGGATGGTGGGCACGGAAAGGGTGGAAATGGCCGCGAGACCCTTCTGGTCGAGACCGAGCAGGGCACGGGCGGCACGGAGCTGGGCGGCTGTGATCACGGGCGCACGATGAGGCTGTGGATCTATCGGCTGTTAGAGCTACACCCCATCTTATCAGATTTCAACATCAATTTCTGATGTTTAAAACATCAAAATCCATGTGCGCCGCCGCCCCGGCCAGCGGGCGGGGCGGCGGCGTGGCCTCAGGCGATGAGCCGGTAGGCCGGCAGGGTGAGGAACTCCTCGAAGGTGTCGGCCAGCGACATCTGCGAGAACAGGGCGATGGCCTCGGGGAAACGGCCGGCGTCATAGGCGGCGGCGCCCAGCACGTCGCGCAGCTTCGCCATCTCGTCGTCCAGCAGGGCCTTGAACAGGTCCGCCATCACGGTGCGGCCGTCGTCCAGCGCGGCCTTCAGGTGGATCCACTGCCACACCTGGGCGCGGCTGATCTCGGCGGTGGCGGCGTCCTCCATCAGGTTGTAGAGCGGCACCGCCCCGCGCCCGCGCAGCCACGCCTCGATATATTGAACGCCGACGCGGATGTTCTCGCGCAGGCCCGCCTCGGTGCGGGCGCCCCGGTGCATCTCCAACAGGTCGTCGCGGGTCACGCCGGAGGGCGCGCGCACGGCGTCGCGCTGGTTGGCGTTCGGCATCAGGCGGTCGAACACCTCGCGCGCCACCGGCACGAGATCGGGGTGCGCCACCCAGGTGCCGTCGCAGCCGAGGCCGGCCTCGCGCTCCTTGTCGGCCTTCACCTTGGCGAAGGCTGCGGCGTTGGCGGCGGCGTCGCCCTTCACCGGGATCTGCGCGGCCATGCCGCCCATGGCGAAGGCGTTGCGGCGGTGGCAGGTTTCCACCAGCAGCAGGCAATAGGCCTTCAGGAAGGCCTCGCTCATCACCATGCGTCCGCGATCCGGGGTGAGGAAGCGCGCGTTCTTGCCCAGCCGCTTGATGAAGGAGAAGATGTAGTCCCAGCGGCCGAGGTTGAGGCCCGCCGCATGGTCCTTCAGCTCGAACAGGATCTCGTCCATCTCGAACACGGCCGGCAGGGTCTCGATGAGCACGGTGGCCTTGATGGTGCCGTGGGCGAGGCCGAGTTGCTGCTCCGCGAAGGTGAAGACGTCGTTCCAGAGCCGGGCTTCCAGGTGGCTCTCGGTCTTCGGCAGGTAGAAATAGGGGCCGGAGCCCTGGGCGAGCGCCGCCCTGGCGTTGTGGAAGGCGTAGAGCCCGAAGTCGAACAGCGCGCCGGACATCTCCTCCCCGTCCACCAGCACGTGGGCCTCCGGCAGGTGCCAGCCGCGCGGGCGGATGATGAGCACCGCCGGATTCGGCCCGAGCCGGTAGCTCTTGCCGCTGGCGGCGTCGGTGAAGTCGATGGCGCCGGCCCAGCGGTCCTTCAGGTTGAGCTGGCCCTCGATCATGTTGGCCCACGTGGGGGCGGAGGCGTCCTCGAAGTCCGCCATGAACACCTTGGCGCCGGAATTGAGCGCGTTGACGATCATCTTGCGGTCCACCGGTCCGGTGATCTCCACGCGCCGGTCGAGGAGATCGGCGGGCAGGTCCGCGATGGTCCATGCGCCGGCGCGGACGGCTTCGGTCTGCGGCAGGAAATCGGGCAGGGCGCCGGCGTCGAACTCCGCCTGCCGCGCGGCGCGGCGGGCGATGAGCGCGGTGCGCGTGGCGTTGAACCGGCGCTGCAGGGCGGCGACGAAGTCGAGCGCCTCGGGCGTCAGGATCTCGTCGAAGCGGGGGCCGGGGGCGCCGGTCACGGCGATGCCGGCGGGCGCGGGGTGCTGAGTGGTGTGCTGAGAGGTGTTCTTGGCGGCGGACAGAGTCATGGCGTGCGGCCTCCTTGAGCCACGCGGAGCGGAAAGAGCAAAAATGGGGGGGCGCGGCGGGGCCGCGCGGCGTTCAGCGCGCGGCCGATACGGCGGCGCGCAGGTGTTTGGCGGCGGCCTCGGGATCGTCCGCCGCGCAGATGGCGGAGATGACGGCGACCCCGTCCGCGCCGGCGCGGATCACGTCCGGCGCGATGACGGCGTCCACCCCGCCGATGCCCACCAGGGGCAGGCGCGTCAGCGCCCGCACGGCGGCGATGCCGGCGGGGCCGATGGCGGCGCCCGCATTGGCCTTGGTGCCGGTGGCCTTCACCGGGCCGACGCCGAGATAATCCACGCCCGAAAGGTCCGAGCCCGCGTATTCGGCGGGGCTGCCCACGGAGAGGCCGAGGATGCGGCCGGGCCCCAGCAGCGCGCGCGCGTCGCCGGGCGCCATGTCGTCCTGGCCCAGGTGCACGCCGTCGGCCTCCGCCGCCACCGCCACGTCCACCCGGTCGTTGACGATGAGCGGGATACCGAGGGGCGCCAGCAGCGCCTTCAGCGCGCGGGCCTGCTCCACCAGGGCGCGGCCGTGGGCATGGGGATCGCGCAGCTGCACCAGGGTGGCGCCGCCCTTCACCGCCGCCGCCACCGTCGCCGCGAGCCCGCGCGCCGCGGTGAGGCGCGGGTCGGTGACGAGGTAGAGCGAGAGGTCGAAGGCGGGAGCCATCGCGATGAGCCTGGATTGCACGGGACGGCGGAAGGCCGCCCCTTCCCTCTCTGGTAGCGCCGCGCGCGGGCGCTGTCCAACGGCGCGCGGGCAATGCACTTTCGTTGACGAGGCAATAATCTGATCGGGAATGATGCCGACTGTTGCCGTCCAGCTCTTAGCGACGTCACGCGCCCGCCGCCTCCCGGCCCAGCGCGGCGGGGCGGGGCCCGCCGGTGGCCCAGTCGAGCAGTTCCACGGTGTGGACCGCCGGCAGGGCCGTGCCGCTGGCGATCTGGGTGAGGCAGCCGATGTTGCCGGCGGCGATCACCTCCGCCCCCAGCGCCTCCAGGCTCGCCACCTTGCGGGCCTTGAGCGCGTCGGCGATCTCGCTCTGCAGCAGGTTGTAGGTGCCGGCGGAGCCGCAGCACAGGTGCGGGTCGGCCGGCTCCACCACCGTGAAGCCCGCCCGGCGCAGCAGGTCGGGGGGCGGCGCCTTCACCTTCTGCCCGTGCTGGAGCGAGCAGGCGGAATGATAGGCGACCCGCATCCCCCGCGCGGGGCCCACCGGCAGATCGAGGGTGACGAGGAATTCGGTGATGTCGCGGGCGCGGGCGGCCACCCGCGCCGCCTTCTCCCCATAGGCGGGATCGTGGCGCAGGAGGTGGCCGTAGTCCTTCAGCGTGGTGCCGCAGCCGGAGGCGGTGACGAGGATGGCGTCAAGCCCCTCGCCCTCCATCTCGCGGATGAAGGCGTCCACGTTGGCGCGGGCGAAGGCATGGGCCTCTCCCGCGCGGCCCAGGTGATGCACCAGGGCCCCGCAGCAGCCCTGGCCGGGCAGGCGCGCCACCTCCACCCCCGCCCGGTTCAGCAGGCGGATGGCGGCGGCGTCGATCTCGGGCCGGAGCACCTCCTGGGCGCAGCCCTGGAACAGCGCCACCCGCGCCCGGCGCGGCCCCTGTGCCGGGTGGACGCCGGGCCCGGCGTGGGCCGGCGCGACGGTGCGGGGCGCGAGGCGCAGCATGGCCGCGAGGGGCTTCAGCGGCCCGCGCGCGAGGAGGCCGGCGAACGGCCGCCCCAGGGCCGCCGCCTTCAGCGCGAGGCGCAGGCGGCTGGGATAAGGCAGCACACGGGCGAGGAGGCCGCGCACCAGCCGCTCCGCCGCCGGCCGCGCATGGGTGGCCTCGATGTGGGCGCGGGCATGGTCCACGAGGTGCATGTAGTGCACGCCGGAAGGGCAGGTGGTCATGCAGGAGAGGCAGGAGAGGCAGCGGTCGATGGGCTCCACCTCCTCCCGCGCGGCGGGGCGGCCGGCCTCCAGCATGTCCTTGATGAGGTAGATGCGCCCGCGCGGGCTGTCGCGCTCGTCGCCCAGGAGCACGTAGGTGGGGCAGGTGGCGGTGCAGAAGCCACAGTGCACGCAGGCCCGCAGGATCGCGTCCGCCTCCGCGATGGCGGGATCGGCGAGCTGGGCGGGAGAGAAATGGGTCTGCATCAGCGGCCTCCCGGCGGCTGGGGGAGCGGCTGGGGCCCGCGCGGTTCGGCCGGAAGTTGCGCGCGGGCGGTGCGTGCGGGCCGTGCCGGCACCGGGCAGGCGGCGCGTGGCGAACGAGCGGGCTCTGTCGCGCCGTGGACCGCCGCCCTGCCTGTCCTCGCGCGAAGGCTCTCGGGGCCACGGGCCGCCGGCGTGGGCACGGTCACGCCATGAGTCGTCGCGCGGGGCGCCTCCGCGCCGCGGGCTGTCGCCCTGCTGGTTCTCACACGAAGGCTCTCCAGGCCATGGGCCGCCGGCGTGGGCGTTGTCACGCCATGAGTCGTCGCGCGAGGCGCCTCCGCACCGAGGGCCGCCGCCCTGCGTGTCCTCGCGTGAAGGCTCTTCGGGCCATGGCCCGCCGGCGTGGGTGCTGTCACGCCAGGAGTTGTCGCGCGAGGCGCCTCCGCACCGAGGGCCGCCGCCCTGCGGATCCGCGCGTGAAGGCTCTCGGGGCCATAGGTCGCGGGCCTGGGGGCCGTCACACCATGAGTTGCCGCGCGGGGAACCTCCGCGTTGAGGGCTGTCGCCGTGCGTGTTCTCGCGTGAGGGTTCTCGGGGCCATGGCCCGCCGGCCTGGGCGCTGTCACGCCAGGAGTTGTCGCGCGGGGCGCCTCCGCGCCGCGGGCTGTCGCCCTGCGGGTTCTCACACGAAAGCTCTCCAGGCCATGGGCCGCCGGCTTTGGCACTGTCACGCCGGGAACCTCTGTGCCGAGGGCCGTCGCCGTGCGTGTTCTTGCGTGAAGGCTCTCGGGGCCGTGGGCTGCTGGTCCGGGCGCTGTCACGCTGGGACTTGTCGCGCGAGGCGCCTCCGCGCCGTGGGCTGTCGCCGTGCGTGTTCTTGCGTGAAGGCTCTCGGGGCCATTGCCCGCCGGCGTGGGCGCCGTCGCGCCGGGACTTGTCGCGCCGGGCGCTTCCGCGCTGAGGGTCGTCGCCCTACGCGTCCTCGCGCGAAGGTCCCGGGGGCCACGGGCCGCCGGCCCAGGTGCCATCGCGCCAGGACTTGCCACGCAAAGAGCCGCCGCGCCGAGGGAGCGTCGAGCCGAAGGGGGGCTGCGCGACGCCATCACCAGTCCTCGTGCATGCGGCGGGGGTTGAGCACCCCGGCCGGGTCGAAGCTCGCCTTCACCCGCGCCGCGAGCGCGGCGAGCGCGCCCTGCGGGGGCTGGAACACGGCCGTGCGCGCCCGTTCGGCGGCGGTGGCGCGCAGCAGGGTGGCGTGGCCGCCGTGGGGCGCCAGCGCGGCGCGCACCTGCCCCGCCGCGCTGTCCGCGCCGGCAAGCTCCAGCCAGACGAGGCCGCCGGCCCAGTCGCAGAACGCCTCGCCGCCCAGTTCGTCCGCGAGCCGCGCCGCCAGCGGCGGCCCGGCCATGGGCGCGGTGGAGATGCGCCACAGCGGCCGCGCGCCGCCGCTCGCGAAGGGAAGGGCATCGCGCACGGCGCGCCATAAGGCGGCGGAGGGTTCGCTTGCCAGCGTCTCGGCGGGGCCGAAGGGGGCGAGGGCGCGCGCCAGCGTCTCGCGCCGGGCGCGCACCGAGGGCTCCACCCCTTCGAGCCGCAGCGCCACCGCGCCGTTTCCCTGGAGGCCGGGCAGCCGCGCCGCGACCGGCGCCGGCAGGTGGGCCGCGCCCGAGACCTCGCAGGGCGCGCCCATGGCGGCGCTCATGGCCTGGGCCGCGCGGGCGGGCGCAAGGCCGGGCACCAGCAGGGTGCATTCCGTCTCGGGCCGGGGCAGCACCTTCAGCGTGATCTCGGTGGCGACGCCGAGAGTGCCGAAGGCGCCGGCCAGCAGGCGCGGCAGATCGTAGCCGGTGACGTTCTTCACCACCCGCCCGCCGGCCTTGAACACCTCGCCCCGGCCCGATACCGCCCGCACGCCCAGGGCGTGGTCGCGCAGGGAGCCCGCGGAAAGGCGGCGCGGCCCGGAGAGGTTCACCGCGAACGTGCCGCCGAGCGTGCCCGCCCGCGCCGGCCCGCCCAGCATCGGGCCGGGGTCCATGGGCTCGAAGGCCAGCATCTGCCCGCGCGCGGCCAGCATGTCCTCGATGTCGGCGAGCGGGGTGCCGCAACGGGCGGAGAGCACCAGCTCCTCCGGCTCGTAGAGGGTGACGCCCGTGAGGGCCGAGAGATCGAGCGCCGTGTCCGCCGCCGCCGGGCGGCCAAGGGCGTGCTTGGAGCCAGCGCCGGTGACGGCGAGGGTGCGCCCGCCGGCCGCCGCGGCTGCGACCATCTGCGCCGCCTCCTGTTCGTCGCGGGGGCGCAGGGCTTGGGTCCGGGTGTCGGCCATGGCTCAGAACCGCGGCAGGTCGGGAAAGGGCAGGGCGCCGCCGCTCACATGCATCGCGCCCAGCTCGGCGCAGCGGTGGAGGGTGGGGAATACCTTGCCGGGATTGAGCAGGCCCTCGGCGTCGAACGCGCACTTGAGGCGCTGCTGCTGGGCGAGGTCGGCCGCGTTGAACATCACCGGCATCAGGTCGCGCTTCTCGACGCCCACGCCGTGCTCGCCGGTGAGCACGCCGCCCACCTCCACGCACAGGCGCAGGATGTCGGCGCCGAACGCCTCCGCCGCCTCCAGCTCGCCGGGGGCGTTGGCATCGTAGAGGATGAGCGGGTGCAGGTTGCCGTCCCCGGCGTGGAACACGTTGGCGACCCGCAGCCCGTGGTGGCGCGACAGCTCGCGCATGCGCGCCAGCACGAACGGGAGCTGGCGGCGGGGAATGGTGCCGTCCATGCACAGATAGTCGGGCGAGATGCGCCCCACCGCCGGGAATGCCGCCTTGCGCCCGGCCCAGAAGCCGAGCCGCTCCTCCTCGCTGCGCGAGACGCGCAGGGTGGTGGCGCCGCAGTCGCGCGCCAGCGCCTCCACCGCGCCCAGCAGGTGCGCGCACTCGGCCTCCGGCCCGTCCAGCTCGACGATGAGCAGCGCCTCCACATCCAGCGGGTAGCCCACCTGCACGAAGGCCTCGGCGGCGGCGATGGCGTCCTTGTCCATCATCTCGATGCCGGCGGGAATGATGCCGGCGGCGATGACGCGCGCCACGCATTCCCCCGCGCTCTCGGAGGAGGGAAAGCCCACCAGCACGGCGCGGGCGGTCTCGGGCCGGGGCAGCAGCCGCACCGTCACCTCCGTCACCACCCCGAGCAGCCCCTCCGAGCCCACCACCACGGCGAGCAGGTCGAGCCCGCCGGCGTCGAGGTGGCGACCGCCGAGGCGCACGATCTCGCCGGTCATCAGCACCAGCTCGGCGCCGAGCACGTTGTGGGTGGTGAGGCCGTACTTCAGGCAGTGCACGCCGCCGGAATTCTCCGCCACGTTGCCGCCGATGGTGCAGGCGATCTGCGAGGAGGGGTCGGGCGCGTAATAGAAGCCCAGGTGCTCCACCGCCTTGGTGATGCCGAGGTTGGTCACCCCCGGCTCCACCACCGCGCAGCGGTTGGGGATGTCGATCTCGCGGATGCGCGTGAACCGCGCCATGCCCAGCAGCACGGCATCCTCGAGCGGCAGCGCGCCGCCGGAGAGCGAGGTGCCGGCTCCGCGCGGCACCACGCGGATGCGGTTCTCGTGGCAATAGGCCAGCACCGCCGCCACCTCCCGCGTGGTGGCGGGCAGCACCACCACGAGGGGAAGCTGCCGGTGGGCGGTGAGGGCATCGGATTCGTAGGGGCGCATGGCCCGCTCATGGTCGATCACCGCCCCGTCACCCACCAGCCGGCGCAGGTCGGCGGCGATGTCCGCGCGGCGGGCGAGCACCCGCGCGTCCGGCTCGGGCATGGCGAGGCGTGAGGATTGGCGTGAGAATTGGGCCACGGCACCCATGAGGCGTTTCCCTGTTTGGTCTTGTTTGGACGAATTATAAGGGGTTCGGCGGGAAAAGCGGTCGCCGATTGTTGCCTCGGCGGATAAAGTCTTCCGGCATGCGGCAACAATCCGCGCCGGAGGCGGGATGATCGACAATCTGGCGGACCTGGAGATCTTCGCCCGCATCGTCACCGCCGGCAGCCTTTCGGCGGCGGGGCGGGAGCTGGGCCTGACCCCGCCGGTGGTGTCGAAGCGGGTGCAGCGGCTGGAGGAGCGGCTCGGCGCGCGCCTGTTCCAGCGCACCACGCGCAAGGTGACCCTGACCGAGGCGGGCGAGGGCTTCTACGAGCGGGTTGTGGGCATCCTGGCGGCGGTGGAGGAGGCGGAGAACCAGCTCGCCCACGGCACCGCCGAGGCGCGCGGCCTGCTGAGGGTTTCGGCGCCCACCTCCTTCGGGCGCATGCATATCGCGCCCCACATCGGCCCGCTGCTGGCCGCCAATCCCGGCCTCGCCATCGACATTGAGCTCACCGACGCCTTCGTGGACATCGTGGGGGAGGGGTTCGACCTCGCCATCCGCATCGCGGACCTGGACGATTCCAGCCTGGTGGCGCGGCGCCTCGCGCCCGTGCACCGGGTGCTGTGCGCCACGCCCGAATACCTCGCCCGCGCCGGCACGCCCGGCTCCATCGGCGACCTTTCCGCCCATGTGCTGCTCGCCACCCACAGCCAGGACCCCTGGCGCCTCGAAGGGCCGCAGGGGCCGGTGACGCTGCGTATTTCCGCCCCCCTGCGCACCAATTCCAACGAGGTGGTGCGCGCCGCCGTGCTCGCCTCCGTGGGCATCGCCCTGCGCTCCACCTGGGACGTGGGGCCGGAGCTGCGCTCCGGCGCGCTCAAGGTGGTGCTGCCGCAGTGGCGGGCCTCCCACCGTGTGGGGGTGTTCGCGGTCTATCCCTCGCGCCGCTTCCTGCCGCGCAAGGTGCGCCTGCTCATCGACCACCTCGCCGCCCTCTACGGCCCGGTGCCCTCCTGGGACGAGGGGCTGGAGGATCTGTTCGGCACCGCAGCATCGAAAGCCGGTGCCGACGCGTGAAATCGGGTTGGCCGGGGCGGGGTACCGGGCCTAAGGAGAACATATCGTTTCCATTCCATTGCGCGCCCCGCCCCCCGCATGCACCGCTCCGATCATCCCCCCACCACGCTCACCCTCGCGGGCTTCATCGAGGGCGCGCGCACCATCTTTCCCCTCATGCCGGGCCTCGTGGTGTTCGCCATGGCGTTCGGCGCGGCGGCGGCCCAGAAGGGGCTGAGCCTGACGGAGGCGGGGCTGTTCAGCGGCCTCGTGTTCGCGGGCCTCGCGCAGATGGTGGCGCTGGAAGGCTGGTCCACCCACTGGACCGCGGCCTCCCTGCTCGCCCTCGGCTTCCTCACCATGACCGTGAACATGCGCCACGTGCTGATGGCGGCGGCGCTGCGGCCGTGGTTCGCGCCGCTGCCGGCGTGGCAGTCCTATTCCTCGCTGGTGCTGCTGGCCGACAACAACTGGGCGCTCGCCATGCGCTATTACGGCCAGGGCGGGCGGGACGCCGGCTATTTCCTCGGCGCCGGGGCCGTCACCTGGCTGCTGTGGGTGGCGGGCACGCTGGCCGGGCACGTGGTGGGCGGCGGCATCCCCGATCCCAAGGCGGTGGGGGTGGACCTGGTGGTGCCGGCCTTCTTCATCGCCATGCTGCTGCCCAACTGGCGCGGCCGGCGCGAGGCGGTGGGCTGGGGCGTGGCGGCGCTGGTGGCCGTCGGCGCCTCGTTCCTGCTGCCGGGCTGGTGGTTCATCGTCATCGGCGCCCTCGCCGGGGCGTTCGCCGGAGGCTTCACCGATGAGCGTTGACGCCGGCACCCTCGCCGCCATCTGCATCATGGCGCTGGCCACCGTGTTCAACCGCACCGCCGGCTTCTTCCTGATGCGCCTCATCCCGGTGACGCCGCGGGTGCGCAAGATCCTGGACTGCCTGCCGGGCTCGGTGCTGGTTGCGCTGCTGGCGCCCGGCGCCGTGCACGGCGACAAGGGCATGATCGCCGGCCTCGCGGCGGCGCTGGTGACCGCCAAGCTGGTGCGCAACGACATCATGCCGGTGGCGGCGGCCATGGCGGCGGCTGCCGCCGTCCGCGCCTTCGTGCCCTGAGGCGCGAAGGTTCCGCGGGCGGGTCCTCAGGCCAGGGGCCCACGAGCCTCACTCATGGGCCTGACTTGTCGGCCTTATTTCCGGGCCTTCGGCCGGGCCCGCGCTGCGTTTGAGCGAAGCCCGCCCGGCGCCGGTCCGGGACCGGGCTCGATGGCTTGAAACCCGCGCGGCGCTTGGGCGAATCCCGGCCGCCCCGGTCAAGGACCGGGGCCGGCGGCATCAGTGGTCGTCGTCGCGGTCGCGGCCGAAGGAGAGGATCTCGCGCTTGCCGGCATGGTTGGCCGGGCCCACGATGCCCTCGTTCTCCATGCGCTCCATGAGGCTGGCGGCCTTGTTGTAGCCCACCTGGAGGCGGCGCTGGATGTATGAGGTGGAGGCCTTGCGGTCGCGCAGCACGATGGCCACGGCCTGGTCGTAGAGGTCGCCGCCGGTCTCGCCCATCTCGCTCTTGTCGAACACGGCGTCGTCATTGCCGGAGGGGCCGTCGGCCTCCTCGTCCTGCACCACGTCCTCCAGATACTCGGGCCCGCCCTGGGCCTTCAGGAAGGCCACCACGTGCTCCACCTCCTGGTCGGAGACGAAGGGGCCGTGGACGCGGGTGATGCGCCCGCCGCCGGCCATGAACAGCATGTCGCCCTGGCCCAGCAGCGTCTCGGCGCCCATCTCGCCGAGGATGGTGCGGCTGTCGATCTTGGAGGTGACCTGGAACGAGATGCGGGTGGGGAAATTGGCCTTGATGGTGCCGGTGATGACATCCACCGAGGGGCGCTGGGTGGCCATGACGAGGTGGATGCCGGCGGCGCGGGCCATCTGGGCGAGGCGCTGGATGGCGCCCTCGATCTCCTTGCCGGCCACCATCATCAGGTCCGCCATCTCGTCCACGATGATGACGATGTAGGGCAGCGGGGAGAGGTCCATCTGCTGCTCTTCGTAGAGCGCCTCGCCGCTTTCCTTGTCGAAGCCCACCTGCACCTGGCGGGTGATGACCTCGCCCTTGTCTCGGGCCTCCGCCATGCGGGCGTTGTAGCCGTCGATGTTGCGCACCGCGAGGCGCGCCATCTTGCGGTAGCGGTCCTCCATCTCCTTCACCGCCCACTTGAGGGCGATGATGGCCTTCTTCGGGTCCGTCACCACGGGGGTCAGGAGGTGCGGGATGCCCTCGTAGACGGAGAGCTCCAGCATCTTGGGGTCGATCATGATGAGCCGGCAGGCTTCCGGCGTGTGCCGGTAGAGCAGGCTCAGGATCATGGTGTTGATGGCCACCGACTTGCCAGAGCCGGTGGTGCCGGCCACCAGCAGGTGGGGCATGCGGGCGAGATCGGTGATGACAGGCGCGCCGCCGATGGTCTTGCCCAGGCACAGGCCGAGCTTGGTGCGCGCTTCCTCGAACTCGTGGGAGGCGAGCAGCTCGCGCAGCCACACCGTCTCGCGCCGCCGGTTGGGCAGCTCGATGCCGATGACGTTGCGCCCTTCCACCACCGCCACGCGGGCCGAGACCGCGCTCATGGAGCGGGCGATGTCGGCGGCGAGCGCGATCACGCGGGAGGATTTCACCCCCGGCGCTGGCTCGAACTCGTAGAGGGTGACCACCGGGCCGGGATTGGCGTCGATCACCTCGCCGCGGATGCCGAAGTCGCGCAGGATCTGCTGCAGCATGGCCGAGCTCTGGTCGAGGAACTCCTCGGAAAGCTCATAGTCCGGCTCCACCTGCGGCGGCTCGCGCAGCAGGTCGAGGGCGGGCAGGTGATAGGCGAAGGGGTCGTGGCCCGGCTCCAGAACCTCCACCACGGCGGGAAGGTTCGCGGTCTCGGCGACGGCGGGCAGGGACGGGACGGACGTCTCGGGCGCGGGCAGCGCCACTTCCGCCACTTCCGCCGTCTCGGCCAGCGGCTCGGGCGCGGCGGCGCGGGGCTCGCCGCCGATGTTCAGGCGGTAGGGCTGCCAGGCGAAATGGGCGCTGATCTGGCTTGCCGCCCGCGCGGCCGCTTCCGCCTCGGGGGCGGGCTCCGCGGGCGGAAGGGGCGCGAGATCCTGCCCGCCCACCTCCGGCAGGGCGAGCGGCCCCACCACGATCATGCGCGTCAGCGCGCGCAGGTGCGCCGGGGCCGGGTCTTCCTCCACCGGCTCGGCGAGAGCGGCGGCGAGCGGCATGCCGCCGTCGAGCAGGGCGGTCGCACCCTCCAGGGCCGCCGCCGCGAGCTGGGCCAGGGTGCCGTCGAGCGCGGGCGCGTCGAGGGCCTCGCCCGTTTCGCTCGCCATTTCGGCGTCGTCCGAGGAGGCGGCCATCTCCGTGCCGGCGGTGAGGCCGGCGGTCGTCGCGGCGGCATCGTCCGCCGTGGTCTGCGTGGGCATTTCGAAAGCTGCGTCCTGGGGCGCGCCGGCGGACCAGCCGCCCTCGGTGGCCGCCGGCATGGCCTCGGCGTCCGCCATCGGGGCGTCCGCGGCGGCGGTGTCGGTGGCGAAGCCGGTGGTCACGGGCTCGATCACGGGCAGGTCGCCGTCCATGGGCGTCTCGATGACTGCGGTGTCGGCGATGAAGCCCGGCGCGATGAACTCCGGGTCGGCGGAAAGGGTGTCCGTCCCGCTCTGCACGGCAGGCGCGTCGGCGAAGCCTGCGTCAGCGGCGGGCGCGGCATCGGCGATGAAGCCCGTTGCGCTGAACTCCGGGGCGGCGGGAAGGGCTTCCGTCCCGTCCTGCATGGGGGGGGCCTCGGCGAAGCCGGTGTCGATGGCGGGCGCCGCGTCGGCGCCGAAGCCCGTGGCGATGAACTCCGGCACGGCGGGATGGGTTTCCATCCCGTCCTGCAGGGCAGGCACCTCGGCGAAGCCAGCATCGGGCGCAGCGATGGGGGCGGCGTCGGCGATGGCGCCCGTGGTCTCGAACGCCGGTGCGGCCGGGAAGATGGTGCTTTCGCCCTGGGTGACGAAGCCGGCATCCATGGGCTCGGGCGCGGCGAAGCCTGTGTCGCAGACCGGCGTGGTGTCGGGGGTGAAGTCTGTCATGGGGGCGGGCTCGGCCGGCGCCCAGACGGCGGCCGGCTGGGTGAAGCCCGTGGCCGGGGCCTCGGCGGGCGCCAGGGCGGCCCAGGGGGCCTGCGCGCCGGCTTCAGAGGTTTCGGGGAGCGGGGCCGGCTGGGGCTGGGCTTCGTCCGTGAACAGGGGTGCGGGCGTCATTCCGGCGGCCGGGAGGGCGCCGTCCATCCATGCGCCCATGGCGCCGGCGGGCTGGACCGGCATCGGTTCGAAATGGTCGGCTTGGAAAGGCGCGGCCGGAGCCTCGATCTCCACGGGCGTGAAGGCGGACGGCAGGGGCGCCATCGGCCCCATGTCCGCGACCGGCTCGGGCAGGGTCTGGAAAGCGGTATCGGCGGCCTCCGAGGGGAAGGCCGGCGCCTCGGCGCGCGGCGCGTCGGGGGCGGGCTCCTGCGTGTCGTGCCAGGAGAGCACCGTCTCCACCCCGTTCTCGTCCACGCTCCAGCCTTCCGCGTGGTGGGCGGTGAGGGGCATTCCGGCCGCGCCGTCGCCCTGGGCGCTCTCGCGCGCGGCGCGCAGGGCCGGAAGATCCGCGAACGCTTGCTCCAGCGCCGCGAGGTCCGCCCTCACGCTTGGCAGCGCCGGCGCATCGTCCTGGACGTCGAGCGGCATCTCCAGGAAGTGCCACGATGCCCCCGCCGTGCCGTAGCTGGGGAGGGGCTGGTCCGGGTCGTGCGCCTGGCCGCCGCCCTGGGCCGGCTGCTCCTCCGGCGGGCGCAGCAGGTGGTCCGGCGTGCGGGTGAAGCGCGTGTTCTGGTCGAGCGTGAAGGGCCGCAGCCAGCTCGGCACGAAATCGGCGTTGATCCAGCTATGGACCGTGGAGGCGCCCGGAGAATCGAAGGCCGCCTCCTCGTCCTCCGAAACCAGGAGCGAGGGGAAATTCACCATTCTCGGAGGCTGGTTCGAAGAGGACATCGGCGCAATTCCAGGGCTACGCGGTACTCTTCAAGGCATAGGCCGCCGACCTTAAAAGGAGGTTTCGCGCCCGGCCCCGTGGGTGCCTGCCGGGGGCGGATTCCTGTGCACGGTGCCCGCGGCCGGGCGCTCTTTTCCGCTTCAAGGCGCCGGTAAAAGGTTCTAATGGCGAGCGCCTGTGGCGCGCGGCCGGGGTGGCGGCGGCCGCATCGGGGGGCGAGGGTCCGCGCATCCATGGCTTCAGCATCCGTCTGCATCATCGGCGCCGGCCCGGCCGGGCTCATGGCCGCCGATCGCCTCTCCGCCGCCGGGCTGGCCGTCTCGGTCCACGAGCGCATGCCCTCGCCGGCGCGCAAGTTCCTGATGGCGGGGCGCGGCGGGCTCAACCTCACCCATTCGGAGCCGTTCGAGCGCTTCCTCTCGCGCTACGGGCCCGAGGCGGGGCGGCTGGAACCGGCGCTGCGGGCCTTCACGCCGCAGGATCTGCGCGCCTTCGCGGAGGCCCTGGGCGAGCCCACCTTCGTGGGCACCAGCGGCCGGGTCTTCCCCGAGAGCTTCAAGGCGAGCCCGCTGCTGCGCGCCTGGCTCCGCCGGCTCGCGGCGCAGGGCGTTTCACTCCATGTCCGCCACGACTGGCTGGGGTGGGACGCGGCGGGCCGCCTGCGCTTCGCCACGCCGGAAGGGGAGATCACCCGCGCGCCGGATGCCACGCTGCTCGCCCTCGGCGGCGCCTCCTGGCCGCGCCTGGGGGCGGACGGCGGCTGGGTGCCGCTGCTGCGCGCGCGGGGCGTGGCGGTGGCGCCGTTCGCGCCCGCCAACATGGGGGTGCGCATCGCGTGGTCGGAGCC
This sequence comes from Xanthobacter albus, assembly GCF_043194895.2. Lineage (NCBI taxonomy): Bacteria > Pseudomonadati > Pseudomonadota > Alphaproteobacteria > Hyphomicrobiales > Xanthobacteraceae > Xanthobacter > Xanthobacter albus. Next base: position 467,933 of record NZ_CM195532.1, on the reverse strand, counting down.
GTTCCGCGCCCGCTTCGCCGGCGCGCCGCTGAAGCGCATCGCGCTGGCCTGCGGCGCGGCGCGCGCGCGGGGCGAGGCGGTGGTGACCGAGGCGGGGCTGGAAGGCGGCGCCATCTATGCGGTGTCGCGGGCGGTGCGGGAGGCGCTGGGCACGCCGGGCGCCACCCTGTGCATCGACCTGCGGCCGGATCTCGACACGGCGACGCTTGCCGCCCGCCTCGCCGCGGCGCCGTCCCGGCTGTCCTTCGCCAATGTGCTGCGCAAGGCGGCCGGGCTTTCTCCCGTGGCGGCGGGCCTGCTGCGGGAAGCGCTGGGCACCGCCCGCCCCGCCGGGCCGCGGGCGCTCGCCGAGGCCATCAAGGCGGTGCCCCTGGCGGTGGCGGGGGTGGGGGATCTCTCCCGCGCCATCTCCAGCGCCGGCGGCCTCGCCTGGGACGAGGTGGGCCCCGATTTCCAGTTGAAGCGGCTGCCGGGGGTGTTCGCGGCCGGCGAGATGCTGGATTGGGAGGCGCCAACCGGCGGCTACCTGCTGCAGGCCTGCCTCTCCACCGGCCGCGCCGCCGCCGAGGGGATACGCGCCGCTTTGGGCGCATCTTCCGCCCGCACGGAAGCGCGGCCGCCGTTTTAGTCTTCGGGCCGGTGCTTTTTCCGCACGCGAAGCGGCTCCACTTCGCTTGAAAACGAGAGCTAGCCGCTGAAGCCCCCGGCATCGAGATAGGCCTGCTCCTCCACCGTCATCGCCCGGCCCAGGATGGGGTTGCGGTGGGGAAAGCGGCCGAAGCGGGCGATGGCCTCCTGGTGGACGAGGGCGTAGGCCAAGCCGTCCGCGTCACCCGCCGCGCGGTAGAGCGCCACGCATCGCGCCTGACAGGCGGTGTCCTCCGCATGCATGAGCGGCAGGTAGAAGAAGCCGCGCAGGCTGGGCGGCGCGTTCACCTCCGGCGCGGCGTCGAAGCCCCGCGCCACGGCGCTCTCGGCTTGGGCGAGGGCCGCCCCGTCGGTGGCGAAGGCGGCCGGCGTGCCGCGGAACACGTTGCGCGGCACCTGATCGAGCAGGATCAGCAGCGCCGCCGCGCCCTCCGGCGTCCCCGCCCAGGTGTCCAGCGCGCCGGCGGCGGCAGTCCTGTAGGCCGGCAGCAGGCGGGCCCGCACCTCAGCGTCGAAGGCCGGCTCGCCGCCGAACCAGCGCGCGCGCCCCGCCGCGCGCCACCAGGAGAGAATGGCGCCGGGCGTCTCGTCGGGCGTGCTCATCGGGCCATCCCCGGCGGGGCGAGGGGATTGTCGGTGAGGGCGGCGCGGTCGGGCGCATCCACCTGCGGCACGCCCAGGAAGGCGTTGAACAGGCGCTGGATCACCTCGGGGGCGAGATCGCGCACGATCATCACCAGCCGCGTGCGGTGGTCGTCGTCGGGCCAGGCGGAAAGCCGCGCGGGCGGGTGCAGCACATGCTGCACGGCGTGCAGCACCACCGGCGCGCTCTCGTCCTCCTTCACCTTCACGATGCCCTTCAGCCGCAGCAGGCTGGCGCCGTGGGTGGCGCGCAGCAGCTCCAGGAACAGGTCCAGGGTGGCGGCGGGAATGGCGGCATCGGTGGCGAGGGTAAAGGCGCGGATGCGCCCGTCGTGATGGTGGGGCGCGGGCCCGCTTTGCTCGGCCTGGGCGGCGGCCACCGCCTCGTCGGCGAGCCAGCGGGCGACATCGGGCGTCTTGGCGGAGGGGTCGTAGAGCCCGGCTCCGAGCAGCGCGTCGGCGGAAGCGTCCGCCGCCCCGAGCATCACCGCGCCGGGGGCGAGGCGGGCGAGGCGCGCGCGCAGGGCGTCGAGCCTCGCGCGGTCGTCGGGAGTGGTCAGAAGGTCGGTCTTGGAAAGCACGAGGCGGTCGGCCATGGCGGCCTGCTTCACCGCCTCCTCGTGGGCATCGAGGGTGGCATCCCCGTTCACCGCGTCGATGACGCAGACGAGCCCGTCCAGCCGGTAGCGCAGGGCAAGGTAGGGGTGGGTCATCAGCGTGTGCAGCACCGGGGCCGGATCGGCGAGGCCGGTGGTTTCGATGAGGACGCGGCCGAAGGGCGGCAGGCGGTCGTTGTCGCGGCCGCGCAGCAGGTCCTCCAGCGCCGCCACCAGATCGCCGCGCACGGTGCAGCACAGGCAGCCGGAGGAGAGCATCACGATGCCTTCCTCCACCGGCCGCACGAACAGATGGTCGAGCCCGATCTCGCCGAACTCATTGATGAGCACGGCGGTGTCGGCCAGCGCCGGGTCCGCCAGCAGGCGGTTGAGCAGCGTGGTCTTGCCCGCGCCCAGGAAGCCGGTGAGCACGGTGACGGGGATGGGCGGCGGCGGGCCGCGGCGGCGCGCGGCGGTATCTTCGGAGGCGGGATCAGGCATGGCCGCAGGCTAGAGCGTTTCCCGGCGTCATGGAATCGGGGAAACGCTCCGGATTCTCGCGACGCCCGTTTTCATCGTGCGAACCGGTTTCTGCCTCGCTCGAAAACGTTCCAGCCCATGCCGCCTGTCGCACATCCGGCTTGGTCCGGGACGATGCCGCATGGCGAGGGGCCCGCCGCTTCGGTTGCCGGGCGGGCGCCATGGCGCCGGGATACCCCCGTCTCGCGCGGGGCACAGCTCGTCCGCTTGCCGCCGCGCCTCGGCGCATATGGCACGGCGCCATGCCTGTGGCGGAAGGCGCCTCATGCCGAAGCCGATGGGCCGTGCCGCGCCGGACCGGCGGCGGGGCGCGACCCCGCGCGCCGAGCGCTCGCGACCGGCGTTCCGGCTATTCGTCCGCCTGGGCCGGGGCGGCGGAGCCGGCGTCGAGGTCCGGGCGCGGCATGGCGAGCGGCTTGGGGGAGAGCTTCGGCTTCGGCGCGGGGTTGGCGGAGGCCGTCTGCGGCTTGGTGGCGGCAGGCTTCTTGCCGTCCGTGCCGGCGGCGGCCGTCGTGCCGTTGGGCTTCTTGGCATTCGGCTTGGCGGTGGCAGCCTTCGTGTCGGCGCTCGCGGCCTTGGTGTCGGGCTTCGCGGACGCCGGCTTCTTGGCGCCATTGGCTACGGCCGCGGGCTTCTTGGGCTTCTCCTCCACCGGATAGGCGGAGTCGAGGTCCTGCTGCGAGGCGCGGGTGCCCACGTAGACCGGCACCGGAGGCATGGAGGGCGGCAGGGCCTGCAGCAGGTCGGCGCCCGAGCGCGGCAGGGTGGGGTTGCCCGCCGCCAGCGCGAAGGAGATGGCCCGGCTGCTGACGCCCGGCGCGTCCTCATCCGCCTCGGAGGCGGTCACCGCGCGCTTGCCGCCGCAGACGTAGGGCTTCATGTCGAACGGCTCGCCGCCGGTGTTCTGGATGGCGGAGAGCGTGGGCGCGGCGTTGCCGAAGATGCCCCAGGAAGACTGGAAGCCCTTCTCGAACAGCATGGCCGCCTCTTCCGCGCGCAGGGTGCCGGAGCGCGCGCCCAGCACCACGGCGATGAGGCGCTTGCCGCCGCGGGTGGCGGTGGCCACCAGATTGTAGCCCGAGCCGCAGACGAAGCCGGTCTTCATGCCGTCGGCGCCGGGGTAGCGGTCGATCAGCCGGTTGTAGTTCCGCAGAACGCTCTTGCCGAGCTTGATGGACGGGATGCGGAACAGCATCTCGTGCTCGGGGAAATGGTAGATGAGCGAGCGCGCGAGAATCGCGAGATCGCGGGCGGTGGAGATCTGCCCCGGATCCGGCAGGCCGTTGGGGTTGGAATAATGGGTGCCGCTCATGCCCAGGTGGGCGGCGGTGGCGTTCATCTCGTCCACGAAGGCGGGCATGGAGCCGCCCACGCCCTCGGCCACCACCATGGCCATGTCGTTGGCCGATTTCACCAGCACCATCTTCAGGGCGTTGTCGAGCGTCACCACGGTGCCGGGCTTGAAGCCCATCTTCGAGGGCTGCTGGGAGGCCGCGAAGGCGGACACGGTGAGCGGCGTGTCCATGGTGAGGCGGCCGGTCTTGACCGCGTTCAGCGCCACGTAGACCGTCATCAGCTTGGTGACGGAGGCCTGGTACCAGGGCTTGCCGGCGTCCTGCTGCTCCAGCACGCGGCCGGTGTCGGCCTCCACCAGCAGCACGGGATTGGCGCGCGCCGCGCCCGCGGCGAGCGAGGCCGCCATCAGCCCCGCGACCAGAAGGCGCGCCCCCGCGAGGGTCGCGCTCATGAAGGACGCGGCCTTGTGGGATGCGGCCAGAAGGGATTTCGAGCGCGCCAAGCTGTTCCGCTCCTCGTGTTGGAAGGAGGCCCCCGCCTGAATGCCCCTTTCCTAGCCGGTTTCGCAATCGCGGGAAAGTCGAAACCGCGGCCGTGCGCTGCGGTATGGGCTGAAATCGCCGCGCGCGGGCGTCGAACTTTGCCACATTCTTGCCGAATTCTGGCGTGCGCGCGGGAAACCTTGGGTGGAGGCCCCTCAGGCGTCCGCCGCCGGAACCTCCGGCCGGGCCGCGCCGGCCATGAACTGGGCCCGCGCCAGCGCGGCGAAGCGCCCGCCCTGGGCCACCAGCGCGTCGAAGCTGCCGGCCTCCACCACCTGCCCGTGCTCGAACACCAGGATGCGGTCGGCGTTGCGCACGGTGGCGAGGCGGTGGGCGATGACGAAGGTGGTGCGGCCCTTCATCACCTCGTCCAGGGCGGCCTGCACCTTGGCTTCGGTGGCGGCGTCGAGGGCGCTGGTGGCCTCGTCCAGGATCAGGATGGGCGGGTTCTTCAGCAGGGCGCGGGCGATGGAGAGGCGCTGGCGCTCGCCGCCGGAAAGGGCGCGCCCGCGCTCGCCCACCACCGCCTTCAGGCCGAGCGGGTTGCGCTCCACCAGCTCCAGCGCCTGGGCGCGGGCGAGGGCCTCGCGCAGCTCCGCCTCGGTGGCGTCTGGCTTGCCCACGCGCAGGTTGTCCTCGATGGAGCGGTTGAACAGCAGCGGTTCCTGGAACACCACGCCGATGCTCTTGCGCAGGGAGGAGAGGGTGGCCTCGCGGATGTCCATGCCGTCGATGCGGATGGTGCCCGACTGCGGATCGAACACCCGGTGCAGCAGCGCGAGGGCGGTGGATTTGCCGGCCCCTGTGGTGCCCACGAAGGCGAAGGTCTGCCCCGGCGCGGCATGGAAGGAGACATCCTCCACCGCCGGCCTTTTCCCGTCATATGAGAAGGAGACGTCGTCGAACGTCACGTCGCCCTTTACGACGGGGAGGGGCCGCGCCCCCGGCCGGTCGCGCACGGCGCCCACCGTGTCGAGCACCTCGAAGAACTGGGCGAGGCGCGGCGCTGAGAGCATCATGCGATTGAAGAAGCTCACCGTGTAGTCGAGCCGGCCGATGAGCATGTTGGCGAAGGCCACGTAGGTGACGATCTCGCCGATGCCGGCGAGGCCGTGCAGGTAAAGCCAGGTGCCGATGAGCAGGATGGCGAGGATGGTGAGGGTGGTGGCCGCCCGCGTGGCCATGGAGACCACCGCCCACCAGGAGAGCACGGGGATCTGCACCTGCAGCACCCGGTTCACGGTGTCCTTCAAGCCGCCCACCTCCGCCTCGATGCGGGTGTAGCTCTGGATCACCGCCACGTTGCCGAGGGCGTCGGAGGTTTGCTCGGCGAGGTCGGAATTATATTCCTCCACCTGGCGCTGCATGGTCTCCGTGCGGCGGATGACAAAAGCGGTGACGACGCCGAACACCGCCATCAGCACGATCAGCACCAGCCCCAGCCGCCAGTTGATCCAGATGCCCACGGGCACCAGCACCACCAGCGAGAAGATGGCCGCGCAATCGTCGCGGAAGAAGGAGAGCCACAGGCCCCACAGGGCGTCCACCCCCTCCAGCATCACCTTCAGCAGGCGGCCGGAATGGGTCTCGCCGTGGAACGCGAGCGGGAGCTGGAGCACGTGCTCGAAATACTGGGTCAGCACCCCCAGCCGGCGGCGGTGGGAGAGGCGGTCGGCGTGGAGCGAGATGGTCACGCCGGCGCCGATGTTGAACAGGCCGAAGGCCACCCAGGCCGCGAGCAGGGGCGTCAGCTCCGCGAAAGTGGGCATGCGGGCGGCGGCCTGGGCGCCGGCCAGCGCCTCGATGATGCGGCCGAACAGGATCGGCTCGGCGAATTGCGCCATGGCCAGCAGCAGATTCGCGATGGCGAGCACGGCGCCCATCCGCGCCTGCGGTCCGAGCAGGGAAATGGTGCGCAGGTAGACGCGGATCATGTTCATGGAGGCACCCCGCCAGCTTGGCCGCTACATGAGCCGACGCCCGCCCCGCGCGCAAGCGCCCGGTTGCGGCGTCTTCCCCGCAGCCCACCTTCAGATCCTGAGCCGGAGATTGACGGGCGGGCGCCGCGCCCCTATAAGCGGCGCCAACTCAGGCGGCTGCGGCGGCCGGAGCCCAGTGGATTTTTGCGTGCCGTCCCCGCTCCGCGCGGCGTCACCTCAGGCGCAAGCCTTTCCCGTGCTGGGCGCCGTCCCCTTGGCCGCGATGACCCGGCACGACCCAGAATTCGGAGAAGAGACCCGTGAAGCGCACCTATCAACCCAGCAAGCTCGTGCGCAGCCGTCGGCACGGCTTCCGTGCGCGCATGGCGACCCGCAATGGCCGCAAGATCATCGCCTCCCGCCGCGCGCACGGCCGCAAGCGCCTGTCCGCCTGACGGCGGGCCAGAGCGGAGCCCGGCCGATCGTGGATCAGCTCCGCAAGCGGCGTGATTTCCTGGCCGCAGCGAAGGCGGAACGCGCAGGCGTCTCCGCCTTTCTTCTGCAGGGCCGGGATCGCGGCGACGGCGGCACCGTCCGAATCGGCTACACGGTCACCAAGAAGACCGGCAACGCGGTGGTGCGCAATCGCATCCGCCGCCGTTTGCGCGAGGTGGCCCGGCAGGTGGTGCCGCAGGCCGGGCAGGCCGGCTACGATTACGTGCTGGTCGCCCGCGAACAGGCCCTTTCCGCGCCTTTCGGCGGCCTCCTGAGCGATCTCGCCAAGGCCCTGCGCAAGCTGCACGATCCCGCCCGCGCGGGACGCCCGGCCGGCGGGCGCCGCGGGCCGAAGCCGTCCGGCGGCCCCAAGGCGGGTCGCGCCCCGGGCGCGCACGAGGGCGCCGAAGGCGGCGCGAGTTCCCGTTCGCCATCCCTGTCCGGCCCTGCCGATGCGCCGCCCGGCGGATCGCCGCAGGCGCATATACCCGGGCCGCAGGCGCTTGCATCCGGCAGGGGCGGCGCCCCACATGGCGATTCGGGAAACAGTTCCGATCCCCACATCAGTTCCGACCCCCAGGCGCCATCCGCCGACGGAGGCCATTCGGCATGAGCGACAACCGCAACATGATCATCGCCATCGCAATGTCGGTGGCGATTCTCATTGGCTGGCAGTATTTCTTCGGCATGCCCCAGGCGGAGCGGCAGCGTCAGGCGGCTGAGCAGCAGCGCATCGCCGCCCAGCACGAGGCGCAGAAGGCCGAGGGCGCGACCCCGGCTTCGAGCGCCGCGCCGGCTCCCGGAGCCGTGCCGGGCGCGGTGCCCCAGGCCGGCGGCGCGCCGGGCGTCACCAAGCCCATGACCCGCGAGCAGGCGGTGGACGCCGCCCCGCGCGCCCTCATCGAGACCCCGCGCCTGAAGGGCTCGATCTCGCTCAGGGGCGCCCGCGTCGACGACCTCCTGCTCACCGAGTACCACGAGACCGTGGATCCCAAGAGCCCGAACATCGTGCTGCTCTCGCCTTCGGGCGCGCCCAATCCGTTCTATGCGGAGTTCGGCTGGGCTTCGGCCGCCGGGGCCGGCGTGAAGGTGCCGGGGCCGGACACGGTGTGGACCTCCGCCGGCGGCGCGCTGACGCCGGAGGCGCCCCTGGTGCTCACCTGGGACAATGGCGAGGGGCTCACCTTCCGCCGCACCTTCACGGTGGACGACCACTACATGTTCGCGGTGAAGGACGAGGTGGACAACAAGACCGCCACCGCCGTCACTCTCTATCCCTACGCCCTGGTCTCGCGCCATGGCGTGCCGCACACCTCCGGCTTCTACATCCTGCACGAGGGCCTCATCGGCGTGCTGGGCGACAACGGCCTGCAGGAGGTGACCTACGCCAAGATGGACAAGGAGAAGCCGCAGACCTTCTCCGCCACCGGCGGCTGGCTCGGCATCACCGACAAATACTGGGCGGCGACCGTCATTCCCGAACAGAACGTGAAGTTCGACGCCAAGTTCTCCAGCGCCATGCTGGGCGGCGTCCAGACCTTCCAGACCGACTTCCTCGCCGCCCCCAAGACGGTGGAGCCCGGCGCCAGCATCGCCTCCCGCTCGCAGCTGTTCGCCGGCGCCAAGGTGGTGCAGGTGGTTGACGGCTACCAGAAGACCTACGGCATCGACCGCTTCGACCTGCTCATCGACTGGGGCTGGTTCTACTTCATCACCAAGCCTTTGTTCCTGGTGCTGGACTGGATCTACAAGCTGGTCGGGAACTTCGGCGTCGCCATCCTCATCGTGACGGTGATCCTGAAGGGCATCTTCTTCCCGCTGGCCAACAAGTCCTACGCCTCCATGGCGAAGATGAAGGCCGTGCAGCCCGAGCTCACCGCCATCCGCGAGCGCTACGCCGACGACAAGGCGAAGCAGCAGCAGGCGATGATGGAGCTGTACAAGAAGGAGAAGATCAATCCGGTGGCGGGCTGCCTGCCCATCGTCATCCAGATCCCGGTGTTCTTCGCCCTCTACAAGGTGCTGTTCGTGACCATCGAGATGCGGCACGCGCCCTTCTTCGGCTGGATCCGCGACCTCTCCGCGCCCGACCCCACCACCGTCTTCAACCTGTTCGGCCTCATTCCGTGGGATCCGGGCTCGGTTCCTGTGCTCGGCGCCTATCTGATGCTGGGCGCGTGGCCCATCATCATGGGCATCACCATGTGGGTGCAGATGAAGCTGAACCCGGCCCCGCCGGACCCGACCCAGCAGGTCATCTTCAACTGGATGCCCGTCATCTTCACCTTCATGCTCGCGCACTTCGCGGCTGGCCTGGTGATCTACTGGGCGTGGAACAACACCCTCTCGGTGGCCCAGCAGGCGCTCATCATGAAGCGCAACGGCGTGAAGATCGAGCTGTGGGACAACATCAAGGGCGCCTTCAAGAAGAAGGCGCCAGCCAAGGGCTGAGCCCGGCGTCGTTCCGCAGCTGTGTTTCCGCATCTCGCCGCCGTTCCTCCGGGAGCGGCGGCGTTTCTCTTTGGTCGGCGCCGATAAATGTGACCATATTGACACGTGATAAAATCGGCACATAATAAGCCATGGATGATGTGTTCACGGCGCTCGCCAACCCCATCCGCCGCCGGCTCCTGGATCTTCTGATGGAGAGGGACGGCCAGACTCTCGGTGCACTGGAGCGACAGACCCAGCTCACCCGGTTCGGCGTCATGAAGCATCTGAAGGTTTTGGAGGCCGCGCATCTGGTACTCACCCGCAAGGTGGGGCGAGAGAAGCTGCATTATCTGAACCCGGCCCCGATCCAGCTCGTGAGCGCGCGCTGGATTTCCCGCTATGCCGCGCCACAGGTCGCGGCCATGGCCAATCTGAAGCTGTTGCTGGAAGGACCCGCCGCCATGGCCGTCGCTGCGCCGAAGCATGTGTATGAGCTGTTCATCAGGGCCACGCCCGACGCCCTATGGTCTGTGCTCACCGATGATGGCAAGACGCCCCTCTACGAGCATTTCAACATGACTAGCCGGACTGATTGGCGCGTGGGTGGCGCGCGCGAATACTTCATGGGCGAGCGCCGGGTGATCGCCGCCACGCTGGTGGAGATCGACGCGCCGCAGCGGCTGGTCATGACCTTTTCGGCCCAATGGGCACCGGATGTGGCGGGGGACAAGCCGTCTCGCGTGACCTGGGAGATCACGCCGGTCGGGGCCGACGCGTGCAAGCTCACCCTGACCCATGACGATTTCGACGGCGACACAGCGACCTCCCGCGCCGTGGTTCACGGGTGGCCCGAAGGCCTGTCTCGCCTGAAGACCCTGGTGGAGACGGGGGTGCCGTTCCAGATGGCGCCGCCGGCGGCGTGACGCCGAAACAAAAATGCCCCGGCGTGAGCCGGGGCATGGGGTTGTAGGAGTAGGTCGTGGTCAGCCGCCGGCCACCGGCAGCGGAATCGGCTGCGGGCCCAGGGCCACGCGCCGCGAATCAGGTCGTTCCACCACCCGGTCCGCATAGGGCAGCTCCAGGCGCTCCCACACGTCGGACAGCGCCTTGGCGAGGTGCGCGATGAGCGCGTCGTCGTGGAAGGGGGTGGGGGTGATGCGCAGACGCTCGGTGCCGCGCGGCACGGTGGGGTAGTTGATGGGCTGGATATAGATGCCGTACTCGGCCAGCAGCAGGTCGCTCGCCATCTTGCAGGCCTTGGCGTCGCCCACCATCACCGGAACAATGTGGGTGGGGGTGTCCATCTGCGGCAGGCCGGCGGCGGCGAGCGCGGCCTTCACCTTGGCCACCTGGGCGCGCTGGCCCTCGCGTTCCGCCTGGGAGGACTTGAGGTGGCGCACGGAGGCGGTCGCGGCCGCGGCCACGGCGGGGGGCAGGGCGGTGGTGAAGATGAAGCCCGGCGCATAGGAGCGCACCGCATCGATGACGACGCGCTTGCCGGTGATGTAGCCGCCGACCACGCCGAACGCCTTGCCCAGCGTGCCCTCGATCACGTCGATGCGGTGCATGACGCCGTCGCGCTCGGCCACGCCGCCGCCGCGCTCGCCATACATGCCGACGGCATGGACCTCGTCGAGATAGGTCATGGCGCCGTATTTTTCAGCGAGATCGCAGATGCCGGCCATGGGGGCGATGTCGCCGTCCATGGAATAGACGCTCTCGAAGGCGATGAGCTTCGGCCGGTCGCCGGCCGCCTTCAGCAGTTCTTCCAGGTGGTCGAGGTCGTTGTGGCGGAAGATGGCCTTCTGCCGCCCGCCGTGGCGCACGCCCTCGATCATGGAGTTGTGGTTGAGCTCGTCCGAGAACACCACGCAATCGGGAATGAGCTTCACGATGGTGGAGATGCCGGTGTCGTTGGAGATGTAGCCGGAGGTGAAGACCAGGCCCTGCTCCTTGCCGTGCAGGTCCGCCAGCTCGCGCTCCAGGGCCACGATCTCGTGGCTGTTGCCGGAGATGTTGCGGGTGCCGCCGGCGCCGGCGCCGCGGGCGCGGGCCGCCTCGCACATGGCGTCGATCACCTTCGGGTGGCTGCCCATGCCGAGATAGTCGTTGGAGCACCACACCACGATGTCGCGCGGGCCGCCCGGGGAGTGCCACACGGCGCGCGGAAAGTGGCGCGCGTCACGCTCGATCTCGGCGAAGGTGCGGTAGCGGCGCTCCTTGCGCAGAGCGTCGATGGCATCAGCGAAGAAATGATCGTAATTCATTCCGGACCCTGCAGCGGCGCGCGGATCGCGGGCGCACGATCCGGCGTTCTTTTCATGCTTATAGATACACCTTGCTCCTTGTATTGATACCAATCAAGGCCGGGCGGGCCATGCGCGGCGATCCGGCGCGCCTGCCGCCCGGCGAGCGGCGCCACGCAATGGTTTGCCGGTGCCCGGAGGCCGCCTTGATTTTCATCAAATTGCCTCTTGCGCCGGCAGGCGGAATCCCCTAAATCCCGCTCGCCCAAATTCGCACGTGCCTGTGGTCGCGTGTCGGTCGGTAGGATCTCCGGACAAGAGGCCGGAAAGCTGCCAGGCGACCGATAGCCGGAGGGAACCGGCCCACCCCGCTCCTCAAACGCGGGGGACGTGACTTGAAGCAACGACGTAAGGGCTTTTTTGGTCTCAGCCGTCCCTCCAAAGGTCGGCGACACTGAAGAGGCGCTACATCTTGCCGGCCGTGCGGAGCGGGATTCCCCCTCTCCGAACGTGCGCAGTCTTTTCTCCCGCGGGACATCTGCTCGCGCGGGCCGGATCGGCTGCCGTTCGGTCCCATGATGCGGCCGGTTGAGAGACCGGCGAAGCGGGCATGACCCGCGGTCGTTCCGGCGTGTCCACATCGCCGCCCGGCCGCAGGTGCATGCCCCGAACGGGCCACCATTCCACCTTCGTGGCGAAGGCGGAAGCGGCTTCGTTCGTCCTGTCGGCGCGCGGCCTCGCCGCGCTTCAGAGGCTTCAGGTCACGGGGAGGACACCATGACCGATCGCATCCGCGAGTTCCTGCGTACCCGACGAGAGGATGGCCCCTGCGTGGTGGTGGACCTCGACGTGGTCCGCACCAATTACCAGGCCTTCGCCCGCGCCCTGCCCGACACCCGCGTGTTCTACGCGGTGAAGGCGAACCCCGACGCCGCCATCCTGAAGGCGCTGGAGGAATTGGGCTCCTGCTTCGACTGCGCCTCCACCGGCGAGATCGACATGGTGCTCGCCACCGGCGCCGGGGCCGAGCGCATCTCGTTCGGCAACACCATCAAGAAGGAGCGCGACATCGAGCGCGCCTACCGGCTGGGCGTGCGCCTGTTCGCGGTCGACTCCTACGAAGAGGTCGAGAAGGTCGCGCGCGTGGCGCCCCGCTCCAAGGTGTTCTGCCGCATCCTGTGCGACGGCGCGGGCGCCGAATGGCCGCTCTCGCGCAAGTTCGGCTGCGAGCCGGAGCTGGCCGTGGAGGTGCTGGAACATGCCCACCGCCTGGGCCTTACGGCCCATGGGGTGTCCTTCCACGTGGGCTCCCAGCAGAAGAACGTGCACGCCTGGGACAGCGCTCTCGCCTCCGCCGCGACCATCTTCCGCGCGTGCGCCGAGCGGGGCATCTCGCTCTCCATGGTGAACCTGGGCGGCGGCTTCCCCACCCGCTACCTGCAGGACGTGCCGGCCGCGAAGTCCTATGGCGAGGCCATTTTCTCCTCGCTGCGCAAGCATTTCGGAAACCGCATTCCCGAGACCATCATGGAGCCGGGGCGCGGCATGGTGGGCAACGCCGGCCTCATCGAGGCAGAGGTGGTGCTGATCTCCAAGAAGGCCGACACCGACGCCATGCGCTGGGTCTATCTCGACATCGGCAAGTTCGGCGGCCTGGCCGAGACCATGGACGAGGCGATCCGCTACCCGCTGCGCACCCCGCGCGACGGGGACGACACCGCCCCCTGCGTGCTCGCCGGCCCCACCTGCGATTCGGCCGACGTGCTCTATGAGAAGACGCCCGTGGAGCTGCCCCTGTCGCTCGCCATCGGCGACAAGGTCATCATCGAGGCCTGCGGCGCCTACACCACCACCTATTCGGCGGTGGCGTTCAACGGCTTCCCGCCGCTGCGGTCCTACGTGATCTGATCCGCCCGCGGCGGATGCTTCCGCCGCCCGGCAAGCCGGCGGCGTCGCGGCCGGGATGCGTCCTCGCATCCCCCGGCCCGCCCCGCGCCTGCCGGCGCGAGGTTCCCCCGGCAACGGCCCGTGCCGCCCGGAGGCGATGAGGAGGGGATTGTCCCCTCGTCTTCCGCACCGTCCCTCTCAAGGCTGAAGCCTCCTTCAGCCCGACCGCCCCGCGCGGCCGGGGACGGCATTCTTCACGTCTCGGCTTTGGCACGGGAGGTGCCGATGACTGACATTGTGCTGGAATCCGTGGAAGATGCGCCCGCGCGCGAGGCCCTGCTCGACCTGTGCATGGGCGAGGACTGGCGGGCGAAATCCTCCGAGCGCCTGCGCGAGGGCCGCCTGCCGGCCGAAGGGCTCGCCTTTTCGGCCCACGGCCCCGATGGCCGGCTGGTGGGCACCGTGCGGCTGTGGAACGTCTCGGCGGGGCCGGGCAAGCCGGCGCTGCTGCTGGGCCCGCTCGCGGTGCACCCCTGGTTCCGGAAGGACGGCCTCGGCGGCGCCCTCATGCACGCCGCCCTCGATGCCGCCCGCGCGAAGGGTCACGGCGCCGTGGTGCTGGTGGGCGACGCGCCCTATTACGCGCGCTTCGGCTTTTCCGCCGCCGGCACCGGCGACCTCTGGATGCCCGGCCCGTTCGCCCGCGACCGGCTGCTGGGCCTGGAGCTGAAGGCCGGTGCCCTTGAGGGCGCGCATGGCCTCATCAGCCCCACGGGCGTCGAGATCGCCCGTCCCACCCTCGCCGAGCTCATCGCCGGCGCGCAGCGCCGCTCGGCCTGACGTCGGTTTGCCCCGGCCATCCGGCCGGCCGCGGGTGGTTCGGGATGCGTCCCGCTCCCGCCGCGCGCGTGGTTCTGCGCTCAGCGCCGGTCGCGGGGGGCTTGCCGCAGCTCCCTCTTCGCTCACGCGGACGCAAGGGAGCGATGCCTCCATGCGTGCGGCGAGGGGATGTCGTGGGTGAAACACTGGCCTGACCGGCTTCCGCTTCCCTCGCGCGCGCAGGCGGGGGCCGCATGACCTGCTGCTTCTGTCTGGCTGTCGGACCTGCGCCTCGCGCGGACATGCGGGGAGAGGGGGCCACGAGATTTCCGCTCCGCAGCTTTGGTACCCCGCGCTTCGCGCGGGCACGCCGATCGCGGGGGCTTTGCCTTTTGTCACAGGCGCGGGCGGCTTCGCAGCCCCTCTCATTCACAGGCAGCCGCTTTGCGCCCTGTCGTGCCGCAGGCCCGTGAGCGTGGCTCATGGGCCTGCGCTCATGCCCGCGCGGCGTTCGGGCGAAGCCCGGCTGGCGCCGGCCGAGCAACGGGCCGACGAGTCCCGGACAGAAAAACCCCTCCTCCCGGCCGGGAGGAGGGGCTGCTGTGGCACCGGGTGCGGTTCAGCGCACGATGATGTTCTTGAACTGCCAGGGGTCCTCGAGGTCGATGTCTTCCTGGAACAGCTTCTGTCGGTCGGTCAGGGGCGTCCAGTCGGTGTAGATGCCCTCCACCGGGCCGAGATAGGGCTTCTGCACCGCGAGGCAGCGATGGAAGTCGATCTCGTCGGCCTCGACGATGCCCGCGTTCGGGTTCTCCAGCGCCCACACCATGCCCGCGAGCACGGCCGACGACACCTGCAGGCCGGTGGCGTTCTGATAGGGCGCAAGCTCGCGCGCCTGCTCGATGGAGAGGCGGGAGCCGAACCAGTAGGCGTTCTTCGCGTGGCCGTAGATGAGCACGCCCAGCTCGTCGATGCCGTCGACGATCTCGTGCTCGCCCAGGATCTTCCACTTGCCCTGGAAGTGCCAGCCGTTGCCGAACATCTCGTGCAGCGACAGCACCGCGTCGTTGCAGGGGTGGTAGGCGTAGTGGCAGGTGGGGCGGTAGACCACGTCCTCCCCGTCGCGCACGGTCAGGTAGTCGGCGATGGAGATGGCCTCGTTATGGGTGACGAGGTAGCCGTACTGCGGGCCCGGCGTGGGGGTCCAGGTGCGCACGCGGGTGCCGGCGCCGGGGGAGAGCAGGTAGATGGCCGCGCCGCAGCCGTCCTTGTGGGTGCGCGCGTCCGGCGGCAGCGCCTTCTCATGGGTGCCCCAGCCGAGCTCGGCGGGCTGCAGCCCCTCGGAGACGAAGCCTTCCACCGACCAGGTGTTCCAGAACTCGCCCATGGCCTTGGGATCGCGCGAGCGCTGGGTGTCGCGCTCGGCCACGTGGATGCCCTTCACCCCCAGAGCGCGGGCGAACTGGGCCCACTCCTCGCGGCTCGCGGGCTCGGGCCGGTCGAGGCCGGTGTCGGCGGCGATGTTGAGCAGGGCCTGCTTCACGAACCAGGAGACCATGCCCGGATTGGCGCCGCAGGTGGAGACGGCCGTGGTGCCGCCGGGGTTGCGGCGGCGGGCGTCGAGCAGGCTCTCGCGCAGCGCGTAGTTGGTGCGCGCGGCATTGTCGACGGTCTCGTCGAAATAGAAGCCCTTCCAGGGCTCGGTCACGGTGTCCACGTAGAGCACGCCGAGCTCGCGGGTGAGCTCCATCACCGCCACCGAGGACACGTCCACGGAGAGGTTCACGCAGAAACCCTGGCCGCTGCCGTTGGTGAGCAGGGGAGTGAGAAGCTCGCGGTAGTTCTCGGCCGTCACCTCGGCCTGGATGTAGCGGATGCCGCGGGCATCGAGCAAGGTGCGGTGCTCCGCCACCGGGTCGATCACCACCATGCGTTCACGGTCGAAGTCGAAGTGCCGTTCGATCAGCGGCAGCGTGCCGCGACCGATGGAACCGAAACCGATCATCACGATGGGGCCGTCGATCGTCGCGTGTACCGGCCAGTCGCTCATAATATGGAACACTCCTCCTGAATGGGCTGTCCATCCTGTGGACCCGGGCACCATGGGGGATGCAAAGCGCTGCCGTCAACAGACATTCGGCCGCGCCATGCGTGCCGCTGCATGAAATTGCGGCAGGAGGCGCCGCCGCATCCGGCCGGATCGACTTGGTGGCAGGTGTAAATCCAGCATTTCCTGCTGCGTTGCGGCGCAACGATGATTTTCCGTGGGCCGCAACTTGTAATCAGTGGCGAGCGCCGATGAAAGTTATCCTGCCGTGGTGCGGCGTGTCACAATAGCTTCACTTGTGTTGATCTGCCTTTTTCGGACATTTTTGCTGCCCGGCCGGCGCGCCATTGCTTTCCCGGCGCTCCGCACGCGTGGTCCGGGCGCGCCGCGGGGAGGGCCTCAGGCGCCGCGCGGCCCGGCCGCCGGGCGGGGCATCTCGTCCACCCGCCGCAGCTCGGGGAAGAGGCGCATCCAGGCGGCGACCACCAGCAAGGTGCCGATGCCGCCCACCAGCCCTGCGCCCATCGGCCCCAGCAGCGCCGCCACCATGCCGGATTCGAACTCCCCGAGCTGGTTCGAGGTGCCGATGAACAGGGAGTTCACCGCGCTCACCCGCCCGCGCATCTCATCCGGCGTGGAGAGCTGCACCAGCGAGGAGCGGATCACCACGCTCACGTTGTCGGCCGCGCCGGTGACCAGCAGGGCGAGAAGCGAGAGGATGAAGCTCTGCGACAGGGCGAACACGATGGTGGCGACGCCGAACACCGCCACCGCCGCGAACATGGTGGGGCCCACCGCCCGGCTCAGCGGCAGGCGCATCAGCACCAGCGACATCAGCATGGCCCCGACCGCCGGCGCCGCCCGCAGCAGGCCCATGCCCTGCGCCCCCACGTGGAGCACGTCGCGCGCGAACATGGGCAGCAAGGCGGTGATGCCGCCGAGCAGCACCGCGAACAGATCGAGCGAGATGGAGCCGAGCACCACCTTCTGCCGCCGGATGAAGGAGAGCCCCGCCAGCAGCGATGCGACCGTCAGCGGCCCGCGCCGCTCCAGCGGCGCGCGATGGCGGATGGCGAGGATGGAGAGGGTGGCCGCGCCGTAGAAGGCGGCGGCCCCGACGATGGGCGCGACCGGCCCCAGCACATAGGCGAGCCCGCCCAGGGCCGGGCCGATGATGGTGGCGGTCTGGATGGCGGAGGAGGAGACCGCGAGCGCCTTGGGCAGCGCCGCGCCCGGCACCAGACGCGGCAGCAGCGCCGAGAGGGTCGGGTGCTCGAACGCCCGCACCGCGCCGATGATCGCCACCGCCCCGTAGAGGCCGGCGATGCCCACCGCCCCGGTGGCGAGCCCGGCCGCGAGCCCCGCCAGGGTGGCAGTGGCGACGGCGAGGCTGGCGGCCACGATGCGCCGCCGGTCGAAGGTGTCGGCCACATGGCCCACCAGCAGCGACAGGCCGAGCATGGGCAGGAACTGGCACAGGCCCACCAGCCCGAGCGCCACCGCGCTGCCGGTGATCTCGTAGATGAGCCAGCCGACGGCGACGCCCAGCATCTGGAAGGCGAGGGAGGACGCCACCCGGCCGATCCAGAACAGGATGAAATCCGGATGGTCGCGCAGGCGCGCGTCGGCGGGCTGGGTCACGTTCGGGCTCCGGCGCGGGGCGGCCGCTCAGGCGATCCCGTCGGAGCGTGTTCAAGCGAAGCGGATGCCGGCGCGCAAGGAAAAAGCGCGCCGGTTCCGGCGGCGGTGCTCAGTCGCTGGCGAGGATGTGGTTGCGGACGATGGGATAGACCTGCCCGGCCCACTTGCGCCCGGAGAACACGCCGTAGTGGCCGACGCCGGCCTGCATGTGGTGGCGCTTGCGGTGCGGGCGCAGGTTGCTGCAGATGTCCTGCGCCGCCACGGTCTGGCCGAGGGAGCAGATGTCGTCCCGCTCGCCCTCCACCGTGAGCAGAGCGGTGCGGCGGATGGCGCCGAAGTCCAGCGGCCGGCCGCGATAGGTCAGCTCGCCCTTGGGCAGCCGGTATTCCTGGAACACGTAGCGCACGGTCTCAAGGTAGAAATCAGCGTCGAGGTCGAGCACCGCGAAGTATTCGTCATAGAAATTCTTGGTGGCCTCGGCCTTTTCCGCCTCGCCTTCTGCGAGGTCGTTGTAGAGGTCGAAGTGCGCCTTCATGTGGCGGCTGAGATTCATGCTGACGAAGGCGGAAAGCTGCATGAAGCCGGGATAGACCCGCCGCCCGGAGCCGGCGAACCCGCGCGGCACCCGCGAGATGAGGTTGCGCTCGAACCATGCCATGGGCTTGGTGGTGGCGAGCTTGTTCACCGCCGTGGGATTGATGCGGCAGTCGATGGGCCCGGCCATCAGCGTCATGGAGCGCGGGGTGGCGGGGTTGTTGTCCTGGGCCATGACGGCGGTGGCGACCAGCGCCTGCACGCAGGGCTGGCACACCGCCAGCAGGTGCGCGCCCGGCCCCAGGATCTCCAGGAAGCGGATGACGTGCTCGACATAATCGTCGAAGCCGAAGCGCCCGGCGGAAAGCGGCACGTCGCGGGCGTTGTGCCAGTCGGTGATGTAGACGTCGTGGTCCGGCAGCAGGGTCTTGACCGTGTTGAGGAGCAGGGTCGCGAAATGGCCGGAGAGGGGCGCCACCACCAGCACCCGCGGCTGCGCCACGTCGGTGTCCTTGCGGAAGCGCAGCAGGGTGCCGAAGGGGAGGACGGCGGTCTTCTCCTCCCGCACGGGGACTTCGTGGTTGCCCACCTCCACGCTGCGGATGCCGAAATCGGGCCGGGCGTGGCTGAGGCCGGCGCGCTCCACCAGCTCGCAGGCGGCGGAGAAGTGGCGCAGCCCGGCGTGGGCGTAGCCGTTGACGAGGGGACCATTGATGGTCTGGCGGGCGAGCCCGGCGGCGAAGCGCATGGGCTGCATCAGGTCGGCCTGGGTCTGGTATGCCAGATACATCATGGCATCCTGTACCAACGGGCGCCGGCGGATGCCGGCCGCATCGAACACAGCATAGACCCGGTCATAAGGCTGAACCATCCTTCCGCTTCATCCCCGGCTGCCATGTCCGCACGCTGGAGATGAAACCTTAAGTTATTGTCGCAGGGGCACTTTTTCTCTTTCCTGGTGGCGAGATCAGTTGTACCTGTTGAAAGAGATATTGAAGCGGGGCGTGGTGCATTGCAACATGCTTCGTATCTGGGTTCGAAGGTTTGCCGCTGCCTCCCCACCGAGGCCCGGCAGCGCGGACCCGCAAACGTCCCTCCGTCGTCCCGAAGCCCGTGAAACAGCCGAGGCGCATGGCAAGCATGGCAACTCTCACCATCTCCAGCAAGAATTACTCATCCTGGTCGCTGCGCGGCTGGCTCTTGTGCAGGATGGCGGGCCTCGCCTTCGAGGAGGAGCGCGTGCCGGCGGACGACCCCGGCGCGCGGGCGGAGCTGCTGCTGCTGTCGCCGTCGTTCCTGGTGCCGCGCCTGGTGCTCGACGACATCACCGTCTGGGACACGCTCGCCATCGGCTCCGTGCTGGCCGAGATCTTTCCGCAGGCGGGGCTGTTGCCGGCCGACCGGGCGGTGCGCGCACACTGCCTCTCCATCTCCGGCGAGATGCACTCGGGCTTCGCCAACCTGCGCTCGGCGCTGCCCATGAACATCAAGGCCCGCTACCCCGGCTTCAAGGTCTGGGCCGGCGCCCAGGCGGATATCGACCGCATCCTCGCCATCTGGCGCGGCTCCCTCACCGCCCACGGCGGCCCGTTCCTGATGGGCGCGGCGCCGACCCTGGCCGACGCCATGTATGCGCCGGTCTGCTCGCGCTTCACCACCTACGACGTGCCGCTCGACGCCGAGACGGCCGCCTATCGCGACCGCATCATGGCGCTGCCCGCCATGCAGGAGTGGATCGCCGGCGCCTTCGACGAGCCCGAGGAGCTGGAAGAGCTCGACGTGGAGTTCTGATCCGCCGCCGGCCGCGGGGTGTCGCCGGGCCGTTTTCGGCGCCGTTATCCTGTTGCAGGCGCGGACAGGGTGCGATTGCAACCTTTGCGTGCTGGTGGATGCGGGGCGACCGAACGATACCTCCCGCCGGTGGTGCCGGAGCCCGGTGCCCTTCGCGGTTTCGGGATTGGCGTTCCGGCCGGTGGCCCGCGTGGCGCCGGGCCGGGCCCGCTGCGGAGCCGCGAGTGCCGGTTGCCGTGAGGGGCGGTCCAGGATCACCGCCAGACCATGTCCTGCCAGAGGTTCCCATTGATGGCGTCTCCCGCTCGTCTCCTGAAGTCCCGTCGCGTTTCCGCGCTGGTGCTGGCGCTCGGCCTCGCCGCCATGGGCGGTGCTGACGCACTGGCGCAGGCCGCCGCCCCCGCGCAGCCGGCCGCTTCGGCACAGGCCAAGAAGCCCGCTGCCGCGCCCGCGCCGGCGGCTGCCGAAGCCAACCCGCAGGCCACCACCGCCACCTATGGCGACTGGACGGTGCGCTGCGTCACCGCCCAGCCGCAGGGCGGGAAGATCTGCGAGGCGGCCACCGGCGTCCAGGCTCAGGGCCAGCAGGGGCTGCTGGCGCAGGTGGTGGTGGGGCGCCTCGCCAAGGACCAGCCGCCGCGCCTCGTGGTGCAGCTGCCCGCCGGCGTGTTCCTGCCGCCGGGCGCGACCCTCTATGCCGACGAGAAGGCCCAGAGCGGCATCGACACCGCCTTCTCCACCTGCCCGCGCAGCTGCTTCGCCGATGTCGAGCTGAAGGCCGACCAGCTCGCCGCCCTCAAGGCCGCCAAGGGCCCGGGGCGCCTGGAGTTCGTGGACGGCGCCCGCAAGCGGGTGGCGGTACCCATCTCCTTCAACGGTTTCGCCGCCGCCGCCGACGCGGCCCTCAACGCCAAGGACTGATCCGCCGGCCGGCGCCTGCAAGGCCTTGTGGCGGCGGGGGCCGGCGTGTTCCTCTGCGCGGGCCGGCGGCCCTGGGCGGGGCAGGCGGCGATGTGCTATATGCCGTCGCGTCGGGCTCCGCGGGGCCCGGCGCCCGTTGTCGCGCCGCGTTTTCCCGGCGCCGGCGCGCGTGGGCTCACCAGTTTCGGCTGAACGTCTCGACCCTCGGGGCGGGACCTGGGCAAGGGAGAAGACTATGAAGGCGGCTCTCATCGCGGGTGCCATGGCGCTCGCTCTCGCCGGTTGCAGCGAGTATTCCCGTCAGGACCGCGCCGTGGGCGGCGCCCTGCTCGGCGGCGGCGCGGGTGCCGCCATCGGCGCGGCGGCGACCGGCTCCGGCACCGGCGCCCTGGTGGGCGGCCTGATCGGCGCCGGCACCGGCGCCATCATCGGCGCCGAGACCACCCCCAGGGCGTGCTGGGCGCGCGATGCCTATGGCAACCGCTACCAGGTGCAGTGCCGCTGATCCCATGCCCCCCGTGTTCCATGCCCCGTGGCCGTACGCCTGGGGGTGGACGGCATGGCTTCGATGCACGCAATGACGAAGGGCGCTCCACGAGCGCCCTTTTTCGTTTCCGGCCGGGGCTGCGGCGTCATGCCTTCGCGAGTCCGGGCCCGCGGGGAACCGGCGTGAGGATCACGCGTTATGACCGCGATGATGGGCACGGAGGATGCCATGAAGGAAACGCAACCCGCAGCGGGGCCTACGCCCCCATCCGCGCGGCCCGCGAGCGGGGTCCACCACGGCTACGACACGATGGAGTTCTCGCCGCAGGAATGCGCGCGTGATTTTCCGCGCCCGGCGGCTCGGCGCGTCCGGGTGCGGATGGCCGATGAGGAGCAGGCGCTGCTGCGCCGGGTGGCGGTGGAGTTCTCCGCGAACAACGTGGTCCGCGAGGCGGCCGACGCCGATGCGGCGGAGCCGCCTTTGACCGATGGCTCCAGCCGGCTGTACCGGGATTGAGCCGGCGGTGGGGAGGACACCCGCGCATGGCAGATGCGGGGTTCCCCCATATTGAAACGCCGGTGGGGGAATGCAACACGGGGGGCGCCGGGCGTGGAGGTGGAAAGTCACCTCCACACGCGGCGCATGCGTCGCGAGGCCGGCGCGCGTCGGCGGGTGTTTCCGCCAGGCGCCGCGGGGTGGCCGCGCGATGATCCTATCGCCCTTCCCCAAGATCATGCGGGACCAGAAAGAGGCCGGCGGCATGCGCACTCCTCATCGACGCGACATCTCCGCGCGGCAGGATCTGCTGGGCCGCGAACTGCGCCAGCTGTTCGACGACTACAGCCAGGAAGACATGCCGGAGGAGCTGCGCCAGCTCGCGCTCAGGCTGCAGTCGGCGGTGGAGGAGCGGCCCGATGCCGCGCCCGCGCCGGGGGACGCGGCCACGAGCCCCCGGCCGCGCGCGACGAACGCCACCGCTGCCGTTCCCGCCGGCGAGACCGAGACGGCCGGCAGCGCGGCGGACAAGTCCTCCCTGCCGGGCTGACCAACGGCGGCCGCGCGGTCGGAACACTGGAAATCTCGCCCCTCTTAACTTCTCCGCAAGGCCGCATCCGCCAGTGTTCCGCCCATGATGCGCGGCGGTCACTGGTATCTTTTTGCTCCGCTCGTCGGCGCCCTCCTCCTCACCGGCTGCCGCTTCGGCGAAAGCGGGCGGGAGGCCTGGCGCGTCGAGGCCGAGGAGCAGTGCCTGGCGGAAAAGGGCGTGGTGCCCTCCGCCTTCATGGAGCCGTTGTCCGCCATTGGCGGCGAAGGTGCCTGCGGCATGGAGCACCCCTTCCGCGTGCATGCCTTCGCCGAGGGCAACGTGGTGGTGGAGCCGTCCGCCCGGCTCGCCTGCCCGGTGATCCGCGAGCTGGACGCCTGGGTGCAGCAGGTGGTGGAGCCGGCCGCCGAGGCGTGGCTGGGCCAGCCGGTGGTCGCCGTCCGCCAGATGTCGTCCTACTCCTGCCGCAACATGAACGGGCAGGCCAACACCAAGATTTCCGAGCACGCCTTCGGCAACGCGCTGGACGTGGGCGCCTTTCGCACCGCCGACGGGCGCTGGATCACCGTCAAGGACGGCTGGAAGGGCAAGCCGGAGGAGCGCGGCTTCCTGCTCCAGGTGCAGGCGGGCGCCTGCGACCGCTTCACCACCGTGCTCGCGCCCGGCTCCAACGTCTTTCACTACGATCACATCCATGTGGACCTGATGCGGCACGCCAAGGGCCGCACCATCTGCAAGCCCGCGCCCAAGCCCATGCCGGCGCCCGCCATGGCGGCCATGCAGCCCCTGCCGGCGGCTCCGCCCGCGCAGCCGCCCATGCAGCCGGAGCCTCCGCAGGCCGCTCCGGAACCCGCGCCCGAGCCGCCGCGCCCGATGGCGCAGCCGCCGGTCTATGCGCAGCCGCCGGTCTATGCGCCGCAGCCCGTCTATGCGCCGGAGCCGCCGCCGGCGCCGCTGCCGCCGCAGTCGCAGCCCAGCCGGGCGCCCGCGCCCCGGCCGGGCCCGAACCAGCTGCCGCCCGGCTGGCAGGTGGGCCCGGAGGGCCAGCGCCCGCCCGGCCCCATGTCCTATGCGCCGGGGGCTGGCGGCGATGTCACGGGCTCCGTGCCCAAGCGCAAGTATTATTCGGCGCCGGCGCCCCAGCCCTCCACCATCCCCCTGCCGCAGGCGCGGGCGGGCGAGGACTGAGGACCCGCCCCAAGCCGTCGCCCCAAGCCGTCGCCCGGCCGGAAATTCGGCAGGGGGCGCCGTGGAATGACGGGCCGCTCCATGACGACGACACTGGCGCCCCCTGCGGGAAGCGCGCATCCGGGCCCCGGCTTCGTGGGCATCGACGGCTGTCGCGGCGGCTGGATCTGCGCGCGCTGGGATGGCGGATCGCGCCTGGAGCTGAGCCGCCTCGCGCGGCTTGAGGATCTCCTCGCGGAGCCGCCCTTTCCCGTGGTCGCCATCGACATTCCCATCGGCCTGCCGGAGCGGGTGGGGCCGGGCGGGCGCGTGCCCGAGGGGCTGGTGCGGCCCCAGCTCGGCGCGCGGCAGTCCAGCGTCTTTTCCGTGCCCGCGCGTGCGGCGGTGATGGCGGGCCTCGCCGATGGGGAGGACGAGGGCGCGCGCTATCGCGCCGCCTGCGCGGCGGCCCGCGCCACCTCCGATCCGCCGCGGGCGGTGGCGAAGCAGTGCTTTCACCTGTTTCCGAAGATCGGCGAGGCGGATGCCCTGCTGCGCGCGCGGCCGGAACTCGTCGGTATGGTGCATGAATGCCACCCCGAGGTGGCCTTCTGGGCCATGAACGGCGGCCAGCCCCTGGCGCTGCCGAAGAAGGTGGGGAATCGCCCGCATCCGCCCGGGCTGGAGCTGCGGCGGTCTCTGCTCGCGTCCCATGGAATACCGGTGGATGCGCTTGTGGTGCAATGCGCCCTTGCGCTCAAAGCAGGGCTGGACGACCTGATCGATGCGTGTGCCTGCGCGTGGAGCGCCGAAAGAGTGGCATATGGCAAGGCTTTGCGCTTTCCCGACCCGCCGGGGCGCGACATATTCGGCCTGCCGGTTTGCATCATGGCCTGAGGGGCGTATTGCCTTTAGTCGAATTCCGAGGAACGCACCGCGCTCGCTATGCGCGACGAGAAGACTGACTGAGGAAACCCTCGGGGGAACGCCGCCATGCCTCAAGATCGTATTCGCCTCGCCTCCCTGCGCGACAAGATCGTGTCCGCCGAGGAAGCGGCCAGCCACATCAAGGACGGGATGATCCTCGGCATGAGCGGGTTCACCCGCGCCGGCGAGGCGAAGGCGGTGCCCATGGCGCTCGCCGCCCGCGCCAAGGACGCCCACGCCAGGGGCGAGCCGCTCAAGATCACCCTCATCACCGGCGCCTCGCTGGGCAACGACCTCGACAAGCAGATGGCGGAAGCCCACCTGCTCTCGCGCCGCATCCCCTTCCAGTCGGACCCGGCGCTGCGCAAGGCCATCAATTCCGGCGAGGTGATGTTCGTCGACCAGCACCTGTCGGAGACGGTGGAGCACCTGCGCACCCACCAGCTCGGCCCCATCGACGTGGCGGTGATCGAGGCGGTGGGCATCACCGCGTCCGGCGGCATCGTGCCCACCACCTCGGTGGGCAATTCGGCCACCTTCGCCATCCTGGCGGAGAAGGTGATCGTCGAGATCAACCTGACCCAGCCGGCCGAGCTGGAAGGCCTGCACGACATCTACATCCCCACCCGCCGCCCGTTCCGCGAGCCGATTCCGGTGGTGACGCCCGAGAGCCGGGTGGGCCTGCCCTTCATCCCGATCCCGCCGGAGAAGATCGCGGCCATCGTCATCACGGAGAAGCTGGATTCGGCCTCCAACGTGCTGCCGCCGGACCACGAGACCGCGGCCATCGCCTCCCATCTCATGGAGTTCCTGAAGCACGAGGTGAAGATCGGCCGCCTCACCGAGCGGCTGCAGCCGCTCCAGGCGGGCATCGGCACCATCGCCAACGCGGTCATGCACGGCTTCATCGAGAGCCCGTTCCATGACCTCACCATGTATTCCGAGGTGCTCCAGGATTCGACCTTCGACCTGTTCGACGCCGGCAAGATGAACTTCGCTTCCGGCTCGTCCATCACGTTGTCGAAGGCCAAGCACGACCAGGTGATGCCGCACATCACCGACTACAAGTCGCGCCTCATCCTGCGGCCGCAGGAGATCTCCAACCATCCGGAGATCATCCGCCGCCTCGGCATCATCGGCATCAACACGGCTCTGGAATTCGACATCTACGGCAACGTGAACTCCACCCATGTGGGCGGCACCCACATGATGAACGGCATCGGCGGCTCGGGCGATTTCGCCCGCAACGCCTATCTTTCGGTGTTCGTCACCAAGTCCATCGCCAAGGGCGGGGCGCTCTCCTCCGTGGTGCCCATGGCGAGCCACGTGGACCACACCGAGCACGACGTGGACATCCTCATCACCGAGGTGGGCCTCGCCGACCTGCGCGAGCTGGCGCCGCGCGAGCGGGCGCGCGTCATCATCGACAATTGCGTGCACCCCACGTTCCGCGACGAGATGGAAGACTATTTCGCCCGCGCCACCGCGCGCGGCGGCCACACGCCCCACATCATCGAGGAGGCCCTCTCCTGGCATGTGCGGGCGCGCGAGACCGGCTCCATGCACGCCAAGGCGGAACGCAAGATCGCCTGAGCGCGGCCCCGCGCGAACGGCCCTCTCCCCGAGGGGAGGGGGCTGGCCGCGGCCGGCTTTTCCCGGCATGAACCTGCCCATGAGCATCGGTGTCTTCGATTCGGGAAGCGGCGGCCTCACGGTCATGCGCGCCCTCGATGCGGCCCTTCCGGACCGGAACCTCGTCTATCTCGGCGACCACGCCCACGCCCCCTATGGCGACAAGTCGCCCGAGGAGATCTACGCCCTCACTGTGCGCGCCGTGGAGCGGCTGTTCCGCGAGGGCTGCGGGCTGGTGATCCTCGCCTGCAACACGGCGGCGGCGCGTGGCCTGCGCCGGCTGCAGCGCGAATGGCTGCCCCGCGCTTATCCCGCGCGGCGGGTGCTCGGCGTCATCGTGCCGGTGGTGGAGGAGGTGACGGGCGTGCCCTGGATCGCCGACCAGCCGCCGCTGGCGCGTCCGGCGAGGGAGGCCGAGGTGGCGGCGGCGGTGTTCGCCACCCGCCACACGGTGGAGAGCGGCGCGTTCGCGGGGGAGATCCACAAGCGCGCGCCCCACGTGGAGGTGTGGCAGCAGGCCTGCCCCAGCCTCGTGCGGCTGATCGAGGACGATGCGGGGGAAGCGGCGCTCGCCCGCGCCGTGGAGGGCTATGCGGCCGACCTGCTGGCGGGGATGGGGGGCCGCGCGCCCGATGTCTGCATCCTCGGCTGCACCCATTATCCGCTGGTGGAGCCGCTGTTCCGCCGCGCGCTGCCGGCCAAGACGCGCATCCTGTCCCAGCCCGAGGTGACGGCGCGCAGCCTCGGCGCCTACCTCGGCCGCCACCCGGAGCTGGACACGGGCGGCGCCGGCGCGCGGCGGTTCCTCACCACGGGCGATCCGGTCCTCGCCTCGCGCATCGCCTCGCGCTTCTTCGGCCGCACGGTGGCCTTCGCGCCCGCGCCCTGACGCCGAAGGCCCGCGAACGTCCTCACGGGCCGTTCCCTTGGGCTTCCGGCGGGGCCGACGCGGCGTTCGGGCGAACCCGACTTGCAGGCGAAACACGCCTCGCGCCGGCCGGAGACCGGAGCCGATGGCGTGCCGGGCCGCGGTTCAGGCGGCGGCGGCCGCGCCGGTGGCGGCGCCGATCTCGCGCTTCATGGCGGCGATGGTGGCGGCATAGTCCTTCGCGCCGAAGATGGCGCTGCCGGCCACGAAGGTGTCCGCCCCCGCCGCCGCGATGGCGCCGATGTTGTCCACCTTCACCCCGCCGTCGATCTCCAGGCGGATGTCGCGGCCGGTGGCGTCGATGCGCTCGCGGATGGCCTTCAGCTTGCCGAGCGCGCCGGGAATGAACGCCTGCCCGCCGAAGCCGGGGTTCACCGACATCACCAGCACCAGGTCGAGCGCGTCCAGCGTGTAGTCGAGCACGGAGAGGGGGGTGGCGGGGTTCAACACGAGGCCCGCCTTCACGCCCTTGGAGCGGATGAGCTGGAGCGAGCGGTCCACATGCTCGCTCGCCTCCGGGTGGAAGGAGATGAGGTCGGCGCCCGCGCCCGCGAAGGCCTCGATCATGCCGTCCACCGGCTTCACCATCAGGTGCACGTCGATGAAGGCGTCGGTCGCCTTGCGCAGGGACTGGAGCACCAGCGGGCCGATGGTGAGGTTCGGCACGTAGTGGTTGTCCATCACGTCGAAATGGATCCACTCGGCCCCGCCGGCGAGCACCGCGTCCACCTCCGCGCCGAGGCGGGTGAAGTCGGCCGAGAGGATGGACGGGGCGATGACGGGGTGCGCGCGGGCCATGGGAGCCTCCTCGATGCTCAGAATCTGCGGTCTTCATAGCCGGCCTGGGGCCGGTTCTCCACGGCGGGGCGATGAAAGGTGCGTGTCGTCCCGCCGGCCGGGGCTCCGGGGGAGGGCGCTCCCGGAGCCCCGGCCCGGCCCGGCGGCCTCGTGCCGGGAACCACGGGCTGCGCCCATGGTCCTCTCGCCGCCCCGCGCGGCGTCCGGGCCCGCTCGATCAGCCCCGGTCCGGGGACCGGGGCCGATGGCGTCAGGGCATGTCCCCGTCGCATGGAGTCGGGGAAATGCCCTGGATTCCCGAGATCACGCATTTTCTTCACGCGAACCGGGATCCACGTCGCTCGAAAATGCTCTAGTGCACCGTCTGGGCAAGGCTGCCGGCGGCGTAGCGCCGGGCCATGTCGTCGAGATCGATGGGGCGGATCTTTTCCGCCTGGCCGGCGGAGCCGAACGCCTCGAAGCGGGAGATGCACACCTTCTTCGCCTCGTCCATGGCGGCGGAGAGCAGCTTGCGCGGGTCGAACTCCGAGGGGTTCTTCGCCGCCACCCGGCGCATGGCCGCGGTCATGGCGAGGCGGATGTCGGTGTCGATGTTCACCTTGCGCACGCCGTGGCGGATGCCTTCCTGGATCTCCTCCACCGGCACGCCGTAGGTCTCCTTGATGTCGCCGCCGTAGGTGCGGATTTCCTCCAGCAGCTCCTGGGGCACGGAGGAGGAGCCGTGCATCACGAGGTGGGTGGTGGGGATGCGTTGGTGGATGGCCTTCACCCGCGCGATGGAGAGGATGTCGCCGGTGGGCTTGCGGGTGAATTTGTAGGCGCCGTGGGAGGTGCCGATGGCGATGGCGAGGGCGTCGCACTGGGTCGCCTTCACGAACTGCGCGGCCTCGTCGGGATCGGTCAGCAGCTTGGAATGGTCGAGCGCGCCCTCGGCGCCGTGGCCGTCCTCGGCCTCGCCCTTGCCGGTCTCCAGGGAGCCGAGGCAGCCGAGCTCGCCCTCCACCGAGACGCCCACCGCATGGGCGAGCTCCACCACCTTGGCGGTGACGGCGGCGTTGTAGTCGTAGTCGGCCGGGGTCTTGCCGTCCTCCTTCAGCGAGCCGTCCATCATCACCGAGGAGAAGCCGGAGCGGATGGCCGCGAGGCACACGGCGGGAGAGGCGCCGTGGTCCTGGTGCATCACCACCGGAATCTCCGGATAGGCCTCCACGGCGGCGGCGATGAGGTGGCGCAGGAACGCCTCGCCCGCATATTTGCGCGCCCCGGCGGAGCCCTGGAGGATCACCGGCGAGGAGGTGGCGCGGGCCGCCTCCATGATGGCCTTCACCTGCTCCATGTTGTTCACGTTGAAGGCCGGCAGGCCATAGGAATGCTCCGCCGCATGGTCGAGCAGCTGGCGCATGGACACGAGGGCCATCATCCTCTCCTTGGGTTCGCGATGTCGTTCGTTCGGGAGCGCGGCGTGCGCGCCCCTCCCGGCGGTGTTCACGCCGTCGCGCGGCGCACGGCCTCGGCCACCTTCTCGGCGGTGAAGCCGAACAGGGGCCACAGCTCCTTCTCCGGCGCGGATTCTCCGAAGCGGTCGATGCCGATGGCGGTGACGGTGGAGCCGCCTAGCCCGCGCCAGCCCCGCGTCACTCCCGCCTCCACGGTCACGATGGGCACGATGTCCGGCACCAGGGCCGCGCGGGCGGCGGCGGAGAGCGCCTCGAACCGCTCGCGGCAGGGCATGGAGACGAGGCGGGTGGAGATGCCCTCCGCCTCCAGCAGCTCGGCGGCGGCGGCGGCGAGCTTCACCTCCGAGCCGGTGGCGACCAGCACCGCCTGGGGCGTGCCGGCGCCTTCGCGCAGCACATAGGCGCCGTCGGCCATGGCGTCGGCCTGGGCGGGGGTGTGGGCCCAGGTGGGCAGGTTCTGGCGGGAGAGGATGAGGGCGGTGGGCCCGTCCCTGCGGGTGAGGGCGGAGCACCACGCCGCCAGCGTCTCCACCGTGTCGGCGGGCCGCCACACGTCGAGATTGGGGATGAGGCGCAGGCTCTCCACATGCTCCACCGGCTGGTGGGTGGGCCCGTCCTCCCCGAGGCCGATGGAATCGTGGGTGAGGATGTAGATGACCCTCTGCCCCATCAGCGCGCTCATGCGCATGGCGTTGCGGGCGTAATCGGAGAACACCAGGAAGGTGGCCACGAACGGGATGAAGCCGCCGTGCAGCGCGATGCCGTTGGCGATGGCCGACATGCCGAACTCGCGCACCCCATAGAGCACCTGGTTGCCGGCCGCATCGCGCGTCACCGGCGTCGCGCCGGGATAGGTGGTGAGGTTGGAGTGGGCGAGGTCCGCCGAGCCGCCCAGGAATTCCGGCACCGCGGGGGCCAGCGCCGCCAGCGCCTGCTGGCTGGCCTTGCGGGTGGCGATGGTCTCGCGCTTGGCGATGGCGGCCTCGCGCGCGGCGTCGAAGGCGGGCGCGAACGCGGACGAGAGGTCGCCGGAAATGCGGCGGCGGAACTCGGCCGCCTCCTGCGGATAGGCGCGCTCATAGGCGGCCATGCGCGCCTCCCAGGCCTGCTGGCGGGCGGCGCCGGCCTTGCGGGCGTCCCAAGCGGCATAGACCTCGGCGGGCACCTCGAAGGGGGCGTGCGTCCAGCCCATGGCCTCGCGGGTGCGGGCGATCTCCTCCGGCCCCAGCGGCGCGCCGTGGGTGTCCTGGTGGCCCTGCTTGGTGGGGGCGCCGCGGCCGATGACGGTGCGGCAGCAGATGAGCGACGGCCTGCCGGTCTCGGCGAGCGCGGCCTCCACGGCGGCGGCGATGGCGGCGGGGTCGTGGCCGTCCACGGCGCGCAGCACCTGCCAGCCATAGGCCTCGAAGCGGGCGGGGGTGTCGTCCGGGAACCACTCCTCCACCTTGCCGTCGATGGAGATGCCGTTGTCGTCGTAGAAGGCGACGAGCTTGCCGAGGCCGAGCCGCCCGGCCAGCGAGCACACCTCGTGGCTGATGCCCTCCATCAGGCAGCCGTCGCCCAGGAACACGAAGGTGCGGTGATCGACGATGGACAGGCCCGGCCGGTTGAACTGGGCCGCCAGCGTCTTCTCCGCCAGCGCCATGCCCACCGCATTGGCGAGGCCCTGGCCGAGCGGCCCGGTGGTGGTCTCCACGCCGGGCGTCATGCCCAGCTCGGGATGGCCGGGGGTCTTCGCGTGGAGCTGGCGGAAGCGCCTCAGCTCGGCGATGGGCAGGTCGTAGCCGGTCAGGTGCAGCAATGCATAGATGAGCATGGAGCCGTGCCCGTTGGAGAGCACGAAGCGGTCGCGGTCCGGCCAGGCGGGATCGGCGGGATTGTGCCGCAGGTGCCCGCGCCACAGCACGGCGGCGATCTCCGCCATGCCGAGCGGCGCGCCGGGGTGGCCCGACTTCGCCTGCTCCACGGCGTCCATGGCCAGCGCCCTGAGGGCGGCGGTCACGGGCCAGGAGAGCGCACCCGGCGCGCCGGGGGCGGGCGCGGGGGCCGGTGGGGTCGGCATGGCATGGGCGGTCATGGTCTTCTCTCCCTGTGGCGGCGTCCGCCGGCCTGCTCCGCGGCGCGCGGCGGGCTGGATTCTCGTGGGTGCCGTTGGCCGGTCGGCGCGCGGCCGGCATCGGGGCGGCACCGCGCCCCGCGGGACAGCGCCCGCGCCTCGATCCGGGCGCGCGGCGGGGACGTGGGGGAGGATGGCTGCCACGCGTCCCAGGGCTCTTGGAACGTGCCATCCTCCCCCGTCTCCCCCACGCGCGCGGGAGAGGGGTCGCGGCCTTTTCCCCGTGCGCCGGGAAGGGGCCGCGAAGGGCAGGGCCGGAGCGCCGCGGGCGAGAGAACGCGCTCGCCCGAAGCCGGCGCCCCGGCCCCTGGGGCATCTTCAGGCGAAGCGGATGCCCGTTCGCGTGAAGGATGCTCCAGCCGGGCTCATTCGGCCCGGCGCTTGCGGTCCATCAGCTTCATGATGAGCGGGGTGAGCAGGAGCTGCATGGCGAGATCCTGCTTGTTGCCGGGGATGACGATGGAATTCGCCCGCGACATGAAGCTGTTGTGGATCATGGAGAGCAGGTACGGGAAATCGATGCCGTGGGGGTCGCGGAAGCGGATCACCACCATGGATTCGTCCGGCGTCGGGATCCACCGCGCGATGAAGGGGTTGGAGGTGTCCACCGTGGGCACGCGCTGGAAGTTGATGTCGGTCTCGGTGAACTGCGGGCAGATGTAGCGCACGTAGTCCGGCATGCGGCGCAGGATGGTGTCGGTCACGTCTTCCGTGGAATAGCCGCGGGTCGCCTTGTCGCGGTGGATCTTCTGGATCCATTCAAGGTTGATGACCGGCACCACGCCGATCTTCAGGTCCGCGTGGCGGGCGATGTTGATGTCGTCGGTCACCACCGCGCCGTGCAGGCCCTCGTAGAACAGCACGTCGGTGCCTTGCTCCACGGCCTCCCAGCCGGTGAAGCGGCCGGGCTCGGCGCCGTAGAGCTTGGCCTCGCCGGCGTCGTGCACATAGTGGCGGAAGCGGCCGGAGCCGGTGGCGCCGTAGTCCCGGAAGAGGGTCTCCAGCTCGCCCAGCAGGTTGGTCTGCGGCGAGAAATGGGAGAAGTGCTTGTTGCCCTTGGCCGCCTCGGCGGCCATCAGCTCGCGCATTTCAAGCCGGTCGTGGCGGTGGAAGGCGTCGCCCTCCACATAGGCCGCCTTCACGCCCTCGCGGCGGAAGATCTGCTCGAAGGTACGCTTGACCGAGGTCGTCCCCGCGCCCGACGAGCCGGTGACGACGATGATGGGATGCTTGACCGACATTTTGAGCCCCGCCGGAAATCAGATGAAAAGCCCGCGCCGCGCGAACAGGGGAGAGCGCTCGCCGTGGCCGGCGGGCGCGAGGTGGTAGCGCGCGACGCGGGCCACCTCGTCCCTGGCGCCGAACACGAACGGCACGCGCTGGTGCAGGGCGTTGGCGGTGCGCTCCAGGATGGCCGCGCGCCCGTCGGTGGCGGCGCCGCCCGCCTGCTCCATCAGGAAGGCGACGGGGAAGGCCTCGTAGAGCAGGCGCAGGCGGCCCTGGGCGTAGCCCTTCCGGCCGTCGCCGGGATAGAGATAGATGCCGCCGCGGCGGAAGATGCGGTGGGCATCCGCCACCATGGAGGCCACCCAGCGCATGTTGAACGCGCGCTCGCGCGGGCCGGACATTCCGGTGAGGCAATCGTCCACATAGGCGCGCACCGGCTCGTCCCAGTGGTGGTAGTTCGACATGTTGATGGCGAACTCGGCGAGGCCCTCCTTCACGCTCACGCGCGGGTCGGCCAGGCGGAATTCGCCGGCGCGGTCGAGCGCGAAGTGCCAGGTGCCGGCGCCCACCGTCAGCATCAGCGCCACGTGCGGCCCGTAGACGACATAACCCGCCGCGAGCTGGTCGCGCCCGCTTTGGAAGAAGGCGGCGGCATCGCTGGCGCTGACACCCTCAGGCCGGAGGAACACGGCGAAGATGGTGCCCACCGACATGTCGGTGTCGATGTTGGAGGAGCCGTCGAGCGGGTCGATGGCCACCAGCAGCGGCGCGTTTTCGTCGAGCACCACGCTCGCCTCGTTCTCCTCCGAGGCCACGGCCGCCACGGGCGCTTCGGCGAGGGCGGAGATGACGATGTCGTTGGCGATCACGTCGAGCGCCTTCTGCCCCTCGCCGGCCTCGCCGCTGGAGAGGGTGGCGGCGAGATCGCCGCCGAGCGGGCCTTCGCCGATCTTGGCGGCGAGCGCCACGGCGCCCTTCGCCAGCGCTTCCAGCGTCCGGGCCACCTGCCGGCGGGCGCCGTCGCCGCCCGCCCATTCATCGAGCGCGGCGGCAAGGGTGATGCCGGGCGCGGCACGGCTTTCGGCGGCCGGCGCCGCCTGAGGCTCCAACATGGCGTTCTTCTCCCTGGGTCTTCGGCCCTGCGGCCCGTTCGGCGGGCCGTCATGTGGTCTGGTTCGTATCGAACTTTAGTCTTAAATGCGTGCGGCGGCGTGCGGCGTATCGATGCCGCCGGAGAACACGCGGCTTGCCCGCACGTCCCCCTCGGTGAGGGTTTCCAGCGCCGCGCGGTCGGTGAGGCCGCCGGCGTCGAACAGGCGCAGCGACTGGCGCAGGCGCATGCGGTCGAAGGCGTTGCGGATGGAGCGGGCGTTGGCGAAATTGGGCTGCGCGCGGCGCGTCGTCACATATTCCGCGAGCGCCTGCTCGGCCTCGGGGCTGAAGCGGTAGTCCGCTGCCTCGGCCATGGTCCTGGCGATGGCCACCAGCTCGTCGTCCTCATAGTCGGGGAAGTCGATGTGGTGGGCGATGCGGGAGCGGAAGCCGGGATTGCTCTCGAAGAAGCGGTCCATCCGCTCCTTGTAGCCGGCGAGGATCACCACGAGGTCGTCGCGCTGGTTCTCCATCACCTGCAGCAGGATCTCGATGGCCTCCTGGCCGTAGTCGCGCTCGTTCTCGGGCCGATAGAGGTAATAGGCCTCGTCGATGAACAGCACGCCGCCCATGGCCTTCTTCAGTATCTCCTTGGTCTTCGGAGCGGTGTGGCCGATGTACTGCCCGACCAGGTCGTCGCGCGTCACCGAGACCAGATGTCCGCGCCGGACATAGCCGAGGCGGTGGAGGATCTGCGCCATCTTGAGGGCGACCGTGGTCTTGCCGGTGCCGGGGTTGCCGGTGAACGTCATGTGGAGCGTGGGCGCGCCGGCGTTGAGGCCCAGCGTCTCGCGGGCGCGGCCGATGACGAGATGGGCCGCGATCTCGCGGATGCGCCGCTTCACCGGCTTCAGGCCGATCAGCTCGGCTTCGAGGTCGGCCAGGAATTCCGGCACCTCGCTCTCCTGGAAGAGAGCACCGAGGTCGAGCCTGCCGTCGGCGTCCCCCGCCGGCAACGCGGCGGTCGGGGCGGAGAGGGTTGCGTCAAGCATCGCTCGATCCTCGGCTAAGTTGCGCGGTGGGAACAGCCGCGCTGGTGAAGCGGGTGGTGGTGAAG
This sequence comes from Xanthobacter albus, assembly GCF_043194895.2. Classification (NCBI taxonomy): domain Bacteria; kingdom Pseudomonadati; phylum Pseudomonadota; class Alphaproteobacteria; order Hyphomicrobiales; family Xanthobacteraceae; genus Xanthobacter; species Xanthobacter albus. The sequence continues at coordinate 432,943 of NZ_CM195532.1, read as the reverse complement.
GCAAGGCCCTGAGCTGGCCTCATGGGTCTTGTTCAAGGTTCTTGTTCAAGGTTCTTGTCCAAGGTTCTTGTCCAAGCCCCGCGCGGCGCCGGCCGAAGGCCGGGCCGGGGGCATGAGGGGCCGCCCGCGGAGGCAGACGGGTCGCGGGCGGCCGGCGCTTTCGTTCGAGGTCAGCGCGCCTCGAACTGGGCGCGGTGGCGCATGGCGTAGCGCTGGACGCGGCCTTCTCCCTCGGTGCGGTCGAGGCGGAAGCCGTCCTCCTTCTCCGGCCGCTGCACCAGGAAGGAGAGGCGCACCGTCTCCCAGCCGCGGGTGGAGTCGAAGGCGTTCACCCGCACATACTGGTTGGGGAAGGTGGCGCGGCAGGCGGCGATCTCGCCGAACACGCCGGCCGCGTCCTTCAGGTCGAACATGGGCAGGCCCCACATCTCCCAGTAATTGTTCCGGGGGTGCGGATCGTCCGTGTATTCGACCGAGACCGCCCAGCCCTGCTCCAGGCAATACTGCACCTGGGCCTTGATCTGCGCGTCGGTGAGGTCCGGCAGGAAGGAGAAGGTTCCTTGGGTGATGCGCATCTTCTCTCTCCTCAGGCGACGGACGCGGTGGGCACGTAGTCGGACGTGTCGGTGGAGGCGTAGTTGAAGGTCACCTCGCCCCAGGTATCGAGCGCGGCCTTCAGCGGGGCGCACGACTTGGCGGCGTCGATGAGGATCTCCGGGCCCTCGTTGCGGATGTCCCGGCCCTCGTTGCGGGCGAGGATCATGGCTTCCAGCGCGACGCGGTTGGCGGTGGCGCCGGCCTGGATGCCGTCGGGGTGGCCGATGGTGCCGCCGCCGAACTGAAGCACCACGTCGTCGCCGAACAGGTCGATGAGCTGGTGCATCTGGCCGGCGTGGATGCCGCCGGAGGCCACCGGCATCACCTTCCTGAGGCCCGCCCATTCCTGGTCGAAGAACAGGCCGCGGGCGAGGTCGGTCTTGGTCGTCATCTCGCGGCAGACGTTGTAGTAGCCCTGCACGGTCATGGGGTCGCCTTCCAGCTTGCCCACCGCGGTGCCCGCGTGCAGGTGGTCGACGCCCGCCAGGCGCAGCCACTTGGCGATGACGCGGAAGGAGACGCCGTGGTTCTTCTGCCGCGTGTAGGTGCCGTGTCCCGCGCGGTGCATGTGCAGGATCATGTCGTTCTCGCGGCACCAGTGGGAGATGGACTGGATCGCGGTCCACCCCACGATGAGGTCCACCATTACGACGCAGGAGCCGAGCTCCTTCGCGAACTGGGCGCGGCGGTACATCTCCTCCATGGTGCCGGCGGTGATGTTGAGGTAGTGCCCCTTCACCTCGCCGGTCTCGGCCTGGGCCTTGTTGACGGCCTCCATGCAGTAGAGGAAGCGGTCCCGCCAGTGCATGAAGGGCTGGGAATTGATGTTTTCGTCGTCCTTCACGAAGTCGAGGCCGCCCTTGAGCGCCTCGTAGACCACGCGGCCGTAGTTCTTGCCGGAAAGGCCGAGCTTCGGCTTGGTGGTGGCGCCCAGGAGCGGACGGCCGAACTTGTCGAGGCGCTCGCGCTCCACCACGATGCCCGTGGGCGGGCCCCGGAAGGTCTTCACATAGGCCACCGGCAGGCGCATGTCCTCCAGTCGGGCGGCCTTCAGCGGCTTGAACGAGAAGACGTTGCCGATGATCGAGGCGGTGAGGTTCGCGATCGAGCCTTCCTCGAACAGGTCGAGGTCGTAGGCCACGTAGCAGAAGTACTGCCCCGGCTGGCCGGGCACCGGCTCCACCTTGTACGCCTTGGCGCGGTAGACGTCGGCGGCGGTGAGGCGGTCGGTCCACACCACGGTCCAGGTGGCGGTGGAGCTTTCGCCGGCCACGGCGGCGGCGGCCTCGATGGGGTCCACGCCCTCCTGGGGGGTCACGCGGAACAGGGCGAGGACATCGGTGTCCTTCGGCTGGTAGTCGCCGTCCCAGTAGCCCATCTGGGCGTACTTCAGCACGCCGGCGGCGTACCTCTTCTTTGCATCCTTGATCTGCCCGATGGCGGCGTCGGCACCCATGTTGGCGGCCCTCCTGTCTTGTTGGACAAAAGTTGCACCGGGCCGCGGATTAGGTAAATTTGAATGATCTGAACTTCGCATTCACGATAACTGAATATGGCAGTGCACTGGACCCTGAAGCAGCTCCGCGTGGTGGCCCTCGCCGCGGCCTCCGGCTCCTATGCCAAGGCCGCGCAGGAGCTGAATTTGAGCCCGCCCGCCGTCACCGCGCAGATGAAGGCGCTGGAGGATGCGCTGGGGGTGCCGGTGTTCGAGCGGATCGCCGGCCGGCTGCGACCGACCGCCGCGGGACGGGAGCTGGTTGCTGCATCGCAGCGCGTGTTTCAGGCCCTCGGCGAGGCGGAGCGGGCCATCGCCGCCCTCAAGAGCCCCGATGCCGGCGCGGTGGTGGTGGGGGTGGTCTCCACCGCGAAATACTTCGCGCCCATGGCCCTCGCCGCCTTCCGCAGGCGCCATCCGGGCATCGAGCTGAAGCTCGTCATCGGCAACCGGGCCGAGATCCTCTCGGGGCTCGCCAGCCTCGATCTCGACCTCGCCGTGATGGGGCGGCCGCCCGCCGATCTCGATGCGGAGATGGAGGTGATCGGCGACCATCCCCACGTCATCATCGCGCCCACAGACCACCGGCTGGTGGGCCGCCGGCTCACCCCCGCCGACCTCGCGCGCGAGCCGTTCCTGATGCGGGAGGAGGGCTCCGGCACGCGCATCTTGATGGCGCGGGTGTTCGAGGAGGCGGGCGCGGCGGCGCCGCCCATCGCCATGGAGATCGGCTCCAACGAGACCATCAAGCAGGCGGTGATGGCGGGGCTGGGGGTCAGCTTCATCTCCGCCCACACGGTGGCGGCGGAGGTGGCGGACGGGCGCCTCGCGGTGCTGGAGGTGGCCGGGCTGCCGGTGATTCGCCAATGGCTGGTGGTGCGCGCGCGGGAAAAGCGCCTGCTGCCGGCGGGCCGGGCGCTCCAGGCCTTCCTGGCCGAGGAGGGGCAGGCCTTCCTGCCGCGCATGCAGCCGGGCCCGAAGACATGAACGGCGGGCGTGCCGAGGCACGCCCGCCGCAGGAAGGGACGATCAGGGCGGCGAGAATCCCTTCCTTTCGAACGCCCCCTGCGAGAGGGGCGAGGTTCAACCCTCGGCGCCGTGGTTCCGGCCACCGGGGGGCGGCGGCGCGGAGCGGTGGGAGAGAGGTGGCAGGTCCCTGCCATGGATGTCCCCGGTTCGGGGCCATTTCAAAAACGCATTCCGTGCGTTGCGAAGGTGGGCAGCGAGCGTGCCGGAGCACGCCCGCTGCCGGGAAGGGACGATCAGGGCGGCGAGAATCCCTTCCCTTTCGAGAGCCCCCGGTCCGGGGCTGTCCTCAATCCTCGGCGCCAGGGCCGCCGGGCGGTGGCGGCGGAGGGAAGCGTCCGCCCGGTGGCGGCAGCAGGGCGGGGCCCAGCCGGGCCACCCGGTCGAGCTGCTCGGGTGTGAGCCGGGCCTTCAGGGCGGCGACGGCGCGGGCGAGCCGCTCGCCGGTGCGGCCCTGCTCCTGCAGGCGGCCGGCCAGCGTGTCGACGGCGGCGAAGGGGGCCGCCTCGCCGGTCCTCGCGGCGCCGGCGGCGGGCCGGGGCGGGGGCGGCAGGCTGGCCTGGAGCGCATCGGTGAGGTCGCGCCAGGCGTCGAGCTGGTCGGCGCGGATGCCGATGGCGGTCTCCGCGCCGGCGAGGGCGCGGGCATAGCCGAGCGGGTCGGGGGGCGGTCCGGGCGGGCCCGGCCGGCGGGGGCCGGGGCCCCTCAGCGGCCGCGCTCCGGGGCCGGCCGCCGGGTCCGCGGGCGGCGGCTCGGGCGGGGCGTCGGCGGCCGCGATGAGCAGACCGCCCGCCTCCGGCGGCGGCGCGCCGGGGGGCATGTCGAGCTCCGCCACCTGCACGAATGGCCGCGCGGCATGGGTGGAGGCGGCCACCGGCAGGCGATCCTGCGTCTTGGCCGCGCTGCCCTGCGCCGCGGCTCCGCCCACCAGGCAGGCGGCGACGCCCGACAGCAGCAGGACCCGGATGGCTCGAAACGTCATCTCCATCGCTCCGGCGATGATTGCGATGGGGAGACACTGGACCGGCTCTGTTGCGCGCGAAGGTCCGGCCATATCCCAACGTGTCCGGCACGGGCGGATTTGTAATTCAATGTTGCCAATCGCGTTCCGGCAAAGAAACGTTGCACGCGCGGGCGCCGGAAGCCCGGCGGGGGCGTCTAATACCGGTGACCCGCGGGATGCCTCGCTCGCCGCCGGTCGCGGACGGGGGCGCTGGTGTAAGCTGCGCGGGGGAGAGGAGCATGAAGCCGGTGGAGAGCGGAGCGCACATTCTCGTCGTGGACGACGACCTGGAGATCCGCAAGCTGCTGGGCCGCTACCTGGTGGGCCAGGGCTTCCGCGTGACCATGGCCGGCGACGGCCGCGAGATGGGCGAGAAGCTCGCCACCCAGCGCATCGACCTCGTGGTACTGGACCTGATGCTGCCCGACGCCTCCGGCCTCGACCTGTGCCGCGAGCTGCGCGCCTCCTCCAACGTGCCGGTGATCCTGCTCACCGCCCTCAAGGAGGATGTGGACCGCATCATCGGCCTTGAGATCGGCGCCGACGACTATCTGGGCAAGCCCTTCAACCCGCGCGAGCTGGTGGCGCGCATCCGCGCCGTGCTGCGCCGCGCGGCGCCGAGCGAGCCGGAGCAGGCACCGCCGCGCGCCTTCCGCTTCGCCGGCTTCCGCGCCGAGCCGGACCTGCGCCGCGTCACCGCCGACGACGGCCGCGAGGTCACGCTGACCGGCGCCGAGTTCGACCTGCTGATGGCGTTCCTGGAGCGGCCCGGCCGCATCCTCTCCCGCGACCAGCTTCTCGATATCACCAAGGGGCGGGAGGCCGGCCCGTTCGACCGCTCCGTGGACGTGCTGGTGAGCCGCCTGCGCCGCAAGCTCGGCGACCAGGGCGCCTACCAGATCCTCAAGACCCTTCGGAACGGCGGCTATCAGCTCGCCGTGCGGGTCGAGCTGGAGGAGGCCTCGTGAGGAGCCTGCGCGCCCAGGTCACGGCGCTGCTGGTGGTGGCCATGGTGCTGGTGGTGGCGTTCGCCAACGTGGCCTCCTTCTTCCTCACGGCGCCATCGGGACCCCCGCCCTTCATCGCCGACGACGCGGCGACCCAGTTCGCTTTGGTCGCCGCGCTCGCGGCGCGCACCCCCCGTGACGGCGATCCGGGCGAACCGCCACACAACTTGCCACAAGACCTGCCCAATGACCTGCCGGGCGTCGCCGTGCGCGCCCACCGGCCGGAAGGCGAGCGCAACCCCTTCGCCACCGAGCAGATGCGGGAAGCCCTGCGCCGGCTCGGAAAGCCGCTTCCGGTCGAGGTGGTGGACGCGCCCGAAGGGGGCCCGCCCATGGCGACCCTGCGGCTGGCGGACGGCCGCTGGCTGGTCACCCGGGCCCACATCTTCGGCCTGCGTCCGCCCCCGCCTCCCGGCATTCTCGGCCGCCCCGGCTGGACGCTGAACCTCGCCACCTGGCTCATCCTGATGGTGGCCGGCATCACCGCGGTGGTGCTGCTGGTGATGCGCCGCATCATGAAGCCGCTCTCCCTCATCGAGGAGGCGGCGGCGCGGATCGGGCCCGACGGCGAGCCGCCGGTGCTGCCGGAGGAAGGACCGGAGGAAGTGCGCGCCGCCGCCGCCGCCATCAACCGCCTTTCCGCCCGCCTCAAGGGCGCCATGGAAAGCCGCATGCGCATCGTCGCCGGCGCCGCCCACGACCTGCGCACCCCGCTGACCCGGATGCGGCTGCGCGCCGAGTTCATCCCCGACGAGGAGGAGCGGGCGCAGTGGCTCTCCGATCTCGCGGAGCTGGACCGCATCGCTGACAGCGCCATCCGCCTGGTGCGCGAGGAGGTGGAGGCCGGAGCCGGCGCGCCGGTGCGGCTCGACCTGATGGCGGCGGAGGTGGTGAGCGAGGTGGTGGAGATGGGCCGCCCCGCGGTGCTGCTCAATGCCGAGCCGGTGACGGTGCTGGGGCGCCCGCTGTCGCTGAAGCGGGCGGTGCGCAACCTCGTGGTCAATGCCGCCACCCACGGCGGCGGGGCGCGGGTGACGGTGCGCCTGAACAGCGTGGAGGCGGACGGCCCGCTGCGCGCGGTGCTGGCCATCGAGGACGACGGGCCCGGCATTCCGGAGGCGCTGATGGGGCAGGTGTTCGAGCCCTTCTTCCGGGTCGATCCGGCGCGCCAGACCAAGATTCCCGGCGCCGGGCTCGGCCTCGCCATCGCCAATGAGATCCTGGCCCGGCACGGCGGGCGCCTCACCCTGGTGAACCGCCCCGGCGGCGGCCTGCTGCAGCGGGCGGACCTGCCGGCGGCGCCGGTGGAGGCTGGGCCCTCCGTCGGCCCCGTGGCGGGCGTTTCTGGCGCCTGAGCCGGGGCTCGGCCAGCAGGGGCCGCGCTGGCCTGAAGCCGCCATGTTCAGGGGGCGGGGCGATCCGGCGGATCGGGGCCGTGCTGTCATGACCATTGCCGCGGGTCGTCAGCCGGGGGCTGCTGCAGCGGGCGGACCTGCCGGCGGCGCCGGTGGAGACTGGACCCTCCCTCCGCCCCGTGGCGGGCGTTTCGGGCGGCTGAGCCGGGGGACACGGCCAGCGGGGGGCCGCGCTGGCCTGAAGCCGTCAGGTTCAGGGGGCGGGGCGATCCGGCGGATCGGAGCCGTGCTGTCATGACCATTGCCGCTGGTCGTCGGCCGGCGGTGGGCAGGTCTCGCCCAAGCTTCGCCCAAGCCTCGCGCGGGGCTTGGGCGAAGGCCGGAGAGGCAGGCTCATGGGCTTTGGCCGAGCCGGTCGCGACACTGGCTTCAGCGGCCGGCGTTTTCCCGCGCGCCCTGTCCATGCTCTCCCGCGCGGCGGCCGGGGATCGCGCCCGCGATCGGGACATCGCCGCTCCGTTCCGGGGCCCGGATGCGAAAAGGCCCGGCGCGGGGCCGGGCCTTCGGAACGCTTGGCTTTCAGAATGCCCGGCGTGCGGAGCGCCCCTCAGCGGGTGGGCACCGGCTTCTCGCCGCGATAGTCGTAGAAGCCGCGCTTGGTCTTGCGGCCGAGCCAGCCGGCCTCGACATACTTCACCAGCAGCGGGCAGGGGCGATACTTGGAATCGGCCAGCCCCTCGTGCAGCACCTGCATGATGGCGAGGCAGGTGTCGAGGCCGATGAAGTCCGCGAGCTGCAGCGGGCCCATGGGATGGTTGGCGCCGAGCCGCATGGCCTTGTCGATGGCGTCCACCGAGCCCACGCCCTCGTAGAGGGTGTAGATGGCCTCGTTGATCATGGGCAGCAGGATGCGGTTGACGATGAAGGCCGGGAAGTCCTCGGCCACCGCATAGGTCTTGTGCAGGTTGGAGACGAAGGTCTTGGTGGCCTCGAAGGTCTCGTCATCGGTGGCGATGCCGCGCACCAGCTCCACCAGCTCCATGATCGGCACCGGATTCATGAAGTGAATGCCGATGAAGCGCTCCGGCCGGTCGGTGGCCGCGGCGAGGCGGGTGATGGAGATGGACGAGGTGTTGGAGGCCAGCACGGCTTCCGGGCGCAGCACGGTGCACAGGCCGGTGAAGATCTTGCGCTTCACTTCCTCGCGCTCGGTGGCCGATTCGATCACCATGTCGCAGGGAACGAGGTCCTCGTTGGCGGCGGCGGCGATGATGCGGCCGAGCGCGGCCTGGCGAGCGTCCTCGGTGATGGTGCCCTTGGAGACCTGGCGCGCCATGTTGCCGTTGATGGTGGCGATGCCGGCGCGGATGCGCTCGGGATCGGCATCGTTCAGGTACACATCGTAGCCGGCGAGGGCGCAGACGTGGGCGATGCCGTTGCCCATCTGGCCGGCGCCGATGACCCCGACCTTCTTGATCTCGATCGGCATGATTCTCTCATTTCGCCTGAGGGGCCGCTTGGGCTCCCGGATGAGGATGGCCTGGGCGGCGGGCACCGCGGGGCCGTGATGTGTTTCATCCGAGCACGAGGACGCGGCGCCCCCGTGCTCCTTCTCGTCTCCTGGCCGCCGCCGCTCCGGGGCCGGATGGCGCCCCGCGGCGGCCGGTCGGTCCCGCCGGCGGACCGGCGGGACGGGCGGTCAGCCCTTCACCTTGGCGAGTTCCGCCTTCAGCTCTGGTACCACGGTGAAGATGTCACCCACGAGACCATAGTCGGCAACCTGGAAGATCGGCGCCTCCTCGTCCTTGTTGACGGCGACGATGACCTTGGAGTCCTTCATGCCGGCCAGGTGCTGGATGGCGCCGGAGATGCCGAGCGCGATGTAGAGCTCGGGCGCGACCACCTTGCCGGTCTGGCCCACCTGCCAGTCGTTGGGGGCGTAGCCGGCGTCCACGGCGGCGCGGGAGGCGCCGACGGCAGCGCCCAGCTCGTCCGCAAGCGGCTCGATGATCTCGGCGAACTTCTCGCGCGAGCCCACCGCGCGGCCGCCCGACACGATGATCTTGGCGGCGGTCAGCTCGGGACGGTCGGAGGCGGCGATGCTCTCTTCCACGAAGGTGGAGAGGGCGGGGTCCCCCGCCACGGCCACGCTCTCCACCGGCGCCGCGCCGCCCTCGGCGGTGGCGGCGAAGGAGGCGGTGCGCACCGTGATGACCTTCTTGGCGTCCTTGGACTTCACGGTCTGGATGGCGTTGCCGGCATAGATGGGCCGCTCGAACGTGTCGGCGCTCTCCACCTTGATGATGTCGGAGATCTGCATCACGTCGAGGAGGGCCGCGACGCGGGGCAGCACGTTCTTCACCATGGCGGTGGAGGGGCCGACGATGGCGTCGTAGCCGGGCGCGAGCGACACGATGAGCGCCGCCAGCGGCTCGGCCAGGCGGTGCGCGTAGAGCGCGTCGTCGGCGAGCAGCACCTTGTTGACGCCGGACAGCTTGGCGGCGGCCTCGGCCACGGCCTTCGCGTCCTTGCCGGCCACCAGCACGTCCACCGGCGCGCCGAGGGCGGCGGCGGCGGTCAGGGCCTTGGCGGTGACGCCGTTGAGGGCGGAATTGTCGTGTTCCGCCAGAAGCAAAGTCGCCATCAGATCACCCCCGCCTCGTCCTTGAGCTTCGCCACCAGTTCGGCCACCGAGGCCACCTTCACGCCCGCCTTGCGGCCGGCCGGCTCGGCGGTCTTCAGCACCTCGAGGCGCGGCGCCACGTCGACGCCGTAATCGGCCGGGGTCTTCTCGCCGATGGGCTTCTTCTTGGCCTTCATGATGTTGGGCAGGGAGGCGTAGCGCGGCTCGTTGAGGCGCAGGTCGGTGGTGACGATGGCCGGGCCCTTGAGCTTCACGGTCTGCAGGCCGCCGTCGATCTCGCGGGTGATGGCGAAGCCGCCGTCCTCCACGATCACCTTGGAGGCGAACGTGCCCTGGGGCCAGCCCAGCAACGCGGCGAGCATCTGGCCGGTCTGGTTGGCGTCGTCGTCGATGGCCTGCTTGCCGAGGATCACGAGGCCGGGGGCCTCTTCGCCCACCACGCCCTTCAGGATCTTGGCGACGGCGAGCGGCTCCACCAGCTGGTCGGTCTTCACCAGGATGCCGCGGTCGGCACCCATGGCGAGGGCGGTACGCAGGGTCTCGGAGGCCTGGGCCGGGCCGATGGACACGGCCACCACCTCGGTCGCCTTGCCGGCTTCCTTGAGGCGCAGGGCCTCTTCCACGGCGATCTCGTCGAACGGGTTCATCGACATCTTGATGTTGGCCAGCTCGACGCCCGAGCCGTCCGACTTCACCCGCACCTTGACGTTGTAGTCCACCACCCGCTTCACGGGCACCAAGATCTTCATTAAGGCGTGCTCCCCGTCTGACACCACGGAGGTCCGGACGCGCGCGAGCCGCGCCGGAGACTCCTGCTTCCTTCAGGTTCCCTGCATTGCAGCAAACCTTGGGGCCGGCAACGTAGGAGGGGCCCGAAACCGTGTCAACGCTGGCGAAAATCGCCTCGGTGCCCGTCCTCGCCCGGCGCCGCGGGCACGCCCGAGGGATCGGGGTCGAGCAGGGCCACGCCGCGCCGGCGCAGCACCGGCACCAGCGCCGCGCCGGCCGCGAAGCCGCCGAGGTGGGCCCACCACGCGGTCTCGCCCTCGCCGGCCTGGAGCACCTGCCACACCTGCACCGCGAGCCACAACCCGATGACCAGATAGGCCGGCACCTTCAGCGGCACCTTCATGAACACCAGCGCCCACAGGCGGATGTTGGGATGCAGCAGCAGGTAGGCGGCGATCACTCCGGCCACCGCCCCCGAGGCCCCCACCAGCGGCGCCTCCGCCTCCGGCTGGGCGAGCACGTGGACGAGCCCGGCCGCCGCCCCGCACAAAAGGTAGAACAGGAGGAAGCGGGCATGGCCCATGGCATCCTCCACATTGTCGGCGAATACCCACAGGAAGGCCATGTTGCCGATGAGGTGCAGCCAGCTCCCGTGCAGGAACATGTAGGTGAGGAGGGTGAGGTCCGGCGGCACGGCGAGGTAGCCTTCCGGCAGCACCGCCGCGCCCGAGACCACCGCCGGAATGGCGCCGAACGACACCATGCCCGCCTCCGCCGGCGCGCCCGAGATGCCGCCCTGCAGCACCGCGAACACCAGCACGTTCAGCATGATGAGGCCGTAGGTCACATACGGCCGGAGGACGTGCTCCAGCGGGTTGATGTCGGCGATGGGCACGAACATGGGCGGCCTCGGCGCGGCGGCTGCAGCGGGATCGCCGCACTCTACCGCGCCCGCGCCGGCCGTGGAACCGCGCCGCCCGGCGGCTCAGCGGCTGCCGCCCGGCACCCACAGCACGTCGTGGGCGCCGCGCGCGTTGGCGAAGCGGCTCGCCACGAACAGCAGGTCCGACAGCCGGTTCACGTACTGGATGGCGCTCGCGCCCACCGCGTCCTCGGCGCTGTGGGAGAGGGCGACCATCTCCCGCTCCGCCCGCCGGCAGATGGTGCGGGCGAGGTGCAGGTGGGCCGCCGCCGGCGTGCCGCCGGGCAGCACGAAGGAGGTGAGGGGAGCGAGCTCGGCGTTGAGGGCGTCGATGTCGCGCTCCAGGCGCTCCACCTGGGCCGGCACGATGCGCAGCGCGTCGCCGGGCGCCTCGTTGGCGGCGGCGGGGGTGCACAGGTCGGCCCCGAGGTCGAACAGGTCGTTCTGGACGTTCTTCAGCATGGCATCGAGCACCGGCTCGCCGGCGAGGTGCAGGCGGGCGATGCCCACGGCGGCGTTGGCCTCGTCCACCGAGCCATAGGCCATGACGCGGATGTCGTACTTCGCCACCCGCGCGCCGGTGCCGAGCCCGGTGGTGCCGTCGTCGCCGGTGCGCGTGTAGATCTTGTTGAGCTTCACCATGGGGTTGCCTCCAGAAACGGGAAAGGGCGCGGGGCCTCAGCGATGCATGGCGAACACCGTGGCCGCCACCAGCGCCACGGCGATGAGCTGGGCCAGCACCCGCAGCCGCATCAGCCTCTGCGCGCGCCGGGGCGAGCCGCCGGACGCGAGATTGAGCAGGCCGAGCAGCAGCACCCCCGCCACCACCGCCAGGGCGAGCGGGATGAAGACATAGATGGACCAGTGCAGCATGGCCTCCTCCCCGTCTCCCGCCCCGCGCGCGCCGTCAGTTGAGCGCGACGATCGCCCCGTTGAGGGCCGTGGCGTAGCACACCCAGAGAAGATACGGCACCAGCAGCGCGCCGGCGAGCCGGTCCACCGCGAAGGCCGCCCGCAGCGCCGCGGCGAGCGCCGCCACCAGGGCCAGGACGACGAGCAGCCCCGCGAACGGCGCCCTGAGGCCGAAGAACACCGGCGACCACGCCGCGTTGAGCGCGAGCTGTACGAGGAAAAGGAGGATGGCCCGCCTCTGCGCCGGGCCCGGCGGCGCGCGGTCCCACAGGCGCCAGAGGGCGAGCGCCATCAGGGCATAGAGCAGGCTCCAGGCGATGGGAAAGGCCGCGTCGGGCGGGGTCCACGCGGGCTTGGCGAGGCCCGCGTACCAGCCGGGGATGGCCGGAGCGGTCACCGCTCCGCCGATGGCCGCGACGATGGTGACGAGGGCGGCGCAGGCGCAGAGCCGCAGGAAGGCGCGCACCGGCCCGAAGCGGGCGGAGGCCGTGGGTTTCAGGGCCACTCGCGGCTTCTCGGGCGAGGACGCGTCGGGTTCGGGGGTGTCGGGCAAGGGCAGGCTCCGCGTTCGGCCCAGGCCGGGAGCTTAGTCGATCCCGGCGGGCACGGGCAGTGGCCTGCATGCGCGATCGTCCTTGGTGCGCCGCCTGAGCGCCATCGCGGAGCATTGCCGCTCCCGCGATGGCGCATGTCCGTCAGGTGGCGATGCGCCGGGTGATCTCGTCCACCGGCAGCTTCACGAGGTCCTTGGCCACCTCTCCCTCCACCACGGCGCGGGCCTGCGGGCCCAGGGCCTCACGCAGCACGCCGAGGGCCTTGGGCGGGGCCACCAGCAGCAGGCGGCGCACCTCGCCGGCGGCAGCCAGCGCCTCCAGCCGCTCGGCAAGGCGCCGCAGGAAGGCGGCTTCCTCGGCGGTGTGGATGTCCGTGACCTCCACCGCGCTGCGCGACACGCCCGCCGATTCGTGGACCCGGCCGGGGCGGTCCGTGCCCTGGGCGGCCGTGGTCTCGTGGGGCTCGCTCACGGTGTCCACCACCGCGAGCTTCGGCGCCGGGGGAATGCCGGTGTCTGCCAGCAGCAGGGCCTTGGCGCCATCGGCGACCACCACCACGCGATTGCACTTGGTCAGCAGTTCCTTGGCGAGCGTTCCCATGACGTTTCTCCTCCATGCCTCTGCCATGGCGCGCGTGCGGCCGCGCCGTCCCGCGCCGGAACCCGCAGCTTCGGCGCCGCGGGCCGGCCGCGCCTTGCGCCGGATCAAGCCACCCCTCCGCCGCGACGTCATGACGGAAGGTCTTGCTTGCGCGCCGGGCGTGGCGCGTGAGATCATCATATTTCCAGTTGCGCCCGCAGCAATCGGGATGGTCCGCCGGGCGCGCAAGAGGGGAAGGGACGATGCCTTTTCTCGTCAGGTTTCTCGTGACTCACGCGGTGATCGGCGTGTCGCTGGCGGTAGTGCTCGTGGGCGCCATGGTGGCGTTCGACGTCGCCGGCCTCGGCGGCCTGCTGACCGGCTCCGAGGACGGCGTGCTCGCCCTGGTGCTGCTTACCTTCGGCCTCGGCGTCACCTTCGGCAGCGTGCAGATGGGCTTCGCCGTGATGCTGATGAGCGAGAACGATGAGCCGCCGCGCGGCCGCCGGGTGCTCTCGCGCCTCGTGCCGCGTCCGGTGAAGGTCACCGCCGGCCGTTGATCTTCGGCCGGGGCGGGCGGAAGCGCGCTTCCGCGCTTTGGAAAAGCGCCGTCGCGCCCCCTGTGCGCGGGGGCGGCGCTTCACGGCCGGCTCCGGTGCTGTCGATCTGCCGAATGTCCCGCTCGCTTGCGCCCGCCCGCCGGCCCGATCCCGGCAGGCGGGCGTTTTGCTGTCCGGGCCCGCGTCCGGCGCAGCTCGGCGGTGGCCGGTGTCGCGATCGCGCGGAGGCTGCGCGCTCCGGACGGAACGCCGCGTCCGATGTCGGACATCGTGGCACGCGCCGGCCCGCTGCCGGACGACGGTGCTCTCGGCCACGCCGGTGCGGTCCTTGAGCGAGGCTCGCGTTTTCGAGCGACGTGGAACCCGGTGCGTGTGAGGAAGACGCGTCACCTCAAGAAACTGGCGGGCTTCCGCGATCCCATGAAACGGGGAAACGCTCCAGGGCCGGGATGCCGTGACGTGCGTTGGTCCATCGCCGGAGGCCGGCGCCCCTGCCGCATCCGCGCGGTGCCCGCGCGCGGCGCGCCCGGCATCAGGTGGCGACCCGCGCCGGTGGCCTCATGCCAACGACCCAAGGGGGTCTTCGCCGGACCCGCTCTCTCGGGTCGTTCTCTCCGCTCCCCAGCTACGCCTGCGGGGCGTCTGAGCGAGATCCGCCGGGCGCCGGCCGAAGACCGGCGCCCGTGGCGTCACTTGTCCTTGCGGCGCATGGCCTCCGCCATCGCGGCGGCGAAGGCGCCGCCGCCGCTCTGGTCGCGGCCCGCCGGGCCCCGTCGCCCGTCGCGCCCGCCGGGATTGGGCGCGGCCGGGCGCGGCGCGCCCTGGTCCGGCCGCCGGCCGTCGCCGCCCGCCGGCCGGGCTCCGGCGTCGTCCTTGCGCATGGAGAGGGCGATGCGCTTGCGCTTCACGTCCACGTCCACCACCCGCACCTTCACGACATCGCCGGCCTTGACCACCTCGTGGGGGTCCTTCACGAACCGGTCCGCCAGCGCCGAGACATGGACCAGCCCGTCCTGGTGCACGCCGATGTCCACGAAGGCGCCGAAGGCGGCGACGTTGGTCACCGTGCCCTCCAGCACCATGCCGGGCTTCAGGTCGCTCATCTCGTGGACGCCCTCGGCGAAGGTGGCGGTCTTGAAGGCCGGGCGCGGGTCGCGGCCGGGCTTCTCCAGCTCGCTCAGGATGTCGCGCACCGTGGGCAGGCCGAAGCGCTCGTCCACGAAGGCGCGCGGGTCCAGCGCCTTCAGCGCCGCCGTGTCACCCATGAGCGCGCGCACGTCGCGCCCGCAGGCGGAAACGATCTTCTTGGCGAGGTCGTACGCCTCCGGATGCACCGCCGAGGCGTCGAGCGGCTCCTTGCCGTCGGGGATGCGCAGGAAGCCGGCGGCAAGCTCGAACGTGCGCGGGCCGAGGCGCGAGACCTTGAGCAGCTCCTTGCGGGTCTTGAACGCGCCCACGGTGTTGCGGTGGGCGACGATGGCCTCCGCCAGCGAGGTGCCGAGGCCCGACACGCGGGCGAGCAGGGAGGCGGAAGCGGTGTTGAGGTCGACGCCCACCGCGTTCACGGCATCCTCCACCACCGCGTCGAGGGCCTTGGCGAGGCGAGCCTGGTCCACGTCGTGCTGGTACTGGCCGACGCCGATGGATTTCGGCTCGATCTTCACCAGCTCTGCCAGCGGGTCCTGCAGGCGCCGGGCGATGGAGACTGCGCCGCGCAGGGAGACGTCGATGTCCGGCATCTCGGCGGCGGCCATGGCGGAGGCGGAATAGACCGAGGCGCCGGCCTCGCTCACCACCACCTTGATGGGCTTCCGGCCTTCGGCGTCCGGCGGCAGGGCGGCGAGGATGTCGGCGGCGAGCTTGTCGGTCTCGCGGCTGGCGGTGCCGTTGCCGATGGCGATCAGCTCCACATGGTGCCGGCGGATGAGGCTGGCCAGCTCGGCCATGGCGCCCTGCACGTCGTTGCGCGGCTGGAAGGGATAGACGGTGGAGGTGGCGATGAGCTTGCCGGTGCCGTCCACCACCGCCACCTTCACGCCGGTGCGGATGCCGGGGTCGAGGCCCATGGTGGCGCGCGAGCCCGCCGGGGCGGCCAAAAGCAGGTCCTTGAGGTTGCGGGCGAAGACGTGGATCGCCTCCTCCTCCGCGCGCTCGCGCAGCTCGCCCATGAGGTCGATGGTGAGGTGGAGCGAGAGCTTCACCCGCCACGCCCAGCGCGCCACGTCGAGCAGGTAGGCATTCGCCGGACTGCCGTTGGCGAGCGGAATCTCGTAGGCCTCGGCGACGATGCGCTCCACCGGCTTGATGGGGCTGGTCGCCTCCTCGTCCACCACCAGGTCGAGGGTCAGCATCTCCTCGTTGCGCCCGCGCAGCATGGCGAGCACGCGGTGGCTGGGCGCGCCGGCCCATTTCTCGGTGTGGTCGAAATAGTCGCGGAACTTGGCGCCCGCCTCCTCCTTGCCCTCGGCCACCCTGGCCTTGAGCACGGCATTGCCCTTCATGTAGGTGCGCAGGCGGCCCACCAGGTCGGCATTCTCGGCGAAGGTCTCCACCAATATGTCGCGGGCGCCGTCCAGGGCGGCCTTCACGTCCGCCACCTGGTCGTTCAGGAAGCGGGCGGCCAGCTCCGCGGGCACCGCCTTGCGGTCGGAGAGGATGGCTTCCGCCAGCGGGCCGAGGCCCTTCTCGCGGGCGATCTCCGCCTTGGTGCGGCGCTTGGGCTTGTAGGGGAGGTAGAGATCCTCCAGCTCGGCCTTGGTGGGCACGGCGAGGATCCTGGCGCGCAGGTCGTCGGTGAGCTTGCCCTGGCCCTCGATGGAGGCGAGCACGGTGGCGCGGCGCGCTTCCAGCTCGCGCAGGTAGGAGAGGCGCTCCTCCAGGGTGCGAAGCTGGGTGTCGTCGAGGCCGCCGGTCACTTCCTTGCGGTAGCGGGCGATGAAGGGCACGGTCGCGCCCTCGTCCATGAGGCCCACCGCCGCGCTCACCTGGGCCGGGCGGGCGCCGATCTCGCCGGCGATGATGCGGGCGATCGCTTCGGCGTCCCCCGCCTTGGGGTTGCCTGTGGACTGCGCGGCCATGGCGGCTCCTCGAAGGTTCGTTTCGGGGGCACGGCCATAGCCCAGGGTTGCGGCGCTGTCACGGCAGCGGGGTGGGAAAGGCCACAGGAAAGGGCCCCTCCCGCCACGCATCAG
This sequence comes from Xanthobacter albus, assembly GCF_043194895.2. Lineage (NCBI taxonomy): Bacteria > Pseudomonadati > Pseudomonadota > Alphaproteobacteria > Hyphomicrobiales > Xanthobacteraceae > Xanthobacter > Xanthobacter albus. The sequence continues at coordinate 416,369 of NZ_CM195532.1, read as the reverse complement.
GCGGAAAGGACCTCCGCCAACGCATCGGCGAAGCGGTCCGCCTGCGCGAGGGTGAGGCAGAGCGGCGGGCGTACCTTCAGCACATGGCCGAGGGGCCCCGCCGCGCCGATGAGGATGCCCTTCTCCCGCAGCGCGTTGATGAGGGCGGAGGCGCCCGCCGGGTCCGCCGCGCCATCCTCCCGCGCCACGATCTCGACGCCGAGATAGAGCCCGGCGCCGCGCACCTCGCCGATGGCGGGGCAGCGCGCGCGCATGGCGTTGAGGTGCTCCACGATATGGGCGCCGACCGTGCGGGCGTTCTCCATCAGCCCGTCCTCGGCGATGGCGTCCAGCACCGCGAGGCCGGCGGCGCTGGCCACCGGATTGCCGCCGAAAGTGTTGAAATAGCCGAATTCGTCGGCGAAGCGGGTGAGCAGCTCCGGCCGCGTCACCACGCCGCCCATGGGGAAGCCGTTGCCCATGGGCTTGCCCATGGTCACCACGTCCGGCACCACGCCGTGGCGGGCGAAGCCCCACATGGCGGTGCCGGTGCGGGCGAAGCCCGGCTGCACCTCGTCGGCGATGACGAGGCCGCCCAGCGCCCGTGTCGCCGCATAGGCCGGGGCGAGGAAGCCCACCGGGTCCGCATAGACCCCGTCGGAGGAGAAGATGCTGTCCACCAGCAGGCCGGCGAAGGGGATGCCCTGGGCCGCCATGGCGGCGGCGGCGGCGGTGATGGCGGCGGCGAAGCCCGCCCCCACGTCCGCCCCGTAATGGCGCGGGTGGGGCGGGGGCACGGCGCGCACATGGGCCGGCGGCGCGCCGGTCCTGTAGGAGGAGGGGGAGACCTCGGTCACCGCCAAGGTGTTGCCGTGGTAGGCGGTCTCGGTGACGACGATGCCCATGCCGCCGGTCGCCCCGCGCACCAGCCGCAGGGCGAGGTCGTTGCTTTCCGAGCCGGTGCAGGTGAAGGCGACGTTGGTGAGCGGCGCGGGGAAATGCGCGAGCAGCCGCTCGGCATAATCATGCACCTCGTCGAACAGGTAGCGGGTGTGGGTGTTGTAGCGCCCCATCTGGCGGGAGACGGCCTCCACCACACGCGGGTTGCAGTGCCCCACAGAGGGGACGTTGTTGTAGAGGTCGAGATAGGCGCGCCCGTCGGCGGTGAAGATCTCGGCGCCCTGCGCGCGCACGATATGCAACGGCTCCTCATAGAACAGCACGGAGGTGGCGCCGAAGCTCCGGCGCCGGCGGGCGACCAGCCGCGCCACGTCTTCGGAGAGCGCGGCGCCGCCGTCGGCGGCGAAGGCGTTGAGGGCGAGGATCTGCTTCTTCGCGCGAGCCGTCTGGCCCATGGGTGCACCTTTTCTCTGTGTTCGTCTCCTGCCCACGGGGGCGGGAGACGCTCCAAGTCTTCGCGTCACCAAGTCTTCGCGTTACCGCGTCTTCTTCAGGCGAGGCGGGTCCGCCCCGCCTGAAGATGCCTCCATCGTCAGCCGTGGCGGGCGAGGAAGGCGTCCGCCAGCCCCAGCGTGCCCTCGGTGTAGGGGATGCCCATGGCCTGCCCGGTGGGCGTCTCGGCATGGGAGGCGACCCAGGCCGTGAGCTGGATGCGCCGCAGCATCACGAACAGGTCGAGCTGGTCGGAGGCGTCGGCCGGCAGCGGCGCCTCGGCGCGGTAGCCCTCCATCCAGGCCGCCTTGAGCGCGGGCACGTAGGGCTCGTGCTCCAGGAAGGAGATGGAGGCCGCGAAATCGAACAGGAACCAGGAGAAGCCGCAGTCGTCGAAATCGATCAGGGCGAGCCTGTCGCCCTCCACCAGCAGGTTGGCGAGCCGCAGGTCGGCGTGCACGAGGCCGAAGCTGTCGGGCTGCGACAGGGGCCGCAGCTTCTCCTTCAGCAGCGCCGCCGTGCGCTCCAGCAGCGCTCGGCCTTTCTCGTCCAGACCGAGACTTAAGCGGAAGTCACCCCAGTGGGGCGCCTCGCCGAGCGTGGTGTCGAAGTTCCACACCTTGCGGGTGAAGCCTTCCGGCCGCGTCCAGCCGCGCGCATGGGCGTGGAGGCGGGCATGGATGGCGCCGAGCTGGCGGAACCAGCCCACCAGGTCCTCGCCCTCCGCCGGCTCCGCGCCGCCGAGGAACTCGAAGCCCACCACGTGGCGGGTGGTGCCGCCGTCGTCGATGTCGGCGATGAGGCCGCCGTCCGCCAGCTCCAGCGGGCGGGGCGTGGTGATGACCTCGTCCGCGCGCAGGGCCGCGATCCAGGCCAGCTCGGAGGCGATCTCCTCCCGGCTGTGGTAGCCCGGCCGGTGGACGCGGAACACGAGCCGGCCGGCCTGCGCGTCGGTGACGCGGAAGGTGGCGTTCTCGGAGATGGTGAGCAGCTTCACCTCGGCGTCGGAGCCGAGCCCCCAGCGGGGCAGGGCGCCGCGCACGCCGTCCTCGAGCCGCTTCAGGAAATCGTCGTCGTAGAGCACTCGTCCCTCCCGCAAGGCTGCCGGTCCAGCAACGCCTTGAATTCGTTCAGCTCCATCACGTTGCAATAGATCATGTTGATGATGTCGAGCTCGGCCTCGTGCAGGGCCATGGAGGCGGCCGCGCAGCAGTCTTCCAGCACGATCACGTCGAAGCTCTCGTCGGCGAGGCTGCGCACGGTGGAGGCCACGCACTGGTCGGTGAAGATGCCCGCGCACACCACCGTGCGGATGCCGAGATTGTGCAGCATCAGCCGCAGGCTGGTGCCGGTGAGGGCGGAGTCCGTGGTCTTGGTCACCACGATCTCGTCGCCCTCTGGCGCCACCTGCGCGACGATCTGGCTCGCGTGCTTGTCCTTGGGCAGCAGCAGGTTGTTGAAGCCGGGCTTCTTCTGGCTCAGCGAGCGCTCGCGCCCGTCGCAGGTGGCGCAGGCGATGCGGGCGTGCAGCACCTCCATGCTGCGGGCGCGGAAGGCGGCGAGCGCATGGGCGATGTTAGGGAGCACCACCTCGCCCATGCGGGCGTGGAAGGGCGTCCAGGCATCGTAATGGGCTCGCGCCTCTGGCGCCAGGCTCTCGCGCGCGGGGCGCTCCAGATAGGTGTTCTGCACGTCGATGACGAGCAGCGCGGTGGCGGCGGGCGTGACGACCGGGTCGTCCGGCTCCGGCGCGGCGGCGTAGTAGAGGGAGCGGTGGCGCCTCTTCCAGCCGCTGTTGGTATCGTCGGTCATTGGCCGCTCCGTGGGCCGGCGATCACCACCTCCACCCGCGCCCGCTCCAGCGCGCGGGCGACGGCGGGCGGGGGCGGCGCATCGGTGACGAGGCGGCCGATGTCGTGCCAGCGGCCCCAGATGGCGAGCGCCTGCTGGGCGAACTTGGTGTGGTCGGCCACCACCAGGGTCTCGGCCGCGCGCAGCACCATGGCCTTGTAGACGGAGGCGGCGCCGCGCTCGGCCTCGCTCAGCCCCTCGGCGGTGATGCCGCTGGCGCCGAGGATGGCCCAGTTGGCGTTGTAGGACTGCAGGAACTCGATGGTCTCCGAGCCCGTCATCATGCCCTCGCGCCCGTTGTAGCGGCCGGGGCACATGAGCACGGTGATGGTGGGATTGGCCGCGAGCACGGTGGCCACCGAGAAGGAATGGGTGATGACGGTGACATTCCGGCACTCCGCCGCCATGCGCCGCGCCACATGGGTGGTGGTGGCGCCGGCGCCCACCGCCACCACCTCGTTGGGCTTGATGAACCGCACGGCGGCGGCGGCGATGGCCTCGCGCTCGGCCACCATCATCAGGTGGCGCTCGCTCACCGAGGGCTCGGTGCCCAGCGGGCGCACCGCGCCGCCATAGGTGCGGCTGATGAGCCCCTTCTCGGACAGCTCGAACAGGTCGCGCCGGATGGTCTCGGTGGAGACCGCGAGCTCGGCCGCCAGCTCCGACACGCGCAGGGTGGAGGAGGCCATGAGCTCGCGCACGATGCGCTCGTGCCGGGCGGTCTTGGAGAGCCGGGCGCGCTCCGCCTCGGGGGCGTCCGGCAGGTCGGCGGGATCGTCCGCGCTCATGCCGCCCGCGCCTTCCTGACCGCGAAGCCGAGAAGCGCGCCGCCCAGCAGCACGGCGGCGGCCGCGAGCGTCGCCATGGTGCCGAGCGCCGGCACCATGGGCGTGTAGCCCGCCACCATCTTCGCATAGAGCCACTTCGGCACCGTGGAATCCGCGCCGGCGGTGTAGAGCGAGAGCGGGAAGTTGCCCCAGGAGAGCAGGAAGGCGAACAGCGCCCCCGACCAGATGCCCGGCCACAGCAGCGGCAGGGTCACGTTGGTCATCACCTCCAGCCGCGAGGCGCCGAGATCGAACGCCGCCTCCTCCAGCGAGGGATCGAAGCCATAGACCTTGATGGCGATGACGAGGGTGACCACCGGCACGATCCACACCATGTGGGCGAACACCGCGGTCATCCACGATGTGGTGATGCCGAGCGCCGAATAGGCGAGCAGCAAGGCGAGCCCCAGCACCGGCTGCGGAAAGAAGACGGGAAGAAGAATGAGCTTCTGGTAGAGCTTCCGGCCCTTCCAGTCATAGCGGGCGAAGGCCAGCGCGCCGAAGAAGGCGATGACCACCGAGAATACCGTGACCACCGCCGCCACCAGCAGCGAGTTCTGCACGATCATCGTGATCTCGATGGAATCCGCCGTCTTCTCCCACCATTCCGTGGAGAAGGCGCGGATGGGGAAGGCGAAGTAGCGGCCCTTCGAGACGCTCGCCAGCGCCACGCAGGCGATGGGCAGGTAGACGAGGAGCACCACGAAGGCGGTCCAGGCGGAAAGAAGCACGCGGGTGCGCAGCTTGTCCTGTTCCATCAGCGCCTCCCGAGCAGCCGGTCGAGATCGAGCCGGGCGAAGACGAGAAGGGTGAGCGCGCCGATGAAGGCCGTCACCACCACCGCCAGCGCCGAGCCGAGCGGCCAGTTCTGGGCATAGGTGAAGGCGATCTCGATGTCGTGGGAGATCACGATCACCGATTGTCCGCCGAGGATCTTGGCCTCCGAGACCGCGCCGATGGCGAGCACGAAGGTGAGCAGCATGCCGATGAGGATGCCCGGCATGGCCAGCGGCACTTCCACCTCGCGCCAGATCTGGAACCGGTTGGCGCCGAGGTCGCGGGCCGCGTCGATGAGATCGCGCGGCACCATGGAGAGGCCGAGCGTGAGCGGGAACAGCATGAACGGCAGGTAGGTATAGACCATGCCGGCCAGGATCATGCCCGGCGTGTAGAGCAGCGTCGGCGCGCCATCGAGCCCGAGCGCCTTCAAGGTGCCGTCGAGCACGCCGTTCTTGATGAAGAACAGCACCCAGCCGTAGAGCCGCACGTTCTCCGACACGAACAGCGGGAACACGAACAGCACCGAGACCAGGGACGACCAGCGCCCGAACAGGAACACCATGCCGTAGGCGATGGGATAGGCCACCACCGCCAGGATGGCGCAGGTGAGGAGCGCGAAGCCCACCGACCACGCGAACGAGAGCCACACCGTGTTGCCGGCCGAGAACAGCTCCGCATAGTTCGCGAGGGAGAAGGCGCGGAACACATCGAACGTGCGCGGCGGCGCGAACGAGAAGGCGAGGATGGCGACCAGCGGCGCCAGGAACCCCGCCGCCAGCAGCACGGCGACGGGCAGGGCGCAGCGGGCGCCGGCGGCGGCCCACAGCGCCGCGAGGCGGGCGGAGAGCGGCGCGCTCTCCCGCGCGGTGGGGGCGGAGGGCAGGGCGGTTTCGCCGAGGGCGTCGCTCATGGCCTCACGCCTTCACCGAGATGGCGTCGCGCACGTCCCAGCCCAGGCGCACGTTGCGGTTGGCGGCGGCGGTGAGCGCCTTGGCGCGGGAAAGCTCCACCAGCATCACCTTCTCGCCCACGCGCACCTGGTACTGGATGCGCGAGCCGAGGGAGTATTCATTGTAGACCACGCCTTCCAGCACGTTGTCCGCCTCCTCTCCCGCGCCGAGGAAGCGCATGTATTCGGGGCGCACGACCACGAAGGCGGAGGAGGCCTGCGGATGGTCCTTCGGGGCGGCGGCGCGGAAGGCGCCGGGCACGTCCACGCCGCGCCAGTCCTCGCCCTCGCGCTTCAGCTCGATCACGTTCACCTCGCCCACGAACTCGGAGACGAAGCGGTCCACCGGGGCGGCGTAGATCTCCTCCGGCGTGCCCACCTGCACCAGGCGCCCGGCGCGCATGACGCCGATGCGGTCCGACATCACCATGGCTTCTTCAAGCGAATGGGTGATGTAGATGAAGGTCTTGCCGGTCTCGCGGTGCAGATCCTTCAGTTCTTTTTCGAGAACCTTCTTCAGCTTGTAGTCGATGGCCGAGAGCGGCTCGTCGAAGAACAGCACCTCGGGGTCGTAGGCGAGCGCGCGGGCCAGCGCCACGCGCTGGCGCTCGCCGCCGGAGCACTTCATGACATTCTTGCCGTAATAGCTCGCCGGCAGGCGCACCACGGCCATCAGCTCCAGCGCGCGGGCCTTGCGGGCGGCGGCATCCACACCCTTGATCTTCAAGGGAAACTCGATGTTCTGCCCGACGCTCATGTGCGGGAACAAAGCGAGCGACTGGAACACGAGGCAGGTGGGGCGCTTGTTGGCGGGCACGTCGTTGATGCGCTCGCCGTGCAGCGTGATGTTGCCCTCGCTCGGCGCCTCCATGCCGGCCAGCATGCGCAGCATGGTGGTCTTGCCCGAGCCGGAGGGGCCGACGATGGTGAAGAACTCACCCTCCATGATGTCGAGGTCGATCCGCTCCACGGCGGCGAAGTCGTTGAACGTCTTGCGCACGCCCACGAGCTGGAGGATGGGCTTCTTGTCCTTGGTGTCGCTCGCCATTGTCTTGCTCATGTGTCGTTCGCGCCGTGCGGCGGCGGGACCAGGGCGCGCCGGCGGGGCGCGCCCTGTCGCGAAGGAGATCAGCCGCGCACGCGCTTGGCGGCGGTCATGATGTCGAGGGCCTGGTCGTAGTCGGGCACGATGTCGTATTCGACGCTGCGGGCCATGTCCTCGTCCAGGCTGTCCCACTGGATGGCTTCCAGCTCCTTCTTGGAGAACAGCTTGAAGCACTCGGGATTGCCCATCTGGGTGACGGGGTTGTAGGTGCCCTCGGCGAACGCCACCGTGTGCGCCACCTCCGGCTGCTGCACGTATTTCAGGAAGGTCTCCGCCAGCGGCGAGAGCTGCGGATTGTTGACGAGAGAGGTCACCTCGATCCAGGCGATGCCACCCTTGCCGCCGGCCATGGGGCCCTTCAGGGGCGTGATGCCGCGCATCTGCGGATAGCCGTCGGCGCGGGCGGGGGAGACCGAATAGGTGCCGCCGGTGAGGTGCAGGTCGATCTCGCCGGAGATGAGGGCCTGGTTCATGGCGGCGATGTCGCCGATCAGCTTCGCGCCCTTGAACACGCGCTTGGCGGTTTCCTCGAACTTCGCCATCTCGTCGGGCGTGTGCTTCTTGAACGGGTCGATGCCGGCCACCACGAACAGGCCGAAGACGTTCCAGTCATCGGATTCGAGAATGCCGTACTTGCCGGCGAGCTTGGGATCGTTGAACAGGTCCCAGCCCACCTCTTCGGCGGTCTTGCGGGAGATCTTGTCGGTATTCACCACGAAGGAATAGGGCCCGAACCGCTGGACCATGCCCAGAAGTTCCTTGCCGCTGTCGTCCATCGCCCACTTATACGGCGGCTTGAACTGGGGCAGCATCTTGTCGAAATAGGGCTCGAAGGTCTCGCGCGGGAGCGGCCGGATCAGCTTCTCCGGGTACATGACCTTGCGGGCCCAGGGATTGTTGACGTTGATGAGGTCCCACACATTGGTCTCGCCCGCCCGGAGGCGGTTGATCATGGTGGGGTCGTTGGTGAGGCTTTCCGCCTTCACGGTGGCGCCATGGGCCTTGCGGAACGGGTCCAGCACCTGGGCCGAGTTGTAGCCCTCCCAGCACAGGATGTTCAGCTCCTTGTCGCGGGCCGCGAAGGCGTCCCGCACGCCCGCGAAAGGCCCGGCCGCGAGGGCGAGGCCCCCCGCCGCCATTCCCTTGAGAACTGACCGCCGATTGATCGTCATGGAGTTCGCCTCTGGCTGCTCACGCGTCTGGAAGGGGTCCCCGCGGCATGCCTCCTCGCTTGCCGCGCCGGCGGGGCCGGGCGGTGGAGGGGATGCCTGTTTGTGGGACTCTTGTTGAACTGTGTTGGATGTTAAACGCCGTGAGTTGGGCTTTACAACATCTTTTTCGCCGGGCAAGGTGGTTTTTGCCAACTTTCGCGCCAGAAGGCGCAGCTGCACAAAACTCATCCAGAAGCTCACCTAGAGCGCTTTCCGCTCGCGCTGGCTCGCGGCAACCGCTCTAGATCATTGAAATCACGCATTTTCTTCACGCGAACCGGGATCCACTTCGCTTGAAAATGCTCATAAGAGGGAACTCATCATGCTGAAGGCGCTCGCGGGGCGGACCGTCATCGTCACCGGCGGCAGCAAGGGCATCGGCAAGGGCATCGCCAAGCGCTTCGGCGCGGCCGGTCTCAACGTGCTGGTGGTGTCGCGCGCGCTGGTGGAAGCGGAAGCCGCCGCCGCCGAGATCGGCCCCAATGCGTCGGGCTTCGCGGCCGACGTGTCCGATCCCGAGGGGTGCAAGGCGTTCGCGGCGGCGGCGCTGGAGCGCTACGGGCGCATCGACGTGCTGTGCGCCAATGCCGGCATCTTCCCCGCCGCCAAGCTCGACGTGATGACGGCGGCGGACTTCGACCACGTCATGAACGTGAACCTCAAGGGCACCTTCCTCTCGGTGGCGGCGGTGCTGCCGGCCATGAAGGCGGCGAAGTGGGGGCGGATCGTGGTGACGAGCTCCATCACCGGCCCCATCACCGGCTATCCCGGCTGGGCGCACTACGGTGCCTCCAAGGCGGGCCAGCTCGGCTTCGTCCGCACCGCCTGCATCGAGCTGGCGCCGTGGGGCATCACGGTGAATGCGGTCATGCCCGGCAATATCCGCACCGAGGGGCTCGACGGCCTGGGCGCCGACTATCTCGCGAAGATGGAGGGCTCCATTCCGCTGAAGCGCCTCGGCAGCGTGGACGACATCGCCAACGGCGCCCTGTTCTTCGCCTCGGAAGAGGCGGGCTTCATCACCGGCCAGACCCTGGTGATCGACGGCGGCCAGGTGCTGCCTGAATCCCTGATGGCGCTGGAAGAGATGGCCGTGGTGTGAGGCCGCGGGCGCGCCACGAGAAAAGGCCCCGCTCCCGGCCGGGAGCGGGGCCTTCCTGTCTTGCCCTCGGGCCGTGGGCTCATACCAAAGGCCCATGAGTTTGCCTCATGGGCCTTTGGTATGAGCCTGCGCGGCGCTTGAGCGGAGCCACTTGGTACCGGTCAAAGACCGGGGTCGATGGTATTATAGAACGCCGCCGATGATAGCGAGGCCAGCCACAGCCACCGCCGCGCCGGCGCCGCGCACGTATTTCTCGCCGTGGGTCTCGCCGAAGCGGCCGATGGCCATGCCGATGCCCGCGAGGTGCAGCAGCGCCGTGGCGCTCATGAAGCCGAGGCCATAGGCGAGGCCGGAAGCGTCCGTGGGAATTTCCGAGCCATGGGCATGGCCGTGGAAGATGGCGAAGAAGCCGACGACGGCCATGGCCACCGCCGGCGGCGCCTTGAGGCCGACGGCCACCACGGCGCCCAGCACCACCACGGAAAGGCCGATGCCCAGCTCCACGAACGGCACGTCCGCGCTGGAGACGCCGAGCGCGCCGCCCACCGCCATCAGGGCCACGAATGTGCACGGCACCGCCCAGACGGCGTGCCCGCCGAGCTGCCAGGCGAAGGTGCCGACGGTGACCATGGCCAGCAGGTGATCGAGCCCGCCCAGCGGGTGGTCGAAGCCGTGCATGAAGCCGTGGGTGTCGCCCACGCCGGTGTGGGCGAAGGCGAGGGAGGGCAGCAGGGTGGCGGCAGCAGCCAGGAGGGGCGTTCGGGAAAGCGACGCATCGAGGGGCTCTTTAGGGCCTTGGCTGTCCTCAATCTGAAAGGGGTCAACAGATCCGGGGAAGCTGATCGCCGACCAGCATGTCGACGATGCGCTCACCCCCGAAACGGGTTTCCATGGTCACGCGGCCGGGCCGGTCCGCGCGCACCGTGCCGATGATGGCCGCCTCGCGGCCGAGGGGGTGCGCCTTCAGGGCGGCCAGCGCCGCGTCCGCCTCCTCCGCCGGCACCACCGCCAGGATCTTGCCCTCGTTGGCGAGATAGAGCGGATCGAGGCCGAGGATCTCGCAGAAGCCCCGCACCTCGGGGCGCATGGGCAGGGCCAGCTCGCGCAGGCGCACGCCGACGCCGCTCGCCTCCGCCAGCTCGTTCACCACCGCCGCGACCCCGCCGCGCGTCGCGTCGCGCATCATGCGGATGCCGGGGGCGGCGGCGATGAGTGCCCCGATCAGCCCGTTGAGCGGCGCGCAGTCGCTCGCGATGGCGGTGTCGAGGGCAAGGTCGCCGCGGGCGTTGAGGATGGCGGCGCCGTGGTCGCCCAGAAGGCCGTTCACCAGCACCACGTCGCCGGGGCGCGCCCTGGCGATGCCCACATCGAGCCCCGGGCGCACCACGCCGATGCCGGTGGTGGTGAGGAACAGCTTGTCGCAGGCACCGCGCGCCACCACCTTGGTGTCGCCGGTGGCGATGGAGACGCCCGCCGCCCGCGCGGTTTCGGCCATGGAGGCCGCCACCCGGCGCAGCACCTCCACCTCCAGCCCCTCCTCGATGATGACGGCGCAGGAGAGGGCCACCGGCTCGGCCCCGCCCACCGCGAGGTCGTTCACCGTGCCGCATACGGCGAGCTTGCCGATGTCGCCGCCGGGGAAGAACAGCGGGTCCACCACGAAGCTGTCGGTGGTGAAGGCGAGGCGGTCGCCCATGGACGCCAGGGCGGAGAGATCGAAGCGCGCCTGATCCTCCGGAGCGGAGCGGCCGGCGCCGGAAAAGGCGGAGAGGAACACGTCGTCGATGAGATCGCGCATGGCGCTGCCGCCGCCGCCGTGGGCGAGGGTGACGGTCCTGGCGCCGAGGGCGCGGCGGGCGGGCGCGGGGTGGGCGGTCATGCGGCTTCTCCCCTCAGGCCGCCATATTGGTAATAAGCGGCGCAGGCGCCCTCGGACGAGACCATGAGCGCGCCGAGCGGCGTCTCGGGGGTGCAGCCCTTGCCGAACTCGGGGCACGCCCAGGGCTTGGCGGCGCCGGTGAGCACCTGGCCGCAGCGGCACTGGGCGGGGTCCGCCACCTTCACGTCGGGCACCGCGAAGCGCCGCTCGGCGTCGAACGCCGCATAGGCTTCCCGCAGGCGCACGCCGGAGCCGGCGATGGAGCCCAGGCCCCGCCACTCGAAGGTGGCGCGCGGCTCGTAGACCTCGCTTACCGCCTTCAGCGCCGCCGGGTTGCCGAGCGCCGGCACCACGCGGGCATATTGGTTCTCGATGCGGGCGGCGCCCGCATCGATCTGCCGGAGCACCATGAGCAGGGACTGCAGCAGGTCGATGGGCTCGAAGCCCGCCACCACCAGGGGCTTGCCGAACTCCTCGGCGATGAAGCGGTAGGGCTCCGTGCCGATGACCATGGAGACGTGCCCCGGCCCGATGAAGCCGTCGATGCCGAAATCCTCCTGGGAGAGCAGCGCCCGCAGGGTCGGGATGATGGTGATGTGGTTGCAGAACAGGAAGAAGTTCGAGACCCCCTCACGCGCGGCGCGCTGCACCGTGAGGGCGGTGGAGGGCATGGTGGTCTCGAACCCCAGGCCGAAGAACACCACCTGCCGCTCGGGATTGCGCTTGGCCAGGGTGAGCGCGTCGAGGGGCGAATAGACCATGCGCACGTCGGCGCCCTCGGCCTTGGCTTGGAGCAGGCTCTTCTTCGAGCCCGGCACCCGCATGGCGTCGCCGAAGGTGGCGAAGATGACCTCCGGCCGCTCGGCGATGGCGACGCAATCGTCCACCCGCCCCATGGGCAGCACGCACACCGGACAGCCGGGGCCGTGCACGAACTCGACGAGATCGGGCAGCAGCCCTTCGAGGCCATAGCGGAAGATGGCGTGGGTGTGCCCGCCGCACACCTCCATGATGGCGAAGGGCTTCTCACGCCCGCGCTCCAGCCGGGCGGAGACGGCCTCGATCTCCTTCACCAGCGCGCGGGCAAGCTCGGGGTCGCGGAATTCGTCGACGAAGCGCATGGGCGTCACTCCTGGCCTGGGATCTGGTCCGACACCTGCCCGGCGGGCGCGGTCGGGAGCAGCTCGACGCTGCCGGTGGTGAGCGCTTCCATTTCCGCCGCCGCCTCGCCGATCTCGCTGAGCACCTTGAGGGTGGCGGCGGCCTCCTCCTCGTCGATCACGCTCATGGCGAAGCCCACGTGCACCAGCACCCAGCTTCCCACCAGCGCGGCGAGCGGCGCGCCGGGCTCGGCCACGCACACCACGTCCACGGTGCGGCGCACGCCAGAGACGTCCACCACGCACAGCATGGCGTCTTCGTCCGCCACGGAAACGATGCGTCCTGGAATGCCGAGGCACATGGCGTCTCTCCTGTCCGGATCAGTGCGAATTGGCGAAGGTGGCGCCGCGGGCGATGCCGTAGCGGTCGAGCTTGGCCCGCAGGCCGACGCGGGAGAGGCCCAGCTCCTCCGCCGCCCGGCTCTTGTTCCAGCGGCAGCGCACCAGCGTTTCGGTGAGGATGGAGGCCTCCATGCGCTCGATGCGGTCCTTGAGCAGCCCGCCGCCCGGCAGGGCGATGGCGTCGGGCTCCGCCTTGGCGGTGATGGCGGCGGCGGCGCGCAGCACGTGGGGCGAGAGCAGGTCGGCGCCCAGCACGTCGCGCTCGGCCAGCACCAGCATGCGGGTGATCTCGTTCTGCAGCTCGCGCACGTTGCCGGGCCACTCATAGGCCCTCATGCAGCCGAGCGCCTCCTCGCTGAAGCCCTTGGCGCGCTTGCCGTGCTGGCTCGAGAGCGCATCGAGGATGCTCTGGGCGAGCACGGGAACGTCCTCGCGCCGCTCCCGCAGGGCCGGCAGGGTCAGCACCATGGCGCAGAGACGGTAGTAGAGATCCTCCCGGAACCGCCCGCGCGCCACCTCGCCGTGGAGATCGCGGTGGGTGGCGGCGAGCACGCGCACGTTCACGCGCTTGGATTCGTTGGAGCCCACCGGGCGGATCTCCCCCTCCTGCAGGAAGCGCAGCAGCTTCACCTGGAAGGCGGGGGAGATGTCGCCGATCTCGTCGAGCAGGATGGTGCCGCCGTCGGCCTGGTCGAGCAGGCCGATGCGGGTGACGTGGGCGCCGGTGAAGGCGCCCTTCTTGTGGCCGAACAGCTCGGATTCCAGGAGCTCGTCGGGGATCGCCCCGCAGTTCACGGCGAAGAAGGGCCGGTCCGAGCGCAGGCTGGAATAGTGGATGGCGCGGGCCAGCAGCTCCTTGCCGGTGCCGGTCTCGCCGTGGATCAGCACCGGCACGTCGAAGGTGGCGACCTGGGCGGCGCGGGTGCAGGTTTCCGAAAGCGGGCTGCCGGGCGCGCGGATGAGGGTGTCGAAGTGGAAGATCTGCGCCACCCGCTCCCGCCGCGCGGCGAGCCGCGCCTCGGCGGTGGCGGCGGTGATCTTCATCTCCAGGCTGAGGCGCTCGTGCTCGCGCTGGAGCTGGAACAGGTGCGCCGCGTTGCGGGCGGCCAGCAGGAGCTGGTCCGGGTGCCAGGGCTTGGGGATGAACTGGTAGATGCCGGCGGCATTGATGGCGCCGATCATGTCCTCCGGCTCCGAATAGCCGGTGACGATGATGCGCAATATGTCCGGCCAGCGCTCGCGCACCTCGGTGAGCAGGGCGACGCCCGAGGTGCCCGGCATGCGCTGATCGCAGAAGATCACCTGGATCCACTCGTTCTCCAGGATGCGGCGCGCCTCGTCCGCATCGAGCGCGGTGAAGACGTCGAACTCCTCGTCGAGCACGCGGGCGATGACCTCCACCGAGCGCGGCTCGTCGTCCACCACCAGGAGCGCGGGGCGGCGACTCATCTCAGGCCTCCCGCGCGGTGCCGGCGGCCGCGCGCAGGGCGCGGGCGCGGGCCTCGGCGGCGCTCGCCAGCGCCTCCAGCCGCGCGGCGCGCGCGGCCTCCAGCCAGGAGAGCCAGGGGGACAGGCCCACCTCCCCGCGCGACGACACGCGCAGGATCTGGGCCTTGGGGTTCACCCGCGCGATGTTGCGCTCCAGCACCGCCATGTCCGCGTCCACATGGGGCGCGAGATCGGCCTTGGTGATGAGCACCAGGTCGGCGCCCTCGAAGATATCTGGATATTTCAGCGGCTTGTCGTCGCCCTCGGCCACCGAGATGAGGGTGACGCGGCGCGTTTCCCCCAGGTCGAAGGCGGCCGGGCACACGAGGTTGCCCACGTTCTCGATGAACAGCACGCCGCCTTGGGGCAGCGGCAGCTTTTCGAGGGCGTGGCCCACCATGTGGGCATCGAGGTGGCAGCCCTTGCCGGTGTTGATCTGCACCGCCGGCACGCCCACGGCGCGGATGCGCGCGGCGTCGTTGTCGGTCTGCTGGTCGCCCTCGATGACGGCGCAGGGGAGGGCCCCCGCGATGGCTTTCAGTGTTTCGACGAGGAGGGTGGTTTTCCCCGCCCCCGGACCGGAGAGGAGATTGAGTGCGAGGATGCCGGCCGCTTCCAGGCGGGACCGGTTATCCGCGGCGTAGCCGTCGTTCTTGGCGAGGATTCCGGTTTCGATCTCGACCATTCGTGCCTGGGAGAGTCCGGGCGCGTGGGCGCGGGCGGGGCCTTGTCCGTAGTCCAGGGTCGCCGCGCCCGCGTGATCACCACCATGATGACGATGATCGTCAGCGTGGCGATGGCCGCCGTGATGAGCGTGATGGCGAGATGCATGATGTGGCGCAGGGATTCCGGGAACGTCCTGGGCATCACTATAGCCCAGGTTGTCCGCAGCGCCATGCTCGTGCCCGCCTTCATGGGCGCCGTGGGGATGGCTGTGGGTGGTGCCGTCCGCATGGGTATGGGTGTGCGCGCCATGGTCATGATTGTGGTCGTGGCCATGACCATGGTCGTGCGGGTGGCCGTGGGCCTCGGAAATGGTGGCGCCGTCGCCGCCGCAGCCGCAAACCGTGCACATCACATCACCTCCAGGTCCTTGATGGTCATTTCGGTGCCGCCATTGGGCAGAAGGCGCTCGCCGCCGCAGCGGGGGCAGGGGTCGAGCCGTTCCGCGAGGGGCACCGTGTCGTTGCAGTCGAAGCACCAGGCGGTGCCGGGCTCGTCCAGCACCACCAGCTCGGCGCCTTCGGCCAGCGAGCCCTTCATCACCACGTCGAAGCCGAAGCGCAGCGCCTCCACCTCCACGCCGGCGAAGCGGCCCAGCCTGAGGCGCACCTTGGTCACGCGGGAGAAGCTCTGCGCCCGCGCCGCGTCTTCCAGCGCGCTCCGGAGGCTCTCGCACAGGGACATCTCATGCATGGCGGGATGCCCCTTCCAGATCGAGCGTGACCGGCACGCAGGGGTTGATGGCCGACAGCAGGAAGCGCGCCAGCAGCGGGGTCCGGGGGGAGGCCGCGTCGAGCGTCGCGAAGGCCCGTTCCAGCAGGCCGCCGGGGGCGAGGTTCCAGGCGCTGGGAGAGAGGATGCGGTAGCGCGCGACGCGCCCGCCCTCCACCCGCGCCCCGTGGCCGAGCAGCCCGCGCGCCGCCTCCGCGAGGCCCGTGCCCGCCGGCGACGCGTGCGAGGCGGGGGCGGGGGCGGCCAGGAGCGCGAGGAGATCGGCAAGGCGCGCCAGGAGGCGCACGAAGATGCCGGGGCCGTCCCGTTCGAGCAAAGCGTGAAACAGCGGCGTGCCGGCCATCCGCCCGAGGGCGCCGGTCTCGCGCAGGGGAGTGCGCGGCTCCGACGAGGCGCGCTCGGCATGCGGCTGCGTGGGCGCGCGGAGGCAGTCGCCCGCCTCAGGGCAAAGCGGTGCCGTGTCCCGGAGGGGAGCCGTTGGCGCGGCGGTTCCGTCCGGCGCCCCGGCAGGGACGCCGCGGGGCCCATGCCCGGCCGCCGGCTCATGGCCGCCGGACGGCGCGGCCCCATCCTCGGCCAGGGCGCGGACGAGGTCGGCGGCGGTCAGCTCGGGCAGGCCGGCGCGGCCCTCGGCGGGGTCGTTCTCGCGCCGCAGGCGGCGGAGGATACGCGCCGTGGCGGTTTCCCCCGTATGAAGCCAGGCTTCGAGCGCGGCGGGCGTCAGGGCGCAGAAGTCGCGTCCCGCCATCCCCTCGCCCGCGAGGGCGGCGGCGAGGGCGCGGTCCGCCTCAGCCCCCGGCCGCGCGAGGGCGCCGAGAGCCGCGCGGTCCGGCGCGCCGCCGAGCAGGGCGGGCCAGCCGTGGAGGATGGCGAGGGCATGGTCGCGCACGCTTTCGCGCGCCATCGCCGCCCCGTTCTCGGCTGCGGGCAGGCCGAGGGCGCGGCGGGCGGCGAGGCCGTGGGCCGCGCCGCACAGGTTGAACACCAGCGGCACGAGGCGCGCGGCTTCCTCGGCCGTCCGCCCCGCGAGCGCCTGCGCCGGGTCCGGCCCCTCCGTGCGCACGAAGCGCCACGCCCGCGGCCCGCCGGCGGGATCGCGGAGAATGGCGAGGCGCTGGAGGGCGGTCGCGGTCATGGCTACTCGCTGGCCTCCGCCTGCGCGGGGGCCGCATCCGCCGCTTCGCGCGCGGCGCGGCCCGGCCCGAAGATCATGGCGCGGCGCGAGAGGGCCGTGGGCGCGCCGTCGGCGGGCGCCTGCGCGGCGCGCTCCTGCTCCTCCCGGCGCGCGGCCTCCTCCTCCGCCCGGCGGCGGATCTCGCCGGAGCGGCTGCCCTCGGCGCGGTTGGCTGCATCGAGCAGGCCGGGGATGACCGCCTGCGCCGTCTCCACCGCCTGCAGCATGGAGGAGAAGTCGAACATGGGGGAGAACAGGGAGCAGGCCTTGTAGGGGCCCGTCTCCGGCCGCTCGGCGGACAGGAATTCGTACGTGCCGGAGGGAAAGTCCATCAGCTCGCGGGTGCCGGTGGGCAGGCCCGACCAGTCCTCGCCGGGGCCGGGCAGGATGATGACGTTCATGAACCACGGCGTCACCAGCACGCCGATCACCCGCCCCTCGTGGATGCGGAAGCCCACCGCCTTCACCGAGAGCGCGCCGTTCACGAACGGCACGCCCTTCATGCGCGCGGCGTTGATCTCCTGGAACACCGCCTCGAACCGGCCGGGCGCGGTGGCGAGGGTGCGGGAGAGGGCGGCTTCCTCCGCCGTCGGCTCCATAAGCACGGCCGAGGTGCCGGCGGCACCGCCGTCGAGCACCATGAACTGGTCGCGCGGGCCGTCGCACACCGGGCAGCGCCAATGGGCGGGCAGGTCGTTGAAGGCGGTGCCGGCGGGCACCTGCCACGTCTCGCAGCCCTCGGCGGGGTCGTAGACGTGCCAGCACACCTTGCATTCGAGCCGGGCCGTGGGCGCGAGGCGGGCCCGGTCGCCGAGGTAGGAACCCTCGAAGGTCTGGAGCAGGGCAGAGGCGCTCATGGGGCCCTCACGCGATGGCTTCGAGCACTTCGGTGAGGCGCTCGGCGGAATCGCCGATGTCCTCCGCCGCCGCGCAGGCCACTTCCGGGACATCGCACACCTCGATGGTGTCGAGGATGAGCACGTCGGTGGAATTGTAGAAGCGCACCCGCCACACCCCCTTCAGGGCCGTGGCGTCGATGCGGCAGTTGCCGTAGCCGCGCGAGAGCACCACCGTGGCGCCCCGGCCAAGCTTCTCATCCAGCATGGCGAGGTCCTCCGGCGTGTGGGGCAGGAGGGAGAGGTTGATGACGTGGGGCGCGTCACCGGCCTTGCGGGTGGCGGCGCGGTGGTCGATCTCCACCAGCAGCGCCGGGGCGTTGAAGATGCCGGGGCCGGCGGCCTCCGCGAGGCGGGCGGTGTCGATGGCCCAGGTCTCGTCATGGGCGCGCAGGATGGCGCCGCGCGGGAAGGCGGAAACCTCCACCCGGTCCGCCCCCTCGGTGCCGGAAAGGCGCCACACCCCGGCGAAGGTCGCCTCCTGGATGTCCATGGCGCGGCCGGGCGCGGACACCTTCACCGCCACCTCGCCCTCGCCCAGGGTCTCGTCCACCAAAGCGAGGTTCGCCGTGTCGAGATGGGCGAGCGTGACGGTGAGGCTCTCGCCCGGCGTCCAGTTCCGCAGGGCTGCGAGGATCTCGCCCAGCGCCGCCAGAGCGGGGGCGAAGCGGGCCGTGTCCTCCACCTCCGGCAGGTGCGCCTCGAAGGTGCGCATGCCCGACGGCAGCGGCATGTAGGCGAGGCCCTCGTCCTCGGCGGTGGGCTGGCTGCCGGGGCCGAAGCCGATGGGCGCCTGGGTGGCGAAGGGGCTGGAGGACATGGGGGCAGACCTCGGTAGGGGCGGGCGGCGTCAGTGGGTGGCGGTGGAAGGCGCGCCCAGGAGCGTGCCCAGCCGGTCGAGATATTCGTCCCAGTCCCGCATGCGGGAGATGGCGCCGAGGGGCACTCCGCCGCGCAGCACCACGATGGCCGGCAGCGCGAGGTTCAGTGCCTCGCGGAAGCTCGCCTCCGCCCTGGGGCCGGCGACGGCGCCGCCGATGCGCGCCGCTCCGCCCAGCGCCTCCACCAGCTCGGGCAGCACCACGGCGATGTCCGGGCTTTCCAGGTGGTTCTTGCCGTGGGCGGGCAGCAGCACGAGCTGGTCGCGCCCGTCGAGGGCGGCGCCGTCCTCGGCCGCGTCGAGCCAGGCATAGGCGCGCTCGGTGATGAGCCGGCGCACGAGCGGGTGGAGCGCATCCTGGGACATCAGGCTTCCTTTCGGCCGGCGGCGTAGGCGGCGGCGAGATGGGGCGGCAGCTCCGGCTCGCGGTGCGCGAGGTCGGCGAAGGCGCGGTCGATGAGCGCGGTGTCGGCGGTGCCGGCCATCACGGCGGCGATCCCGTCGAGCGCCTGCGTGATGAGGCTGGCCTCATCCGCCTCCAGCCGGCGCCGCGCCGTCCCCTGGAACACCAGAACGTGGTCGCCGGCGCACGCGTCTGGCACCAGCGCGAGGTCCACCTTCTCGGTGCGGCCGGCGGCGGAGCAGAAGGCGAACGCGCCGTCGACGGCATCGATGCGCATGGGAAGGCCGAGGCACATGATCGGGGTCTTTCGGGCGACTTCAGGAGCGGCCGAGGATGCGCGGGTCGCCGACGCGGCAGGCGTCCTCGGCGCTGGGGCGCTCGGCCTCGTAGGGGTCGCGGGCGATGGGAGCGGCCAGGAGGCCCTCCGGCAGCTCCGCGCGCGGGGTGGTCCACACGTTGAAGTCGGCGCGCAGGACCTTGAGCACGCGGGCGGCGGCGGCCTCGATCTGGCCGGCCACGGTGGCGGTGAGGCCGCCGCCGTAGTCGTCGAGCACCTCCGGCTGCACGCCCACCAGAACGATGCGGGCGGGGGTGTGGCCGCGCAGGGCGAGCAGGCCGAGGATTTCCTGGAAGCCGGTCTGGTGCAGGCTCACCTTGCGGGTTGCGAGCACGGCGGGCACCTCCGCATCCACCAGCACGTGGAGGGTGCCGGGGGGCAGGCCGTAGTCCACCGCGTCGATGATCACCAGCCCGTCGGTCTCCTCCAGATAGGGCAGGAGGTAGAGGCCCTGGGTGCCGCCGTCGAGCAGGGTGACGTGATCGGGGAAGTCATGGTCCCGGTCCAGCGCTTCCAGCACCCGGACGCCGAAGCCTTCGTCGGCCCACAGGATGTTGCCGATGCCGAGCACGAGGATGCGCGGATGTATACCTTTATCAGACATGCAACTACTCGCCTCCGGCTCACCCTCCCGCAGCGGTCTGGCGCCGCCTGATTTGAAGTGCTTCAATTCAAGGACTGTGCCAGCGGCGTGGGCAACTGGTAACGCCTTGATCGACCAGAGCGGCATTGCATGCCGATAAGATGGCGGTGGGGTGACAATTGGAATTTACAATTCCAAATCTACCACAAAATGGAAGGATATCTCGCAATTCTGCGGCTCACGCGCGGCGCGCGGTAGCCCCGTGCGGCGTGTCCGCGGCCGGGCGCCGGCAAAGAAAAAGGGCGCGGCTCGCGCCGCGCCCTTCCCTTGCGGAGCCTTTCCGCCTCACTCCGGATCGTCGTCCCGGAAGCTGCGGTAGCCGTTGGTGATGGCGGAGATCATGGTCTGGCGGGACATGATGTCCTCGCGGATCACCGTGTAGACGTGGATGATGACGAACAGGATGATCGCCCACATGCCGATGTGGTGGAGCGTGTGCACCTGCATCGAGCCGCCCAGCAGCGGGATGACCCAGCCGAACATGCGGCTCTGCCAGCTTCCGAGCCCCGTGCCCTCCGAATAGAGGGCGAAGCCGGTGACGATCATGAAGATGGTGCCGAGCACCATCACCAGGAACAGGAAGGTCTGGGCGAGCGGGTTGTGGCCCATGAACTTCATGGGCCGCGGCTTCAGGAAGGCATACCACGCCATCTCCGCGAACAGGCCGCGCCAGAAGCTCTTCTTCCACACCGGCAGGGTGAACAGCTCGCGGGAATATTCATTGCCCGCGAACGCCCACAGGATGCGGCCGATGAAGGCGACCGCGAAGATGTAGCCCGCCGAGAAGTGGATGAAGCGGATGGTGCCCATGAGGTAGTGGTCGCTCGGCTGTCCCGACAGGGTCGGGAACGGCGAGGCGATGAGATAGCCGGTGATGCAGAGCACCACGATGCACAAAGCGTTCACCCAGTGCCAGAGGCGCACCGGCGCTTCGTAGATGTAATAGGTGGTCAGGTTCCTTCCACCCTTCGCCGCCCCTTCGGCGGGGGCGGCGCCGGCCGGCGCAGGGGGGGCCTGCGGCGGGGCCGTGCCGGGGAGCGATGCGTCGGTCATGGCTCAGCCTCCCTTCAGCGTACAGTGACGCGGGCCAGTTCCTCCCCATCGTCGGACATGACGTGGGTGGAGCAGGCAAGGCACGGGTCGAACGAATGGAGCGTGCGCAGGATCTCCACCGGCTCTTCGGGGCGCTGCATGGGCGTGTTGAGGAGCGAGGCCTCGAACGCGCCGATGTTGCCCTTGGGATCGCGCGGGCCGCCGTTCCAGGTGGAGGGCACCACGCACTGGTAGTTCTCGATGCGCCCGTCCTTGATCTTGATCCAGTGGCCGAGGCCGCCGCGCGGTGCCGCCACGGTGCCCACCCCCTTGGCCTCCTTCGGCCAGGTGGAGGGGTCCCACTTCTCCATGTTGGCGGTGGAGGTGTCGCCGGCCTTGATGTTGGCGATGAGGGCGTTGAAATCGTCCAGCATCATGTGAGCGCAGTAGTGCGCCTCCAGCGCGCGGGCGAGGGTGCGGCCGATGGTGGTCGGCAGCGCCTGCTTCACGGTGAGGTTCGTGCCCGCGAGGCTGTTGAAGCGGCCGAGCGCCTCGTCCACCTGCCCCTTCACGAAGGGCACCCCGTGGGAATAGGCCAGGATGTAGCGGGCGAGCGGGCCCACTTCCACCGCGTGGCCGCGCCAGCGCGGCGCCTTGATCCACGAATACTTGGCGTTCTCGTCCACCTGCTCGATGTTGGTGCGGGTGCCCTTGAAGTTGGGGCCGAGATCGAACTTCGGGTCGGTGATGCCGTCCCAGGGGTGCAGGCCCCTGTCCTTGTCGGCATCGCCGTAGGTGTACCAGGAATGCGCCACGAACTCCTGCACCTGATCGGGGTCGCGCGGGTCGATGGGGTGGATCTCGTCCCAGTTGCCGTTGACGATGACGCCGCCGGGCAGGCGGTCGGTCTTCTTCTGGCCCTGGATGGCGGCATAGTCGCCGTAGTCCATCACCGCCTGGCCGGCGAGGCCGCCGCCGTAGAGCCAGCCCTTGTAGAAGCTGGCGATGGCGATGACATCCGGCAGGTAGACGTTCTGGGAGAACTCGAACGCCTCCTGCAGCTTCAACTGCACGAAGTTCAGCCGCTCCATGTTGAGCGGGGCGCCGGCGGCCATGTCGCCGTTCATGTTGATGGCGCAGGGCACGCCGCCCACGAGATAGTTCGGGTGCGGGTTCTTGCCGCCGAAGATGGTGTGGACCTTCACGATCTCGCGCTGGAAGTCCAAAGCCTCGAGATAGTGGGTGACGGCGAGAAGATCGGCTTCCGGCGGCAAGAGATAGGCCGGGTTGTCCCAGTATCCGTTCTTGAAGATGCCGAGCTGCCCGCTTTCCACGAACTTCTTCAGCCGGTTCTGCACGTCGCGGAAATAGCCGGGCGAGGACTTGGAATGGGCGGAGATGGACTGCTGCAGCACGCTGGTGGCCTTGGGGTCGGCCTTCAGCGCGTTCACCGGGTTCACCCAGTCGAGGGCGTGCAGGTGATAGAAGTGCACCACGTGGTCATGCCACTGGAGCACCTTGGCCATGATCTCACGGATGAGATAGGCGTTGTTGGGGATGGTGATGCCGAGCGCATCCTCCACCGCCCGCACGCTGGTGAGCGCGTGGCAGCCGGTGCACACGCCGCAGATGCGCTCCACGAAGGCCCAGGCGTCCCGCGGGTCGCGGCCCTTCAGGATCACCTCCAGCCCGCGCCACATGGTGCCGGTGGAAACCGCGTTGCGGATGACGTTGTCCGCATCCACGTTCACCTCGCAGCGCATGTGGCCTTCGATGCGGGTGACGGGATCGACGACGATGCGCTTGCCGGAATTGTCGATGGAAAAGCCGTTCGGCGTCTGGATGCTCACTTCTCGCCTCCCGTGGAAGCGCCCTTGTCGGCGCCGCTGGTGGTGTCGTTCCCGGCAGGATCATGCTTGGTCTGCGCGCGCTTCAGGGCGCTGATGGCCGCGTGCACGGCGACGCCGCCGCCCACCACCGCCGCCGCCGCAAGGCCCACCTTGTCGGCGTTGGATTCGATGCCGAAGCCGCTCTCCTTCAGGTCCGCGAGGCGGGCATACCAGGAGCCCTTGTCCCAGAAGCCGTCCTCCGAGCAGCCGATGCAGCCGTGGCCGGACTGGATGGGGAAGGAGACGCCGTCGTTCCAGCGCACGGTGGAGCAGGCGTTGTAGGTGGTCGGGCCCTTGCAGCCCACCTTGTAGAGGCAGTAGCCCTTGCGCGCGCCCTCGTCGTCGAAGCTCTCCACATACTGGCCGGCGTCGAAATGGGGCCGGCGGTAGCATTTGTCGTGGATGCGCTGGGAATAGAACATCAGCGGCCGGCCCTGGCGGTCGAGGGCGGGAAGCTGGTCGAAGGTGAGCATGTAGGTGATGACGCCGGTCATCACCTCGGCGATGGGCGGGCAGCCCGGCACCTTGATGATGGGCTTGTCGAAGATCACCTCATGCACGGGCGTGGCGCGAGTGGGGTTGGGGCGCGCCGCCTGTACGCAGCCGTAGGAGGCGCAGGAGCCCCAGGAGATGATGGCCTTGGCGTCCTTGGCCACCTTCTTCAGCTGGTCCACGAACGGCTTGCCGCCGATGATGCAATACATGCCGTCTTCATTGAGGGGCGGGTTGCCCTCCACGGCCAGGATGTAATTGCCCTTATACTTCTCCATCACCTCGTCGAGAATGGCTTCCGCCTGGTGGCCGGCGGAGGCCATGAGCGTGTCGTCATAATCCAGCGAGATCATGGAGAGCACCACATCCTTCACCAGGGGATGGGCGGAGCGGATGAAGCTCTCCGAGCAGCAGGTGCATTCCAGGCCATGCAGCCACAGCACCGGGGTGCGGGGCTTGGTTTCCATGGCATGGGCGATGGTGGGCGCGAATTCCGGCCCCAGCCCCAGCGCCGCCGCCGTGAGCGAGCAATACTTCAGGAACGAACGGCGGGTGATGCCCTGCCGCCGCATGACTTCATAAAACGTCTCGAGGGCCATCAGGCGTTCCCCCTTGCATGAACCGGCCCATCGGCGTCGAGGCCGGTGGAGCGTGGGTGGGATTTAGCAAGGGGTGTGCCAGGGGTGGGAAATGTTTTAGTTCAAGGGGTTGGGTCGGAGAAATGCGAGGAGCGCGTGGATGTGGGCATGACGCTTTGCGGGTGGTCTGGAAGGGGGATGACCGGAATCGCGAGACGGTCGGATTGGGCCAGGAGCCGACATTTGGCGTGCTGGGCCGCTTCCGACCTAAAGCGGCTATTCGAGAAACGCAAAGTTCACCTTCGAAGTGGTAACATGTATAGCGATAGAGTTGTGACGGGCCGAGGTCGAGCTGTTTAGGCTGAGGCCAGCGTCAGCGCCAGGTGTACTGTTTGAGCTGTTCGGAGGTGCCGCATGACCAATGCGAAAGATTTGCGCGAGGAGTACCTGACGCTGCTAGATGGCGGTCACAACGAGCAGGTCTATCAACGCTTCATCGAGACGCACACTCAACTGACGCCGCGCGACTTCGTGCAGAACCACGGCGTCCATTTAAGACTTGTATTGCGCAAGCTATCCTTCGGAGCTGACTTCAAGAGCGATTTCTTCTTCCTCTCGAAGAGCTCAGATGACTGGAATGCTGTTTTTATCGAAATCGAGAAGCCGACCTCACGCTTCTTCAAGGACGGTAGCCAGGAATTCCATCCCGACTTTGTTCATGCACTGCAACAGATCAACAGCTGGCGCGCATGGCTCTCCATCGACGGCAACATGCCCGGCTTCGTGAGCCAGCTCAGCTCGCTGCGGGTGCCGACCACGATGCAGCGCAACCCCACCTACCCGAAGTTCGTCCTCGTGTTTGGCCGTCGTGCCGAGTACCAGGACAGCGAGTTGCGGCGCAGCCGCATTCGCGCCGAGGAGCGCGAAGACTTCAAGATCATCACGTTCGACAGCCTTGCCGAAGGACTGTCGGGCAAGGAGCGTTTGTGGCTAGGTGTGCGCCGCGCAGAGTTCATAGACTTGCAGGATGACGAGATCGTTGACGATAACATCTTCATCTGGGCAGATCCTCACATGCTCACGGTGAGCGAGACGCTGCACACCCAGATCAAGAAGGTGGCTGCGAAGAACACGCAGGCACCGTTTCATATCTCGGGTCGCGGCCACCTCGCGAGCAACCTCCATCCCAACGCGCTGGAAGTGAAAGTGTGGCGTGGTGCGCCCGCGGCCGTACCGGTTACGTGAGGGGAAATGTCGAACGTTCAGCGGATTGACGAGAAGACGCCGTCTGTCCGCCGTCAACGACCGCTTTGGGTCAAAGCCGGCCGTCGTCCGCCGATGCCGGAGACCTTCGTTCGCCAAGTGCTCACACTGAGTTCGTTCACCTCACCCCTCCGCCCCGGGAAACACCAACCCCGCCTTCCTAAGCGCCTCCCCCGATCCCAATCCCATGCGCTTCACCACCAGCATGGCCTGGGCCATGGGGATGTTCAGGGGCACCACGCGGTCTTTCGGCACATAGAAGAGCTCGCCGGACATGGGGGTGGGCGCGCGGGGCACGAAGACGGCGACCCAGCCTTCGGGAATGTCCTCCAGCCGGTAGCCGAGCTGCCAGCCGCCATCGCGGCTGACCAGGACGGGGGAGACGCCGACGAGGCTTTCCACCTGGGTCAGCCCCTCGGCCATGCTTTTCACGAGCTGGTATTGCGGCACGCCGCCCAGCAGGGAGTTCTCCCAGAAGCGCGTCACGCGCCGGCCGTGGCGCGTGCTGGCGGCAAAGCCGGCGCCGAAGGCCAGAAGCAGGATGAGCAGCAGGCCGATGATGCTCTCCCCGCTCACGCCCACGTAATTTTCCACCGGCACCAGGTGGGAGACGGGCTTGGCCAGCGCCCCCACCAGCTTGACGGCATGGCCGAGCACGATGAGCACGAGCACCATGGGCAGAAGAAAGACCATGCCGAGCACGAGCCGCCGCGCCAGCACGCCGAGCACGGACATGAGCTTGCCTTGAGAGCCTCGGGCCATGGCGTTCACCCCTGAAGACGGCGCGACCCCTGCCCATCCCGCCTCGGCATGAGGCCGGAATGGCCGGGCCGGGGGATCCTTATGCCATGATGCCCGCCCCGCGCCATTCTTCCCTGGGGCGCTGAAGTCTCCGCGGGAAGCGCTGTCGCGGCATCCGGGGCCGGCAGCGGCGCGCGGTCTTTCAGGCCGCCGTCGCGGGCAGGGGCGGGAAGCCGCCCTGGGCGTGCCAGCGCCAGGCGTCGGCGATCATGAGGGGGAGGGTGGAGCGTTCCGGCGTCCAGCCCAATTCGCGGCTCGCGCGGGCGCTGCCGCTGACGAGGCGCGCGGCATCCCCCGGCCGGCGCGGGCCCTCGTTCACCGGCACGGTCAGTCCCGTCACCTGCTCCACCGCGCCGATCACCTCGCGCACCGAGAAGCCGTGGCCCGTGCCCAGGTTGAACACCCGGCTTCCGCCCCCCTCCAGCAGCCGGCGCAGGCCCAGCACATGGGCCTGCGCGAGGTCGCACACATGCACATAATCGCGGATGCAGGTGCCGTCGGGGGTGGGATAATCGGTGCCGAACAAGGTGACGGGCGGGCGCCGCCCGGCGGCGGCCTCGATCAGCAGCGGCACCAGATGGGTTTCCGGCTCGTGCTTCTCACCCACTTCGGCCTCGGGGTCCGCGCCCGCCACGTTGAAGTAGCGGAAGATCACCGCGCGCAGCGCATGACTGGCGCCGAAATGGGCCAGCATCTCCTCGATGGCGCGCTTGGAGGCGCCATAGGCGTTGATGGGTGCCTGCACGGCGTTTTCGTCCAGCGTCACGCCGTCCTGGTCGCCATAGGTGGCGCAGGTGGAGGAGAAGACGATGTCGCGGCAGCCGGCGGCCAGCGCCGCCTCGATCAGGTTGAGCGCGCCGTTCACGTTGGCGCGCCAGTAGGTGCCGGGATCGCGCATGGAGACGCCAACCAGGGAGAGCGCGGCGAAATGCATCACCGCCACCGGGCGCCAGGCGGCGAAGGCGGCCGCGATCTCCTGTGGGTTCATGAGATCGCCGCGCACCAGCGGGCCGAAGCGCACCGCCTGCGCCCAACCGGTGGAAAGGTTGTCGAAGGCGACGGGAATGAAGCCGGCGCGCCGCAGCGCCTTGCAGGCGTGGGCGCCGATATAGCCGGCCCCGCCCGTCACCAGAACATGCCGCATTTTCGCCCCCTTGAAGCCCGCCCCATCGGCTGCGACATGAGGCGGATTCCCCCGCCGATGCAAGCGCTCCCACATGCCGGCGCCGCGGCCTCTTGCGCTTCGCCCGTTCCCCTGCCATATGGTCGCTCGGGAGGTTGGCGGTGGACGAGCCACTCGCCAACCGGGTCAGGTCCGGAAGGAAGCAGCCCCAACGAGCCCGGTCTCGGGTCTTCGTCCAGCCTCCCACCCCATCAGCAGCCCCTGCCTCCTGCGCGTTCCGCGCGGCGCGGGGGCGTGCTGCGGGCGCAGCGCCTGTGGATGGCCGCGGCCCGTCGCAATCCTGCTCCGATCGCCCATTACGAACATGGCGCCCCAACACAGGAGCTGCCAGCATGTGGGTCGTCGTCATCGTCCTGCTCAATGCCCTTTCCGGTCCGGACGTGCATGTGGTGAAGGAGGCCGCCTACGCCTCCGAGGACGCCTGCAAGGCCTCCATCGCCCGCAATGTGCCCACCAAGCTCGACGCCAAGGCCAAGGGCGAGTTCGAGCAGGGCTTCCGCCGTTATGTCTGCGTGCGCGTGGGCGACGTGGACGTGCTCACCAAGGCGAAGTGATCCCCGCCCGCGTGGCGGCACCGGCGCGGATGCTCTATGTAGGATGGCATGAGCGACACCACCCGCGACGACCTTGACGCCCCCGCCCTGGAGACGCCGGAGCACGACGGCTCCGGCCTCGATCTCGGCGCGCCCCCGGCGCCTGCCCAGCCGGCGGCGGGGGCCTATAGGGTGCTGGCGCGCAAGTACCGGCCGCAGAACTTCAAGGACCTCATCGGCCAGGAGGCCATGGTCCGCACCCTGAGGAATGCGTTCGCTTCCGGCCGCATCGCCCAGGCCTACATCCTCACCGGCGTGCGCGGGGTGGGCAAGACCACCACCGCCCGCATCCTCGCCCGCGCGCTCAATTACGAGCCCGCCGATGGCGCGCCCGGCGGGCCCAGCCTCGACCTCTCCGTGCCCGGCAAGCACTGCCGCGACATCATCGAATCACGCCATGTGGACGTGATGGAGATGGACGCCGCGTCCAACACCTCCATCAACGACATCCGCGAGATCATCGAGAGCGCGCGCTACCGCCCGGTGATGGCGCGCTACAAGGTCTACATCATCGACGAAGTGCACATGCTCTCCACGGCGGCCTTCAACGGGCTGCTGAAGACGCTGGAGGAGCCGCCGGAGCATGTGAAGTTCATCTTCGCCACCACCGAGATCCGCAAGGTGCCCGTCACCGTGCTCTCGCGCTGCCAGCGCTTCGACCTGCGCCGCGTGGACGCGGGCGTGCTGGCCGAGCACCTCGCCGGCATCTGCGCCAAGGAGGGGGTGCGGATCGAGGCCGAGGCGCTCTCCATCGTGGCGCGGGCGGCCGAGGGCTCGGTGCGCGACAGCCTCTCCCTGCTCGACCAGGCCATCGCCCACGGCGGCGGGCAGGTTTCGGCGGAGGAGGTGCGCCGCCTGCTGGGCCTTGCCGACAAGGGGCGGGTGATCGACCTGTTCGAGGCGCTCATGCGCGGCGACATGCCGAAGGCGCTGGCCGAGTTTCGCGACCAATACGACGCCGGCGCCGATCCGGCGGTGATCCTCACCGACCTTGCCGAATTCACCCATCTCGTCACGCGCCTGAAGATCGTGCCCGGCGCGGCCGAGGATGCCGCCTTGGTGGAGGCCGAGCGCGTGCGCGGCGGGCAGATGGCGGGCGCCCTTTCCATGCGCGTGCTGGCGCGGGCGTGGCAGATGCTCCAGAAGGGCGTCGGCGAGGTGCAGCAGGCCGGCAAGCCGGTGCAGGCGGCGGAGATGGCTTTGGTGCGCCTCGCCTATGCCGCCGACCTGCCCACCCCGGACGAGGCCCTGCGCCGCCTGAAGGACCAGCCCCCTCCGGCGTCCACGCCCACATCCACGCCCGCCCCCTCCGGTGGCGGCGGCGGGGGAGGGGGCGCGCGATTGTCCCTGGCGGCCGCCACGGCGATGCCGCGGCCCATGCCCGCTCCCGCGCCGGCCATGCCCGCCCAGGCGGGGCCCCGCCTTTCCAGCCTCACGGACCTCGCCGCCCTCGCCAGCGAGAAGCGCGACCTGATGCTGAAGCTGGCGGTGGAGACCCAGGTGCGCCCGGTGCGGTTCGAGGATGGGCACATCGAGCTTGCCCTCGCGCCCGGCGCCAGCGCCACGGTGGTGGGAGACATCTCCCGCAAGCTCACGGAATGGACCGGCCGGCGCTGGCTCGTCTCCCTCTCGCAGGAGGAAGGCGGCGCCACCCTCGCCGAGGAGAAGCAGGCGCGCCGCGCCGAGCGGGAGGAGGGCATCAAGGCCCATCCGCTGGTGGCGGCGGTGCTCTCGCGCTTTCCCGGCGCCGAGGTGGTGGACGTGCGCACCCGGGACGATGTCGCGGCCGAGGCCCTTCCGCCGGCGGAGGAAGACGCCTATGCGGGGCCCGGACCCGATGACGAGATCGAGTACTAGGGCATTTTCACGCGAAGCCGATGCCGGTTCGTGTGAAAAGGACTGGATCGTTTCAGCGTTTCATGGAAACACCGAGACGATCTATCTTTTCAGCTTTACGCGTTTCCTTCACGCCAACCGGTACCCACTTCGCCCGGAAACGCGATAGGGTAAGCTGAGCGATGGCGCGCAGCGGCTTTGCTTCCGGAACCGCGATAAAGCATGGGGCCGGAGCATGTGCCACGCGTGCGGGCTCATGGAAGGAAACCGGGTTTCCGCATTTACGTGCTTTCGCGTGGGCCGCCGGCGGCTTCGCCTGAAAGCACTTTACTGAAGGAGAAAAGCGGCGATGCGCGACCTGTTGGGCATGATGAAGCAGGCCAAGGAGCTGCAGGAGCGCATGCAGCAGATGCAGGCCGAGCTCGACACCATCGAGGTGGAGGGCGCCTCCGGCGGCGGGCTGGTCACCGCCCGCGTCACCGCCAAGGGCGAGTGCAAGGCGGTGCACATCGACCCCTCGCTCGTGAAGCCGGACGAGGTGGAGATCATCGAGGATCTCATCGTCGCGGCCCTGGCCGAGGCCCGCGCCAAGGCCGAGCGCGTGATGCAGGAGAAGATGCAGTCGCTCACGGGCGGCCTCTCCCTGCCGGCGGGCATGAAACTGTTCTGATCGGCCCCGGGGCTCGGCCGGGGTGGCGTCACCGCCCCCGGCCGGCACGTGCGGCGCCGCGTCCGCGCGGCGTGCGGCTCACTGCGCCGGGGCGCGCTGCCCGGCTTTATAGGCGGCGATCCATTTGTGGATCTCGCGCACGTGCTCGCTCTCTTCCTCGAAGAATTCCTGCGCGAGCGCCTTGATCTCCGGGTCTTCAGTGGTGTCGAGGATGGACTTGTAGTAATCGCGGCTCGCCTCCTCGGCCTCCCGCGCGATCTCCAGCGCCTCGGCATGGCCGAGGAAGGGATCGGCGGCCCAGATGCGCGCGGTTTCGGGGCTCTCCAGGTCCGGCCACTGGAACTCGTTGGGCTTCAGGTCGGGAATGTCGCGATACATGGCGCGCGCGCGTGCATCGGAAAGATGCATGCGTGAATAGTCCGACAGCTGCCGGAAGAGCTGGCCCACCTCGGTGTTGCCGCAGCTCGTCATGGCGTCCGCCAGCTCGCCGAAGCGCAGCGCGGCCTCCTCTTCGAGCTTGGCGGCATAGGCCAGGAATTCTTCGACGCTCTTCAATGTGCCGTCCTCCGGAATGCGGTGCGATGGAAATGCGGGGCGCCGACGCGGCAGGCGAACGCGCGCCGTGGCGTGGCGAAAAATATCCGCTGATCTTTACGGCAGGGATGGCGCGGCCCGATTGATCCAGGTCATGGAGCGGCCAATTCTCCGCTCGGGCTTTGGCGCGTTTTCTTTTCGCGAACCGGTTTCCAGTCGCTCGAAAACGCTCTCGCTCCGGGCGCCCAAAGCAAAGGGGCGGCCTTTCGGCCGCCCCTCGCGTTTCTGAACGGTGCGGGTTCACGCCCGCGGCGGATCACTCCGCCGCGCCGTTCTCGCCATCGGCGGCGGCGCGGGCGGCTTCCTTCTCGGCCTTCTCCTTGGCCTCGAGGTCCTCGCCGGTCGCCTGGTCCACCACCTTCATGGAAAGGCGGGTCTTGCCGCGCTCGTCGAAGCCCATGAGCTTCACCCTCACCTTGTCGCCTTCCTTGACGACGTCGGAGGGCTTGGCGACGCGCTCGCGGGCCATCTGGGAGACGTGCACCAGGCCGTCCTTGGAACCGAAGAAGTTCACGAAGGCGCCGAAGTCCACCACCTTCACCACGGTGCCCTCGTAGATCTGGCCCACCTCCGGCTCGGAGGCGATGGACTTGATCCAGTTGATGGCCGCCTTGATGCTGTCACCCGACGAGGAGGCGATCTTGATGGTGCCGTCGTCCTCGATGTTGACCTTGGCGCCGGTCTTCTCGACGATCTCGCGGATCACCTTGCCGCCGGAGCCGATCACTTCGCGGATCTTGTCCACCGGGATCTTCATCACCTCGATGCGCGGGGCGTGCTCGCCCAGCTCCGCGCGGGCGGTGGTGAGGGCCTTCGCCATCTCGCCGAGGATGTGGGCGCGACCGTCCTTGGCCTGGGCCAGGGCGACCTTCATGATCTCCTCGGTGATGCCGGCGATCTTGATGTCCATCTGCAGCGAGGTGACGCCGTTCTCGGTGCCGGCCACCTTGAAGTCCATGTCGCCGAGGTGGTCCTCGTCGCCCAGGATGTCGGAGAGCACGGCGAACTTCTCACCCTCGAGGATGAGGCCCATGGCGATGCCCGCCACCGGGCGCCGCAGCGGCACGCCCGCGTCCATCAGCGCCAGCGAGGAGCCGCAGACGGTGGCCATGGAGGACGAGCCGTTGGACTCCAGGATCTCGGAGACAACGCGCAGGGTGTAGGGGAACTCGTGCTTGGCCGGCAGCATCGGGTGGATGGCGCGCCAGGCGAGCTTGCCGTGGCCGATTTCGCGGCGGCCGGGGGAGCCCATGCGGCCGGTCTCGCCCACGGAGAAGGGCGGGAAGTTGTAGTGCAGCAGGAAGTGCTCCTTGTAGGTGCCTTCCAGGCTGTCGATGAACTGCTCGTCCTCGCCGGTGCCGAGGGTGGCGACCACCAGGGCCTGCGTCTCGCCGCGGGTGAACAGGGCCGAGCCGTGGGCGCGCGGCAGGATGCCGACCTCGGACACGATCGGGCGCACGGTGCGCACGTCGCGACCGTCGATGCGGATGCCGTCGTCGAGGATGTTCCAGCGCACGATCTTGGCTTCGAGCGCCTTGAACACCTCGGACACGAGCTGGGCGTTGGGCACCGCCTCGCCGGAAAGGGCGAGCTCCTCGTAGTGCTTCTTCACCTTGGCCTTGGCGGCGCCGACCGCCTCGTAGCGGGACTGCTTCTGCTTGATCTTGTAGGCGGCGCGCAGGTCGGCCTCGGCGATCTCCTTCACCTTGGCCTCGATGGCGGAAACGTCCACCGGCTCGAAGGTGCGCGGCTCCTTGGCGGCCTTCTCGGCCAGCTTGATGATGGCCTCGATCACCGGCTGGAAGTGGCGGTGGCCGAACATCACCGCGCCGAGCATGATCTCCTCGGGCAGCTCCTTGGCTTCGGATTCCACCATCAGCACGGCGTCGGCGGTGCCGGCGACCACCAGCTCCAGGGCCGATTCCTTCACTTCGTCCACGGTGGGGTTGAGCACGTACTCGCCGTCGATGAAGCCGACGCGGGCGGCGCCCACCGGGCCCATGAAGGGAATGCCGGAGAGGGTGAGGGCGGCGGAGGCGGCCACCATGGAGACGATGTCGGGATCGTTCTCCAGGTCATGGGCGAGCACGGTGATGATCACCTGGGTGTCGCACTTGTAGCCGTCGGGGAACAGGGGGCGGATGGGGCGGTCGATGAGGCGGGAGACCAGGGTCTCCTTCTCGGAGGGACGGCCCTCGCGCTTGAAGTAGCCGCCGGGGATGCGGCCGGCCGCGTAGGTCTTTTCCTGGTAGTTGACGGTCAGGGGGAAGAAGTCCTGGCCGGGCTTCGGCTCCTTGGCCGAGACGACGGTGGCCAGCACCTTGGTGTCGCCGTAGGTGGCGAGCACGGAGCCGTCCGCCTGGCGGGCCATCTTGCCCGTCTCGAGGGTCAGGGGCGTGCCGCCCCAGTCCAGCGTCTCGCTGTGAATGTCGAACATGTTGTCTTGTCTTTCTCTATGGCAGACGGGGAGAGCCATGAGCAAGACGGCCGGACGCGCCGCGCGAGGCTGCCCTCCTCACGAAGGGGCCCCGACGGTAGCGTCCGGCGATCCTGCCATGACTCGTCCCTTGCGTTCATATCATGCGCGGCAGGCCTCATGCCTGCGGCGACGGCGCGCCTTTCGCGGCGCGCGGCCTCGGCGGAGAGCCGGGCCTTCTTATGCTTGCGGCGCCCGGCCTTGGCGCCGGGTTCCGTTTCGTGCGCGCCCGCAGGGGCGCAGGCGGATCCGGGGCGGGCCCGGATCCGGCACAAGCGTCAGCGGCGCAGGCCGAGGCGCCCGATGAGGCTCTTGTAGCGGCCCTCGTCCTTCTTCTTCAGATAGTCGAGGAGGCTACGGCGCTGCGAGACCAGCTTGAGCAGGCCGCGGCGGGAATGGTTGTCCTTGTGGTGGGACTTGAAGTGCTCGGTGAGGTTCACGATGCGCTCGGTGAGCACCGCCACCTGCACTTCCGGCGAACCGGTGTCGCCTTCCTTGGCCCCGTATTCCTTGATGAGCGCCTGCTTGCGCTCGGCAGTGATCGACATCGTATTTTCCTTTCAGACGATGTGGAGAAACGCGCCCGCTCCCCCTTCGCGGCATGGCCGGAAATGACGGGGCGGGCGTGGGGTCGGCCGGGCCGGGATGTCGTCCAGCACGGTCGAAACAGCAACGCGAAAAGCGGCACCCGAAGGCACCGTCCGCGCGGCGCGACTATAGTCGCTTTTGCCTGCGGAGCCAGCGGAATGTTGCGCCGCCGGCCGCCGCTTCAGTCCTGCGCCTGCGGCGGGCGCTGGGGCTTGGCGCGGGGCGGGCCCTTCCGGGCCCAGTTGAACACGCGGTGCGGATAGATCTCGCCCGCCTCCACGTCGCCGATGGCAATCAGCGCGTTCTGGCAGAAAACCGCGGCGTGGCCGTCCACGATGGGCGCGTCGCGCCCGCGCAGGATCACGCTCTGCCCGCAGCGCAGGCGGTGGGCGTCCGGCGGGGTCACGGCGATCTGCGGCAACTCCTCCAGGGCGAACTCCACCGGGTCGAGCGCCTCCATCAGCGCCTCCTCGCCGGCGTCCGCGCGGGCGCGCAGCTCGTCCAGGGGCACGAGGTCCTCTTCCAGGAACGGACCCACCGAGGTGCGGCGCAGGGCCGAGACATGGCCCTTCGCGCCCAGCATGCGGCCGAGGTCGCGGGCGATGGCGCGCACATAGGTGCCCTTGCCGCACTCGGCCTCCAGCACCGCGTGGTCGGCATCGAGCCGTTCCACCATGCGGATGCTGAAGATGGTGACTGGCCGGGCCTGGAGCTTCACCTCCTCGCCCTCGCGGGCGAGATCATAGGCGCGCTCGCCGCCGATCTTGAGGGCGGAGTAGGCGGGCGGCACCTGCATGATCTCGCCCTGGAAGGCGGCGAGGGCGGCGATGATCTCCTCGTCCGCCGGGCGCAGGTCGGAGGCCGCGACCTCCTTGCCCTCGGCGTCGTCGGTGTCGGTCTCGATGCCGAAGCGCACGGTGAAGCGGTAGGTCTTGCGGCCGTCCATCACGTAGGGGACGGTCTTGGTGGCCTCGCCGAAGGCGATGGGCAGGCAGCCCGAGGCCAGCGGATCGAGCGTGCCGGCGTGGCCGGCCTTCTTGGCGCCGAACAGGCGCTTCACCACGGTCACCGCCTGGGTGGAGGTGAGGCCCACGGGCTTGTCCAGCAGCACCCAGCCGTCGAGGTCGCGCTTGGGGGCGCGGGGGCGGTTGTCCTGCTCGCGGGGCGCGCGGGGCGCGCGCTCGCGCGGGGCGCCGGCTGCGCCCTCCTCGGCGGGCTCAGGGGCGGGGGCGGCGGCAGATGCGGAGGTCATTCGCGGTTGGTCTCTTCGTCGTCGCTGTCGGTGTCGAGGTCGCGCACGACCTCGGGAGAGCGCAGGAGCTGGTCCATGCGGGCGCCCTCGTCGAACGAGGTGTCCTCGCGGAAGCGCAGCTCGGGCACGGATTTCAGCTCCACCCGGCGGGCCACCTCGGCACGCAGGTGGCGGCGGTTGTCGTCGAGAGCCTTCAGCACCGCCTTCAGGTCCCTGCCGCCCAGCGGCATCACGAAGCAGGTGGCGATCTTTAGGTCCGGCGACATGCGCACTTCCGGCACCGTGATGATGTGGCCGGACAGCACCGGGTCGATATGGTCGCCGCGCGAGAGCACGTCGGCGAGGGCATGGCGCACCAGCTCGCCGACGCGCAGCATGCGCTGGGAGGGGCCGCCTCCCGTGCGGGTTTCTTGTCTCATGGATCTTAAAGCCTCAGCGGCGCCGCGGCAGGCCGGGCGCCTTTTCCTTCGGGGGAGCGGACGGGCTTGGACCGTGCCGCTCCGGTGATGGTTCCTCGCCGCGCGCCGCCGCGCCCCTCGGGACTCCGGCGCCCGGGCCCGCCCCGCGTCCGGCGGGGGCGAGCCTGGGGAAGGCGCGATGCGTCAGCCAGAGACAACGGGGCGAAGGGCCGGCGCCGATGCCGACGCGGCCCCCTCCCGTTTTTCCCCCGCGGACGGGGGCGCGTCCCGGCGCTTGCGGCCGGCCCGCCTCACAGCGAGCGCTGCACCGTCTCCACGCGGAAGCACTCGATGACGTCGCCCGCGCGCATGTCCTGGTAGTTCTCGAAGGACATGCCGCAATCCTGGCCGGCGTGCACGGTGTTCACCGCATCCTTGAAGCGGTTCAGGGTCGCGAGCTTGCCTTCGTGGATCACCACGTTGTCGCGGATGAGGCGGACATGCTGTCCGCGTTCCACGACGCCGTCGGTGACCTGGCAGCCCGCCACCTTGCCGACCTTGGAGACCGCGAAGATCTCCTTGATGAGCGCGTTGCCGAGCATGGTCTCGCGGATGACCGGAGCGAGCAGGCCGCTCATGGCCTTCTTCACGTCATCCACGAGGTCGTAGATGATGTTGTAGTAGCGGATCTCGATGCCCGCCCGCTCGGCCGCGTCGCGCGCTTCCTTGTTGGCGCGGACGTTGAAGGCGATGATGGCCGCGCCGGAAGTCTCGGCGAGGGTCACGTCGCTTTCGTTGATGCCGCCGGCACCCGAATGGATGATGCGGGCCTGCACCTCGTCGTTGCCGACCTTCTCGAGGGCGCCGATGATGGCCTCCACCGAGCCGGACACGTCGCCCTTGATGATGAGGGGGAATTCCTTGCGCCCGGTCGCCTTGACCTGGCTCATCATCTGCTCGAGCGAGCCGCGCATGGTGGCGGAACGCGCCGCCGCCTTCTCGCGCTTCTGGCGCTGGCGGTAGTCGGTGATCTCGCGGGCGCGGGCTTCGTTCTCCACCACGGCGAGGCGGTCGCCCGCCTCCG
This sequence comes from Xanthobacter albus, assembly GCF_043194895.2. Lineage (NCBI taxonomy): Bacteria > Pseudomonadati > Pseudomonadota > Alphaproteobacteria > Hyphomicrobiales > Xanthobacteraceae > Xanthobacter > Xanthobacter albus. Next base: position 379,787 of record NZ_CM195532.1, on the reverse strand, counting down.
GGGTGCCGTTGAAGCCCAGCACCTCCACCGGGAACGAGGGACCCGCGGTCTCCACGTTGGCGCCGGTGTCGGAGATCAGGGCGCGCACGCGGCCCCATTCGGCGCCGGCCACGACGATGTCGCCGACCTTCAGGGTGCCGCGCTGCACCAGCACGGTCGCCACCGGGCCCCGGCCGCGATCGAGCTTGGCTTCCACCACGGTGCCTTCGGCGTCGCGGTCCGGATTGGCCTTGAGGTCGAGCAGCTCCGACTGCAGGGCGATCGCTTCCAGCAGCTTGTCGAGGTTGAGGCGCTCCTTGGCGGAGACCTCCACCTCGAGCGTCTCGCCGCCCATGCTCTCCACCTGCACCTCGTGCTGGAGCAGCTCGCTGCGCACGCGCTCGGGCTTGGCGCCGGGCTTGTCGATCTTGTTGATGGCCACGATGATCGGCACGCCCGCCGCGCGGGCGTGGTTGATGGCCTCCACCGTCTGCGGCATCACGCCGTCGTCAGCGGCCACCACCAGCACCACGATATCCGTCACCTTGGCGCCGCGGGCGCGCATGGCGGTGAAGGCGGCGTGGCCGGGGGTGTCGATGAAGGTGATCTTGCTGCCCGACGGCGCGGTCACCTGATAGGCGCCGATGTGCTGGGTGATGCCGCCGGCCTCGCCGGAGACCACGTTCGCCTTGCGGATGGCGTCCAGGAGCGAGGTCTTGCCGTGGTCGACGTGGCCCATGATGGTCACGACGGCCGGACGCGACTCCAGGGTCTCCGGGGCGTCGGGCGTGTCGAACAGGCCCTCTTCCACGTCGGACTCCGAGACGCGGCGCACGGTGTGGCCCATCTCCTCGGCGATCAGCTCGGCGGTGTCGGCATCGATCACGTCGGTGATCTTCAGCATCTGCCCCTGCTTCATCAGCAGGCGGATCACATCCACGCCGCGCTCCGACATGCGGTTGGCGAGTTCCTGGATGGTGATGGTCTCGGGCAGGATGACCTCGCGGGAGATCTTCTCCTTGCTCTCCTGGGCGCGGTTGCCGGTCATGCGCTGGGTGCGGCGGCGGAAGGACGCCACGGAGCGCTGGCGCTCCTCGTCGCTCGACAGGGCGGTGACCACGGTGAGGCGGCCGCGCTGCTTCTCCGGGCCGGCCGGGGCGCGGGGCACCTTCACCGGGGTGGCGATGCGCGCGCCCGGACCCTTGCGGGCGGTGCGGCGCTCCTCCTCGGACTCGGCGGCTGTGCCGGCCGGGCGCGGCGTCGCGGGCCGCGGGCTGGCGGCGCCGGCGGAGGCACCGGCGGGGCGGGCGGTCGCGCCCTGCTCCTCGCCGAAGCGCTTGCGCGCTTCCTGCTCGGCCTTGCGCTTCTTGTCCTCTTCGGCGGCGCGGCGCGCGTCTTCCTCGCGCTTGCGCGCCTCGGCGGCCTCACGCTCGGCGCGCTCGGCGCGCTCGCGCTCGGCGCGGCGACGGGCCTCCTCCTCCGCGATGCGGCGCTCCTCGGCCATGCGCGCCTCTTCGACGGCGCGGACGCGCGCGTCGGCAAGGGCGGTGGCGCGGGCGTTGCGCTCCTCATCGGTCAGGGTGCGCAGCACCACGCCGGAGCCGCCCTGGCGCTGGGAGCCGGGCCGGCCCTGCTGCGGGCCGCCGGAGCGGCGATCAGGGCCTCCCCCGCCGCTGCGCTGGCCCTGCGCGGCGCCATGGCCCTGGCCGGGACGATTGGACTGGGGCGCGCCGGAACGCTGCGGGCCGCCGGTGCCGGAGCGCTGCGGCGCGCCGCCGGTCGTGCGCGTGGCGCCGTGGCTCGATGCACCCTGGGCGGGCGCCGCGGGACGCGGGGCGGCCGGGGCTATGGGAGCCGCAGGGCGCGCGGGCTCGGCCGGCGCCGCGACGGGCGCGGGCTGGGCCGCCTGGGGCGCGGGCGCGGCGGCCACCGGCTCGCTCGGAGCGGGAGCTGCGGGCGCCGGTGCCTTGGGTGCCTCGGCGGCGGGAGCGGGGGCCGGAGCGGGCTCGGGCGCCTTGGCTTCCACCGGAGCCGGTGCCGCGACGGGCGCCGGCGGCTGGGGCGCGCTCGGCGCAACCGGAACAGGGGCCGGCGCGGCCTGGGGCGCGGCGGGCGCAGCCTTCGCGGCAGGCGCCACGGCTGCCGGCGCCGCGGGGCGCGCGGGAGCGGCCGGCGCGGCGGCGGGCGCCGCGGCCGGAGCATGACCAGCCTCACCGGGGATGACGCGGCGCTTCACCTTCTCCACCACGACCGCCTTGGAGCGGCCATGGCTGAAGCTCTGGCGCACCGTGCCCTGCTCCACCGGGCGCTTCAGGGTGAGCGTCTTGCTGCCGGGGGCGGGATGGAGCGTCTTGTCGCCGGGTGTCTTCGTGTCGTTCATTCCGTATCCGTTCCTTGCATCCGGCCGGGCGCTCGGCTGCTGTCCTCATCTTCGGCGCTCTGGTGCTCTGCTGACGGAGCCAGAGCCATAAGGTCCCTGCTCACGGGTGCCGCCTGCTCGTCGCTGGAGGGTATCCCCATCCGCCAGCGTTCGAGCCTGCGGCAGCGCGCGAGAAATCCCGCAGTCGTCGGATGCGCAAGCAGGGCCGCATGTACCACATTTGACCGCCCCAACGCCAAGTCCAAATCAACGCCGGGTAAGCAATCGACGATCTCGGGCGCCTTGCGCGCCGTACCCGCTTCCGCGCGGGCAACCTGGCGGGCGAGGGCGTCGAGCTTGCGCACCCCGTCGGGGCGCGCGTCGGCGGCGTGGAGCAGCACCTGGACCGTGCCCGAGGCGAGCGCCTGCTCCACCTTCATGGCGCCGGTCACCACCTGCCCCGCCTTGTTGGCGAGGGACAGAGCGGCGCGCACATCCTTGTCGAGAAGACCTTCCACCAGCGCTGCCAGGTCGGGCGCGGGCTGCCCCTTGCCCTTGAAGGCGCGGCCGAAGGCCTTGCGCTTCAGGGCCGTTTCCAGGTCGGCGCGTGTGGCTCGAACCCACGCGCCGCGCCCGGGCAGCCTACGGGCGAGGTCCGGGACGATGTGCCCGTCCGGCCCCACCACGAAGCGCAACATCTGGGTGACCGGCGTGACCTGCCGCGTGGCGAGGCACAGGCGCGCGAGCGGCGCCCGCGGCGAGCTCAGCCCGCGCGGTCCCTCGTCCGTCTCCACCTCGACCGTTTCTGCAAGCACTGCGGGTCATCTCCCTTGGCTCTCAGGCGTCGGCCTGGGAGGCGTCTTCCGCCTCGTCTTCCACCGCCTCGTCGTCTTCCGGCGCCTCGATCCAGCCGGCGGCGACACGGGCATGCATGATGAGCTGCTCGGCGTCCTCGCGGGAGAATTCGAAGCCGTCGAGAGCGCCGGCATGGCGCACGGTCTCGCCGTCCTTACGCTCCGACCAGCCGATGAGGTCGTCGGTGGCGCAGCCCGCGAGGTCCTCGACGCTCTTGATGTCGTTCTCGCCGAACGCCACCAGCATCTTCGTGGTGACGCCGGAGAGGGTCTTCAGGTCGTCCTCGACACCCAGCTCCTTGCGGCGGTCGTCGAGGGCTTCCTCCACCTCCGCCAGATGCTTCTGGGCGCGGGCCTGGAGCTCGGCGGCGGTGTCCTCGTCGAAGCCCTCGATGGAGGCGAGCTCCAACACCGGCACGTAGGCGATCTCCTCCACCGAGCTGAAGCCCTCGGAGGCGAGCAGCTGGCCCATCATCTCGTCGAGATCGAGGGCCTCGGAGAACATCTTGGTGCGCTCGGCGAATTCCTTCTGCCGCCGCTCGCTCTCCTCCTGCTCGGTCATGATGTCGATGTCCCAGCCGGTGAGCTGGGTGGCGAGGCGCACGTTCTGGCCGCGGCGGCCGATGGCCAGCGAGAGCTGGGCGTCGGGCACCACCACCTCGATGCGCTCGCGATCCTCGTCGAGCACCACCTTGACCACTTCCGCCGGCGCCAGCGCATTCACGATGAAGGTCGCGATGTCGTTGTTCCAGGGGATGATGTCGATCTTCTCGCCCTGCAGCTCGTTCACCACCGCCTGCACGCGCGAGCCGCGCATGCCGACGCAGGCGCCCACGGGATCCACCGAGGAATCGCGGGAGATGACGGCGATCTTGGCGCGGGAGCCGGGGTCGCGGGCGACCGCCTTGATCTCGACCACGCCGTCGTAGATTTCCGGCACTTCCTGGGCGAACAGCTTCGCCATGAACTGGGGATGGGTGCGGGAGAGGAAGATCTGGGGGCCGCGCGGCTCGCGGCGCACATCGTAGATATAGGCGCGGATGCGGTCGCCGGTCTTCACCGTCTCGCGCGGGAGCAGCTCGTCGCGGCGCAGGATGCCTTCGCCACGCCCGAGGTCCACCACCACGTTGCCGTACTCGACGCGCTTGACGAGGCCGTTCACCACCTCGCCGATGCGGTCCTTGTATTCGTCATACTGCCGGTCGCGCTCGGCCTCGCGCACCTTCTGCACGATGACCTGCTTGGCGCTCTGCGCCGCGATGCGGCCGAAGTCGAACGGGGGCAGGGTGTCGGCGATGGTGTCGCCCACCTGGGCGGCGGGGTTGTGGCGGCGGGCGCCGTCCAGAGTGATCTCGGTGGCGGTGTTCTCCACGTCATCCACCACCAGCAGGTGGCGGGCGAGGCGCAGCTCGCCGGTGCGCGGGTTGATGTCCGCGTGGATGTCCGTCTCCTGGCCGTAGCGCGAGCGCGCGGCCTTGGCGATGGCATCTTCCATGGCGGCGATGACGATGGAGCGATCGATGGACTTCTCCCGCGCGACCGCGTCGGCGATCTGCAGAAGCTCCAGCCGGTTTGCGCTGACGGCCACCATCAGTGCGTCTCCTTCACGGTGCTGGTGATCTCGAAACTGGATGTCTTGGCGTTGGACTTCTTGCCCGTCGCCTTCTTGCCCTTGGCCTTCTTGCCGGCCACCTTGCCGGTGGCGGCCTTGTTGGCCACAGGCTTGCGCGCGGGCTTGGCCGGGGCCTCGTCCTCGACCAGATTGTCGTTGGCGACCTCGTCGTCGAACGCCAGCGCGCCGTCCTCGCCCTCCAGGAAGGCTTCCTCGTCATCGTCCAGCGTGTGGCCGGCCGCCTTGGCGGCGCGCAGCGCGGCGGTGATGAGGGCATCCGTGAGCACGAGCCGCGCATCGTGGATGTCGGTGAGGGGCAGCTGGACGACGGCCTCTTCGTCCGCGCGGGCGTCGTCGCGACGCACCACGGCGGCCGCGCCCTCGACGCCTTCGAGATGGCCGCGGAAGCGCTTGCGGCCGGCGACCGGAACGCTCATCTCCACCTTCACCTCGTGCCCCGCCCAGCGCTCGAAATCGGAGCGGCGCACCAGCGGGCGGTCGATGCCGGGGGAGGACATTTCCAGCCGGTAGGCGCCGGCGATGGGATCGTCCACGTCGAGCACCGGAGAGAGGGCGCGGGAGGCGGCCTCGCAATCGTCGATGGTCATGGTGCCGTCGGGGCGCTCGGCCATGATCTGCACCGTGCCGCCGTCGCGATTGGTCACCTTCACGCGCACCAGGCGGAAGCCGAGCGCGCCGAGCACGCCATCGGCGATGGCGGCCACGCGGGCGGCCACTCCGGTTTCGGTGATGAGGCGCGGCTCGTTCTGATCGTCGCGCACGATGCCGGTGTCGGTCATGTCCCTCCGGGACGGCTGAGGCGGGCGGCGCTGGTCGAAAGCGCGGGCCGCCGGAATGAATTCTGCGCCGGAGCGTCCGTGGTCGAGATGAGATAAACAGAAACGGAGCGGACCCCCGAGGGGACCCACTCTCATCACCTTCGACTGCGATGGCGCTGAGGCATCCCCATCCGGGGACTAGGCAAATATAGCTGGAATCTCGCGATACGCAAGATGGGCCGTGCGGATCGCGGCGCCCCGCCCAGGTCGCGCGCGATCAGGCGCCCGCGCCGGGCGCGGCCTCCTCCAGCCTGCTCCTGAGCGCGCCGATCTCCCGCTGGAGCCGCGCGAGATCGGCGATATCGAGGCCGGTGGCCGCAAGGATGCAGCCGGGGATGCGCTTCGCCTCCTCTTTCAAAGCCCGCCCCTGGGGCGTGAGGCGCACCCGCACCACGCGCTCGTCCCTGGTGTCGCGGGCGCGGGAGACATGGCCCATGGCTTCCAGGCGCTTCAGCAGCGGCGTGAGAGTGCTCGATTCGAGGGAGAGCCGCCCGCCCAAGGCGCCCACCGTCTGGTCGTCCTGCTCCCACAGCGCCACCATCACGAGATATTGCGGATAAGTGAGGCCGATGGCGTCCAGCAGCGGCTTGTAGACGCGGTTGAAGGCGTGGCCCGCCGCATAGATGGCGAAGCACAGGAAATGGTCCAGCGGCGGCGGGTCGGCGGGGGTGTCGGTGGTCATCGTCGCTCCGGGCGCCGATTTGAAGGCGGGGATCATGGCGTGAAAATAAATAGCGCGCGATCAAATCGCAAGCGCTTGACAGCTCGGCGGGACTGGGAGATAGATCGTGCACGATTTAATCGTAAGCGTCTTCCTGAGTCGCTTGAACCTAAGCCCACGAAAGGAAAAGCCATGTCCGTCAACGTCCTCTATCGCACCTCCGCCCGCGCCACCGGTGGCCGCGATGGCCAGTCCGGCACGCTGGATGGCAATCTCAATGTGAAGCTGGTTGTTCCCAAGGAGCTGGGCGGCCCCGGCGGGGAGGGTGTGAACCCCGAGCAGCTGTTCGCCACCGGCTATGCGGCCTGCTTCCTCGGCGCCATGAAGTTCGTCGCGTCCCAGGGCGGCGGCGTGAAGGTGCCGGCGGATGCCAGCGTCACCGCCACGGTGGGCATCGGCCCGCGCGCGGATGGCGGCGGCTTCGGGCTCGACATCGCGCTGGCCATCGACCTGCCGGGGGTGGAGAAGGCGGCCGCGCAGGCGCTCATCGAGAAGGCGCACATCGTGTGCCCCTACTCCAACGCGACCCGCGGCAATGTGAACGTGGCGCTCAGCCTGGTGTGATCCGGCGGGCCTGAAGGGGTGCCCGGCCGTGCGCCGGGCGCCGGCTCAGCCCGCCTCGCTGCGCAGGGCCATCTTCTCGCGACGGCGCTGGACGGAGGAGGGGATGTTCATGCCCTCCCGATACTTCGCCACCGTGCGGCGGGCGATATCGATGCCCTCTTCCTTCAGCTTCTGCACCAGCGTGTCGTCGGAGAGGATGTCGGTCGGCGCCTCGGCCTCGATGAGGGTCTTGATGTGGTGGCGCACTGCCTCCGCCGAATGGGCCTCGCCCCCGCCGGAGGCGGAGATGGCGGAGGAAAAGAAGAACTTCATCTCCACCACGCCGCGCGGGGTGGAGATGTACTTGTTGGACGTGACGCGCGAGACGGTGGATTCGTGCATGCCGATGGCGTCGGCCACCGTGCGCAGGTTCAGCGGCCGCAGGTGGCGCACGCCGTGCAGCAGGAAGGCATCCTGCTGGCGCACGATCTCGCTCGCCACCTTCAGGATGGTGCGCGCCCGCTGGTCCAGCGAGCGGGTGAGCCAGCTCGCGCTCTGCAGGCATTCGGCCAGGAAGCTCTTGTCCTGCGCCGATTTGGCCACCTTCGCCACGGTCGCGTGGTAGGTCTGGTTCACCAGCACCCGCGGCAGGGTCTCGGAGTTGAGCTCCACCAGCCAGGCTCCGTCCGGGCCGGGCCGCACATAGACGTCCGGCACCAGCGGATGCACCACGCCCGAGCCGAAGGCGAGGCCGGGCTTGGGATCGAGCCGGCGGATCTCGCCGATCATGTCGGCGATGTCGGCGGCATCCACCCCGCACACGCGTTTCAGGGCATTGCGATCGTGCTTCGCCAGAAGCTCCAGGTTCTCCACCAGCGCCTGCATGGCGGGGTCGTAGCGGTCGCGCTCCTTAAGCTGGAGCGCGAGGCACTCGGCGAGGCTGCGCGCGCCCACTCCGGTGGGCTCGAAACTCTGGATGAGCTTGAGCATGTCCTCCACCTCGTCGCGGCTGGCGGCGAGCTGCTCGGCCACCTGGTCGAGATCGCCGGTGAAATAGCCGGTCTCGTCGATCAGCCCGATGAGATGCAGCCCGATCAGCCGGCGGGCCGGGTTCGCCTCCGCCACCGCGAGCTGGGCTTCCAGGTGGTCGGCGAGGGTGGTTTCCGCGGTGAGGAAGGCTTCGGGGTTGTAGTCCTCGCTCCGCTCGCCGCCGCCGCCGCTCCAGTCGGTGGAGGAGGAGGGGCCGGAGGGCGTCGTGGCCGCCGCGCGCTCGGCGGGGGCGTCATCGGGAAAGACATTGCCGAGGTCGGTGTCGAGGCGGGTTTCCATCTCCGCCCGGCTCGGCTCCATGTCCCGCTCCATCCAGTCGCCGGCCTCCCCGTCGCGGTCGCTGGCGGGGGGCTCGGGGGCTTCGATTTCGGGGCTCTCGGCCGGGCCGCCATCCTCGCTCGCCCGCTCCAGAAGCGGGTTGCGCTCCAGCTCGGCCTCCACATAGGCCACCAGCTCCATGTTGGAGAGCTGCAGCAGCTTGATGGCCTGCATCAGCTGCGGCGTCATCACCAGGGACTGGCTTTGCCGGAACTCGAGCTTGGGGGTCAGCGCCATCCGCGGCCCTCCCCGGCGCAAGGCGGGTGATGGATCACAGGCGGAACTCCTCGCCGAGGTAGAGCCGCCGCACGTCCGGATTGGAGACGATGGAGTCGGGGTCGCCCTCCATCAGCACCTCGCCGGAATGGATGATGTAGGCGCGGTCGATGAGGCCCAGCGTCTCGCGCACGTTGTGGTCGGTGATGAGCACGCCGATGCCGCGGGTGGTGAGGTGACGCACCAGGGCCTGGATGTCGCCCACCGCGATGGGGTCGATGCCGGCGAAGGGCTCGTCCAGCAGCATGAAGGAGGGGCGGCTCGCCAGCGCGCGGGCGATCTCCACGCGCCGCCGCTCGCCGCCGGAAAGGGCGATGGCGGGCGACTTGCGCACGTGGGTGATCTTGAACTCCTCCAGGAGCTGCTCCATCTCCTCCTGCCGCTTGCGACGGCTGGGCTCGGTCACCTCCAGCACGCCCATGATGTTGCCCTCGACCGTGAGGCCGCGGAAGATGGACGCTTCCTGGGGCAGGTAGCCGATGCCGAGCCGCGCCCGGCGATACATGGGCATGGGGGTCACGTCGTGGCCGTCGAGCTCGATGCGGCCGGCGTCGGCCTTCACCAGGCCGGTGACCATGTAGAAGCAGGTGGTCTTGCCGGCGCCGTTGGGGCCGAGCAGCCCCACCGCCTCGCCCCGGCGCACATACATGGAGACGTCACGCACCACCTTGCGGCCGCCATAGGTCTTGGCGAGGCCGTAGGCCGCGAGCGAGCCCACCCCGGCGTGGGCATAGGGGTCGTCCAGGTCGTCGTAGGGGGGCAGGGCTTCGTCCGCGAGGTCGTCGTCCCAGTCCTCCGCCGCGGGCGGGTCGGGCATCCGTGTGGCAAAGCCTTCACCGGAGCGCGCCGGGCCCGCCGCAGGCGCCGCGCGCCGCGCGGCGGTCTCCTGGGGGAAGAAGGGGGCGTCCAGCCCGTCCTGGTCGTCGTCCAGCGCGGCATCGTGGACGACGCGCGGCTGAATCTTGCTGGTTCGGCGCTTCTCAGCGCCCCCGCCGAATAGGGAAAGGACGTTCAAGTCTACCTCCGGCCCACGGCCCCTTGGGAGTTAGGTTTAGAACGTCCACGTCAGGGATGCAACGTTACATGCAAAAAATGGGCCGAGGCGGGAGCGCGGGCGCCGGCGGAAGGGGGAGGGCGCGAGGCCGGTGCGTCGCGAAAGTGTCGCATCCACGCGCAACAAACTGATCCGCCGGCCACGGCGGCCGGCGCGCGGCTGCGGCGGCCGGGCGCACCCGTATCCGGCTCCAGCGGGCCCTTTCGTTCCGCGTCAGCGTCTCTGCGCGGGGGGCGGTGCCGGCGGTGCCTGGTTCTTCAGGCTGCCGGGGACGATCAGGCTCTCCACGCGCCCGCCCTCGAAGCGCGACACGCCGGAGATGAGGTTCACCACCAGCCTCTGGCCGCGGATCACGTTCGGCCCCTGGGTGAGCACCACCGGCTTGCCGGTGAGGGTGACGGTGTTCGACTTCATCTCGAACACGCCGGTGTCGCCGGTGGCGGTCTGGTCCTTGGTGCGCACCACCACGCCGCCGGTGGCTTCCAGCTTGCGGATCTGCCCCTGCTTCATCTCGGAGCCCTGCTCGGGCGCCGCCACCGAGCCGTCGTAATAGACCTGGAGATCCTTGGAGTTCAGCGTGGTGTCGCCCTGCACCACCACCACGTTGCCGGAGAAGACCGCCACCTTGTCCTTGTCGCGCACCTCCAGCGAGTCGGCGTTCACGCGCACCGGCTCGTCGCGGTTGCGGGCGAAGCCCTGGAGGGCGTTGGGCACGTTCTGCCCCTGCGCCAGGGCGGCCGCGTCCATCAGGAGCGCGCCGGCGACCAGCGCCGTCGTGGCCAGCATCAGCGCGCCGAGCGTGCGGCGGGTGGTCGAGATCATGGGTGGGGCACCGGTCGTGGAGAGGTGATGAGGGGCACGTTGTCGGCTTCCCCGTCGGCGGCGCTCTTGCCGGAGGGGGCGGGGCGGCTGGCGGCCGGCGGTTCGGGGGCACGGGACCTGGCGCGGGCGGCGGCGGCTTTCGCCTCCTCCGTCGCCTTGGCCTCCTTGGCCTCTTCGGCGCGGGCCTTGGAAATCTCGGAGAGCCGGAAGTCGAGCTGCACATTGCCCACGAACAGGGCCTTCTGGCCGCGGTCGGTCACCTTCAGCGAATCCGCCACCAGCTTGCCGTCGAGATAGGTGAAGACCACCGGCTTCTGGCTGGTGATGGTGCCGGCCTTCACGTCCACGTCCGCATTCTGGAGGTGGCCGCCGTAGCCGCCCTTCATGGCGAGCTCCACCCCGTCGTCGAGCACGATGAACTGCTTCTTGGTGTCGAGGCTGCCCTTTTTGGCCTGCACGGTGGCCCAGCCGTTGTCGGCCATCTCCAGGCGGGCGTCGATGTCGGTGAGGTCGATGACGTCGGGCTGGGTGATGTCCTGCGTCGCCGTCTTGGCGGTGACGGAATAGCCGCGGTTGTCATCGGTGAAGCCGGAGAGCTTGGGCAGCTCCATGGTGAGCCGCGAGCCCGAAAGGCTGAGCCGGCCGATGTCGAACGGCAGCTCGATCTTCACCTGGAGGCTGTTGAGGAGCGCGCCGGCGCCGATCACCACCACCGCCGCGGCCACGGAAAGCGGCAGCAGCCGGCGGATCCAGCGCACGCGCGCGCTGTGGCGCCGCGCCCGGACGAAGTCGGGGGGCGGGGGCGGGGTGAAGGCGGCGGCTTCCGGCCTGTCGAGATCGCGTGGCGGCACGTGTCGGTTCATCTTCCCCTTCCGGCGGCAAGGTGAATTCCGGCCCGCGCCGCAGGCCTCCGGGACAGGACAAATTACGGGACTGGACGCCCCCAAGCACCGGCGGCCCGCGCAACGCGTCGCCCCGCGTGCCGGGCGGCCAAATTGTCCGAAATGCGCGCCGCGCGCAAGGGCGCCGGATAAGGCATTGCTGCAGCGCACATTTCCCCGTGGCTCCCGGTCAGGAGTGGGAGAAGATGTCCTCTTCCGCCCACCCGGCGATGTCGAGCGCGGCGCGCGCCGGCAGGAAGGCGAAGCAGGCGGCGGCGAGCGCGGTGCGCCCCTCGCGGGCCAGCATCTCCTCCAGCCGCGCCTTCAGCGCGTGCAGGTGGAGCACGTCGGAGGCGGCATAGGTGAGCTGGGCGTCGGTGAGGTCGCCGGCGCCCCAGTCCGAGCTCTGCTGCTGCTTGGAGATGTCCACCCCGAGCAGCTCGCGCACCAGCTCCTTCAGGCCGTGGCGGTCGGTATAGGTGCGCACGAGGCGCGAGGCGATCTTGGTGCACCACACCGGCTGCGGCATCACCCGGAAGGTGTGCTGCAGGATGGCGATGTCGAACCGGCCGAAGTGGAACAGCTTGGTCACCGACGGATCGGTGAGCAGCCGCACCAGATTGGGTGCGGTCTGGGCGTTGGCGTCCTGGGGGATCTGCACGAGATCGGCGCTGCCGTCGCCGTTGGAGAGCTGCACCAGGCAGAGCCGGTCGCGGAAGGGATTGAGCCCCATGGTCTCGGTGTCGATGGCGACCACGGGCGCGGCCACGAAGTCGGCGGGCAGGTCGCCCTGGTGCAGGCGGATGGTCATGGGCGGTGCGTTCTCGTTCCCGGAGGGGTCAAGGGAGGCGACGCCCCGATCCGGAGCGGCGTCGCCGACAGCTACGCGCGTGGCGGGTGGAAGCGCAAGCGAATGTCGCGGGCTTTCCGCTACCGTGCTAAGAGCGCGGCCGTGGTGCGCCGCGTCGGCGCGCCGCCGGCGCTTCCGCCCGGGCGGGGCCGCGCCGCGCCGGGCATTGCTGCGATTCGTCGCGGCGCCGCAGTGCCCGTCCTTTCCGTCGCCCGCATCCCGCGCCGGCCGGCTTCGCCGCCGGACGGGGGAGGGGCATCGTTGGTTTTCACGCGGCTCGGGCTGGGAGTTGACATGAAACGATTTGTGAATCCGTGCGGAGGCTGGGCGGGTCTCCTCACGCTGCTCGTGATCCTGTTCGCCGGCGCCGCCGAGCCGGCGCAGGCGCAGCCGGCGCCTCCCGGCAGCTATCTCTCCTCCTGCCGCGACGTGCGCGTGCGCCACGGCCGCGACCTGCAGGCCATGTGCCAGACCCGCCGGGGCTTCTTCAACCCCACCACGCTGCCCGACGTCTTCAGCTGCCGCGGCGATATCTCCAACCAGGATGGCAACCTGTGGTGCGAGCGCCGCCGCGGCCCGCCGCCCGGCGGCCCCGGTTTCGGCCCTGGTCCTGGTCCTGGTTATGGCCCTCGTCCCGGCCCCGGTCCCGGCCCGCAGTCGGGTCCGATCCCGCCCGGCTCCTACCTGCAGTCCTGCCGCAACGTGCGGGTGATCGGCCTGTGGCTCGGCGCCGACTGCCGCGACATGAACGGCCGCTGGCGCGATGCGCGCCTCAACCTCCAGACCTGCGGGCCGCGGTCCAACATCGCGAACTTCAACGGCGCGCTGGTCTGCCGCTGAACGGAACCGGACGTGGAAAGGGGGGCGCTCGCAGCGCCCCCCTTTTCTTTTGCTTCCCGTATCTGCAGCGGGTCCATCCCCGGCGCGGCGATTGCCGGCGCCGGGGATGGCGATCAGCGCCGGATGCCGCGCACGTCGCGCACCGCGCCGCGGGCGGCGGAGGTGGTGAGCGCCGCATAGGCCTGCAGCGCCTGAGAGACCACGCGCTTGCGGTTCCGCGGCTTCCATGCGGCCTCGCCGGTCGCTTCCATGGCGGCGCGCCGCTGCTCCAGCACCGTGTCCGGCACCGCCACGCGCATGACGCGGTTGGGGATGTCGATCTCGATGATGTCGCCTTCCTCCACCAGGCCGATGGCGCCGCCCTCCGCCGCCTCGGGGGAGACGTGGCCGATGGACAGGCCCGAGGAACCGCCGGAGAAGCGCCCGTCCGTCACCAGGGCGCAGGCTTTCCCGAGGCCCTTCGACTTCAGGTAGGAGGTGGGGTAGAGCATCTCCTGCATGCCGGGGCCGCCGCGCGGGCCCTCGTAGCGGATCAGCACCACGTCGCCGGCCTGGATGCGCCCGGTGGAGAGGATCGCCTCCACCGCCGCGTCCTGGCTCTCGAAGATGCGGGCCGGGCCCTTGAAGGTGAGGATGGAGGCATCCACCCCGGCCGTCTTCACGATGCAGCCATCCAGCGCGATGTTGCCGAACAGCACGGCGAGGCCGCCATCCCTGGAATAGGCATGCTCCAGGTCGCGGATGACGCCCTTTTCACGGTCGACGTCCAGCGTGTCCCAGCGGCTGGCCTGGCTGAAGGCCACCTGGGTGGGCACGCCGCCGGGCGCGGCGCGATAGAAGGTGGTGACGCTCTCGGCCGTGGTGCGCTTCACGTCCCAGCGGTCGAGCGCGTCCTTCAGCGTCGGGGCGTGGACGGTGGGCAGGCCGGTGTGGATGAGGCCCGCCCGGTCCAGTTCGCCGAGGATGCCCATGATGCCGCCGGCCCGGTGGACATCCTCCATGTGGATGTCGGCCACGGCGGGGGCCACCTTGCACAGCACCGGCACCTTGCGCGAGAGGCGGTCGATGTCCGCCATGGTGAACGGCACCTCGCCCTCGTTGGCGGCGGCGAGCAGGTGCAGCACCGTGTTGGTGGAGCCGCCCATGGAGATGTCCAGCGTCATGGCGTTCTCGAACGCCTCGAAGGTGGCGATGGCGCGCGGCAGCACGCGCGCGTCGTCCTGCTCGTAATAGCGGCGCGCGAGATCGACGATCAGGTGCCCCGCCTCCACGAACAGGCGCTTGCGGTCGGCGTGGGTGGCGAGGATGGAGCCGTTGCCGGGCAGTGACAGGCCCAGCGCCTCGGTGAGGCAGTTCATGGAGTTGGCCGTGAACATGCCCGAGCACGAGCCGCAGGTGGGGCAGGCGGAACGCTCCATCACCTGCACGTCGGCGTCGCTGACCTTGTCGTCCGCCGCGGCGATCATGGCGTCGATGAGGTCCACCTTCTTGGGGCCGGTGGAGAGCAGCACCTTGCCCGCCTCCATGGGCCCGCCCGAGACGAACACGGCGGGAATGTTGAGGCGCAGCGCCGCCATCAGCATGCCGGGGGTGATCTTGTCGCAGTTGGAGATGCACACCATGGCGTCGGCGCAGTGGGCGTTCACCATGTATTCCACGCTGTCGGCGATGATCTCGCGCGAGGGCAGGGAATAGAGCATGCCGTCGTGGCCCATGGCGATGCCGTCATCCACCGCGATGGTGTTGAACTCCTTGGCGACGCCGCCCGCCTTCTCGATCTCGTGCGCCACCAGCTGGCCGAGGTCCTTCAGGTGCACATGGCCAGGCACGAACTGGGTGAAGGAGTTCACCACCGCGATGATGGGCTTGCCGAAGTCCCCGTCCTTCATGCCGGTGGCGCGCCACAGGCCGCGGGCGCCGGCCATGTTGCGGCCGTGGGTGGAGGTGCGGGAGCGGTATTGGGGCATCTTCCTCTTCGCCTTCTCGTGCGGGACTTTTCCGTGCGGTCGCGTGGGGCGCCGTTGGTCCGCCGACACCTTCGTGCGCGGCCGGCGCTCCAGGCGCAAGATTGTGCCGGCTGTCTTAGAGCGAATTCGGGCGAAGTGAAATCATTTCAAAACGCGCGGCGCGCCGGAGCGCCGCCGAGGCCGGCTCACGGCGGCGGCTTGGTGTCGGGCGCGGTCCAGGCGCGCATGGGTGCGTGGTCCCGGCCCCGCGCGGCGGCGGAAAGGCCGTAGTGGGCGGCGAGCCGGTCGAGGGCGAGGCCCAGCACCACCTTGGCGGTGCGCGCGGGCCAGCGCCGCTCGCCCTCCACCTCCTCCAGCCCCTTCAGGAAGCAGCACACGTCGACCAGCACGCCGGACAGCTCGGGCCCCACGGCGCCGAGCGCGCGGTCGAACCGGGACTTGGCCGTGAGCACCATGTCGGTGAAGGCTTCCGGCCCGCCACCGCCGGGCGTCGGCTCCCAGCGGCTGGTGACGCGGGGCGTCAGGCTGGCGCGGGTGAAGTCGGCGCGCAGGCGCTCGCCGGCGGCGAGCTGCGCCGCGTCCACCAGCGGGCGTCCGTCCCGCCCGGCGCGGCGGGCGAGCCAGGTGAGCGGGCTTTCCGAGAGATTGCGCAGGGGTTTCGCGGCTGCGGTCGTTCGCGGCGCGCGGGCGGGGCGGGCGGAGGCGGGGCGGGCCATGGGCTAGCGCTCCGCCGCCCAGCGCAGGCCGGCTTCCAGCGCGGCGACGTGCCGGTCGAACCCGGCCTCGTCGCGCTGGTCCTCGATGCGGCGGCAGGCATGGGCGACCGTGGTCCGATCCCGCCCGAAGGCCCGCGCCACCTCGGCCTGGGAAAGGCCCAGCACCACATGGGCGAGATACATGGCGAGCTGGCGCGCCGCCGCCACTTGGGCCGGGGAGCGGTGGAGCGCCAGCAGGCCCTCCACATCCACGCCCTCGGCGGCGCAGACCAGCGCGATGGCGATCCGCGCCGGAGGGGCGGGTTCCCGGCGGGCGGGCGGAAGCGGTCGGGCGACAATGGGCGCGCTCCGCACGCGGGCGGAAAGGGGGGATGGCGCATCGGTCAGGGACATCGCAACCTCGTGGATATAGGTTTATAATCCTACACTCATCATGGCGCGTTGCAAGGTCGGGGGGATGGCGCCTTCCGCGTGAGGGTGTCGCGAGGGACGATTTAATACCTTAATAAATCGAATGATTTCCAGCATAGGGGATGTCGCGTAGGCGATGTTGTGGTAGGATTTTATCCCCATTACCCTCCTCTGCCCTCACTCTGGTGCCGTTCGGCTGCAGGGGAAGGATGCGATGGAGATCGAGCGGCGCGCGGGGCGCATCAGGGCATTTCGCTGCGAGGAGGCGGAGGCGCAGGTGGAGCGGCGCCTGGCGGCATTGGCGGTGCTGTTCGCCGATCCGCGTGACATTGAGCGCGCGTTGCGGGACGCGCGGCGGGCGGGCCGGACCGGCGCCCTCCACTACGATCCCGCCCGCCATGCGGCGCTCGCGCGTTTGTGGAGGGCGCGGAGCGCGGGGGCCACAGGGGCGGCGAAGGGTGATCGGGAAAACGGGCGTGGCCTAGAGCATTTCCGGCGAAAGCCGGTCCGCCGGAAATGCTCTAACTTATTGGCTTGACGCAATTCCGGACGCAAAGCGCGCTGCGCGTTCTTGCTGGAATTGCTCTAGGCGCGGCCCAGGGCAGGCGGGGCGCCGCGTGCGGGCCAAAGGTCGGCGAAGGCACGGCGATGCGGAAAGGCCGCCGCATCCCTGGGGCCGGAGGAAGAGGGGGGCGGAGGGCTCCGCCCCCGCGGGCCGCCGGGCGCCGGGCCCGGCCGCCGTCGCGGCACGCGGTCTCAGAGCCCTTCGAACAGGGCGGTGGAAAGGTAGCGTTCGGCGAAGGAGGGGACGATGGCGACGATGGTCTTGCCGGCGAGCTCTTCGCGCCCTGCGATCTCCAGCGCGGCCGCGATGGCGGCGCCGGAGGAGATGCCGCCGGGAATGCCCTCATAGCGGGCGAGCGCGCGGGCGGTGTCGAAGGCGGTCTGGTTGCCCACCGTCACCACCTCGTCGATGATGGAGCGGTCGAGCACGTCGGGGACGAAGCCGGCGCCGATGCCCTGGATCTTGTGCGGGCCGGGCGCGCCGCCGGACAGCACCGGCGAATCCTCCGGCTCCACCGCGACGATGCGGACGGAGGGCTTGTAGGCCTTCAGCACCTGGCCGATGCCGGTGATGGTGCCGCCGGTGCCGACGCCGGCCACCACCACATCCACCTTGCCTTCGGTGTCGTTCCAGATCTCCTCGGCGGTGGTGTGCCGGTGCACCTCGGGGTTGGCCTTGTTCTTGAACTGCTGGGGCATCACCGCCTTGGGCAGCTCCTGGATGAGCTGCTCGGCCTTGGCCACGGCGCCCTTCATGCCCAGGTTGGCGGGGGTGAGCACCAGCTCGGCACCGAGCAGCGCCACCATCTTGCGGCGCTCCATGGACATGCTCTCCGGCATCACCAGGATGAGGCGATAGCCGCGCGCGGCCGCCACGAAGGCGAGCGCGATGCCGGTGTTGCCGGAGGTGGGCTCCACCAGCACGGTGTCCGCGTCCAGCGCGCCTTCCTTCTCCATCGCCTCGATCATGGCGACGCCGATGCGGTCCTTCACGCTGTTGATGGGGTTGAAGAACTCCAGCTTGGCGAGGATGTCGGCGCGAGCGCCGCGCAGCTGCGGCAGGCGCTTCAGGCGCACCAGGGGCGTGTTGCCGATGGTCTCGGTGATGGAATCATAGACCACGCCGCGGCCGGGGCGCGGGAGCTTGGCGGGAATGACTTTGGCGGATTCGGCCATGGTCGGCTCCTGGATTGCTCAATATTGCGGCCTCGCGCGGAGTGCGGCGGGGCCTCGCGGAAAGTTCAGATGGTGAAATCGATGTCGGTGCGGTCGGGCCCGTGCCCGGTGCTGTCGGCGGCGCGGCAGAGATCCTCGAGGGTCACTGCGTCGAGGGCGGTGTCGAAGGTGGTCTCGGCGGCGGAGACGGCCGGCTGCACCACGTCGGTGACGAGGGGCGGCAGGATGATCTCGTTCTCTTCCTCGGCGCCCTCGACCACGCGCACGATCTCCGCCACCGACACGCGCCGGCGCTCGCGCGCCAGCTCGTAGCCGCCGCGCGGGCCGCGCACGCCCTTCAGCACGCCGGCATGCACCAGGGCCTGGAGCACCGGCTCCAGCCGCCGGGGCGGAAGGCCGTGACGGGCGGCGAGGGCCTTGGCGGCAACCGGAGTGCCGCGCGCATGAACGGCGACATCCACCACGGCGGCGATGGCCAGAAGGCTCTTGTCGGATAAACGCGGCATTTCCGTGTGACTATCTCTCAATCACGCGCCGGAAAGCCCTGTTGATCCAAAACCACCGACGCCGCGTGCACTTTCCACTAATTCTCCGGATTCTGCCAGCATTATTTGCGTGACCGGCGCCACCACCAGCTGGGCGATGCGCATGCCGCGGGTGAAGGCGAAGGGCTCGGGTCCCAGGTTGACGAGGATCACCTTCACCTCGCCCCGATAGTCCCAGT
Organism: Xanthobacter albus; assembly: GCF_043194895.2. NCBI lineage: Bacteria > Pseudomonadati > Pseudomonadota > Alphaproteobacteria > Hyphomicrobiales > Xanthobacteraceae > Xanthobacter > Xanthobacter albus. Next base: position 361,231 of record NZ_CM195532.1, on the reverse strand, counting down.
CGATGGTGCCGGGGCTGTTGAGCACGGTGATGCCGTGCTTCAGCGCGAGGCCGGAGCGGGGCCGCACCTGCCCCTCGTAGCCCTCGGGCAAGGCGAGGGCGAAGCCGGTGGGCACGGCGGCGATGGCGCCGGGCGCGAGGACGAGCGGCGCGTCCTCGGCCACCGCGCAGGGCAGGTCGAGGCCGGCGGCGCCGGCGGTGGCGTAGGCGGGCAGGGGCAGGCCGGCGCCGTGGGGCAGGCGCACGACGGAGACGACGGGCCGGCTCATGCCTCGTCCTCCGTGGCGGGGAGCGCCTTTGCGATGCGCGCGACGAGGCGGGCGGCCACCTCGGCCTTGGAGGCGGGCGGCCAGTGCTCCACCCCCTCCGCGCTCACGATGTGCACGGTGTTGCTGTCGCCGCCCATGATGCCGGTGGCGGGGGAGACGTCGTTGGCGACGATCCAGTCGCAGCCCTTGCGCGCGCGCTTGGCCTCGGCGTGGGCGATGACCGCCTGCGTTTCCGCAGCGAAGCCCACCACCAGGCGCGGCCTCAGGGTGGGGTGGCGTGAGATCGTTGCGAGGATGTCGGGGTTCTCCACCAGGGTCAGGACGGGTGGGCCGCCGCCGTCCTTCTTGATCTTCTGCTCCGCCGCCCCGGCCACCCGCCAGTCGGCGACGGCGGCGGCGAAGACGGCCGCATCCGCCGGCAGCTCGGCCTCCACCGCGTCCAGCATCTCGCGCGCGCTCTCCACATGGATCACCCGCACCCCGGCGGGGTCCGCCGCCTCGGCGGGGCCGCTGATGAGCACCACCTCGGCGCCCGCGCGCGCGGCGGCGGCGGCGATGGCGTGCCCCTGCTTGCCGGACGAGCGGTTGGCGATGTAGCGCACCGGGTCGATGGGCTCATGGGTGGGGCCGGAGGTGACGAGCAGGCGTCGTCCGGCGAGCGGCCGTCCGGCGCCGCCCGCCTCCGCGAGGCGCCGGGCGATGGCGTCGAGGATCTCCATGGGCTCGGCCATGCGGCCCTCGCCGAACTCGCCGCGCTCCGCCATGGCGCCGGCGTTCGGCCCGACCACGGCGATGCCGTCCGCCCGCAGGGTGGCGAGGTTGCGCCGGGTGGCCGGATGCGCCCACATGCGCGGGTTCATGGCGGGGGCGACCAGCACCGGCTTGTCGGTGGCCAGCAGGGCGGTGGAGGCGAGGTCGTCGGCGAGGCCGGCGGCCATCTTGGCCAGCAGGTCGGCGGTGGCCGGGGCCACTACCACCAGGTCCGCCTCGCGCGAGAGCCTGATATGGCCGATGTCGTGCTCGGCGGTGAGGTCGAACAGCTCGCAGAACACCCGCTCGCCGGTGAGCGCGCCCACCGAGAGGGGGGTGACGAACTGCTGCGCCGCCGGCGTGAGGATGGCGCGCACCCGCGCGCCGCGCTCCTTCAGGCGGCGGATGAGGTCGAGGCACTTGTAGGCGGCGATCCCGCCACCGATGATGAGGAGAATGCGCTGCTCGGCGAGCATCGGCGGGCTCCGGAATGGCCACGGGAACGCCGCCTCGCCTCGGTGGCCGGGCGGCCCGAAGGCATATAGCGCGGGCGCCTCTCCTGCGCGAGCGCGGGTGCCCCTCGAACACCGGCCGGGGCGGCCGGCGGCGGCTCCCGGTGGCCGGCCTGCCGCTTAGAGCGTTTCCGAGCGAAGTGGAGGCCGGTTCGCGTGAAGGAAGCGCGTCATTGCAGGAGGCTGGATCGTTTCCGCGTTTCCATGAAATGCTGAAACGATCTAGAGAGTTGACAGGGCTTGGTCTTTTGCGTCCGTTATCCGGGCGTATCGCGTCGTGAGGCGGGGGCGAGCATGGTGCAGGTGAACGCGTCCGATGAGCCACGCCTCACGGCTTTCGGCGGGGAATTCAAGGACCCGGCGGTGGAGGCCGCCTTTCGCGCCGACCGGCTCGACGTGGCCAAGGGCCACGCGCGGCTGCTGTTCGCCCTGTCGGCGGTGCTCAATGCCTTCTTCCTGCTGAGCGACTGGCGATTCGAGGGCACCGCGCACTTCGTGGTGGCGCTCTCGGCGCGCTTCAGCGTCATCTTCATCTCCCTGTTCTGCCTCGTGGCCGGGCACCTGACCCGCCGGGCGCGCGAGCTCGACGCGGTGGAGACCCTCTGGCAATGGGTCACGGGCGCGGCGGTGGCGGTGCTGGTGGGCACGCGCAGCGAGCTGGCCCTGTTCGTGGTCGTGCTTCTGCCCACAATATATTACCTCACCGTGCCGCTGCCCTTCTGGCTGTGCGTGTTCAACGGGGTCGGCCTCAGCGCGCTGCTGCTGCTGGGCTATCTGGACCCCGCCGAGCCCTGGCGCCTGGCGGCGGGCCTTGCCGTGGCGGTGGGGACGCTGAACGCGGCCATGATGATCGTGGTCTCGCGGGCCAACCGGCTGGATCGCCTGCAATGGGCGGCGGTGATCGCCGGGAAGCGGGCCAATGCGCGCCTGCGCGAGAGCGAGAACCTGCTGGAGAAGACCTTCCAGGCCGTGCCGGTGCCGCTGGTGGCGAGCACGCTCGCGGACGGTACCGTGCTGAAGTGCAACGAAGCGGCCTTGCGCTTCTACGGCATCTCGCAGGACGCGGCTCTTCGGGTGAAGACCCCTGACATTTACCTTTCCACACGTGAGCGCACCCTCCTCCTGCAGCGCCTGCAGGAGGAGGGTGCGGTAACAGATTTCTCCACCGCCATCCGCCTCGCGGACGGCACCCGGCGCGATGTGCTGCTGGCTGCCTCTCCGGTCGAGTTCGGCGGGGAGCCGGGCATGGTGGCGGCGGTGATCGACATCACCGAGCGGGCGGCGGTGGAGCAGCAGGTGCGCTACGCGGCGACGCACGATTCGCTCACCGGCCTGCCCAACCGCGCCGCCTTCCATGCGCGGCTGGAGGCGGCGTTCGGCACGCGGCGTCCGGCGGAGGGCGTCTGCCTGCTGCTCATCGACCTCGACGGGCTGAAGGACGTCAACGATTCGCTCGGCCATGACGCCGGCGACATGGTGCTCGCGGAGACCGCGCAGCGGCTCGCCGCGCTGACCGACGGGCTCGGCACGGTCGCGCGGCTCGGCGGCGACGAATTCGTGGTGCTGCTGGTGGCGCCGGAGGCCATGGAGGCCGGCCGGCGGCTGGCCCAGCGCGTCCTCACCGACCTCAGGCGGCCCGTGACCTGCCAGGGGCGCCAGCTCTCCACCCGTGCCAGCGTGGGCATCGCCGCCTGCCCGGAGCACGACTGCACCTATGGCGAGCTGATGAAGGACGCGGACCTCGCGCTCTATGCCGCCAAGCAGCAGGGCCGCAACCGGCTGATGATCTACGCGCCGGGCATGCGCCAGGCGGTGCAGGAACGCGTGACGCTGCTGCGCGACATCACCGCCGCCCTCGCCGACGACCAGATCGAGCCCTTCTACCAGCCGAAGGTGTGCCTCACCACCGGGCGGCTGGCGGGGTTCGAGGCGCTGGTGCGCTGGCGCCGCTCGGAGCATGTGGTGCTGGCCCCGGCCGCGTTCGAGCTCGCGCTCATGGACCGGGAGGTGGCGGTGATGATCGGCGAGCGGATGGTGCGCCGGGTCACCAGCGACGTGCGCGGCTGGATCGAGGCGGGGTACGACTGCGGCCGCGTCGCCATCAACCTCTCTGCGGCGGAGTTCACCCACCGCGACCTGGGCGAGACGCTGCTGCGCCAGTTCCATGCCGCCGGCGTGGAGCCCGACCGGTTCGATGTCGAGATCACCGAAACCGTCTTCCTCGGCCGCAACTCGGACCATGTGGCCCCGATCCTCGACGAGCTCTACCGGGCGGGGGTGCGGGTGGCGCTGGACGATTTCGGCACCGGCTACGCCGCGCTCATCCACCTGAAGCAGCTGCCCATCGACACCATCAAGATCGACCGCGGCTTCGTGAAGGACATCGAGCAGGACGCCTTCGACACCGCCATCGTCTGCGCGGTGATCGAGCTCGGGCGCAATCTTGGCATGCGGGTGGTGGCGGAGGGGGTGGAAACGGCGGGCCAGGCACGGTTCCTGCGTGAGCGGGGCTGCCAGTTCGCGCAAGGCTTCCTGTTCTTCCGGCCGCTGCCGAGCCAGGAGGTGCCGGCCCTGCTGCGGGCTGAGAACGCGCAGGCCGCGCGCGCGCGGCTCGATCTCTTCATGTGAGCGGCGGACCGCGGCAGGCTCCGGCTGCTCGGGGGCGTTGCCCGCATCCATCGATTGAATGCTTTGTGTTCCGGGCTGTCCCGGAGCGCTGGCCCGATGCGCGCGCCACGCGCAAAGATGAGTTGTGTACAGGGATATCCTGCCGGACTCCTCATCTCCTGTATTTCTTGTAAGGAAACAAATTGTACTTTTCAGGCCCTGCGCGATGTCGCGGATGTGACCAGAAGTACATTCCGTCGCAGGCGCTGCATTCCAGCTGATATCACAGCGGCTTATTGAGGCATGCCTATCAAATGGGCAACTTTGCCTGCAGGTTGTGCACGACATCAGAATAAATCTAACTCAAAATGTCGCTAAACAGACAAAGAAACGGGGGGCGGTCCGAGGTGACGGAGACAACACCATGGCCATTGAAGAAGCGGTTCACCCGGAAGCAGCCCATCTGGAGGCGGTGCATCCGCAGCATGATGCTGCGTCCGCGCACATGCCTCTCGTGTCGTTGAGTGACGTCGCGCTCACGGGGATCTACGAGATCTCGAAGATCCTGACGGGTCCCAACCGTCTGGAAACGACTTTGTCGAGCGTGGTGAACCTGCTTTCTTCCTTCCTGCAGATGCGCCACGGCGTGATTTCATTGCTCGAGGACGATGGCATCCCGGACATCACCGTGGGTGTCGGCTGGAACGAGGGGACGGATGCGCGCTATCGCGCCCGCCTGCCGGAGAAGGCCATCGGCCAGATCATCGCCACGGCGGTGCCGCTGATCGCCGAGAACGTGGCGAGCCATCCGGCCTTCAGCACCGCCGACGCCGAGGCGCTCGGCGCCAGCGCGGACAGCCGCGTGTCCTTCATCGGCGTGCCCATCCGCGTCGCCTCGAGGGTGATCGGCACCTTGACCATCGACCGGGTGTGGGACGGACGTTCCGTGTTCCGCCTCGATTCGGATGTGCGCTTCCTCACCATGGTGGCCAACCTCATCGGCCAGACCGTGCAGCTGCACCGCGTGGTCACGCGTGACCGCGAGCGGCTGATGGCGGAGAGCGGGCGCCTGCAGAAGGAGCTGCTGGAGCTGAAGCCCACCCGCGAGCGGCGCAAGGTGTACGTGGACGGCATCGTGGGCGAGAGCCCCGAGATCCGGGCGCTGCTGGAGAAGATCACCATCGTCGCCAAGTCCCATTCGCCGGTGCTGCTGCGCGGCGAATCCGGCACCGGCAAGGAGCTGATCGCCAAGGCGATCCACGAGCTTTCGAACCGCGCCAAGGGGCCCTTCATCAAGCTCAACTGCGCGGCGCTGCCGGAATCGGTTCTGGAATCCGAGCTGTTCGGCCATGAGAAGGGCGCCTTCACCGGCGCGGTGGGGGCCCGCAAGGGGCGCTTCGAGCTGGCCGACAAGGGCACGCTCTTCCTCGACGAGATCGGCGAGATCTCGCCCGCCTTCCAGGCCAAGCTGCTGCGCGTGCTGCAGGAGCAGGAGTTCGAGCGGGTCGGCGGCAGCCACACCCTCAAGGTGAACGTGCGGGTGGTCGCGGCCACCAACCGGAACCTGGAGGAGGCGGTGGCGCGCAACGAGTTCCGCGCCGATCTCTACTACCGCATCTCGGTGATCCCGGTGCTGGTGCCCTCGCTGCGCGACCGGCGCAGTGACATTCCGCTGCTCGCCAACGAGTTCCTGGATCGCTTCAACCGGGAGAACGGGCGCGAGCTGCTGTTCGGGCGCGATGCCCTCGAGGTGCTGACGCACTGTGGCTTCCCCGGCAACGTGCGCGAGCTGGAGAACTGCGTGCAGCGCACCGCCACCCTGGCCCAGGGCGAGGCGATCCACCGCGACGATTTCGCCTGCCGCCACAACGAGTGCCTCTCGGCCCTGCTGTGGCGCAATCCGGCGGAGGCGGGGCCCCACCACCGCGGCGTGGACATTCCGCTTCCGGTGGTCGCCGCCCCGCCCCCCGCGGCGGCCAGCGAGGCCGCCAATTCCAACACCGCGCCGCGCATTCCCCCGGCCATGCCCGTCGCCATGCCGCCGGCCTCCGCGGCGGCGGTGGCGCGGCCCCTGGGCGAGGAGGATGACCCCTCCGAGCGGGAGCGGCTGGTGGATGCCATGGAGCGCGCCGGCTGGGTGCAGGCCAAGGCCGCCCGCCTGCTGGGCCTCACCCCCCGGCAGATCGGCTACGCGCTGAAGAAGCACGGCGTCGAGATCAAGCGCTTCTGAGCGCCGCGCGCGTGGAGGCTGCCACGCGAAGGCATCGTGGAAGGCCGGCGGGGTTGCCCCGCCGGCCTTCTTTTTTCTTCCGTCCCCGCAATTGCATATGATTTGCAATCGTTTGGCTTCGGCCGGAAGGCGTGGCAGGTGTCGCACTCACGACACGGTGTCGGGTGCCCGACAGCCCCCGGCGCCCGCTTCCGGGAAAATACGGATTGCATATCAATGGATTGCGATCTGGCACGGGGCTTGAAAGGGGAGCTTGCCTGCCATCATCTGCACATGCGGAGCTAGCCCATGGCCTACAAGATCATTACCTCCCAATGCACCGTGTGCGGCGCTTGCGAGTTCGAGTGCCCCAATGCCGCCATCAGCCTGAAGCGCGACACCTACGTGATCGATCCCAAGAAGTGCACCGAGTGCGAGGGGAGCTACGACACCCCCCAGTGCGCCGTGGTGTGCCCGGTGGAGAACACCTGCGTTCCGGCCTGACGGCCGCTCCGGCCCTTGGGCCGATCAGCGTCGGGGTTCTCCGCGGCGCTTCTGTTCTGTCCGCCGGCGGCGCGCGCTTGCCCCTTCCGGGTGCGGTGCTGCGCGTCGCCAGGGCTTCCGGCGGTCCGGTGGCAAAGCCTGCCGGCTGCTGGCCGGGGGCGCCTCTCCGGCCGCGAGGCGGGGATCGAAAGCCGGCGGGCTTCGGTCCGGAAGTTCACAGCCGATGCCCGGAGCGGGCCGCGCCGACCCATCCGGTCCGCGTCCGTCCTCCGGGTCCGAACACGGTGCGCCAGGCTTGGGTGCGCGTAACGCCGGGAATTTGAACGGAGGACGACATGGCGGCCGTACAGGAAACAGTCGAACAGGTTCGCTCCATCGACGTCGACCAGTACAAATACGGCTTCGAGACCCAGATCGAATCCGAAAAGGCTCCGAAGGGCCTTTCCGAGGAGGTCATCCGCTTCATCTCCGCCAAGAAGGAGGAGCCGGAGTGGATGCTGGAGTGGCGGCTCGATGCTTATCGCCGCTGGCTCAACATGTCCGAGCCCACCTGGGCGCGCGTGGACTTCCCGCAGATCGACTTCCAGGATCTCTATTATTACGCCGCGCCCAAGCAGTTCAAGGCGCCCAAGTCCCTGGACGAGGTCGATCCGGAGATTCTCAAGACCTATGAGAAGCTCGGCATCCCGCTGCGCGAGCAGGAGATTCTCGCCGGCGTCGAGGTGCCGGAGGGCGAGCGGCCGAGGATCGCGGTGGACGCCGTGTTCGACAGCGTCTCCGTCGCCACCACCTTCAAGGAGGAGCTGAAGGCGGCGGGCGTTATCTTCATGCCCATCTCCGAGGCCCTGCGCGAGCATCCCGATTTCGTCCGGAAGTATCTGGGCTCCGTGGTGCCCACCACCGACAATTTCTACGCGACGCTCAATTCCGCGGTGTTCTCGGACGGGTCCTTCGTTTACATCCCGCCGGGCGTGCGCTGCCCCATGGAACTGTCCACCTACTTCCGCATCAACGAGAAGAACACGGGCCAGTTCGAGCGCACCCTCATCATCGCCGATGCCGGCTCCTACGTGTCCTACCTCGAAGGCTGCACGGCGCCCCAGCGCGACGAGAACCAGCTCCACGCCGCCGTGGTCGAGCTGGTGGTGCTCGACGACGCGGAGATCAAGTATTCGACGGTGCAGAACTGGTACCCCGGCGATGCCGAGGGGAAGGGCGGCATCTACAATTTCGTGACCAAGCGCGGCGATTGCCGTGGCAGGAATTCCAAGATCTCCTGGACCCAGGTCGAGACCGGCTCCGCCATCACCTGGAAGTATCCGAGCTGCGTGCTGCGGGGGGAGGGCTCCTCGGGCGAGTTCTACTCCATCGCCATCTCCAACGGCCGCCAGCAGGTGGACAGCGGCACCAAGATGATCCACCTGGGGAAGAACACCTCCAGCCGCATCATCTCCAAGGGCATCTCGGCCGGCCGCTCCAACAACACCTATCGCGGCCTCGTGTCCGCGCACCGCAAGGCGGAAGGCGCGCGCAACTTCACGAACTGCGATTCTCTGCTGATCGGCCACCAGTGCGGCGCGCACACCGTGCCCTACATCGAGGCCAAGAACCCCAAGGCCCAGTTCGAGCACGAGGCCACCACCTCCAAGATCTCCGAGGAAACGCTGTTCTACTGCATGCAGCGCGGCCTTTCCCAGGAGGACGCGGTGGCCCTGGTGGTGAACGGCTTCGTGCGCGACGTGCTCCAGCAGCTGCCCATGGAGTTCGCCGTTGAGGCGCAGAAGCTGATCTCCATCAGCCTCGAAGGCAGTGTCGGCTGAGGCCGCCCGCGACGACATCTTGAACCAGAGGATCCGTGCCATGACCCCCTTGCTGGAAATCCGCGATCTTCATGCCGAGATCACCGGCGGTCGAAAGATCATCAACGGCATGAACCTCACCATCAATCCCGGCGAGGTTCATGCCATCATGGGGCCGAACGGGGCTGGCAAGTCCACGCTGTCCTACGTGCTCTCCGGCAAGCCGGGCTATGAGGTTACGGACGGGGAGGTGATCTTCCGCGGCGTGAACCTGCTGGATCTGACCCCCGACCAGCGCGCGGCGCAGGGCCTGTTCCTGTGCTTCCAGTATCCGCTGGAGATCCCCGGCGTCTCGAACATGGCGTTCCTGCACACGGCGGCGAACAGCCAGCGCAAGCAGCGCGGCGAGCCGGAGCTGACCTCCCCCGAGCTGGTGCGCAAGGTGCGCGAGCTGGGCAAGAAGCTCGGCATCGACACCGACATGCTGAAGCGCCCGGTGAACGTCGGCTTCTCCGGCGGCGAGAAGAAGCGCAACGAAACGCTTCAGATGATGCTGCTGGAGCCCTATCTGAGCATCCTGGACGAGGCGGATTCCGGCCTCGACATCGACGCGCTGAAGGTGGTCTCCAACGGCGTGAACCTGATGCGCTCGCCCGAGCGCTCCATGCTGGTCATCACCCATTACCAGCGCCTGCTCGATTACATCGTGCCGGACGTGGTGCACGTGTTCGCGGCGGGCCGCATCGTCCATACCGGCGGCAAGGAGCTCGCGCTGGAGCTCGAGGCCACCGGCTACGCCCAGTACCAGAACGAAGCGGCGTGAACGCCATGGCCGCCGAAGTCCGCCTCATGAAGACCGCCGCGGAGCTGGCCCTGGCCGATGCCTTCGCCGCCGTGAAATCCACCCTTCCGGGCGACGCCGCTGTCGCCGCCCGGCGCGCCGCCGCCTTTGATGCCTTCGCGGGCACGGGCCTGCCGCACCGTCGCGTGGAGAGCTGGCGCTACACGGACCTGCGCGCCCTCCTGCGCGAGGCGCCGCCCCTGGCGCCGGCGCCGTCGGGCGAGGCGCTGGCCCGCGCGGTCGTCGCCTGTCCCATGCTGGCGGGCATCGACGCGCGCCGCCTCTACGTGGTGGACGGCGCCTTCGCGCCCGACATCTCCGATCTCGCGGGCCTGGAGCCCGGCCTGTCCGTCACCTCGCTTGCCGCGGCGCTCGCGGCGGGGGGCGAGCCGGTGTCGCAGATCGGCCTGACGGTGCCGAGCGAGGATGCCGCGCTCGCGCTCAACGCCGCCTTCATGGGCGACGGCGTGGTGATCGCGCTCGCCGACGGCGCCAGCCTGACGCGGCCGCTGCACCTCGTGTTCGTCACCACCGGGACGGTGCCCACCGCCACCTTCACCCGCTCCCTGATGGTGATGGGCAAGGGCGCCTCCGCCCTGGTGATCGAGAGCCACGAGGGGCTGGGGGGCGCGGCCTACCAGGTCAACACCGCGCTGGAGGCGGTGGTGGGCGAGGGGGCGAGCCTGGAGCGCCTGAAGATCACCGCCGAGGGCGCGGACGCGCTGCACATCTCGACGCTGCTGGCCCGCGTGGCCGGCGGGGCGAAGCTCGCCAACGCGAACTTCACCCTGGGCGGCGCCATCGTCCGCAACCAGATGCTGGTGCAGCTCGACGGCGAGCAGATCGACGCGAGCCTTTCGGGCGTGAGCCTGCTGGCCGGCCGGCAGCATGCGGACACTATGCTTTCGGTGGAGCACATCGCGCCCAATTGTCAGAGCCGGGAGCAGTTCCGCACGGTGGTGGACGACGCGGCGCGGGACATCTTCCAGGGCCGCATCGCGGTGCGCCCGGACGCGCAGAAGACCGACGCGCGCATGATGAGCCGCGCGCTGCTGCTCTCCGACACGGCGGAATCCGACAACAAGCCGGAGCTGGAGATCTTCGCGGACGACGTGCAGTGCGGCCACGGCTGCACCACCGGCTCCCTCGACCAGCAGCTCAAGTTCTACATGATGGCTCGCGGTATCCCGGAGAAGGAGGTCGAGGCGCTCCTGATCCAGGCTTTCGTGGGCGAGGTGATTGATGCTATCGGTCATGAAGGGGTGCGCGCGGCCCTGACCGACGCCACCCGGAACTGGCTCATCGAGCGGAAGTGAGATCCATGCATCCCGCTGTGACCAACGGCGGCTACGACGTCATGCGGGTGCGCGAGGATTTTCCCATCCTCGGCATCCAGGTGAACGGCAAGCCCCTCGTCTATCTCGACAACGGTGCGTCGGCCCAGAAGCCCCAGGCGGTGCTGGACCGGATGAACCAGGTGTACACGGCCGAATATGCCAACGTGCACCGGGGCCTGCACTATCTCGCCAATGCGGCGACCGAGGCCTATGAGGGCGGGCGCGAACGCGTCGCCCGCTTCCTCAATGCCCGCCGCAACGAGGAGATCGTCTTCACCCGCAACGCCACCGAGGCCATCAACCTCGTGGCGGCCACCTACGGGCGCACCCACATCAACGAGGGTGACGAGATCGTGATCTCCATCATGGAGCATCACGCCAACATCGTGCCCTGGCACTTCCTGCGCGAGAGCAGGGGCGCCGTCATCAAGTGGGCGCCGGTGGACGACGAGGGCAACTTCCTCATCGACGAGTTCGAGAAGCTGCTCACGGACCGCACCAAGATCGTGGCCATCACGCAGATGTCCAACGTGCTCGGCACGACGGTCCCGGTGAAGGAGGTGACCCGCATCGCCCACGCGCGCGGCATCCCCGTGCTGGTGGACGGCTCCCAGGGCGCGGTGCACCTCGACGTGGACGTGCAGGATATCGACTGCGACTTCTACGTCATCACCGGCCACAAGCTCTACGGCCCCACGGGCATCGGCGCGCTCTACGGCAAGTACGAGATGCTCGAGGGCATGCCGCCCTTCATGGGCGGCGGCGAGATGATCCGCGAGGTTCACCTCGACACGGTGACGTATGGCGACCCGCCCCATCGCTTCGAGGCGGGCACTCCCGCCATTGTGGAGGCGGCGGGCCTGGGCGCTGCGCTGGATTACATCCAGTCCATCGGCAAGGCGCGCATCCGCGCCCACGAGCAGGACCTGCTGGGCTACGCCATGGAGCGTCTGCGCGAGCTGAACTCCATCCGCATCATCGGCACCGCGAAGGAGAAGGGGGCCATCATCTCGTTCGAGATGAAGGGCGCCCACGCCCACGACTTCGCGACCCTGATCGACCACGACGGCATCGCCGTGCGGGCCGGCACCCACTGCGCCATGCCGCTCATGGACCGCTTCGGCGTCACCGCCACGTGCCGGGCATCCTTCGGGCTCTACAACACGCACGAGGAGGTGGACCGCTTCGTCCAGGCCTTGAAGAAGGCGGAAAGCCTCTTCGGCTGACACGACCACGCCGGCGCCCCAAGCGCCGGCGTTTTTGTTTCCGCGGCGCCTGCCGCGAGGCGCGCTCGCCCGCCGGGCGCGCCGACACTCTCTGCGCTGCGATGCGCGCGCCCTCTTCATCCCTCCTTTTCCGCACGCCTCCGCGTCCCCCGCGGGTGGAGCCGGCGCATGGCGGCGTGCGGATTGCCCCGGCCCTCCTTCGCGCGCCGGATCGCCGTCTTCCGGTATCGCCGTGGCGCCGCGTGCGTCCGGCCCGGAGGGCACGCAAGGGCATGTTTCATTTCGAACAGTGGCTCGGGGCTATGTTGGGGCCCATCGGCCTGTGTCGGGTTCTGAACACGCCCCCGTCTTCCCGACACGCCCCGCTATCTCTCTACATTTGAATAGTTTTTGACTGCGCGCAGCGCTGGCACGCTCGTTGCAATCCCCTTCTCGGGCAACAGGTTGCAGGCTTTGTGGGCTGCCAAGGAGCCTGGTCCGCATCTGCGCCGAGGCGCTGAGTGCAAGGGGTGCGCCCGGGCAACGGGGGCGCACCGGTCCAACGGCGGCAACCGCCCCCCGGGGGCGTGCGCCGACACCGGTGAAGTTCATTAGGAGAGCAAGATGTCGCTGCGACAGATCGCGTTTTACGGCAAGGGTGGTATCGGCAAGTCGACCACCTCCCAGAACACCCTGGCCGCGCTTGCGGAGATGGGCCAGAAGATCCTCATCGTGGGCTGCGACCCGAAGGCCGACTCCACCCGCCTGATCCTGCACGCCAAGGCCCAGGACACCATCCTCTCGCTGGCCGCCAACGCCGGCTCGGTGGAGGACCTGGAGCTCGAGGACGTGATGAAGGTGGGCTTCCGCGACATCCGTTGCGTGGAGTCGGGCGGCCCGGAGCCGGGCGTGGGCTGCGCCGGCCGCGGCGTCATCACCTCCATCAACTTCCTTGAGGAGAACGGCGCTTACGAAGGCGTGGACTACGTCTCCTACGACGTGCTCGGCGACGTGGTGTGCGGCGGCTTCGCCATGCCCATCCGCGAGAACAAGGCGCAGGAAATCTACATCGTCATGTCCGGCGAGATGATGGCCATGTATGCGGCCAACAACATCTCCAAGGGCATCCTGAAGTACGCCAATTCCGGCGGCGTGCGCCTGGGCGGCCTGGTCTGCAACGAGCGCCAGACCGACAAGGAGCTGGAGCTGGCGGAGTCCCTGGCGAAGAAGCTTGGTACGAAGCTGATCTATTTCGTGCCGCGCGACAACATCGTGCAGCACGCCGAGCTGCGCCGCATGACCGTGATCGAGTATGCGCCCGAAAGCGCCCAGGCCCAGCACTACCGGAATCTGGCGACCAAGGTGCACGCCAATGCCGGCAACGGCATCATCCCGACCCCCATCACCATGGACGAGCTCGAGGACCTGCTCATGGAGCACGGCATCATGCAGGCCATCGACGAGAGCCAGGTCGGCAAGACCGCCGCTGAGCTCGCCGCTGGCTGAGCGTGAAGATTCCGGCCGGCCCGATCCGCGGGCCGGCCGGCTCGAAGGCAACCCCAACGAGAGCGAGATTTCAAGATGAGCTTGGCCGAAAAGCAGAGCGTTGCTGAAATCAAGGCGCGCAATAAGGAACTCATCGCGGAAGTCCTCAAGGTTTATCCCGAGAAGACCGCGAAGCGTCGCGCGAAGCACCTCAACGTGCACGAAGCCGGCAAGTCCGACTGCGGCGTGAAGTCCAACATCAAGTCCATCCCGGGCGTGATGACCATCCGTGGCTGCGCCTACGCCGGTTCGAAGGGCGTGGTGTGGGGTCCTATCAAGGACATGATACACATCTCCCACGGCCCGGTCGGCTGCGGCCAGTATTCCTGGGCGGCGCGCCGTAACTACTACATCGGCACGACCGGCATCGACACCTTCGTGACGATGCAGTTCACCTCCGATTTCCAGGAAAAGGACATCGTCTTCGGCGGCGACAAGAAGCTCGCCAAGATCATGGACGAGATCCAGGACCTGTTCCCGCTCAACAACGGCATCACCGTCCAGTCCGAGTGCCCGATCGGCCTCATCGGCGACGACATCGAGGCCGTGTCGAAGGTGAAGTCGAAGGAATTCGACGGCAAGACCATCGTTCCCGTGCGTTGCGAGGGCTTCCGCGGCGTGTCCCAGTCCCTGGGCCACCATATCGCCAACGACGCCATCCGCGACTGGATCTTCGACAAGCAGGATCCGAACAAGCCCGCCATGTTCGAGGCCACCCCGTATGACGTCGCCATCATCGGCGACTACAACATCGGTGGCGACGCGTGGTCCTCGCGCATCCTGCTCGAGGAGATGGGCCTGCGCGTGATCGCCCAGTGGTCGGGCGACGGCTCGCTCGCCGAGCTGGAGAACACCCCGAAGGCCAAGCTGAACGTCCTCCACTGCTACCGTTCGATGAACTACATCTCGCGGCACATGGAAGAGAAGTTTGGTATTCCGTGGTGCGAGTACAACTTCTTCGGCCCCTCGAAGATCGCCGAGTCGCTGCGCAAGATCGCCAGCTATTTCGACGACAAGATCAAGGAAGGCGCCGAGCGCGTCATCGCCAAGTACCAGCCGCTGATGGACGCGGTGATCGCCAAGTACCGTCCGCGCCTCGAAGGCAAGACCGTGATGCTGTACGTGGGCGGCCTGCGTCCCCGTCACGTCATCGGCGCCTACGAGGACCTGGGCATGGAAGTGGTGGGCACCGGCTACGAGTTCGCCCACAACGACGACTATCAGCGCACCGCCCAGCACTACGTCAAGGATGGCACGATCATCTATGACGACGTGACCGGCTACGAGTTCGAGAAGTTCGTCGAGAAGATCCAGCCCGACCTCGTCGGCTCCGGCATCAAGGAAAAGTACGTCTTCCAGAAGATGGGCGTGCCCTTCCGCCAGATGCACTCCTGGGACTACTCCGGCCCGTACCACGGCTACGACGGCTTCGCGATCTTCGCCCGCGACATGGATATGGCCATCAACTCCCCCGTCTGGAAGATGACCAACACCCCGTGGAAGAAGTCGCCCGCCAAGCCGACCCTGCTGGCGGCCGAGTGATCGCGCGCCGGTAAGCGCCTGTTCCGGCCCCTCCCGCACGCGGGAGGGGTTCCGGGCGGCTCCCGAAGTTCAAGACCCACCACAAGGGGTTCGCTATGCCACAAAATGCAGAAAACGTGCTGGACCACTTCGAGCTGTTCCGTGGTCCCGAATACCAGCAGATGCTGGCCAACAAGAAGAAGATGTTCGAGAACCCCCGCGATCCGGCCGAAGTGGAGCGGATCCGCGAGTGGACCAAGACGCCCGAGTACCAGGAAAAGAACTTCGCCCGCGAAGCCCTGACCGTGAACCCGGCCAAGGCGTGCCAGCCGCTCGGCGCGGTGTTCGTGGCGGTCGGCTTCGAGAGCACGGTTCCCTTCGTGCACGGCTCGCAGGGCTGCGTGGCGTACTATCGCTCGCACTTCTCGCGCCACTTCAAGGAGCCCACCTCCTGCGTGTCTTCTTCCATGACGGAAGACGCGGCGGTGTTCGGCGGCCTCAACAACATGATTGATGGCCTCGCCAACACCTACAACATGTACAAGCCGAAGATGATCGCCGTCTCCACCACCTGCATGGCGGAAGTCATCGGCGACGACCTCAACGCCTTCATCAAGACCGCGAAGGAAAAGGGCTCGGTCCCGGCCGAGTACGACGTGCCCTTCGCCCACACCCCGGCCTTCGTCGGCAGCCACATCACCGGCTACGACAACGCCATGAAGGGTGTCCTCGAGCATTTCTGGGATGGCAAGGCCGGCACCGCGGAAAAGCTTGAGCGCGTGCCCAACGAGAAGATCAACTTCCTCGGCGGTTTCGACGGCTACACTGTCGGCAACCTGCGCGAGATCAAGCGCATCTTCAACCTGATGGGTGTTGAATACACCATCCTCGGCGACAATTCCGACGTGTGGGACACCCCCACCGACGGCGAGTTCCGCATGTATGACGGCGGCACCACGCTGGAGGACGCGGCCGCGGCCGTCCACGCCAAGGCCACCATCTCCATGCAGGAATACTGCACCGAGAAGACCCTGCCCTTCATCGCGGGCCATGGCCACGAAGTGCTGGCGTTCAACCACCCGGTGGGCGTTTCCGGCACCGACAAGTTCCTGATGGAAGTCTCCCGCATCACCGGCAAGGAGATCCCGGAGGAGCTCGCCCGCGAGCGCGGCCGCCTCGTGGACGCCATCGCCGACTCCTCGGCCCACATCCACGGCAAGAAGTTCGCGATCTACGGCGATCCGGACCTGTGCTACGGCCTCGCCGCTTTCCTGCTGGAGCTCGGAGCCGAGCCCACCACCGTTCTCGCCACCAACGGCAACAAGCGTTGGGAAGAGAAGATGCAGGCGCTCTTCGCCTCCTCGCCGTTCGGCCAGAACTGCAAGGTCTACGCCGGCAAGGACCTGTGGCACATGCGCTCGCTCCTCTTCACGGAGCCGGTGGATTTCCTGATCGGCAACACCTACGGCAAGTATCTGGAGCGCGACACGGGCACCCCGCTGATCCGCATCGGCTTCCCGATCTTCGACCGTCACCACCACCACCGCCGTCCGGTGTGGGGCTACCAGGGTGGCATGAACGTGCTCATCACCATCCTGGATAAGATCTTCGACACCATCGACAACAACACCAACGTGCCGGCCAAGACCGACTACTCCTTCGACATCATCCGTTGATGCCTTCGACCCGGGCGGGGTGACCCGCCCGGGATCTTGCGTGACCGCGAGCCGATCCGGGGCCCCGCCCGGGCCGACCCGACAGGGAGAATTCCAGAAAATTTCCCGCGATCCGACACAGCCCCCTTGTTGAAGGAGAGATCCATGAGCTCGCTGTCCAACACGATTCAGGCCGTCTTCAACGAACCGGGGTGCGCGAAGAACCAGAACAAATCCGAAGCCGAGAAGAAGAAGGGCTGCACCAAGCAGCTGCAGCCCGGCGGCGCCGCCGGCGGCTGCGCGTTCGACGGCGCGAAGATCGCGCTCCAGCCCTTCACCGATGTCGCCCACCTCGTGCACGGCCCCATCGCCTGCGAGGGCAATTCCTGGGACAATCGCGGCGCCAAGTCCTCGGGCTCGAACATCTGGCGCACCGGCTTCACCACCGACATCAATGAAACGGACGTGGTGTTCGGCGGCGAGAAGCGCCTGTTCAAGTCCATCAAGGAAATCATCGAGAAATACGATCCCCCGGCGATCTTCGTCTACCAGACCTGCGTGCCCGCCATGATCGGCGACGACATCGACGCGGTCTGCAAGGCGGCGAAGGAGAAGTTCGGCACGCCGGTGATCCCGATCAATTCACCCGGCTTCGTGGGGCCGAAGAACCTCGGCAACAAGCTGGCGGGCGAGGCCATCCTCGAGCATGTCATCGGCACCGAGGAGCCCGAATACACCACGCCCTACGACATCAACATCATCGGCGAATACAATCTTTCCGGCGAGCTGTGGCAGATCAAGCCGCTTCTCGACGAACTGGGCATCCGCGTCCTCGCCTGCATTTCCGGCGACGGGAAGTACAAGGATGTCGCCTCCTCGCACCGCGCCAAGGCGGCGATGATGGTGTGCTCCAAGGCCATGATCAACGTGGCCCGCAAGATGGAGGAGCGCTACGACATCCCCTTCTTCGAGGGCTCCTTCTACGGAATCCAGGATTCCTCCGATTCCCTGCGCGAAATCGCGCGCATGCTCATCGAGAAGGGCGCCGACGCGGAGCTGATGGACCGCACCGAGGCGCTCATCGCCCGCGAGGAGAAGAAGGCCTGGGAGGCCATCGCGCGGTTCAAGCCCCGCTTCAAGGACAAGAAGGTGCTGCTCATCACCGGCGGCGTGAAGTCGTGGTCGGTGGTGGCGGCGCTGCAGGAGGCGGGCCTGGAGCTGGTGGGCACCTCGGTGAAGAAGTCCACCAAGGAAGACAAGGAGCGCATCAAGGAGCTGATGGGCCAGGACGCCCACATGATCGAGGATATGAAGCCTCGTGAAATGTACAAGATGCTGAAGGACGCGAAGGCCGACATCATGCTCTCGGGCGGCCGCTCGCAGTTCGTGGCGCTCAAGGCCAAGATGCCCTGGCTCGACATCAACCAGGAACGCCACCACGCCTACATGGGCTATGTGGGCATGGTGAAGCTGGTCGAGGAGATCGACAAGGCGCTCTACAATCCGGTGTGGGAACAGGTGCGCAAGCCCGCCCCCTGGGACAATCCCGAGGAGAGCTGGGAAACCCGCGCCCTCGCCCAGATGGAGGCGGAGGCCGCCGCTCTCGCGGCCGACCCCGCCGCCGCCGAGGCCGCGCGCCGCGCCAGGAAGATCTGCAACTGCAAGAGCGTCGATCTCGGCACCATCGAGGATGCCATCGCCGCCCACGGCCTCACCACGGTGGAGGGGGTGCGCACACACACCCAGGCTTCTGGCGGCTGCGGCGCCTGCGCGGTGCGCATCGACGAGATCTTCGAGGCCCTGGGCGTCGGCGCGGTGCCGCCCGCGGTCGCGGCCGAGTGAGGAGGCGGGCATGGCGAAGCTGATCCCCTCCCGCAAGGCCTGCACGGTCAATCCGCTGAAGATGAGCCAGCCCATCGGCGGCGCGCTCGCCTTCATGGGCCTGCGCGGCTGCATGCCGCTGCTGCACGGCTCCCAGGGCTGCACCTCGTTCGGGCTGGTGCTGTTCGTGCGCCACTTCAAGGAGGCCATTCCGCTCCAGACCACGGCTATGAGCGAGGTCGCGACCGTGCTCGGCGGGCTGGAGAATGTGGAGCAGGCGATCCTCAACATCTACAACCGCACCAATCCCGAGATCATCGGCATCTGCTCCACCGGTGTCACCGAGACCAAGGGCGACGATGTGGACGGCTACATCAAGCTGATCCGCGCCAAGTATCCCGAGCTCGCCGATTTCCCGCTCGTCTATGTCTCGACCCCCGATTTCAAGGACGCGTTCCAGGACGGCTGGGCGAAGACCGTGACCCGCATGGTGGAGTGCCTGGTGAAGGCGCCCGCGCCGGATGTGGCGAAGGACAAGGGGCGCATCAACGTGCTGCCCGGCTGCCACATGACGCCCGGCGACCTCGACGAGCTGCGCGGCATCATCGAGGACTTCGGCCTTCAGCCTTCCTTCCTGCCGGACCTCGCCGGCTCCCTCGACGGCCACATTCCGGACGATTTCACCCCCACCACCATCGGCGGCATCGGCGTGGACGAGGTGGCGCGCATGGGCGAGGCGCCCTGGACCATCGCCATCGGCGCGCAGATGCGCCCGGCGGCGGAGGCCATGGAGCGCAGGACCGGTTCGAAGGCCCGCGTGTTCGAGCGGCTGTGCGGGCTCGCTCCGAACGACGAATTCTTCATGTTCCTCAGCGAGGTTTCGGGCCGCCCCGTGCCGCGCAAGTATCGGCGCCAGCGCGGCCAGCTGGTGGATGCGATGCTCGACGCCCATTTTCACCTTGGCGGGCGGCGGCTTGCCATCGGCGCCGAGCCCGACCTGCTGTTCGATGTCGGCTCCATGCTGCACGAGATGGGAGCGCACATCCTCGCCGCCGTCACCACCACCCAGTCGCCGGTGTTCGAGCGCCTGCCGGCGGAAGAGGTGCTGATCGGCGATTTGGAGGATCTGGAGACCCTGGCGAAGGCGCGCGGCTGCGACCTTCTGCTGACCCATTCCCACGGGCGGCAGGCGGCGGAACGGCTTGCCATTCCCTTCCATCGCATCGGGCTGCCCATCTTCGACCGGCTGGGCGCCGGCCACCAGCTCTCGGTGGGCTATCGCGGCACGCGCGACCTCATCTTCACCCTCGCGAACCTGGTCATGAAGGACCACGACGAAAACCACGAGCCGACGCCCGAGACCTGGCGCGACCCGTGGAACGCCGACGGCCATGGCCACGGAACTGGCACGACTTCTGCAGCGCTCCACCACTAAGAAGAACGTCGAGGCGAAAGCACCATGAAAGTCGCATTTGCTACGCAGGACATGAAGCGCGTCGACGCGCATTTCGGGTGGGCCAAGCACATCGCCATCTACGAGGTGAACCCCGAAGAGAACCACTTCATCGAGGCCATCGAGTTCGACGGCGACCTCAAGGAAGACGGCAACGAGGACAAGCTGGCCCCGAAGATCGAGGCCATCAAGGATTGTGCGATTCTTTACGTGGCCGCCATCGGCGGCTCGGGCGCGGCCCGCGTGGTCGCCAACAACATCCACCCCATGAAGGTGAGCCAGCCGGAGGAGATCTCCGACCTGATCGCCAAGCTCTCGGATGTGCTGAAGGGAGCCCCGCCGCCCTGGCTGCGCAAGGCGCTGAACAAGGGCAAGGACCGCAACTTTGATTTCGAAGACTGAAGGACGCCCCCATGGTCGAAGCCGCTGAAGCCGCCGTCGCGACGGTGCCCCCCGAAGAGTCGCCCTTCGTCAAGGAGCTCATCAAGATCTGGCGCGCCCAGGACACCCATGGTGCCTGGGAGGGCAAGAAGGACTTTGAACTGGTCGAGCCCTACATCATCGACAAGGAGGCGCGCCGCGCCCTGCCGATCATCGGCGATCCCGACCCGGAGACCATCTGGCGCCTGGAACTGTTCTTCAACGCGGTGTGCCTGCTCATCGAGCGTGAGACCCGCGTGATGATCTCGCCCATGCTCAAGATGAGCCACGAGGGCTTCGGCCGCATGGTGCTCATCGGCGGGCGGCTGATCGTCGTGAACAAGCAGCTGCGCGATGTCCATCGCTTCGGCTTCGACAATCTCGGCAAGCTGGCGGAGGAGGGCATGAAGCATGTCAACTCTGGCGTCGAGATGATCAAGAAGTTCCCCGACGTGGCCAATTACTGAGGCGACCATGAGCGACATCGAAGGCCTGAAGGCTGAACTCAAGAAGCTGTCCGCGAAGGCCACCCAGGCCAAGATGGACCTTCATGACCTCTCCGAGGAGCTGCCGATCAACTGGGAGCAGATCCCGGTGGTGGCGAAGAAGGCTCACGACGCCTTCTCCGAGCTGGAGAAGAAGCGCGCCGAGCTGAAGGCCCTCGAGGCGGCGTGACGCCGGCTGCATGATCCCGGCGGCCCGCGCGGGGCCGCCCGAACCCCCGAAAGGTCGTTCCCCCATGTCTAACGAAACCCGAGATGGTCGAGCTTGGCAGCCAGACTACCTGCTCGACATCGATGCCGGGAAGTGCATCGGCTGCGGGCGCTGCTTCAAGGTCTGCGGCCGGGATGTGATGACGCTGAAGGGCATCAACGAGGACGGAGAGATCGTCGCCCTCGAAGATGACGACGATGACGAGATCGAGAAGAAGGTCATGGCGATGAACGACGCCGGCGCCTGCATCGGCTGCGGTGCCTGCGCCCGTGTCTGCCCGGCCAATTGCCAGATCCACGGCATGGACAAGGCGGCCTGATCTGTCCTGATCTTGAGCATTGCTTCTTGGGAGTTGCGGCGATGACGGCGGAAGAGGTCTACGACCAGCTCATCACGACCCCCGGCCCGGTCGAATGCGATGCGTTCGACCGGCACGTCGTCGCCGCCATTCTCTCCCTCGCCGTCGCGGAGGGCGCCGCCTCCGGGCAGGGGCCGCTCGAAGGCCTCGGGCTCTCGGCCGCGGAGCTGGAGAGCCTGCTCTTCTTCTGGTTCCCCGCCGCTACCCGCACCGCGGAATGGTGCGATGCCTCCGCGCCGATGATCGACAAGGAGGAGCAGTCGATCCGCGAGATCATGGGCATGTATTGCTCGCAGGGCGATGCGCTGGAACAGGTGCTCGGCGCCATGATCGCGCGGCGCTGCAGGTTTCCACACCATCTGTGGCAGGATCTCGGCCTGCGCAATCGCGGCGAGCTTTCGCGGCTCATGAAGCGCCACTTCGCGCCGCTGGCGCAGAAGAACCGCAACGACATGAAATGGAAGAAGTTCCTCTACCGCATGGTGTGCGGCGCCGAGGGCTTCACCCTGTGCACCGCGCCGGTGTGCGCCGAGTGCGACGACTTCCACATGTGCTTCGGTGCCGAGGACGGGGAATCCCGCCTCGCCTGGGCCCGCAACGGCCGGCGCCCGGATGCCGGCGAGCCCCTGCCGCCCCTCGATCTGCCCCAGGCCGCCGAATAGGGTGCCGCGCGGGCCCGGCTGCGCACAGTTGGCGTGCGTGGCGCCGGCGTGGGCGCGATTGCATTTCTCCATCTTTCGAGACGGGCCGCCTCCCGGTGGCCGAGCATCGCCGCCCTTCCGCCGGCCTGCGGGGCGCGGCGGACGTTTGCGCGCGCCGGTGCAGGGAGGCGCTTCGCGTGGGCGGCGGGGGCTAAAATCCAGCGCCTATCTGTTTATTTCATAATTTTCATAATTTTTATCGGCTTTATGTTGACGCCCATCGAATGGGCGTGCAATCGTCAGGTCATGGGTTCTGCGGAGCCGCTCGAATTCCGATTTCTGGAGGTATGATGACCCGTCGTCTCCTGTCCTTCCGCGCGCGGCTGGCCGCGGTGGCGCTGTCGATGGCGGCGGCGAGCCCGGCCTTCGCCGCCGAGACCGCCCTGCTGAACGTCTCCTACGATCCGACCCGCGAGCTTTATGTGGACGTGAACAAGGCGTTCACCACCGAGTGGCAGAAGAGCCACGCCGGAGACACGCTCACCATCCGCCAGTCCCACGGCGGCTCCGGCAAGCAGGCGCGCTCGGTCATCGACGGGCTCGAGGCGGACGTGGTGACGCTGGCGCTCGCCTACGACATCGACGCCATCGCCGAGAAGGGGCTGCTGGCGCAGGACTGGCAGAAGCGCCTGCCGGACAATTCCTCCCCCTACACCTCCACCATCGTGTTCCTGGTGCGCAAGGGCAATCCCAAGGGCATCAAGGACTGGGACGACCTCGTGAAGCCCGGCATCAAGGTGGTGACCCCCAATCCGAAGACCTCGGGCGGTGCCCGCTGGAACTATCTCGGCGCCTGGGGCTACGCGCTCAAGAAGTTCGGCGGCGACGAGGCCAAGGCCCGCGATTTCGTGCAGGCGCTCTATAAGAACGCCCCCGTGCTCGACACCGGCGCCCGAGGCTCCACCGTCACTTTCGTGGAGCGCGGCATCGGCGACGTGCTCATCGCCTGGGAGAACGAGGCCTACCTCTCGGTGAACGAGCTCGGTCCGGACAAGTTCGACATCGTCACCCCCTCCGTCTCCATCCTCGCGGAGCCGCCGGTGGCGGTGGTGGACAAGGTGGTGGACAAGAAGGGCACCCGGCAGGTGGCGGAGGACTATCTGAAGTTCCTCTACACGCCGGAAGGCCAGGATATCGCGGCCCGCAACTACTACCGCCCGCGTAACGCCGAGGTGGCCGCCAAGTACAAGGACAAGTTCGCGCCGGTCGAGCTGTTCACCGTGGATGGAGTATTCGGCGGCTGGCAGAAGGCGCAGAAGACCCACTTCTCCGACGGCGGGGTGTTCGACCAGATCTCCGGGCGCTGACGCCCGCCGCCTCCCGCGCGGCGGGAGGCACGACACCGGTTGGGTCCGGGGGCCGCGGGGTGCTATTGATGCCCTCGCGGCCCGCCCGTTTCGGCCCGCCCCAAGCGCAACAGCCAAGGCCAGCAGCGAAACGCCAAGATGCCGAATTCCGCGCTTCCTCTCGCCCGCCGGCGCCCGAAAAGCGTCATCCCGGGGTTCGGGATCACCCTCGGCATCACGCTGACGTGGCTGAGCCTGATCGTGCTGCTGCCCATGGTGGGCCTGTTCATCAAGACCTCCGAGCTCACCTTCGAGCGCTTCATCACCGTCGTCACGGCGGCGCGCACGCTGCATGCCCTGCAGGTGTCGTTCGGCCTTTCGCTGGCGGCGGCGGCGGTGAACGCGGTGCTGGGCCTGGTGGTGGTGTGGGTGCTGGTGCGCTACGATTTTCCCTTCCGCCGGGTGGTGGACGCCATCGTGGACATCCCCTTCGCCCTGCCCACGGCGGTGGCGGGCATCGCCCTCACGGCCATCTATGCGGAGAACGGCTGGGTGGGCGCGCTGCTGGCGCCGCTGGGCATCCAGGTGGCGTTCACGCCGCTGGGCATCCTGGTGGCGCTCATCTTCATCGGGCTACCGTTCGTGGTGCGCACGGTGCAGCCGGTGCTGACCGACCTCAACCAGGAGCTGGAGGAGGCCTCCGCGAGCCTCGGCGCCTCGCGGGCGCAGACCCTTCGCCGGGTGGTGCTGCCGGCCATCGGCCCCTCGGTGATGACCGGCTTCGCGCTCGCCTTCGCGCGCGGGGTGGGCGAGTACGGCTCGGTCATCTTCATCGCCGGCAACCTGCCCGGCGTGTCGGAGATCGCGCCCCTGCTCATCGTCATCCGCCTGGAGGAGTTCCGCTATGCGGATGCCACCGCCATCGCGGTGGTGATGCTGCTGGCCTCGTTCGCGCTGCTCGCGCTCATCAACGGCCTGCAGCGCTGGAGCGAGCGGCGCGGGAGCGCCGCATGAAGGCATCCGCCATCGCCCCCTCACGGCGGGCTTTCCTGTACACTATCGCGCGGGCCGCCGACGCGGGCCATTTTCCGGGACCTTGGACATGAGCATCGACATCGTCGGCGTCAGCAAGCGCTTCAAGACCTTCACCGCCCTCGACAACGTCTCCCTCGAGATCCAGAGCGGGGAGCTGGTGGCGCTGCTGGGGCCTTCCGGCTCGGGCAAGACCACGCTCCTGCGCATCATCGCGGGGCTCGACTGGCCGGACGCGGGCGAGGTGCGGTTCGACGGCGAGGACGCGCTGTCGCGCTCGGTGCGCGAGCGCAACGTGGGCTTCGTGTTCCAGCACTATGCGCTGTTCCGGCATCTCAGCGTGTTCGAGAACGTGGCGTTCGGCCTGCGCGTGCGGCGCGGCCCGGCCAAGATGGCCGAGGCGGCCATTCGCGCCCGCGTCAACGAGCTGCTCTCCCTGGTGCAGATCGACTGGCTGGCGGACCGCTACCCGGCCCAGCTCTCCGGCGGCCAGCGCCAGCGGGTGGCGCTGGCGCGCGCCCTCGCCATCTCCCCCAAGGTGCTGCTGCTCGACGAGCCGTTCGGCGCGCTCGACGCCAAGGTGCGCAAGGAGCTGCGCCGCTGGCTGCGCCATCTGCACGAGGAGATGCCCGTGACCTCCGTGCTCGTCACCCACGACCAGGAGGAGGCGCTGGAGGTCTCCGACCGGATCGTGGTGATGGGCCGCGGCAAGATCGAGCAGGTAGGCTCCCCGGTGGATGTCTACCGGAACCCGGCCACCGCCTTCGTGCACGACTTCATCGGCGAGACCGTGCGCCTGCCCGGCGAGGCGCGCGGCGGCGCCCTGTTCCTCAAGGGTCGGGCGCTCGGGCTCGATGCCCAGGGCGTCGGCGACGGCCCGGCGCAGATCCTCGCGCGGCCGCACGAGGTGGAGCTGGCGCCGCCGGAGAATGCCCCCTTCGCCGGCAAGGTGCTGGCGCTGCGCATCTTCGGCCCCAACCGGCGGGCCGACGTGGAGATCGCCTCCGACAAGGGGACGACGGTGGTGGAAGCCTCCGTGCCGCTCGACCGCGAGATCGCGGTGGGCGCCCAGGTGGGCCTGCTGCCGCACCGCTACCGGGTGTTCGCCGCCACCGCCTGACGCCCTCTGGTCCGTGAGCTTTCCCTCCGGGCCGCGACCGAGCCTGCGTGGTACCGGTCAAGGACCGGGGCCGGTTGGTGCCGGCGCGGTCGGACGGTGAAGGGCGCCCACCGAGGGCGCCCCTCGCCTGCGCGCTTCAGGGCGCCGGGTTGCCGTGAAGCTGGAACACCGCGTTCACCTGCTCCTCCATCTGCGGCGTGAAGGCGATGGAGAGGGTCGCCAGCGTCTCCTCGAGCTGGGAGATGGAGGTGGCGCCGATGATGTTCGAGGTCACGAACGGCCGGCTCGTCACCCACGCCTGCGCCAGCCCCACGGGCGAGAGGCCGAGTTCCGCCGCCAGCGCCATATAGGCCCTGATCGCCTCTTCCGTGCCGGGCTTCTCGTAGCGCTGGCCGCGGCTGAAGAGGGTGGAGCGGGCCCCGGCCGGGCGGGCGCCGCCGAGATACTTGCCGGTGAGGTAGCCCTGCGCCAGCGGCGAATAGGCCAGAAGGCCGACGCCCTCGCGGGCGTGGAACTCCGAGAGCCCCGCCTCATAGGTGCGGTTGAGGAGGTTGTAGGCGTTCTGCACCGAGACCACCTTCGGCCCGATGCCCTTTTCCGCCGCCGCCAGGAAGCGGCAAAGGCCCCATGCCGTCTCGTTGGAGAGGCCGATGTGGCGCACCTTGCCGGCCTTCACCAGCTCGGCGAGGGCGCCGAGGGTCTCCTCGATGGGCACCTCCGGGCTTTCGTCGCTGCCGCGCGCGGGCGCCGAGGCCGGATTTCCGAACAGCGGCACCGCCCGGTCCGGCCAGTGGAGCTGGTAGAGATCCAGATAGTCGGTCTGGAGCCGCCGCAGGGAGCCCTCGATCGCCTCGTTGATGTTCCGCGCGTCGAGGCGCGGGTTGGAGCCGTCGGCGCGCAGCCAGTTCTGGGTGGAACGGCCGGCGACCTTGCTGGCGAGGATCACCTTGTCGCGGTTGCCGCGGGCCTTCAGCCAGCTGCCGATGATGCGCTCGGTGGAGCCCTGGGTCTCGGGCCGGGGCGGGATGGAATAGACCTCCGCCGTATCGATGAAGTTGATGCCGTGGGAGAGGGCGAGGTCGAGCTGGGCGTGGCCTTCGGCCTCGGTGTTCTGCTGGCCGAAGGTCATGGTGCCGAGGCAGATGGAGGACACGGAGAGGCCGCTGTCTCCGAGGGGGCGATACTCGAGCATGGAGGCTCCGGTGGGCGAGGGGCGGAACGGGGCCGCCGGGGTGGGTGGCGGCGCGCGATAAGATGGCGCATCGCCGTCACCGCCAGCTTAGGGCGTCCGGGGGTGCGCTGGATACTACCGTCGCACGCCGGGAAATGCCCGCGCGGCAAGGGGTGGCGCCGGGGCGCACGGCTGTCCCAGCGTCAGAGGCGCATCTTCAGACGGAGGGAGCCGATCTGGTTCAGGTAGCCGGAGGGGCTCGCCTGGAGGTCGTATTGCAGGCCGAGGTCCAGGGTCTCGGTCGCGGCCGATGTCAGGCCCGCGCCGGCCGTGAACAGCCAGGGCGACACGTCGAGCCTCGGCGTGAGGAAGGGCAGCCCGCCGCCGGCAAAGGTGGCGGCGAGGGGGCCGGGGGTGCCGAGGGTGTCGTAGCCGGCCGAGCCGCGCGCCGTGAGGGTCAGCGTGCCGCCCAGCCGGTAGAAGGCGGCGAGCTCCGCCCCCACGTCGAGCTCGCGCCAGGTCTGGCCTTCCACCGAAAGGTCGAGCGGGCCGGCGCCGGTCTCGCGGTAGCCCGGCG
Organism: Xanthobacter albus; assembly: GCF_043194895.2. NCBI lineage: Bacteria > Pseudomonadati > Pseudomonadota > Alphaproteobacteria > Hyphomicrobiales > Xanthobacteraceae > Xanthobacter > Xanthobacter albus. The sequence continues at coordinate 333,825 of NZ_CM195532.1, read as the reverse complement.
CGCTCACCTCCAGATAGTCGAGCCGCAGGGCGGGCCGCAGGGTGAGGGCCTCGGTCACGGCGAAGCTCCTGCGCAGCGCGGCGCCGGCCTGGAGGGCGCGGCTCCGGTAGTCGGCCTCGGCCGTGGTGCCCATGAAGGCGATGGCGCGGGAGGTGCCGGTGTCCACCAGGGCGGCGTTGACCTGCACGGCGAGATCGAGGCCGGGCAAGAGGGCCTGCGTGCCGTAGGCGCCCATAACGTAGGATTGCAGGTCCGCCGTGCCGGCGGCGACGCTCGCCCGCGCGGCGTCGGCCGATGCCGTGAGCGAGGTGGAGGAGAAGGCGAGCATGGCCCCCGCCATGGTGCCGGGCGCGATGTCGCCGTCGGCGCCGACGGCGATGCCGCCGCCGCTCATGTCATAGCCGGGAACCCCGTCGATGGCGGACTGACGGCCGCCGCCGCCCAGCGGGCGCATCCAGGCCCGGCGCTCGGGCGCTTCCGGCTGCGCGGGGGCGTCCAGGCGGTCGGCCGCCACCTGCCCCAGCATGCGCAGGGTGCCGGCCGTGGCCTCGGCGGCGGCGCCCGAAAGCACCGGCACGGTCTGGCTGAGGGCGGCGGAGAGGGCCGGGCCCGACAGGTCGTTGAGAATACGCGTGACCGGCGCCATGGCGCCGAGGAGCCCCGCCTCGGTGCCGGCGACGGCGTAGAGCGTGCGCGCCGCGCCGAGGGCGGAGACGGTGCCGGTGGCGGCGGCGGTCTCCCCATAGGGCCGCACCACGTAGGCGGCGGTGAGGTCGCCGGTGAAGATGGCCGAGGCATCATAGGTGCCGAGCGCCATCCCGGCGTCGGAGGCGTTCCCGGCGATGCCGCCGTAGAGGCTGGCGAGGGTGCCGTCCGTGAGGGTATTGAACAGCACGCGCCCCTGCGGAGTGATGGAGCCGAGCAGGCTGAAGGCGGTGCCGTCCGGCCGCAGGCCCTGGCCCCAGAAATAGCCGCTCTTGTAGCCGGTGATGATGAAGGTGCCCGGCTGTGTGGTGCCGAAGGCCTCGGGGCTCACGATCCGCCAGGGCGTGCCCTTGGTCCAGGCCCATTGCGGCGAGAGATTGCTGGGCACGGCCTGGGCGGCGGGCGGGGTGAAGACCGCGGGGTCGTAGGGCGTCATGTAGGCCCAGTGGCTCACCAGCAGGCTGGTGCCGGTGATCATCTGCATCTCCATGGTGGTGATGCCGCCCACCTGCTGCATCTGGCCGAGGCCGATGGTGGTGGAGCCGCCGGTGGTGGGGGTGAACACCATGGTGATCTGCCCGGCGGGGGTCACGCTGCCCTGGATGTCGGAATCGGAGGTGGTGGCGATGGGCCCGATCTGCAGCGTGGCGGCGCTGGTGCCCGTGAAAACCCCGTTCACCGAGGTGCCGAGGGCCCACAGGGTCTGGTCGCCGATGGGCATGGGATTGGCGAAGCTGGTGGCGGGCGCGGCATAGGCCAGCATCTGGGGCACGGTGACGTACCAGTGGCTGTTGCTGATGGTGGCGTCCCACGGCGATTCCGCCCGCGCCCCGCCGGCCAGAAGCACCCCTGCGGCGAGCAGGCAGCCCGCGCTTGCGCGCCGCCGGCCATGCGCGCGCCGCGTGCCGGCAGATCGTCCGTGCCTCGCCATGTCCAGCCACCGCCCCAAGAGCCGGAAGAAACCGCCGCGAGACCCGCAAGCGTGTGTCTTCAAGCGGTTGCTCATGCCGCAGCCGACCCCACGGGCTGCGAATCCCGGCCCCGATGGGGTCTTTTTGCCCGCGCTCCGGCGCTGATGCAAATTTGCGCAGCGGGCGGAAGGGGGCTTCGCGCCGCCTCTGCCATGCGGCATGCGCAGGGCGGCCGTGCGAGGCGCCGCAACGGCTGGTCAAAGCCGGCGCAATAATCTATCAGGCCGCAAGGCTATCCATCGTGCAGGGCGGCTTCATCCTGACTCGCACGAACGAAAATTGCCCATCCCTCGCCCCTACGCACGACGCACGGCAGCGCCCAGCCCCTCGAACGCGGCGGGCCGTGCACTGGAAGACGACGACATGTCACTCAACGCAACCACCGCCCCCGTCGCCGACGGCGCGCCCGAGCTGGTCAATCCGCGCCATCGCGTGATCCTGGCGAGCCTCGTGGGCACCACCATCGAGTTCTACGATTTCTACGTCTACGCCACGGCGGCGGTGCTGGTGTTCCCGCACCTGTTCTTCCCCACCGGCAATGACACGGTGGCGCTGCTCGCCTCCTTCGCCGTGTTCGGCGCGGCCATGGTGGCCCGGCCGCTGGGCGCGGTCTTCTTCGGCCACCTCGGCGACAAGCGCGGGCGCAAGATCACGCTGGTGGGCGCGCTGCTCACCATGGGCATCGCCACCTTCCTCATCGGTTTCCTGCCCACCTTCCCGATGGTGGGCTGGCTGGCGCCCGCGCTGCTGGTGGTGCTGCGCCTCGCCCAGGGCTTCGCGCTCGGCGGCGAGTGGAGCGGCGCGGCGCTGGTCGCCACCGAGAACGCCCCCGCCGGCAAGCGCGCGCTTTACGGCACCTTCCCGCAGCTCGGCGCGCCCATCGGCTTCATCATCGCCAACGGCCTGTTCCTGGTCATCGCGGCGCTGATGCCCTCGTCCGACCCCTCCCGCCCCTCCGATGCCTTCCTGAGCTGGGGCTGGCGGGTGCCGTTCCTGTTCTCGGTGGTGATGGTGGTGGTGGGCCTGTGGGTGCGCCTGAGCCTGGTGGAAAGCCCCGCCTTCTCCAAGACCGTGGAGGACGGGCGCATCCAGAAGGTGCCGCTGGTGGCGGCCGTGAAGACCTATTGGCGCGAGCTGATCCTCGGCACTTTCTACATGCTCGCGACCTACGTGCTCTTCTACCTGATGACCACCTTCTCGCTGAGCTACGGCCGCGCCGCCGCGGGCGCCGCGCTGCCCGGCCTCGGCTACGATTACCGCACCTTCGTGCTGATGATGATCGTGGGCGTGGTGTTCTTCGGCATCTTCACCATGGTCTCCGGCCCCTGGGCGGACCGCTGGGGCCGCCGGCGCACGCTGATCTGGATCACGCTCGCCATCGCCCTGTTCGGGCTCGTGTGGGTGCCCATGCTGGCGGGCGGCTTCATGGGCGTGATGGCGTGGCTCATCCTCGGCTTCTCGCTCATGGGCCTCACCTTCGGCCCCATGGGCGCGCTGCTGCCGGAGCTGTTCCCCGCCAACGTGCGCTACACCGGCTCGGGCATCGCCTACAACGTGTCGTCCATCCTGGGCGCGGCGGTGGCGCCGTTCATCGCGGTGGCGCTGTGGGCCTATGGCGGCGGCAGCCCGTTCTGGGTGGGCATCTACCTCTCGGTGATGGCCGTGTTCACCCTCATCGCCCTGCTGCTCGGCAAGGAGACGCGCGACATCGACATCCACGCCTGAGGGCGCAGGCTTGCGGTCAGGGCGGCCTGTCGCCCGCCGGCATGGATGGACGGGCGGCCGGAAGGCCGCCCGTTTTCGTTCGCGCGGGGCGCGGCTCAGAACTTCAGCGTCACCCGCGTGTTGATGGAGCGGCCCATGCCGGCCACCGGATAGCCCCAGGCGGCGCTGGAGCCCATCATGGACGGCACCTGATAGTTCACGAGGTTGGCGCCGCCGAGGGGCAGGTCGTATTCGGTGTCGAGGATGTTCTCGATGCCGAAGTCCACCTTCAGCATCTGCCATTCATAGGAGGTGCGGAAGTTGAGCAGGGCGTAGGCGTCGGTTTCCAGCTCGTTGCGCACCTGGCTCACCAGCACCTTGGCCGCCACCATCTGCAGCTCCAGGCTGGTGGTCCAGTTGCCGAGCCGGTTGTCGATCGCCACCGTGCCGTTGAGGGGCATCATGTGGTAGAGGTTCACGCCGTCCGTGCGCTGGCCCTGCACGAAATTGAGGTTGCCGCGGAAGGCGCCCTGGCCGAACGTGTCGCTGTCCCACAGGGCGAGCCGGCCGTCGATATTGACGCCGTAGAGCCAGGCGTCGTGGTTGGCGAACTGCAGGTAGACGAAGTTGTTGCGTGTGTAGAGGTTGCTCGGCAGGCTCCGGAGGCAGGACGTCTGATCGCAGCGGTCGGCGTCGATATAGTCCACCACATAGCTATAATAGGGCGAAACCTTGAGCTGCCACACCTTCTGCGCGTCGTCGTGCCAGTCGGCGGTGAAGGAGAGGGTGTGGGCGGCCTCCGGCTCCAGGTCGATGTTGCCCACGTAGCCGTTGCCGTCGCCGAACCAGCCGATCATCTTCATGGCCATGGCGTTGGTGGACCACGCATAGCGCTCGTAGAGGTTGGGCGAGCGCGTCTTGCGGGCGAGGCCCAGCTCGTAAAGGCTGAAGGCGCTCGCCTCGTAGCGCAGCACGGCGGAGGCATCGAAATTGATGTCGGTGCGGGCGTGGCTCTGGTCGTTGAAGGCGGCGGCCTGGGCGCCGTACATCATCGCGTTGTAGCCCTGCACGTCACCGGTGTTCATCCACACGATGTCGTTGCGCAGGCCGAGCACGGTGGTCCAGCCCTCGGCCAGCTCCTTCTCCCACTCGGCATAGGTGCCGACCCGCAGGCGCTGGCCGTCGTTGATGTTCCAGAAGGTGTCCGGCCCCATCATCATGGAGCCCGCGACCGGCGGCCACCAGTCGTCGAGGTTGTTGTAGAACAGCTCGTTGCCGATGCGCATGAGCGTGTCCTGGCTGAGGCCCACCGTCGCCTTCACCGTGTAGCCGAGGTCGGTGGAGCGGGTGTCCATGGGCATGTCGCTGTCCTTGTCGGGCTGGATGAAGCCCATGGTGTGGCGAATGCGGTTGAAGAAGGAGGTGGCCTCCAGCTTGCCCCAGTCGAACAGGCCCTCGTAGCGGCCGTTCACGAACAGGCTCTTGTTCTCCACCAAGTCCATGTACTGGTTCACGAAGCCCTCGGACGGGATGAACTGCCCGCCCACCTGCACGGTGAAGAGGTTGTCCTGGAGCTTCTTCGAGATCGAGAGCGCGTGGTTCTGCGTCTCGTACATGGTGGACTTGATGGTGGTGCCGTTGCCAGAGGTGTAGTCGCTCGCCTTGGCCCAGCCGCCGGTATAGGTCACGCTCGTGTCGGCGTTCGAGACGGTGGCGTTGGCGTCCACGCCATAGCCGTTGCCGTTGGAGCGGTAGAAGCCGGAGACCGAGCCGGAGACCTGGAGCTTGTCGGTGGGGGTGAAGCGCGGCGGGGCCACGGTCACGTCCACCTTGGCGCCGGTATAGTCGCCGCCCACGCTCACCGGCGCGGTGCCGTAATACACCTTGGTGGTGGAGATCATCGCCGGGTTCATGAACGACATGGGCGGGTTCATCTCGTTCGGGCAGGCCGGGCTGAAGATCATTCCGTTGATGGCCACCTGCACCCGGTCGGCGCCCATGCCGTTCACCGCCGGCAGGCTGGAGACCCCGCCCGCGCCCCAGGCGGCGCCGCCGGGAATGCCGGCGATGAGAGAGCCCGAATCGCTGGTGAAGAGGGTGGCCGCCGCGGCCTGGGCGCCCGAGATGACGGCGGTGTCGGCGGGCAGGAAGCCGCCGTCGCCGGAGGCGGCGGTGCCGCGTTCGGGCGGGCGCACCACCACGGCGGGCAGAAGGGAGGCATCGTCCTGCTGCGCGCTTTGGGCGGCGGCGGGCAGGGCGGCGAGCGGAGGGAGGATGGCGAGGGCCGGGCTCAGCAGCGCGCTCGAAAGGCGCAGCGCGCGGGCCAGGTGAGACGTTCGCATCGACATGGGTGTTTCCAGGGTGCATGCCTTCGCGTCCTCGGCGGCGGGCCGCGGCGGCGCGCCCGCACGGCCCGCCTGGAGCGGGGCTCCGAAGGCGGGCGTGCAGGTTTCGCGCGGCGGCCGCAGGCGCGTCCGTCAGGCTCCGAAGGCTGTGACTGATGTGACGAAAGAAAGCCGCATCGGGTGCGGCGTGGCGCGGGTCAGGCGAAGGCCGGTGGCGCGCGGGGCTGGTGGGGGCGGTGCCGCGCGGCGGTGCGCAGGCTGTCGCGGACCTCGGCCCGGTAGTGAAGCTCGATGGCGACGCGGTCGAGCTCCGGTGTCGCCACCGGCGGCGGCAGCAGCGCGGCATCGACGCGCGAAAGGCACAGCGGGCAATGGGTGGCGGCCTTGGCCGGCGCGTCGTCGTCGCCGGCGGGCATGCTGTTGACGCACAGCGGGGCGGCAAGGAGGGCAGCCGCGCCCGAGGCGCTCTCCAGCGCGCGGCCGGCAAGGCCCGCGCCCAGCGCGCTCATCAGCATGACCTGCAGCACGAGCGCATAGGCGGCGGCCCAGGCCACCCCCTGCCGCAACGCGCTGAATCGTGAATGCCGCCCGATCATCTTCCCATCCCTGCCGTGTTGGCTAACACGGCAGGTGACGAAAGGAAACGGCGGCGCGCCCCGGCTGCGCCCCACTGGTCCCCCGGAACCGGCGGGGAACGGCTCGGCAGCGCGCCGCTCCAGCCGTTTTCCCCCGGCCCCTGGGGCAAGATGGCTTGACGCCGGCCGCCGGCTTCGGTGTGATTCCGCGCGAAGGACCGGCGATCGTCCGGTCACGGTAGGGCAGGGAGCGAAACGGGTGGCCAGCGGTCCGGCATCGGGTCCGGCGTTCAAGCGCGGCGCACCTGTCCGGCCTGCCGCATGGCGGGGCTGGACCGCGCTCGCGCTCGCCTATGCGCTGGTGGTCCAGCTCGTGTTGGCCGGTGCCGCCGCGGCGCTGGCCGCCGGGCCCGCCGCTGCCGGGGAGCCGGGCGTTCCCTTCTGCCGCCCCGGTGCGCGGGGGGCTGACGCCCCATCGTCGGGCGGTGCGCTGCCGGCCTGCTGCCTTCTCGGCTGCGGCCTGCTCGCGGCCATGGGGCCGATCCCGCCGGCGGATCCGCTGGCGGCGCCGCACCGCCCCTTCGCGCGGATCTCGCGCCTCGATGCGGGCGAGGACGGACATCTGCCCAGATGGCGCCGCAGCGCCCATCTGGCGCGGGCCCCGCCGCGCGCGCCGGCCTGGTCCAAGCCGGCCTGGTCCAAGTCCATCCGCTTTTTTGTCATCCGTGCCGGCGCGCCCGTGCGCGCACGGCCCAGCCGCCGCCACCCCGCCACAGGGGGCGTGCGAGGAGTTCAGCCATGTCCAGCCTGTTCCACACCTTTCGCAAGGCTTCCGCCGCCGCCGTGCTCTCGCTCGGCCTCGCGGGGCTCACCGCCTCGGCGCTGTCGGCGCACGAGTACAAGGCCGGCGCCATCGAGATCGACCATCCCTGGGCGCGCGCGACGCCCGGTGGGGCCACCGTGGGCGGCGGCTATGTGGTGCTGAAGAACACGGGCACGACGCCCGATCGCCTGGTTTCCGCGACCTCGCCGGTGGCGGGCCGGGTGGAGATCCACGAGATGGCCATGACCAACGGCGTGATGACCATGCGCCCGCTGCCGGAGGGCCTTCCCATTCCAGCCGGCGCCACGGTGGCGCTGAAGCCCGGCTCCTACCACATCATGCTGATGCAGCTGAAGCAGCCCCTGAAGGAGGGCGAGATGGTGGACGGCACCCTCACCTTCGAGAAGGCCGGCACGGTGCCGGTGAAGTTCTCGGTGGAGGGCGTGGGCGCGGGCACCTCGGGCCACGACCACTCCAACTACTGAGGCCGCCACCCGCGGGGCCGCGCAGGCGGCCTCGCGGGCCTTCGTGAAAGGCACGTCGTTCGCGGCGCGCGGCGGCCTCAGCCGCCGAGCTTCTCGTAGGCCATGTGGGTGGTGGGCGCGCCGCCGGGATTGGGCGCGTAGATGCCGAGCATGCGGGCGTGCTCCGGGGCCCAGTAGCGGGCGATGGAACCGGCCGGCACCTTCACCATGTCGCCGGCGGTGGCCTCCACGGTCTCGCCGTCGCAGGTGACGAGCAGCCGGCCCTCCAGCACGTAGGCGAACTCGTCATGGACGTGGGAATCGGTCCAGGCCTCGCCCGTGAGCGCCCATTCCATCATGACGGGCCCGCTCCAGCCTTCCGGGGCGGGCGCGGTGAACCAGCGGGTCTTCGGCCCGTCGTCCCCGACGAGCGGGGCGCGCGCCAGCCTGATCGGTGCCATGGTCGTCGTCTCGCGTGCCGGCTGAAAGCCTCCAAAGGCAAGCATGCGCCACGTCCGAAGTCAAACAATGCGCGGGCATAGCCACGAAGAACATTATTATTCGTGTTATTATGTGGAAAGTCGCGGCTCTGGCCCGCGAGGCATCCTGCCAGGGCCCCGCGTCACATCGGCTTGGCGCGTGAAGGAATGCGAGCCGCAGGCCAAGCCACAAGCCTATGCCCATGTTTCGTGCCGATAAGCCTGACATGAGCGCCGTTTTGTGGCATTCATCGCAACATCCGGCCGCGCGCGGCCCGCGTCGCGGCTCCGGAAAGCGCGGTCGATCCATGTCTCTCAAGCGTCAGAACGACATCCTCCAGGTGGTGCGGGCCAAGGGCAGCTATTCCATCGCCGAGCTCGCCTCGCGCCTGTCCGTCTCCACGGAGACCATCCGCCGCAACATCCAGCCCCTGATCGAGGACGGCACGCTGCTGCGGTTCCACGGCGGCATCATGATCCCCGAGGTGGCGGAGGAGCCGCCCTTCCAGCGCCGCATGCATGTGAACAACGAGGCCAAGTGGGCGGTGGCCGCCATCGTGCGCGACCATGTGCAGGACGGCGACAGCCTGATCCTCGACAACGGCACCACCTCCGCTTATGTGGCCGATGCCCTCTCGGGCCATTCCCGCCTCACCGTGGTGACGCACTCGGTGCAGATCGCCCACCGCCTCGCCTCCAAGAACGGCAACCGGGTGTTCATGTCGGGCGGCGAGCTGGGCGGGGAGGACGGCTCCGCCATGAGCCCCTCCACCATCGATTTCATCCGCCAGTTCCAGGTGCGCTACGCCTTCATCTCGGTGGGCGGCATCACCCTCGCGGGCGAATTGGGCGACTTTCATCTGTTCGAGGCCGAGTTCGCGCGCGCCGCCATGCAGCAGGCCCAAGAGGCCTGGGTGATCGCCGACCGCACCAAGTTCGGCCGCGAGGCGCCGGTGAAGGTGTGCCAGCTCTCCGCCATCGACGCCATCGTGTCGGACGGGCCGCCGCCGCCGGAATTCGCGTCCCGCTGCCGCGCCTCGGGCGTGCGCATCCTCACGCCGCCGGCATCGGTGAAGGCGCCGGCGGGCGGCGCCGGGGCCTGAGGCCCGGCACCCTCGCGCGCCGGGCGCGATCTTCTGCAAGCGGCCGCCCGCAGCGGGCGAACGGGAGTGCACGGATGACGGAAACCGTTCTCATCGTCGGCGCCGGCCCGGTGGGCCTCGCCGCGGCGCTGGAGCTGGCGCGCTACAAGGTGCCGGTGCGGCTCGTCGAGCGCAGCCCCGAGCCCGCGCTCGCCTCCCGCGCCGTGGTGGTGTGGGCGCGCACGCTGGAGCTGCTCGATCGGGCGGGGGCGAGCGCCGACCTCGTCGCGCGCGGCAACAAGGTCACCGCCGCCCACATCATCGCGGGCGGCGAGGCGCTGGCGCGCATCGCCCTCGACGGCATGGACACGCCCTATCCCTTTGCCCTCATGCTGCCCCAGCGCGAGACGGAGACGGTGCTGGAGCGCCATCTCGCCGCCTTCGGCATCGTCCCCGAGCGCGGCGTGGAGCTGACTGCCTTCCGCCAGGACGGCACGGGCGTGACCGCCAGCCTGCGCCACGGGGACGGCCGCGCGGAAAGCGCGCGCTTCTCCTGGCTCGTCGCCTGCGACGGCGCCCACAGCCCGGTGCGCCACGCGCTCGGCCTCGCCTTCGCCGGCGACACCCTGGACAGCGACTGGGCGCTGGGGGATTTCCGGCCGACCGGCCTTCCCTGCCCCGAGAACGAGATCGCCACCTACTGGCACGCGGAAGGACCCATCGTGTTCCTGCCGCTGGGCGCCGGGCGCTGCCGTTTCATCGCCGGCCTCGGCTCCTCGCGAGAGGCAACGCCCGCGTCGCCCACGGCGGCGGGCTTCCAGGCGCTCCTGGACCGGCGCGGGCCGGGGGGCATCACCCTCGGTGCGCCGGAGTGGACCTCCGCCTTCCGTATCAACGAGCGGCAGGTGGCACGTTACCGCGTGGGGCGGGTGTTCCTGGCGGGGGACGCGGCCCACGTGCATAGCCCGGCCGGCGGCCAGGGCATGAACACGGGCATGCAGGACGCCATCAACCTCGCCTGGAAGCTGGCGCTGGTGTGCCGTGGCATGGGAGCCGCCTCCGCGCTGCTCGACAGCTACGACATCGAGCGCCGGGCGGTGGGCGCGGAGGTGATCGCCGCCTCGGGCCGGCTTACCCAGGTGGCGACGATCTCCAATCCGGTGGGCCGGCAGCTGCGCAACGCCGTGGCCCACTTCATGCTGGGCCTGCCGGCCATCCGCCACGCGGTGGAAAGCCAGATGATGGAAATCTCCACCGGCTATGCCGTGAGTCCGCTGAACGGGCCCGCCGGGGGCGCGGGCCCGCGGCCGGGCACCCGCATGCCGCCGGTGGCGGGGGAGGAGGCCTATGGCGTGGGCGACACGCCCCGCTTCACCCTGCGGGCGCCGGGGGTGGCCGTGATCCCGGAGGAGATCCGCCACCGCGACCTGCTGGACCCTCGCATCCGGCCCCACGCCGCCGGCCAGGGCATCGCGCTGGTGCGGCCCGACGGCTACCTCGCCATGACCGCGGCCGATGGCGACTGGGCTCTGGTGGACGCCCATCTGGACCGGCTGGCGGCGGGCACGCCGTGATGCCATGGGCGGAAGTTTTCGGCCGGTGCCGGTTGAATGTCGCTCAAATGCCGCGTGGGCATGGCCGAGGACCCATGCGCCCAGCGCATGGGCCCTCGGCATGAGGCTTTCGGCCGCGTCAGGCGGCCGGGATGAGGGTGGAGCGCGCGGCGCCCCACCCTTGCTCTGGCGGGCTCAGCGCCCGGCGTTGATGGCGATGCCTTCGAGGTAGCTGATCTGCGCGAGATCGCCGGGCTGGACCTGCTGCAGGTCCGCCAGCACCTTGGGGTCGACCGCGCGCAGGGTGCGCACGCCGCCGTCCGGCCCTTCGAAGGTGACGGTGCCGGCCTGCTGGTTCACGTCCACGAAGATGGTGGTGAGCGTGACGGCGCGGATGCCGAAGCCTTCCGGCCAGCCGGGCAGGCCATCGTTGATGGCGACCTCGCTCAGCACCTCGCCGGGCGTGCCCTGGCGCGCCTTGCCGAGCCCGGTGACCACGCCCGGCACCACGCGGATGAGCAGCCGCTCGCTGTTGCGATAGGCGTCGAGATCGCCCAGGATCGCCGGCGCGACGATGGCCCAGCGCTTGCCGTTGGGCAGCTCCAGCACCATCCGGCGGGTGGCCGGATCGGCGGAGACGAAGCGCGCCTGGTAGATGAGCACCGGCACGGTGCCCACGCCTGCGATGGTCGCGGTTTCGGTCGCCGTCGGCTGCGGCTGGGCGCTGGCGCCGCCGGCACCCAGCAGGACAAGGGCGGACACGGCCGCCGCCATGACACGAACTTTCATGATGACCCCCCAATTGCGGCGCCCCGGCCCCGCCGGTTCGCGCGCCGCCGCGCGATAAAGCCAGATTCCCCGCCTGTGTCACAACCGTCCCCTCGCGGCAACCGTGCGGCAGGCTTAAGGCCGTGACAACACGCGGAAACCATTGTCACATGCGCGTCTGAAATCTATGGTGAATGTTACGTTCACATTCGGACGCGTGTGCGTAGCATGCGCCGAGGAACGTGTCGGCCGCGCGGGGGCATCCTCTGCGGTCCGCGACGGCACCAAAAGGGTGGGCGGCCCTCGGGATGGCGGTTTCATCGCCAGCGGCGGCCTGGGGAGGGTCGACGCATGAAGCGCATCGGTGAAACGGAAGCCGGCTTCAGCCTGCCGGCCATGGTGGGGCGGGGCCTCGACGCCGCGCGCGAGGCGGCCAAGGAGAGCTTTGCCCGCTGGCCCGGCTTCAAGGCTGTCGACGCCGCCGACAGGCGCGCGCCCCTGTTCGGCCGCGACGCGCCCTTTCCCTTCTTCTTCGAGAAGCCCAAGGCCGACCTGTCCGGCCGCCCGCCGCTGCCGGCGCCGCAGAAGCTGGTGGCCGATCTGCGCGCCTATTCGGGTATCCGCCACCGCGAGGCGGTGCCGGGAGACGAGGCCCTGGTGCTCGGTCGCCTCGGCCCGCTGGAGGTGCGCCTCGCCCGCACCGCGCGCGACGTGCGCCGGGCCCAGCGCCTGCGCTACAAGGTGTTTTACGAGGAGATGTCCGCGGTGCCGGACGCCGCGACCCGCCTCGCGCGGCGCGACATGGACAGCTTCGACGCCATCTGCGACCACCTCCTGGTGCTGGACTACGAGGCCGGGAAGATGGTGCTCGGCCGCCGCAAGCCGAAGGTGGTGGGCACCTATCGCGTGCTGCGGCAGAACGTGGCCATGCGCCACGGCGGCTTCTATACCCAGGGCGAGTTCGACGTGGCGCCCATCATCGCCGCGCACCCGCACCTCAATTTCCTGGAGCTCGGCCGCTCCTGCGTGCTGAAGTCCTACCGCAACAAGCGCACGGTGGAGCTGCTGTGGCACGGGGTGTGGTCCTACGTGCTGCGCAACAAGATCGACGTGATGTTCGGCTGCGCCAGCCTGGAGGGCACCGATCCCGCCGCGATGGCGCTGCCGCTCTCCTTCCTGCACCACAACGCGCTCGCGCCTGAGGAATGGCGCGCCAGCGCGCTGCCTGGCCGCCGGGTGGAGATGAACCGCATCGCCAAGGCGGACATCTCGCCCAAGGCCGCGCTGCAGAGCCTGCCGCCCCTGGTGAAGGGTTACCTGCGGCTCGGCGGCTTCGTGGGTGACGGCGCGGTGGTGGACCATCAGTTCGGCACCACCGACGTGATGATCATCCTGCCCGTCTCCATCATCAGCCCGCGTTATGTGGAGCACTTCGGCCCCACCGCCAATCGCCACGCCATCTGATCCGGCGGGGCGCGCGAGGAACGGATCGGCGTGCCCTCGCCCTGACGCATGCGTTGGGCGCCGCTGACGTCGGCGTGTGGCGTCCCGTTCGGGTGCCGGGGTGGTGTGTTCGGTCCATGAGCTCAGCCTGAGGCCGGCATAGCGCCGGCAGCGGCGAGGAAAGCGCCGCGCGCAGGTGCCCGCGGTCGCACCTGTTTCCCGCGCTGCTGCGGTCTCCGCTCGTCGCGCGAGAATCGCCGTCCTTTCTGAACGGGTGAGGTGCGACCGCGCATCCGCACACAGTGTCACCCGTCCCACAGGGCCGGCGGCACCGCATGCTTCCGCAAGGCTCGGGGCCGCACGGTGTCCCGCGAGAAGGGCGTGTCCCGCCGCATGTGGCCGGGGGAGGCGCGCCGCCATCCTCCCGGCCATGCGCCTTTCCCGCGCGGGCCGGTATCCGCCGTCCGTCAAATCGCTGTAGGGTGCGGCCTCCAGCCGCCCGGATGCGCCATGATCGAGATCACGCCCCGCCTCGCCATCTCCGAGGATGACATCGAGTTCGCCTTCGTGCGCGCCTCCGGTCCGGGCGGGCAGAATGTGAACAAGGTGTCGAGCGCGGTGCAGCTGCGCTTCCACATGGCCCGCTCGCCGGATCTGCCCTATGGCGTGAAGGAGAGGCTGGCGCGCATCGCCGGCCGGCGGCTCACGCAGGAGGGCGTCATCGTCATTCAGGCGCAGCGCTTCCGCACCCAGGAGCGCAACCGCCAGGATGCCGTGGAGCGGCTGGTGGAGATGATCCGCGCGGCCACCGTGGTGGCGCCGCCCCGCCGGCCCACGCGCCCGACCCTCGGCTCCAAGGAACGGCGCCTCGCCGCCAAGGAGCGCCGCGGTCAGATCAAGAGCCTGCGCCGGGACAAGCCCCACGCCGATTGATCCGGCGGCCTCCGGCAATCGGGGCGCGTGATTCGGCAGCCCCAGCAATCGTTCAGGGCTCGGCGACGACGGCGGGCCTCATGCCGCCACAGCGGCCGAACCGGCGGAGGGGCGGGCGCCCTTCCGCAGTCGACTTACTCACAGATCCAGCAGGCTGGGGGAGGAGCGCTCAGCGCGCCGCCTTCAGCAGGCGGTCGGCGGCGGCGCGTGCCTCGGTGGTGACGGTGGCGCCCGCCAGCATGCGGGCGATCTCCTCCCGCCGCAGCGCGGGCGTGAGGGCGGCGACCTTGGTGGTCACCGGCGCCTCGGGCGGGGGCTCGGCCGCGCCTGCGGGCGCGGCGTTCTTCGCGATCAGCAGGTGATGGTGCGCCCGCGCCGCCACCTGCGGCGCGTGGGTCACGCACAGCACCTGCACCTTCTGCGAGAGGCGCGCCAGCCGCTGCCCGATGGCGTCGGCCACCGCGCCGCCCACGCCGGTGTCGATCTCGTCGAAGATGAGGGTGGGCGCGGAGCCCCGGTCGGTCAGCACCACCTTGAGCGCCAGCAGGAAGCGCGCGAGCTCGCCGCCCGAGGCCACCTTCATCATGGGTCCCGGCCGGCTGCCGGGATTGGTGCGCACCCAGAATTCCACCGCGTCATGCCCCTCGGCGCCGGGGGCCTGGGGATCGTGCGTGACGCGGGTGAGGAACTCGGCGCGCTCCAGCTTCAGCGGCGGCAGCTCGGCGCCCACCGCAGCGTCCAGCGCCAGCGCCGCCCCGGCGCGGGCACGCGAAAGGGCTTCCGCCGCCGCGCGATAGGCGCCTTCCGCTTCCGCCTCCGCCGCGTCGAGCCGCGCGAGGCGGGCCTCGGACTGATCGAGCTGCTCCAGTTGGGCGGAGAAGCGCGCGGCGATCTCCGGCAAGGCATCGGGCGCGACGGCATATTTGCGGGCGGCCGCGCGCAGCGCGAACAGCCGCTCCTCGATGCGCTCCAGCTCGCGCGGCTCGAAATTCGCATCGGCGAGCGCATTCTCCAGGTGCCCGCGCGCCAGCTCTAGCGCGTCGAGCGCCTGGTCGATGGCCTCGACCGCCGGGCGGATCAGCTCTTGCGAATCGCCGGCGCGGCGCTCCAGCCGCCGCACGGCCGCCGAGAGGGAGGGGATGGGCGAGCCGCCGCCGCCGACCGCGTCGAGCGCCTCGGAGAGGTCGGTGGCGATCTTCTCCGCGCGCATCATGGCGCTGCGCCGCTCGGAAAGGGCGGCTTCCTCCCCCGTCTCCGCGCCAAGTTCGGAAAGCTCCTCCACCGCATGGCGGATGAAGTCGGCTTCCTTCTCGGCGGCGGCGAGGCGGGTGCGTTCCTCGCGGGCGGCGTCACGCGCCTCGCGCCAGCGGCGCCACAGGCCGCCGAGGGCGGCCACATCGGCGGTAAGCCCGCCATAGGCGTCGAGCAAGGCGCGGTGGGTGGCGGGGTCCACCAGGGCGCGGTCGGCGTGCTGGCCGTGCAGCTCCACCAGGCTGGCGCCGATGAGGCGCAGGGTCTGCACGCTCACGGCGGCATCGTTCACGGAGGCGCGGGTGCGCCCGTCCGCCATCTGGGTGCGGCGGATGATGAGCTGGTCTTCGTCCGGCAGGTCGGCGGCGGAGAGGACGGCGCGGGCGGGGTGATCGGGCTCGAGGTCGAAGGCGAGCGTCACCTGCCCCTTGGCCTGGCCATGCCGCACCAGCGACCCGTCGCCCCGCCCGCCCAGGGCGAGGGACACAGAATCGAGCAGAATGGACTTCCCCGCCCCGGTCTCACCGGTGAGGACGGTGAGGCCGTCCGACAGGGTGAGATCGAGCTTCTCGATGAGGACGATGTCCCGGATCGAGAGCGATGCCAGCATGGAGGATCAGCCGAGTCCCATCTTCTTGAACGCCTGGCTGATCCAGGACGCCTTGTTTTCCTGCGGCTCGGTGCCGGTGGACTTCACGAGCTTGTAGGCGTCCTTGTACCACTGGCTGTCGGGGAAATTGTAGCCCAGCACCGCGGCGGCGGTCTGCGCCTCGTTCACGATGCCGAGGGCCATATAGGCCTCGGTGAGGCGGAACAGGGCTTCTTCCACCTGCCGGGTGGTCTGGTATTGTGTCACCACCACCTTGAAGCGGTTGATCGCGCCGGTATAATTGCGCTGCTCCAGATAGTAGCGGCCGACCAGCATTTCCTTGCCGGCCAGCTGGTCGCGCGCCACCTCGATCTTCTTCTTGGCGGTCGCCGCGTATTCGGTGTTCGGATACTTGCGAATGACCTCTTCCAGGGCATCGAGGGCCTGGCGGGTCTTGCGCTGGTCGCGGGTGATGTCCGGGATGTTTTCGTAGAGCGAGGAGGCCACCAGATACTGCGCATAGGCGGCATCCGGCGAGCCGGGATACAGCGAGACGTAGCGCTTTCCGGAGGCGATGGCCTCGTCGTACTTGCCGGCCTCGAAATAGCCGTAGGTGGTCATGAGGAGGGACTTGCGCGCCCATTCCGAATAGGGGTGGGTGCGGTCCACGTCCTCGAAGCGCTTGGCGGCCCTCTCGGGCTCCTGCTTGCGCAGCAGGGTGAGCCCCTCGTTGTAGATCTTCTCGGCCGGCTCGTCGGGCGGGATCACGTCGTCCTTGTCGCTGGCGCAGGCGGAGAGCAGGGAGCCGCCCACCAGCACCAGGGCGAGGCCGAAGGCCCGGCCCTTGCCCTTGACGATCGCGCGCACGCGCTGTGCCGTGTCGATGAAAGTCATCACGATCAGGTTCCGTCCCGCGCCGGATGGCGCCGCTTTTCTAGAACATTCCCGCCGGCCGATGAACCGGCAAAATGAACCAGGCCCAATTGCTCAAGCGCTTGCGTCGCCGCATCGCCCTCGCGCGAACGGGTGCCATGCCTCCCGAACGCGCCTTTTAGCAGGATCCCGGCCTGGGGAAAGGGAGGGCGCCCGGCCGTCCACTTCCGCCCCGCCGGCGCCCGCCTCGGTCCCGCGACGGGCGCAAGGGGCGCCGCGCCGTGTTCACGTTTGCGGTATCGGTCCTTTCGGTCCGCATTGTGGCGAAGCGCGGTGCGTGCCGCCTTGGGCGCGCGCTGTGGCGGGGCGGCAACGGGCGCCCTCAATAGCTGACCGCCGCGAGATAGAGGCCGCAGGCCGGCGCCATGGGGCCGCAGCGGGTGCGGTCGGCAGCCTTCAGCGCCGCCTCCAGGTCGTCCGCGCTCCAGCGGCCCTCGCCTACCCGCATCAGCGAGCCCACCATGGAGCGCACCTGATGGTGCAGGAACGAGCGCGCGGAGGTGACCACGCGGATCTCGTCGCCCGCCCGCGCCACGTCGAGCTGGTCCAGGGTCTTCAGCGGGGAGGCCGCCTGGCATTCCGCGGCGCGGAAGGTGGAGAAATCGTGCTTGCCGAGCAGCCGCTGCGCCGCCGCGTGCATGGCCTCGGCATCGAGCTTCTGGGGAATGCGCCACGCCCGGTCGCGCTCGAGCGCGAGGTCCGGGCGCCGGTTCACGATGCGATAGAGATAGTGCCGCTTGGTGGCCGAGAAGCGGGCGTCGAACGTCTCCGGCACCTGCTCGGCGTGAAGCACGGCCACCGGGTGCGGCCGCAGCTGCGCGGTCATGGCATCGCGCACGGTGTCGGTGCGCCATTCGCGCGTGAGGTCCACGTGGGCCACCTGGCCGGTGGCATGCACGCCGGCATCGGTGCGCCCGGCGCCGGAAACCTGCACCTTCTCGCCGGTGAAGCGCTCGAACGCCTGCGCAAGCACGCCCTGCACGGTCGGCAGGTCCGCCTGGATCTGCCAGCCGGCGAACGGGGTGCCGTCATATTCGATGGTGAGCTTGTAGCGGGGCATGAAGCGCTGACGGGCCGGCGCTCAGGTGAGGCGTGCGCCGGGGGGCACCGCGTTCCCGCGCAGGAAGGCGTCTGCCGCCACGGGCTGCTTGCCCGCCTTTTGCAGCTCGACGAGCCGCACCGCGCCCTCCCCGCAGGCGATGGCGAGGTGTTCGTCCACCACCTCTCCCGGCGCTCCGGCGCCTTCGGCCAGGGTGGAGCGCAGCACCTTCACCCGCGCCTCCGGCTCGCCCAGCGGGAACCAGGAGCCGGGAAACGGCGACAGGCCGCGGATGCGATCATGCACCTCCTGCGCCGGCCGCGACCAGTCGATGCGGGTCTCGCCCTTCTCGATCTTGGCGGCGTAGGTGACGCCCTCCGCGGGCTGGGGCGTGAACACGAGGCCGCCCCGCTCCAGGGCGGAAAGCGCCCGGCCCATGAGGTCCGCGCCCACCAGCATCATGCGGTCGTGCAGCTCGCCGGCGGTCATGTCGGGGTCGATGGGAATGCGCTCCACCACGCCCACCGGCCCGGTGTCGAGCCCCGCCTCCATCTTCATGACGGCGACGCCGGTCTCCTTGTCCCCGGCCATGATGGCGCGCTGGATGGGCGCCGCGCCGCGCCAGCGCGGCAGCAGCGAGCCGTGGAGATTGAGGCAGCCGAGGCGCGGCGCCTCCAAAATGGCGGGCGGCAGGATCATGCCGTAGGCCACCACCACCGCAACGTCCGCGCCGTGGGCGCGGAAGACTTCCGCTGCCTCCTCGGTGCGCAGGGTCTTGGGAGTGAGCACGGGGAGGCCGAAGCGCTCGGCCACCTTGTGCACGGGGGAGGGGGTGAGGTCGAGGCCGCGCCGGCCGGCGGGCGCGGGCGCGCGGGTGTAGACCGCGACCACCTCGTGGCCGCGCCCGACGATCTCGGTGAGCGTTGGCACGGCGAAATCCGGCGTGCCCATGAAGACGATGCGCATGGGAGTATCCGAGCGGCCTTTTCAGCCCTCGGCCTCGCGCCGCGCCGCCTTGGTGAATTTCTTCATCACCCGGTCGCGCTTCAGCTTGGAGATGTGATCGATGAAGAGCACGCCGTTCAAGTGGTCGATCTCATGCTGCACGCAGGTGGCGAACAGGCCGTCCGCCTCCACCTCGCGCACCGCGCCCTCCAGGTCCTGGAAGCGCACCGCCACCCGCGCTGGCCGCTCCACCTCCTCGTAATATTCGGGGATGGAGAGGCAGCCTTCGCTATATACGGAAAGCTCGTCCGAAGAAGCGATGATCTCGGGATTGATGAGCGCCACCGGATTCTTCGGCTCGCCGTCGCGGGCGATATCGATGGTGATGACCCGCCTCTGCACCCCAACCTGGATGGCCGCGAGGCCGATGCCCGGCGCGTCATACATGGTCTCGAACATGTCCTCGACCAGCTTCCTGATCTCGGAATCGATCTTGCCCACGGGCTCCGAGGTGGTCCGCAGCTTGCTGTCGGGAATGATGAGGATGGGTCGCGTGGTCATTCTAGGGAAATAGGCGATGCCGCGGCCGCGGTCAATATGTTCATACTTTGTTCCGGTCTCGAATCGAGCTATGGAGCCCTATGTCCGACGTGCTGTTCACCCTTGCCGGTCATCCGGTTCCCGCGGGAGAGGCGCTCTCCGTCGCGCTCGCGGTGCTGCTGGCGCTGTTCGCCGTGGCGGTGGTCGGGCTGTGGCGGGCGGGGGAGCGGCGCGCCACGCGCGCGGCGGAGGAAGCGCTGCGGGCCCAGGAGTTCGACCGCCGCATGCGGGATCTCGCCCGCATCCAGCACGAGACGGCGGGCCGGGTGCAGAGCCTCGCGGAGGTGCTCTCCCAGCGCCAGAGCGAGCTTGCGCGCGCGGTGGCCGAGCGGCTCGACGCCAGCAGCCACCGCATCGGCGAGAGCATGAGCGCGTCCGCCCGCGCCACCCACGAGAGCCTGACGCGCATCGCCGAGCGGCTCGTGATGGTGGAGAAGGCCGAGCGCAGCCTCTCCGATCTCTCGGCCCAGGTGGTGTCCCTGCGCGACACCCTCGCCAACAAGCAGGCCCGTGGCGCCTTCGGCCAGGCCCGGATGGAGGCGCTCGTCTCCGATGGATTGCCGCGGGATTCCTTTGCCTTCCAGTATACGCTTTCCAACGGCCGCCGGCCGGATTGCGTCATCTTCCTGCCGGGCGACGCGCGCCCGCTGGTGATCGACGCGAAATTCCCCCTGGAATCGGTGACCGCATTCCGCGAGGCGCCCACCGCCGAGGCGCGCAAGGCGGTTGCGGCGCGTCTCAAGTCCGACCTCATGAAGCACGTGAACGATGTGGCCGAGCGCTACCTGCTGCCGGGCGAGACCCAGGACATCGCCCTCATCTTCGTGCCCTCCGAATCCGTCTACGGCGAGATCCAGGAGCATTTCGACGCCGTGGTGCAGGCGGCGTTCCGAGCCCGCGTGGTGCTGGTTTCGCCGACGCTGCTGATGCTTGCGGTTCAACTGGTCCAAGCGATTTCGAAGGATGCGCGGATGCGCGCGGAGGCGGATCGGATCCGCGCAGAGGTCGGGGCGCTGGTGGAGGACGTGGGGCGGCTGCGGGAGCGGGTGGGAGAGCTGTCGCGGCATTTCGGCCAGGTGAACGACGACGTGGCGAAGGTGCTGGTGTCGTCGGAGAAGATCGCGCGGCGCGGGCAGCGGCTGGAGCAATTGGAGTTTGGCGGCGCGGCGCCGTCGGAAAAGGCGGAAGGGGCCTGATTGGACCTTGCGCGGTGGGTCGGGGTGGCGGATTCTGAAGGGCTAGTGAATGAATCGCGCGCCTTCGGGCGGCACCGGCGAGCCGAGACCAGATGCCTGAACTGCCCGAGGTGGAAACCGTCCGCCGCGGCCTCTTGCCCGTCCTGCAGGGCGCCGTGATCGAAAGCGCGGAGGCGCGCCGTCCGGATCTGCGCTGGCCGCTGCCGGAGAATTTCGCCGCGCGCCTCGTCGGGCGGAAGGTGGAGGCGCTCGGCCGGCGGGCGAAATACCTGCTGGCGGACCTCTCCGGCGGCGAGGTGATGATCATGCATCTCGGCATGTCCGGCTCCATCCGGGTGGACGGCGCCGGGGCCCAGGGGGGCACCAAGGGGGAGGTCAAGGAGAAGCCCGGCGTGTTCCACCATCCGCGCGGGGCGGCCGGGCGGCACGACCATGTGGTGCTGCACCTGGCCGGCGGGGTCACCGTCACCTTCAACGACCCGCGCCGGTTCGGCGCCATCCTGATCGTGCCCTACGACCGGCTGGAGAGCCACCCGCTGCTGCAGGGGCTGGGGCCGGAACCGCTGGGCAACAGCTTCAACGCCGCCTATCTGGCGCAGGCCTGCGCGCGGCGGCACACCTGCCTGAAGTCGGCGCTGCTGGACCAGAAGCTGGTGGCGGGGCTGGGCAATATCTATGTGTGCGAGGCGCTGCACCGGGCCGGGCTTTCGCCGCGGCGGGCGGCGCACACCCTGGCCACGCGGGAGGGCGGGCCGACGCTGCGGGCCGAGCGGCTGGTGGGCGCCATCCGCGACGTGCTGCGCGAGGCGATCCAGGCGGGCGGCTCCTCGCTGAAGGACCACCGGCAGGTGGACGGGGCGCTCGGCTACTTCCAGCACAATTTCCGGGTCTATGACCGGGAGGGCGAGCGCTGCCCCACCCTGCGCTGCAAGGGCACCATCCAGCGCATCGTGCAGGGCGGGCGCTCCACCTTTTTCTGCCCGGTGTGCCAGCGCTGAGGGCGTCGGCCGGCCGCGCCGCCTTTCGGAAGGCTCCGGAGCACGGGCCGCGCGCAGGGGCCCCGCCGGCCCGCCACGGCGCCCGCCAGCCCCATGACGCAGAAGGCATCGCCGGCTAGGGCGGCGTTGCCCCCGGCTCGGCGTGCACGCGCGGTTTCGAGCGCGGCGCAATCCGGCGCGCGTGAAGAACGCGCGCCAATCCGGAAAGCCATCGCCTCTGGCCGATTCCATCAGACGGGGAAACGCTCCAGGGCATGTCCCGCGCGCACCGGCCTGCGGCGACCGCCCCGGATTCCGGAGATCACGCGTTTTCTTCGCGCAAACCGGAATCCACTTCGCCTGAAAATGCTCTAGACCTGTCCCGCACGCCTTGAGGCTGAACGAATCCGCCTGCACCGGGCGGCGACGGGGAGAGATGGGAATGTCATTCGAGACACTGCTTGTGGAGCGGCACGATCGCGTGGGGCTGATCCGGCTCAACCGGCCGCAGGCGCTGAACGCGCTCAATTCCGATCTCATCGGCGAGCTCAACGTGGTGCTCGACGCGTTCGAGGCGGACGCGGACATCGGCTGCATCGTCATCACCGGCTCGGAGAAGGCGTTCGCCGCCGGCGCCGACATCAAGGAGATGCACGCGCTCACCTACCCCGCGAGCTATGACGACGACTTCATCACCTCGTGGGAGCGCCTGTCGCGGGTGCGCAAGCCGGTGATCGCGGCGGTGGCGGGGTTCGCGCTGGGCGGGGGCTGCGAGCTGGCCATGATGTGCGACTTCATCCTGGCGGCGGACACCGCCAAGTTCGGCCAGCCGGAAATCAAGCTCGGGGTGATGCCGGGGGCGGGCGGCACCCAGCGGCTGACGCGGTTCGTGGGCAAGTCGAAGGCCATGGAGATGTGCCTCACCGGCCGCCTGATGGGGGCGGCCGAGGCGGAGCGGGCGGGCCTGGTCTCGCGCGTGGTGCCGGCGGCGGACCTGGTGGGCGAGGCGCTCGCCGTGGCCAAGACCATCGCCGACATGTCGACGACGGTGGCGATGCAGACCAAGGAGAGCGTGAACCGGGCCTATGAGACGACGCTGGCGGAGGGCATCCGCTTCGAGCGCCGGGTGTTCCAGGCCATGTTCGCGCTGGAGCACCAGAAGGAGGGCATGAGCGCCTTCATCGAGAAGCGCCCGCCGAACTTCCGCCGCTGAGGCCGGGGCGGGCCCGCGCCCGCCGGGCTCATCCTTCTCCGCGCGGCGCGCACCCTCGCGCGCCGCGCGGGCCTTGCCCGGCACCGGGCGGGGCCGGGCCTGTGGACAAGGGGATTTCTTCGCGGCCACGCCCATGGCCGTGTTGACAAGCCCAGCCACCCCCCGTATCTGTCGCGCTCCCTGCACAGGGAGCCCAGGTGGCGGAATTGGTAGACGCGCTGGTTTCAGGTACCAGTGGTGAAAGCCGTGGAGGTTCGAGTCCTCTCCTGGGCACCATTTGCTCTCCCACAACGGTCTGAGAGCATCTGAAAGCTCAAGCACATCAAGCGATCGACGCGTCGGCGTCAGCTGCCGGGCTCGTGAGGTCCCGTCGCATCCGGTGTGTGTGCAAGCATCGCGCCTATGCCGGCGGGGGGTGCCTGCGGATGCCGCTCACGGACACGGCCTTGCGCAACGCAACGCCGACGGAGAAGCCCTGCAAGCGCTTCGATGGCGATGGCCGGCCGCGCTGAGGCCGCTCTCCGCTAAGCTTGTGTTTCCTCTGCGCCATCCTCCAAAGGCGAAAAGCCTACGTCGCAGAGAGCCGCTTTTCAGGGGCCAAAGCGGCGGGCCGATTTCAGTGCCGGCGCCTCCGTGTCGTCATGCGCGGAAATCAATCGATTTCAATAATTGAATGTAGAAATATAACGAGTTGGATTGATTGAAATCCTTCCGCGATGGTGCCCCCGCATTTCGAGGGCATCATCATGGTCGAGCATCCCACCACCGCCGACACTCCCATGGACACTCCGGCGGGCGCCGGCGCTCCAGTCCTGCGGCAGCTGCGGGAGGGCATCGTTCCCGGCCTGGCGGTCACCTGCGTCATCGCCGGTGCCGCCTATGCGGTGCGGCTGCTGCCGGGCCTGGGGCTGGTGAGCCCGCTCGTCATCGCCATCCTGATCGGCATGGCCTACCACAACATCGTCGGTACCCCCCGCGCGGCCACGGCGGGCGTGAAGTTCGCGCTGCGGCGGGTGCTGCGCTTCGCGGTGGTGCTGCTGGGGCTCCAGCTCACCTTCGCGCAGGTGCGCACGGTGGGCGTGGTGGGCTTCGGCATCGTGGCGGTGACGCTGGCGGCCACCTTCTTCACCACCCGCTGGCTCGGCCGGCTGATGGGCGTGGAGGCCAGGCTCGCGGAGCTGATCGCGGCCGGCACCTCGGTGTGTGGCGCCTCGGCGGTGATCGCCACCAACACGGTCACCCGCGGCTCGGATGAGGACGTGGCCTATGCGGTGGCGTGCGTCACGGTGTTCGGCTCGCTCTCGATGCTGCTGATGCCGGTGCTCCTGCCCTATACCGGCTTTGATGCGCACGCCTACGGCCTGTGGACCGGCGCCTCGATCCACGAGGTGGCGCAGGTGGTGGCCGCCGCCTTCCAGGGTGGGCAGCAGGCGGGAGAGTTCGGCACCGTGGCCAAGCTCTCGCGGGTGATGCTGCTGGCGCCGCTGGTGCTGGGCCTGGGCGCGGCCGCCCTGTGGAAGGCGCGCGGCGACCAGGACGCCCACCACGCCAAGCCGCCGGTGCCGTGGTTCGTGTTCGGCTTCATCGCCATGGTGATGGTGAACAGCGCCGGGCTGGTGCCGGCGGAGGTGAAGGCCCCGCTCGTCACCCTCACCACCTTCCTGCTGGCGGTGGCGCTCGGCGCCATGGGCCTGGAGACCGACATCCGCAAGCTGCGCATGAAGGGCCTGCGCCCGCTCATGCTCGGCGCCGCTGCCTGGCTTTTCATCTCGGCGCTGAGCTTTATCCTGATCGCCGTCTTCATGAACTGACGCGATGGGCCGATGACGCTGGAACAGCTGCGGGTGTTCACCATGGTGGCCGAGCACCTGCACATGACGCGCGCCGCCGAGCGCCTCCACATGACGCAATCGGCGGTGAGCGCCTCGGTGGCGGCGCTGGAGGCCTCCTGCGGGGTGGCGCTGTTCCACCGGGTGGGGCGGCGCATCGAGCTGACGGACGCGGGCACGCTGTTCCTGCCGGAGGCCCGCGCCATTCTCGCGCGGGTGGAGGTGGCCGAAACCGTGCTTGCGGACCTCTCCGGCCTAAGGCGCGGCCGCCTCGCCCTCAAGGCCAGCCAGACCATCGCGAACTACTGGCTTGGGCCCCGGCTCTATCGCTTCCATGCGCGCCATCCGGAGATCGAGATCTCCCTCTCCGTGGGCAACACGGCGCAGGTCGCCGCGGCGGTGCTGGAGGGGGAGGTGGACCTCGGCTTCGTGGAGGGCGAGGTGAACGATGTGCTGCTCGCGCGCAGCACCCTTCCCGGCGACCGGCTGGTGCTGGTGGTGCCCGCCGGCCACCCCTGGGTGGGGCGGGCCCGCATCACGCCCGAGGAGCTGCCGCAGCTGCCGTTCGTGCTGCGCGAGGCGGGCTCGGGCACCCGCCAGATGTTCGAGAGCGCGCTGGCGCGGGCGGGCATCGGGCCGGAGCGGCTGCGGGTGGTGCTGGAGCTGCCCTCCAACGAGGCGGTGCTCAGCGCGGTGATCGCGGGGGCCGGCGCCACCGTGATCTCCGATCTCGCCGCGCGGGCGGAGCTGACGGCGGGCACGCTGGCGCGCCTGCCGCTGACCCTGCCGCCGCGCAGCTTCCACGCCCTGCGCCACGCGGACCGCTACCACTCGCGGGCCGCCGCGGCCCTGCTGGAGCTGGCGCGCGGCCCGGCGGACTGACCCGTTGAGGCCTCTTCACGGACCTCCTGGAGCGCTTTCCACTCGTGTAACGCGCGGCAGACTCTCCAGATTTTGGAGATCACGTTTCAAGCGAACCGGAATCCACTTCGCTTGAAAATGCTCCGGTCGGGCCTGCCCGGCATTTGGAGAAACCCGCCCGGCGCCGGCCAGGGACCGGGCCGATGGGATGAGGGACGGCCCCGGCGCGCGCGTCCCGCGGCCTCAGCCGCCCGCCTCTTCCAGCTCGGCGCTCACGGCCAGCCATTCCTCCTCGGCCTTGGCGAGGGCCTCGGAGGCGGTGTTGCGCGCCTTCGCGAAGCCGGCGGCATCCAGAGGCGCCTTGGCGTGAAGCTCGGGATCCGCGAGCCGGGCGTCGAGCCGGGCGATCTCCTTTTCCAGCTTCTCCACCTGGGCCTCCAGCTCGCGGATGCGCTTCTTGAGCGGTCCGGTGGCGATGCGGCGCTTCGGCTCGGGCGTGGCTTCCGCCCCTGCCTTCTCTTGGGCCTTCTCTTGGGCCTTCTCCCGAGCCTTGTCCTTGCGGCCGTCGGCGGTCATGCGGTCGCCGTCGGCCTTGGAGAGCACCTCGCGGCGATACTGGTCGAGGTCGCCGTCATAGGGCTTCACGGTGCCCCCGGAGACCCGCCACAGCCGTTCCGCGCAGGCTTCCAGCAGGTAGCGGTCGTGGGAGATGAGGATGACCGCGCCGGGAAAGTCGTTCAGCGCCTCGATGAGCGCGGCGCGCGCCTCGATGTCGAGATGGTTGGTGGGCTCGTCGAGGATCAGCAGGTGCGGGCCGTTGAAGGTGGCGAGGCCCAGCAGCAGGCGCGCCTTCTCGCCGCCGGAGAGGGCGGAGACCTTGGTGTCGCCCGCGCCGCCGGAGAAGCCCATCTCCGCCGCCCGCGCCCGCACCCTCGCTTCCGGCGCGTCGGGCATCAGCCGGCGCACGTGCTCGACGGGGCTGTCGCCCGGGCGCAGCTCGTCGAGCTGGTGCTGGGCCAGATAGGCCACCTCCAGCTTGTCGGCGCGCACCATGCGGCCGCTGTCGGTGGCGAGGCGATCGGCCAGCAGCTTGGCGAAGGTGGACTTGCCGTTGCCGTTGGGGCCGAGCAAGGCGATGCGGTCGTCCTCATCGATGCGCAGGTCGAGATTGCGCAGGATGGGCTTGCCGGGCACATAGCCCACCGCCGCCTTTTCCAGCACGAGGATGGGTGGGGAGAGCAGGCGCTCGGGATGGCGGATGGAGATGGCCGCCGCATCCTCGCTCACCTGGGCCGCCAGCGGTTCCAGCCGGGCGAGGGCCTTGAGGCGCGATTGCGCCTGCTTGGCCTTGGTGGCCGAGGCGCGGAAGCGGGTCACGAACGCCTCCATGTGCGCCCGCTGGGCCTCCTGCTTCTTGCGCGCCTTCTGGTCCTGCAGCAGCCGCTCGCGCCGCTGGCGGTCGAAGGAGGTGAAGCCGCCCTTGTAGAGCGTGAGCTTCTGGCCGGTGAGGTGGAGGATGTGGTCCACCGACGAATCCAGCAGGTCGCGATCGTGGCTGATGAGGATGACCGTGCGCGGATAATGCGCGAGATAGTCCTGGAGCCAGAGCGTGCCTTCGAGGTCGAGATAGTTGGTGGGCTCGTCCAGCAGCAGCAGGTCCGGCTCGGTGAACAGCAGGGCGGCGAGGGCCACGCGCATGCGCCAGCCGCCGGAGAATTCCGAGCAGGGCCGGCTCTGCGCGCTCTCGTCGAAGCCCAGGCCGGCGAGGATGGTGGCCGCCCGCGCCGGGGCCGAGTGGGCGTCGATGTCGATGAGGCGGTGCTCGATCTCGCCCATGCGCATGGGATCGGTGGTGGTCTCGCGCTCCTGCAGCAGCGCGGCGCGCTCGGTGTCTGCGGCGAGCACGCGCGCGATGAGGCTGTCGGGGCCGGCGGGGGCCTCCTGGGCCACGCGGCCGATGCGGGTGCGGTTGGGCAGGCGGACGGCGCCGCTCTCCAGCTCCAGTTCGCCCACCAGGGCCTTGAACAGGGTGGTCTTGCCCGAGCCGTTGCGCCCCACCACGCCCACCCGCGCATTCTCGGGGATGGCGACGGAGGCGTGGTCGATGAGCAGGCGGCCGGCGAGGCGCAGGGAAATATCGTCGAGAACGATCATGGCTGCGCCTTTTCGCAGGCCCGGCGATGGCGGGCAAGGGGCGCGAGGACGGGGCGCGGGGACGGGGCGCGGGCGGCGCGCCGCGCATGGCAGGCCGCGCGCGGGCGCCCCACCGGCGGATATGCGCGCGCGGCCATCTGCAGCCGGGCGCGCGGGACATTGCTATACCCGGCGCCGGAACCAGGCGACGGAGGCGGCCTTGAGCGCGCGGGAACCCCTTTCCTTTGACGATTTCCTGAAGGTGGACATCCGGGTCGGCACCATCGTGGCGGCCGAGCCCTTTCCGCAGGCGCGCAAGCCCGCCTTCAGGCTCAGCATCGATTTCGGGCCGGAGATCGGCGTGAAGCGCTCCTCGGCGCAGATCACGGTGCATTACGCCGCCGAGGAACTGGTGGGCCGGCAGGTGGCGGCGGTGGTGAACTTCCCGCCGCGCCAGATCGGGCCCTTCATGTCGGAGGTGCTGACCCTCGGCTTCCCGGATGCCGAGGGCGCGGTGGTGCTGGTCTCCCCGACCCGGCCGGTGCCCAATGGCGGGCGGCTGTTCTAGCGTATTTTCAAGCGGGGCGGACACCGCTCTGCATGAAAAACGCGTAAACTCAA
Source organism: Xanthobacter albus (assembly GCF_043194895.2). Taxonomy (NCBI): domain Bacteria; kingdom Pseudomonadati; phylum Pseudomonadota; class Alphaproteobacteria; order Hyphomicrobiales; family Xanthobacteraceae; genus Xanthobacter; species Xanthobacter albus. The sequence continues at coordinate 305,793 of NZ_CM195532.1, read as the reverse complement.
TAGCTTATGGCGTTGTCCGTGAGCCGGGGTGAACGGAAAACGCTCTGGCCGCCCGGCATGGGGCGGCTGTGGACGAGCCCCTTTCCTCTGCCGCCCGCAGGGGAGGGGCCGGGCGCGCCCAGACGCAATGAGAATTTTTGAGTGCCGATCCGGCTCAGGACCGGTCGGCGTCCCGTTGCCGGTCCCGCCGGAGAGCGGACAACAGGGGCGTCGCCCCGTGGACGAGGCGCCACCGTGGATCTCCGGGCCGGCCCCCGCGGTTCCCGCCCATCGGAGCGGCCGCCCCTTTCCCCGTGTGGCGGGGAAGGGGCGGCGCGCTGGCGCTTCGTCGCGGACCGCGATCAGCGGGCGTGGCGCCCGCCGCCGGGCCGCGGCCGGGCGTGCTGCTGCGGGCGAGCCTGCTGCCGCTGCCGCACCTGATGCTGCGCGCCCGCGCGCTGCTGCGCCCGCTGCTGGACCTGGGCCCGGTTCACCGGCCGGTGCTGCCCGGCATTGGGGCGGTTCGCCGGCCGGTTGACATTGGGCCTGTTGGCGGCGGGTCGGTTGACGTTGGGCCTGTTCTCCGGACGATTGACGCCGGGGCGGTTGGCGCCGGGCGGGTTCACCGGCCGGTTGACGTTGGGCCTGTTCTCCGGGCGGTTGATGTTCGGCCGGTTGGCGCCCGGCCGGTTCTCCGGCCGGTTGAAGTTCGGCCGGTTGATGTCCGGGCGATTGCCGGGCCGGTTGATGATCGTCCCGCTGTTGCCCGGCTGGTTGATGTTGATCTCCGGCCTGTTGATGATCGGCCGGCCGCCGCCCGGCGGCGTGCCGGGGCGGTTTCCGGTCCAGGTGCCGCCGCCCGGCCGGGTCGGCGGGCGCATGGCGGGCGGATTGGGGCGGCCGGGCCGGTTCACGTTCGGCGGGCGCGGCTGCCAGGGGCCGGGGCCCCAGGCGGGCGGACGCGGGCGCGGTCCGGGTCCCGGCCCCCAGCCCCAGTGGGGTGGGCGGTGCCAGGCCGGCGGCGGCACCCAGATGGTGTTCCAGCCCCGGTTGTTCCAGCCCCAGCGGTTGTTCCAGGCCGAGCCCACCAGAACGCCCGCGCCGAAGCCCAGGGCGCCGACCGCGAAGGTGTCGAACGCGGTGCTCGGGTTATAGACGGGAACGTAGATGCGCTCCGGGTTGGCGGGCTGGATGTAGATGGTGCGCTGCCCGGCGTCCTCGCGGGTCGTCACCACCTGCTGCGGCGTGGAGGCGAGGTTGCCCACCTTCTCCGCCTGGGCGCGCAGCATCTGCACCACGGTGGAGACATCCTGCGGCTGGTGGATGAAGGCGTAGCCGAGGGATTCGGTCCACTCCATGTGCTGGTGGAGCTGGCGGAGCACGTCCGGGAAGCGCGTGAGCGCCTTCACCGAGGCGTCCCAGGCCTTGTCGTCGAGGGCGGAGAGGGAGCCTGTGCGGGCGGTGTTGGGGTTGCGCTCCACCCAGCGGTACGCTTCCACGATCTGGTCGGGAAAGGCCGCGGCGGGCAGCAGGATGGCCAGCAGGGGGTCCGGGTAGAGCGCCACCGGCGCCAGCAGGTATTCCAGCTCGGCGAGGGTGTAGAGATCGGCAGCCGGGGTTGTCGCCGCGGCGGCCGGCACCTGGGCGGGAACGGGTGGCATCGCCGTCGCGGCGGGCACGGCCGGTGCCGCCTCGGGCGCGGGCGCCGGAGGGGCCTGGGTGGCGGGTGGCGCGCCCGGCTGGGTCGGCGCGCCGGCCGCCGTCTGCGCCAGGGCCGGGCCGAGCGCGGCGGACCAGCCGAACACCGCCGCGACCGCCATGCGCGACCAGTTGCCCGCCCACGCCGGCGGGCCCTTCCTGCGAACGGGGCTCGTCATTCCTGTCTCCCGCATCTTCCTGGCCGGCCATCCAACGCTGCCCCGCGCCCGCGCGCAAGGTGATGGATCAATGTTGGGATGGCCGGCACAGGCCCGGGACGCCGGGTCCAGCCGGCATGGAGCGCGTCCCGCGTGTCTCCGCCTCGGTTATCGCCATATGCCATCGGCCCCGGTCTCAGGCCGGTGCCAGGCGGGTACGCTCAAGCGCCGCGCGGGCTGAACCAAAGGCCCATCAGGCCACTCATGGGCCTTTGGTATCGGGCTCCTGGACCCGCGCATGGCCTTGGCGCGCACCTGCGCCATTTCGCCTGAACGTGATTCCGGGCACGTCCCGCCGCCGCCGCTTCGCCGAAGCCCGCGCCAGGTCGCCGTCTTCTGGCAATTCCAGACGCCGGGCCCGCGTGCCGGATCCGCCTCAGCGGGCGGCGCGGCGGGCGCGCACGGCGTCGCCGAAGGCGGCGAGCAGGCGCGCGCTCGGGGCGTTCTGGCTGGGCTTGTATTCGGGATGCCACTGCACGCCCACGGCGAAGGGGTGATCGCGCAGCGACACCGCCTCGATGGTGCCGTCCGGCGCGCGCGCCTCCACCGAGAGGCCCGCCCCCACCGTGTCCAGCCCCTGGTAGTGCAGGGAGTTCACGGCGAAGCGCGGAGCGCCGAAGGTGGCGGCGAGCGGCGAGCCGGAGGTCACCTCCACCTGGTGCACGGGACCGTATTGCAGGTCCATGGGCCCCTCCGTGGGGGCGTGGTGGTCCATGCGGCCGGGCACCTCGGCGAGGCGCGCGTGCAGCGTGCCGCCGAGGGCGACGTTGAGTTCCTGGAAGCCGCGGCAGATGAACAGCGCCGGCACGCCCCGCGCCACCGCCGCCCGGATGAGCGCCAGCGCGAACCGGTCGCGGGAGGGATCGAACGGGCCCGGCGCGTCCTCCGGCCCGTTCCAGTGGCTGGGATGCACGTTGGAGGGGCTGCCGGTGAAGAGGAAGCCGTCCGCATGGCCGACCAGGGCCGCGATGTCGGCGTCGAACGCCTCGGGCGCCATCACCGGCAGCGCCATCACCGGCAGGCAGCCGGCGAAGTCATAGACGGCGCGCACGTATTTCTCGCCCACCATGAAATAGGGCAGGTCGGTCTCGTCCTTCAGGTCGCCGACCACGGCCACCAGGGGCTTGCTTTCAGCCATCCCTCGCACTCCGGAAACGCGCTCATTCCCCCAGGCTGTAGCGCACGCCGATGCGCACCTGGTGGGCGCCGAGGGCATCGATGCCCACGCCGGGCACGCCGGGAAGATCCGGCGCGCCGAGGCTCACATAGCGGTATCCGAGGTCGATGGTCCAGGCGCTGGAGAGCGCATAGGAGAGGCCCGCCCCCAGGGTCCAGGCGAAGCGCCAGTCGGCGCCGGGGGAGGGGAAGGCGGCGGGCGGCGAGATGCTGTCGATGGCGAAGCCCGCGCCGCCGCCCACATAGGGCGTGACGCCGGCGAAGGTCACGATGTCCCAGTAGACGCTGGCGAGGGCGACGGTGGAATCCGCCTCGAACCGGCCCAGCACCGTGTTCACCCCGCCGAGGTCGAGATGGTCGATGCCCACCTCCGCCCGCAGCCAGGGCGTGAAGCGGTAGCCGAGCCCGCCGCCGACGGACCAGCCGGACGAAGCGCCCGAGGAGCCGGGCAGGGACGAGACGAACAGGTCGTTGAACCCGCCGCTCACGTGGGCCCCCACGTAGCCGGCATCGGCGCGGACGTACCAGCCGGCCGCGTCCTCCTCCCCCACCTCCGGCGGGGCGAGGGAGAAGTCTCCCGCCCGGCCGAGCAGCGGCAGGTCGTCACCGGCATGCGCGGCGGCGGCCGGAACAAGGAGGAGAGCCGCCGCCAGAGCGGGAACCGAACGCCACATCACGCACCCATCGCATCGCTGCCTCGATGGAGGGAGCCTCGCATGGCATGCCTTAAGGGCGGATTAACCCTGACGAGAGGTTAAGAGCCCCCGCCGGAACCCCGAAGGTCGAGGCGTGCCGCGGGCTTGAGGCGGGGGCTGCGGGCTCCTGATGTCAGGCGGCGACGCGCTTCAGCGCGCCGATGACCTCGTCCACCACTTCCTCCACCAGGTCGCGGTCGTCGCCCTCGCCCATCACGCGGATCACCGGCTCGGTGCCCGAGCGGCGGATCAGCAGGCGGCCGCGGTTGGCGAGCCGCCGCTCGGCGTCGGCGATGGTGCTCTGCACGCCCGCGTCCTCCAGGGGCATGCCCGCGCCGTAGCGCACGTTCTTCAGCACCTGGGGCAGGGGATCGAAGCGGTGGCAGACCTCCGACACCGGCCGGCCCTGGCGGGCCACCACGGCGAGCACCTGCAGCGCCGCCACCAGGCCGTCGCCGGTGGTGGAGAAATCGGTGAGGATCAGGTGGCCGGACTGCTCGCCGCCTACGTTGTAGCCCTCCGCCCGCATGCGCTCCAGCACGTAGCGGTCGCCCACGGCGGTGCGGGCGAGGCCGATGCCCTGGGCGGCGAGGTGGCGCTCCAGCCCCAGGTTCGACATGACGGTGGCGACGACGCCGTTGCCGGCGAGGCGCCCGTCCGCCTTGAAGCTCTCGGCCACCACCGCCATGAGCTGGTCGCCGTCCACGATGTGGCCCTTCTCGTCCACCAGGATCACCCGGTCGGCGTCGCCGTCGAGGGCGATGCCGATGTCGGCGCGCACCTCGCGCACCTTGGCGCTCAGCGCCTCCGGCGAGGTCGAGCCCACGTCACGGTTGATGTTGAGGCCGTCCGGCTCGACGCCGATGGCCACCACCTCCGCGCCCAGCTCCCACAGGGCTTCGGGCGCGACGCGATAGGCGGCGCCGTTGGCGCAGTCCACCACCACGCGCAGGCCCTCGAACTTCTGGTCGCGGGGCAGGGTGCCCTTGGCATATTCGATGTAGCGGGCGTGCACGCCCTCCAGGCGCCGGGCGCGGCCGATCTCGGCGGGCTTGGCGAGGCGGCGGGAGAGATCCTGGTCGATCAGGCTCTCGATCTCCCGCTCCACCTCGTCGGAGAGCTTGTATCCGTCGGGCCCGAACAGCTTGATGCCGTTGTCGTCGAACGGGTTGTGGGAGGCGGAGATCATCACCCCGAGATCGGCGCGCATGGAGCGGGTGAGCAGGCCCACCGCCGGGGTCGGCATGGGGCCGAGCAGCAGCACCTCCATGCCCACGGAGGTGAAGCCGGCCACCAGCGCGTTCTCGATCATGTAGCCGGAGAGGCGCGTGTCCTTGCCGATCACCACCCGGTGGCGGTGCTCCCCGCGCTGGAAGGCGAGGCCGGCGGCCATGCCGACCCGGAGCGCGATATCGGCGGTGAGCGTCGCATTGGCGCGCCCGCGCACCCCGTCGGTCCCGAAATACTTGCGCGACATGTGTCCTCACGCATGAGTGGAGCCGGGCCTGCGGGCCCGGCCCGTAATCTTGATGCCTTACCATCCCCGCGCCCGTTGCGCGATCACATCTCGTGACCGCGCCTGACGCGCGCGAGGGCGTGCCTCACCGGCCGAGCGGTATGGCGGTCGCCTTCTGGTCGATGGGGAAGACAGCGGGGGCGGTGCCGTCGAGCTTCACCTTCGCGATGTCGAGCTCGCGCAGCTGCTGGTTGTCGTAGGTGGCGAAGAAGTAGCGCAGGTTCTTCATGTCGGCGACCACCGTCCATTCGGTGGTCTCATAGCCCGCGACGCCGCCGCCCGTGGACGAGCCGGCGCTCGTCACCACCGCGCCGGGCGGGATGTCGAACGAGCTCATGATGTGGCGCACGGTGGTCACGCCCTCGGCAGCGGTGGCCGGCTGCGGCGCGTTGCGGGCGAAGAAGAAGGCGCGCACGAAGCGCGAGGGGGAGAGCATGTCGCCGGGCAGGCCGTGCAGGCCGGCGCCGGTGGAGGGGGCGGCAAGGGTGAGCGACCCCGCCTTCATGGGGGCGGGCTCCACCGCCGAGAGGTTCACGTACTGGCCGAGGTTGGCGAGGTGCCAGTCGAAGGCGGGCGCGTTGGTGAGCACGGTGGTGGGGTTGTCGTGCATGCGCAGCGCGCCGCCGATATACTCCACCACCAGGCTGGCGCCGGTGGCGTCGTGCAGGGTGAGGTGCAGCGGCACGGGCGCCTTGAAGGTCGCCTGCGGCGCGGTGTTCACCTTGATCTTCGGCAGTCCCTCCTTCACCTCCGCGATCGTGGCGAAGGAGGTGAGCACGTAGGTCAGCAGCTCATAGGAGGCGATGGAGTTTTTCGCCTCGGCCGGCGCGACCTCCTGGAACTGCGCGAGATCGGGCAGGTAGAGCCCGCCGCCGGCAAGGCCCTTCTCGTTCATGCCGTCGATGTAGACGTTCAGGCTCAGGGCGTTGAGGCCGACCACGCCGTGCTTCGTGGTCCATTTGAGGCCGCTGTTCGCCTCGCCCGAGGGGCCGGTGCCGGTGATCGCGATGTTGCGCGGCATCACCATGGCCTGGGACTTGAGGGGCAGGCCGAACTCCATGGTGCGGCCATAGACGTGGCCGCCGTCGGCGGCGGTCAGCAGCAGGGAGGTGCAGGCGGATGCGGCGAGGCCCTGGCTCAGGAGGGCGGTGCCGGCCAGCAGGGCCGCGGCCGCATTCATGATTTTGCGCATGGGATGTCCCTTTTCGTTCAGACGGCGCTTCCCGTTTCGGAGGATGGCGGATGCAGGTCCCTGGCCTCTGTTCGCTCGGGTTGCGCGCCGGCGATGCCGCCCGCGGTCTTTATAGCGGCAGGCGTGGCCCGGGGCAGCCGCGCCGCTTCCGCCCGGCCCGCGCGGTCGGGGCAGGGTTAACGCGCCGTTGCGCATCACCCTCCGGCGGTGCTACCGCTCCGCGTCGCTTCCTCGGAGATCGCCGCCCGTGTCCGCTTCCACCCTCGACGTCCTCACCATCGGCAACGCCATCGTCGACGTGCTCGCGCGTGCCGAGGACGATTTCCTCGCCGCCCACGAGATGAACAAGGGCGGCATGGCCCTCATCGACGAGCCCCGCGCCGAGGCGCTTTACGGCGCCATGGGGCCGGGCACGGAAATCTCCGGCGGCTCGGCGGCCAACACGGCTGTGGGTGTCGCGGCCCTCGGCGCGCGCGCCGGCTTCATCGGCAAGGTGCGGGACGATGCGCTCGGAACCGTGTTCGGCCACGACATCCGCGCGGCCGGCGTCGCCTATGCCACCGCCTCCGCCCGGAACGGCGCCGCCACCGCCCGCTGCCTCATCATGGTGACGCCCGACGGCGAGCGCACCATGAACACCTTCCTCGGCGCCGCCCAGGACCTCACCGCCGCCGACATCGACAAGAATGTGGTGGAAGGCGCCGCCGTCACCTATCTCGAAGGCTACCTGTGGGACCCGCCGGCCGCCAAGGAGGCGTTCCTGACCGCCGCCGGCATCGCCCACGGCGCCGGCCGCAAGGTGGCGCTCACGCTCTCGGATTCCTTCTGCGTGGACCGCTACCGCGCCGAGTTCCTGGAGCTGGTCCGCTCCGGCACGGTCGATCTCGTCTTCTGCAACGAGGCGGAGCTGAAGTCCCTCTACGAGACCGCCGATTTCGATACCGCTCTGGTGGCCCTGCGCAAGGATGCCGCCGAGGCGGTGGTGACGCGCTCGGAGAAGGGCGCTTCCTTCGTCACCGCCGGTGCGGTGGTGAGCGTGCCGGCCACGCCGGTGGAGCGGGTGGTGGACACCACCGGCGCCGGCGATCTCTTCGCCGCCGGCTTCCTCTCCGGCTACACCCGCGGCCTCGATCCGGCCACCAGCCTGCGCATCGGCGCCCTGGCGGCGGGGGAGATCATCACCCAGCTCGGCGCCCGGCCGCAGCGCAACCTCCTCGACCTCGCCCGCGAGGCCGGCCTGCTCTCGTGAGCGGCCCCGAGGCGGGTGGGCCGCCGGTTCCCGGCGCGCCGGGCGGTTCCGCCGGTGGCCCGGTCGCTAGCCCCATGGCCGACCCCGGCGGGCAGGCGGGCCGCGCGCTCGCCGCGCTCACCGCGCGGACGCCCACCCTGATGGTGCTGGGCGGCGCGGGCACGGGCAAGACCACCTTCCTCCACGAGCTGCGGCGCAATCCTTCCGGTCGCCAGGTGTTCCTGGCGCCCACCGGGGTGGCGGCGCTGCAGGTGGGCGGGCAGACCATCCACTCCTTCTTCGGCATCCCGCCCCGCCTGCTCAATCCGGACGAGGTGAAGCCGCGCGTGCAGGTGCGGCGCCTGCTGAAGAAGCTGGACCGGGTGGTGATCGACGAGATCTCCATGGTGCGCGCCGACCTCCTGGACGCCGTGGACATCTCGCTGCGCATCGCCCGCGATACGTCCGAGCCGTTCGGCGGCGTGCAGATGGTGCTGGTGGGCGACTTCCTGCAGCTTCCCCCCGTGGTGCCCATGGCCGAGCAGGAGATGCTGGAGCGCATGGGCTATGAGGGGCCCTTCGCCTTCCACGCCAAGGCGCTGGCGGAGCGGCAGGCCGCCGGCGTGCCCTTCACTCACGTGCACCGGCAGACCGACCGCGCCTTCGTCGCCATGCTCGACGCCCTGCGGCGCGGGCGCGGCGCGCGGGATGCGGCGGAAGCGCTGAACGCGGCCTGCGTGCGGCCCCATCGCGAGGGGACCATGCCGGTGCTGCTCACGCCCACCAACGCCCGCGCCGATGCCTACAACGCCCGCGGCCTCGCGGCGCTGCCGGACGAGGGGCGCGCGTTCTCCGGTGTGCTCAAGGGCGAGTTCGGCCTGGAGGGGGACCGCCTGCCGGTGGCTGAGAAGCTGGTGCTGAAGCGCGGCGCCCGCGTGATGGCGCTGCGCAACGATCCCGCCCGGCGCTGGGTGAACGGCTCGGTGGGCACGGTGGTGGGCCTCGGCCCCTTCAGCGCCCTGGTGAAGCTCGACGCCGGACCCACGGTGGAGATCGAGGCCTTCACCTGGGAGCGTGTCCGCTACGGCTGGGACGAGCCGGCCGGGCGCATCGAGGCGCAGGTGGTGGGCACCTACACCCAGCTCCCCCTCGCCCCCGCCTGGGCGCTCACCATGCACAAGGCCCAGGGCCTGACCCTGGACGACGTGCGCATCGATTTCGGCGAAGGCGCGTTCGCGCCGGGGCAGGCCTATGTGGCGCTCTCCCGCGCCCGCTCCCTGGAGGGGCTCTCCCTGGTGCGGGCCATCCGCGGCTCGGACGTGCGGGTGGACCGGCGGGTCGCCGCCTATATGGAGGCGTTCGAGGCGGGGGAGGACTGAGCCAAGCCCTTCGTGTTTCGGTTACGCCGCACCGCTCGAAGGCGAGGCCCTCAGCCCCGCCCGCGGGCGGCGCGGGTGGGCAGCACCAGCCGTTCCACCCAGTTGCGGATCTCGATGGTGCGCACCGCCTTCGAGATCACCGCCCCGTCGATGCCGCAGCGCCACGCCAGCGACCGGTTGCCCGGCTCGCGCTCGAAATGTTCGAGGTCGGCGATGAAGGCGGCCTCCTCCTCCTCGTCCAGGAAGAAGCCCTCCGCCACCAGCGAGGGGCGCAGCCGGCGGAAGATGGCGGCCATCTCCCGGAAGGGATATTCGGGGTGGTATTGCACCGCCCAGCACATGGAGCGCCCGGCGGGGATCTCGGCTGCCTGCACCTGGGAATGGTCGTTGGTGGCGAGCAGGCGCGCGCCCTCCGGCAGGGCCTCCACCTCGTCGAGATGCACGGTCATGGCCTCGAACACGGGCGGCTTGTCCGCGAACAGGTCGTGGCCTGCGCCTTCGGCGGTCTGGCGGATGCGGCGGCCGAAGCCCACCTCCCGTCCGCGCGGGTTGAGCCGCACGCTGCCGCCGGCGGCCACCGTGAGCAATTGCAGCCCCCAGCAGCTGCCGAACAGGGGCACCCCGGTGGTGAAGGCCGCGCGGATGAGGCCGATCTGCTGCTCCACCGCCGGCCCGCCGTTGTAGATGTTGAGCGAGGAACCGGTGACGGCGATGCCGTCATAGCCCTCTAGCCCGCCGCCGTCCGGCAGGTTGGCGCCGGGATCGGCGGGGTAGCAGATGTCCACCACGGCACCCGGCGCCAGCTCGCGCAGGAGCTGGGCGTAGCCCTCGCTTGCGGCCTGTCCACCGAAATGGATCTGTCGGGCACGGGCTTCGGCGGTGTTTCCTTCGACGACGAGCAGGCGGGGGGCGGCCATGATTCCCTACGGCTTCCGGGAGAGGTCGCCGCAGGATACGGCGCATTTTGACGAAAGCGAGGATGCCGCCGGAAGACGCGGGCGCGCCCGCGTCCGGCCCGGCTGCGCCTGATCGGGGATCAGATATCCTCGTCGTCGTCCGCAGCGTCCGCCTCGTCGTCGGCGCCGCCGTCGGTGCCGAGCCGCGCGGCGAGGTTCTTCTCCACCTTGCGCAGCAATTTGCGCAGGCGTTTGCGCTCCTTGCCGTCCAGCCCGGCGACGATCTCGTTCTCCAGGGCCTCCCACACGCCGTCGATGGCGGTGCCGCGCTCGCGCCCGGTATCGGTGAGGAACACCCGTACCAGACGGCCGTCGCCGTCGGTGGTACGGCGTTCCACCAGGCCCTGGCTGGTGAGGCGCGCGATGGTCTTGGAGGCGGTGGGCGGGCGCACCCGCAGGGCGGCGGCGAGGTCGCCCATGGTGCGGCCGTCCTGCTCGGACAGCAGCTTCAGCACCGCTTCCTGGCCGGGAAACAGGCCGAGATCACTGAGCAGCCGCGCCGAGAGGGCCCGCTGCAGGCGGGCCGTGTGGTTCAGCCGGTAGCCGATGGTCTTCGCGAACGGGTCCTTCATGCTCTCCCCCAACCGCACGCCACCCGGCCCATCATGCGCCGAGCCGAGCCTCGCGCGCTACCTGAGGGGGGGAATCGTGCCGGCGACCGCGCCGCGAGCACGGCCGACGACGCTCTTATCTCCGCGCCGGCTTACATTTTTACGAAGGTGGCGGCGCTTTCCCCGTTTGCGTGCCGCCGCGGTGCTTGACAGCGGGGCGCGGGCATCGCTTGGTTCCGGTCATGACATCGTTCGTCCCACCGGATGCCTCCGCCCCGAAGGCCTGCTCCGAGGCTGGAGACGCCGTCGAGGCCCGCGCCCGGCAGGAGGCGGACGAGCCGCACTCGCCGGTGGCGCGCTTCGGCCCGGCGCAGCCCTTGCGGCTCGACGCGGGCGTGCTGCTGCCCGGCCTCCAGATCGCCTACCAGACCTACGGCGAGCCCAACGCGGCGCGCACCAACGCGGTGCTGGTGTGCCACGCCCTTACCGGCGACCAGCACGCCGCGAGCCTCAATCCCGTGACCGGCAAGCCGGGCTGGTGGGAGACCATGGTGGGGCCGGGCCGCCCCATCGACACCGACCGCTTCTACGTCATCTGCGCCAACGTGCTCGGCGGCTGCATGGGCACCACCGGGCCGTCCTCCACCAATCCCGCCACCGGCGCGCCCTACGGGCTCGACATGCCGCTCGTCACCATCCGCGACATGGTGAACGCCCAGGCCATGCTGCTCGACCATCTCGGCATCGAGAAGCTGCTGTGCGTGGCCGGGGGCTCCATGGGCGGCATGCAGGTGCTGCAGTGGGCCGCGAGCTATCCCGAGCGGGTGTTCTCGGCGCTGCCCATCGCCACCGCCGCCCGCCATTCGGCGCAGAACGTCGCCTTCCACGAGGTGGGCCGGCAGGCGGTGATGGCCGATCCAGACTGGCGCGGCGGGCGCTATCTGGCGGAAGGCGTGACGCCCCAGCGCGGGCTCGCGGTGGCGCGCATGGCGGCGCACATCACCTACATGTCGGACCAGGCGCTGCACCGCAAGTTCGGCCGCCGGCTGCAGGACCGCGCCATGCCCACCTTCGGCTTCGACGCCGACTTCCAGGTGGAAAGCTACCTGCGGCACCAGGGTGAGGCCTTCGTGCAGCGCTTCGACGCCAATTCCTATCTCTATGTCACGCGGGCCATGGACTATTTCGACCTCGCCGCCGATTACGACGGCGTGCTCGCACACGCCTTCAAGGGCTCGAAGACGCGCTTCTGCCTCGTCTCCTTCACCTCCGACTGGCTGTTCCCGACGGAAGACTCCCGCACCATCGTCCATGCGCTGAACGCCTCCGGCGCCAGCGTCTCGTTCGCGGAGATCGAGAGCGACAAGGGCCACGACGCCTTCCTGCTCGACGAGCCGGAGCTCAGCGCCATCGCCCACGGCTTCCTCGACAGCGCGGCGCGGGCCTTCGGCCTGCCGGCCGCGCGCGGGAGGTGAGCATGGCGCAGCGCGAGCCGGTGCTCGACGAAGGCGCGGTGCGCCTTGAGGGTGGGCGCGTCGACCTGCTGGTGGTGGCGCAGATGGTGAAGCCCGGCTCCCGCGTGCTGGACGTGGGCGCGGGCGACGGCGCCCTGCTGGAGCTGCTCGCCACCACGCGCGGGTGCGACGCCCGCGGCATCGAGCTGTCCCGCGAGGGGGTGAACGGCGCGGTGGCGCGCGGCCTCGCCGTGATCCAGGGCGACGCCGACGTGGACCTCGCCCATTATCCAGACGACGCCTTCGACTATGTCATCCTCTCCCAGACGCTCCAGGCCACCCGCCGCCCGCGCTGGGTGCTGGAGCAGATGCTGCGCATCGGCCGGCGCGCCATCGTCTCCTTCCCCAATTTCGGCCACTGGCGCTCGCGGCTCGACCTGCTGGTGAACGGCCGCATGCCGGTGACGGACAACATGCCCTTCGCTTGGTACGAGACGCCCAACATCCACTTCTGCACCATCCGCGACTTCGTGACCCTGGCCGGGGCGCTGGATGCGCGGATGGAGAAGGCGGTGGCGCTCGATTCCGCCGGCCACCGGGTGCGCTTCAACATGCCGTGGTGGGTGTGGAACCTGATGGGCGAGCAGGCGGTGTTCCTGCTCTCGCGGGGGGAACAGGCTCGCTGAGTCCCTGGGAGCGCAGGCCGAGCGCCGGTTCCATCGCCGGCTCCAGCACCGGCGCGAGACGCGGGCGGCGCACCATGACCGGGCGGTGGAGCTGCTTCGTCGCCTCCACCACCAACACCCCCGAGAAGGGCAGCGACAGCCGCGCGCCGATGCGCTCGAACGCCACGGCGGTGCGCAGGAACCAGTGGCTCGGCGGCGCGTAGAGCGCCTCGCCCCAGCCCACGGGGGTGAACAGCGCCTCCCGGAGCAGCCCCACCACCTGCCCGCGCGAGAATGGGCGGCCGTTGCCGAAGGGGGTGGTATCGAGCCGCGCCCACACGCCGCGCCGGTTGGGCACCACCGCCAGCAGCCGCCCGCCGGGCGCGAGCACGCGCCACACCTCACGCAGCATCTCGGCCGGGTTGGCTGTCATTTCCAAGGCGTGCACGGCCACCACGCGGTCCATGCTCGCGGTGGGCAGGGGCAGCATGGCCTCGTCGGCGAGCGCGGCGAGCGCCGGGCCGCTGGAGGGCCAGCGCACCACCCCCTGGGCCGCCGGCATCAGGGCGATGCAGCGCTCCGCCTCCTCGCGGAACACGCCGAGATAGGGGATGGCATAGCCGAGCCCCATCACCGAGAGGCCGGTCACGTCATCGAAGCGGGCGCGGATGGCGCGCACCAGCAGCCGCCGCGTCATGACGCCGAGCGGCTGTGCGTAAAAATTGCGCAGGTCGACGACATCGACATTCATGCCGCCGCCCGCGATCCCCTGGCTGCCGAGATCCCACATCCTGCCGAATCCGGAACGGGCGCCGGCCACCCTCGGCCCGCGCCCCGGACGGCATCAATAAACCATCGGTGCCCGCAGGTCGCCTGGGATCTGCCAGCGCGGCGGGAAAGCCGGGGGAGGCGGGACGGCAAAGCCTCTGCTATCATGGCGCGCCTATTGCCCCGGAGGAGCCTTTCGTGCCGGCCGAGATCCGTCTCGTTCCCTGCCTCGCCGACAACTACGCCGTGCTGCTGCACGATCCGGCCACGGAGGCGACCGCCGTGGTGGACGCGCCCGACGGCGCCGCCATCATCGCCGCGGCCGATGCCGCGGGATGGCCGATCAACCAGGTGCTGGTGACCCACCACCACGCCGACCACGTGCAGGGCATCCCCGCCCTCAAGGACCGCTACGGCGCCACCGTGGTGGGCCCGCGCAAGGAGGCCGCCCTCATCCCCGGCATCGACGCGGTGGTGGAGGATGGGGACCCGGTCGCCGTGGGCGGCCTCGTGGGGCGGGTGCTGGAGGTGCCCGGCCACACGGCGGGCCACGTGGCCTATCTGTTCGAGGGCGAGCGGCTCCTGTTCTCGGGTGACACGCTGTTCTCCCTGGGCTGCGGCCGCGCCTTCGAGTGCGAGCCGGCGGTGCTGTGGCGCTCGCTGCTGCGGCTGCGCGCCCTGCCGGAGGCCCTCTCGGTCTATTGCGGGCACGAATACACGCTTTCCAACGCCCGCTTCGCCCTTTCGGTGGACCCGGACAATGCGGACCTCAAGGCGTTCGCGGCGCGGGCGGAGGCCGAGCGCGCGGCCGGGCGGCCCACCGTGCCCTCGCGCCTCGCCGAGGAGATCGCGGCCAATCCCTTCCTGCGGGCGGACGACGCGGCGCTCGCCGCGCGGCTCGGCCTCGCCGGGGCGGAGCCCGCCGCCGTCTTCACCGAGCTGCGCGCCCGCAAGAACGATTTCAGGGGCTGAACCGTGGACCTCTCCGAATCCCTCGATCCGCGCCTCGCGGCGGCAGACGTGATCGCCCTGCTCGGCCTTCAGCCCCACCCGGAGGGCGGCCACTTCCGCGAGACCTTCCGCGACGTGGCGCCGGATGGCGGGCGCGGCGCCTCCACGGCCATCTATTTCCTGCTCGCCGCCGGGGAGCGCTCCCACTGGCACCGGGTGGACGCGGTGGAGATCTGGCATTGGCACGCCGGCGCGCCGCTCACCCTCTCGCTTGCCCATGGCGGGGCCCGCGAGGAGCTGGTGCTGGGGCCGGGGCTCGGCCGGGGCGAGCGGCCCCAGGGGGTGGTGCCCGCCTTCGCCTGGCAGGCGGCGGAAAGCCGGGGCGCCTGGACGCTCGTGGGCTGCACGGTCGCCCCCGCCTTCGAGTTCGCGGGCTTCGAGCTGGCGCCGCCCGGCTGGTCTCCCGGCTGAGCAGGCGCGCGCCGCCGGTCATCGGCGGCCATCGCTTTCGGGGGGCGTTTCCGCCGACGGAACGGGTTCAGCCGCCGCTGGAGCGCGCGCCATGGGCCGCGGAGAGCGCCACCGCGTCTCCTTCCACCACGTCGGCCGTGGCATCGGCGCCCATCAGCACCAGCAGCTTGGCGCGGGCGCGGTTCACCCGGCTCTTGATGGTGCCCAGGGCGCAGCCGCACACCTCCGCCGCCTCTTCGTAGGAGAGGCCCGCGGCGCCCACCAGCACCAGCGCCTCGCGCTGGTCGTCGGGCAGGTGGCCCAGCGCCTCCTGGAGCGACTGGAGGGTCATGGACCACTCCTGGCTCGGGCCCACGTTGCCGTCCTGCTGCGCCAGGGTGGCGAGGCCCTCGTTCTCGCGCCGGCGCTTGCGCATGTCGGTGTAGTAGGTGTTGCGCAGGATGGTGAACAGCCACGCCCGCAGGTTCGTGCCGGGGTCGAAGCGGTCGATGTTGGCGAGCGCCTTCAGCAGGGTCTCCTGCACCAGGTCGTCGGCCTCGGTGCGGTTGCGGGTGAGCGAGCGCGCGAAGGCGCGCAGCGCCGGCAGGAACTCCAGCACCTGCATGCGCAGGGGCGGGTCGCTGTCGGGGCCGGTCGCGTGCGGGCGTGGCGTCACGTCCATGGCGAACCCTCGCGTGCGAAAACACCGGGTGCGCCTGCGGCCCGCTCGCTGCGGCGCCGTGGCGCGATCCGCCTGCGCCGTGCCTCGTCACGGAGGGGAGGGAAGCGTCGCCGCTCCCCGTCCTCGCGCCGGTTTTCCCGGTCTGCGCTGCGCATCTGACGCATCTTAGGCCAGCACGCCGCGCGGCGGAAGGGATGCCCCCGGTTCCGTCGGGAGATCACCTTTCGGTGATGCACGCCTACGCCTCCCGGCCGCAAGCTCAAGCGCCGCGACCGCCGGAGCCCTGCCCGCCGTGCTTCTGCCCGCCCTTCTGCCCGGCCTGGGAGGCGAGGGCGCGGTCCCGCGAGAAGCTGCGCTGATCGTCGGAGACGCTCTGCCCGCCCTTGCGGCCGGCGGCGGCGGCCAGCGCCCGGTTCTGGAAGAAGCTGCGCTTTTCCGCCGGCACGCTCTCGCCGCCCTTGCGGGCGATGGCACGCTGCTTTTCCGCGTCCATGGCCGCGAAGCCGCGGTGGGAAGGGGCCTTTGTATGAACCTTTTCCATGACTGCTGCTCCTGGTCCCTTGCTGACGTTCTGCACCCCCGCCGGCCGGCGGCCACGGAGCGGGCATCCGGCTCCCGAACCATGAACGTTGCAGAAGGCCACAGGTTCCCGTGTTCCGCGCAGGAACGCTCAGGGCGTGGCGACGGGGCAGGGGAAGTCGCCCGAAACCAGGGTGCGGCCCGCGCCGGCGCCATGGGCGAGGTTGCCGCCGAGCTGGGCGGCGAAGCCGTGGGCGAGGTCGCCCGCTGCGCGGGGAGCCGCTTCCGGCAGCATCGCCGCGACCTGGATGGACAGGCGCCCGCCCGAGACGCGCGCGCGCAGGGTGAGGGCGGCGGGCTTTTCGGCGGGCTCCTCTCCGGCGGCGGTGAGGCCAAGCACGATCTCCGCCACCATCAGCGCCAGCGGCACCGCCATGTCGGTGGGCAGGGGCGCATCCTGGGCCTCGACGGTGATCCGGGCCGGGCGCTCGCAGGCGCCCTCCAGAAGCCCGCCGAGCTCGCGCAGCAGCTCGCGCAGGCGCACCTTGGAGCCATCGGCGGCCTCGTGAAGGAGGCGGTGCACCAGGGCGAGGGTGTTGACGCGGGTGCGCAGCTGGTCGAACCGCCGCCGGTCCTCGCCGCGCAGCCCCGAGCCGTAGAGGCTGATGAGGCTCACCACGATCTGGAGGCTGTTCTTGACCCGGTGGTGGATCTCGCGCACCAGGCCGGTCTTCTCGGCGAGGGCGAGCCGCAGCCGCGCGTCGCGCTCGCGCACCGCCAGGGCCATCTCCTCCACCGCGTGGCCGAGGGCGCGGAACTCGCTCGGGGCGGCGTCGAAGCGGGTGGGCCGGAAAGTGTAATGGCCGCGCGCGTACACCGCCGTGACCCGGCGCAGGTAGAGCAGCCACTGCAGCACGGTGCGGTCCACCGCCAGCCACAGCCCCACCAGGCTCACCACCACGATCAGCGAGGGCAGGGCGAAGCTCGCCGCGACCGTCAGCACGGTCCAGGGGAACAGGCGCTCGGTGGGCATGGCATAGGCGGCCACCAGCCCCTCGCGGCCCAGCGGCGCGGTGGCGAAGGTGAAGCTTCGCCCGTCGGGGTCGCGCACCTCGCGCAGCTCGCGGGTGGGCCCGCTGACGGGATGTTCCGCGAACAATGCGCTGGAGACGACGCGCGCGTTGGAGAGCAGCTCCACGCCCTGGGCCGAGAACAGGGCCACCACGCCCTGGCCGGCGGGGGTCTCGCGCCGCAGCAGCCCCTCGAGCCAGGAGACGTCCATGGAGAGGGTGACGGCGCCGACGAAGGTGCCGTCGCGCTCGCGCAGCGGCAGCACGCCCACCAGCACCTCGGTGGCGGCCGCGCGGCTGAACACCGGGCCCGACAGCAGGAAGCGCGAATCCCGCGTTGCCTGCCGCCACCAGGCCTCGCCCGAGACGTTGCGCGCCTCCAGCGGCAGGGCGGAGCACAGCACGCGTCCCTCGCGGTTCATTACCCCGATGTTGCTGGCGAAGGGCAGGCTCAGCACCGCGCCGTGCAGGATCGCCGGGCACGCGGGCGCCGCCTCCCGCACGTCGGCGACGTTCTGCAGCGCCCGCAGCACGTTTTCCGCCGAGGCGAACACCTTCTCGATGGTCGAGGCGTCGGCCTGCACGTGCTGCAGCAGGCGCCCCCGGGCCTCCTGCTGGGCGGCCCGCAGCTGCAGGGCGCCCTGCACGAAATTGAGCCCGGCGATGGGCGCGAGGGCGAACAGCACCATCACGATCAGCCGGCGCCGCACGCTGTCCAGCAGGCCGCGCGGCTCGCCGGCGGCGGCCGCGAAGATGGCGTTGCGCTCCTTGTGGTGCGCGCGCTCGGCCTGCGCCTTCACCCACTCCATCTGAAGCTCCGATGTGACCGGCCGTCGTCCGCGCGACGACGCAGCTGAAGCGAACCCCCATCCGCTTTACAATGCAATGCGTTGCCTGCCGGTTCCGGGCGGACGGGAACTTTCCGGCGAGGGGCGCGTTGGACGTCCGTCCCTTTTGTTGCCGGTTTCCCGGCGCAACACTGCGTTGGAGAGCTGCGCCGCGGGCGCGGGCCATCCATCACGGAGCCGCGCATGTCGCCTTCCTCGATCGTGAAGCAGATCCCGTCACTCAGGCGCTATGCGCGGGCGCTCCTGGGCTCGCAGGCGGCCGGGGACGCCGCGGTGCAGGACACGCTGTCCGCGCTCATCGACGGCAAGGTGCCGCTCGACAGCGGGGTCTCGCCCCGCGTGGCACTGCATCGCGCCTTCCACCGGGTGTGGAACCGCAAGGCGGCGCCCGGCCTTCCGGATTTGCGCGCCGACCAGCGCCTGCAGGCCATGGACGTCTCCTCCCGCGTCGCCTTCCTGCTCACCGCCATGGAGGGCTTCTCCTACACCGAGGCGGCGAGCATCCTCGGCGTGCCCATCGAGGAGGTGGAGGCGCAGGTGATCGCCGCCCAGCGCGACATCGACCGGCAGACCGCCACCCGCGTGCTCATCATCGAGGACGAATGGGTGATCGCCCTCGACCTGCGCAGCCTCGTGAGCGACCTGGGGCACGAGGTGGTCGGCGTCGCGCCCACCCGCTCCAAGGCGGTGGAGCTGGCCGAGGCGGGGGACTTCGGCCTCGTGCTCGCGGACATCCAGCTTGCCGACGGCTCCTCGGGGGTCGATGCGGTGAGCGACATCCTGGGCGGCTGCGACGTGCCGGTGATCTTCATCACCGCCTTTCCGGACCGCCTGCTCACGGGCGAGCGGCCGGAGCCGACCTATCTCATCACCAAGCCGTTCCTCTCCGAGACGGTGAAGGCCACCATCGCCCAGGCCCTTTTCTTCCACGGCGCGCGCGGCGCGCCGGGCCCGCTGGCCCGCACCGCCTGACGCGACACGCGGCGACCTTGCGGGGGCGGGGCGTTCCGGCGCATCCTCCTTCCGCGTCGCACGCCACAGGAGCCTTTTCCATGGTCGAGAAGTCCGCAGCCCCGAAGGCCGAGGCCGCCCACGTCGAAACCGCCGTCGAGCCCACGCTCGATGACGTGCGCCAGGATCTGGAGCGCCTCAAGGCCGAGATTTCCCGTTTGCTCGATGTGGCCGGGCAGAGTGCCAGGCAGGCGGCGGACGAGGCCGTCAGCGCCGCCGAGGCGGGGGCCGAGAGCGCCGGCCTGTGGGCGGAAGGCCGCTGCGGCGCCCTGCGCTCCACCATCCGCGAGCAGCCGCTGACCGCTTGCGCCATCGCGGCCGGCGTCGGGCTCATCCTGGGCCAGGTGCTGCTGCGGCGCTGACGCCGGCCGGGACGCCGCCGGGCTCCGTGGCCCGGCCTCAGTCTTCCGGCACCTCGATGCCGAACTGGCGCAGGGCGGCGCGCAGGGTGGCGACGTCATAGGGCTTGCGGATGACCGTCACGCGCTCGGTGCCGGCGAGCCGCGCCTCCACCTCCTCGGCGGCGTAGCCGGTGGCGATCACCACGGGCAGGTCCGGCCGGAACCGGCGCAGGGCGCGCACCACCTCGTCGCCGCCCATGTCCGGCAGGCCCATGTCCACGAGGGCGAGCACCAGGGCCTCCGCCGGCGCCCCGTCCCCGGCGATCTGCGCCAGCGCGGCGCGCCCGTGGGTGGCGACCGTCACCGCGAAGCCGTGGTCCTCCAGGACCTGCTGGGCGACGAGCGCCACGAACGGCTCGTCCTCCACCAGCAGGATGGTGCCGCGGCCGGCCGGCTGATCGCGCAATATGCTCCCTCCTGCTCCGCCGCCGGGCCTGTGGCGCGGCGCGGTCCGGGTCGATTCCCGGGCCATCATGGCACATCGCGGAAGCCGCCGCAGGCCACGGCGCCGGCGGTCGCGGCGGCACGGTTGCCGAGCTTGCGCGGGCCGGGGCATCATGGCAACAGGCGGAAGCCGGTCCCCGGCCCGCCGCGGCCGTTGCGTTCCGCCGCGCCGTGACCATGTTCCCTCCGGGGCGGTGCCGCCCGGCCCCGCGTGTCCCTTTCGAGCCGCAGGATGCCCGACGCATGTTCCGCAGCCTCTCCGACTTCATCACGGATATCACCGGCGGTCGCCGCGAGGTGGCCCAGTTCGGTGTCGACGACTACCGCCTCGCCGCCGCCGCACTGCTGGTGCACGTCATCACCGTGGACGGGGTGGTGGCCGATTCCGAGCGGGCGGTGCTGAAGCGCGTGCTGGAGCAGCGCTTCTCCCTTTCCGAGGCGGAAAGCGGTGCCCTGGTGGAATTGGCCATTGCCAAGGATGCCGAAGCCGTTGATCTTTATGCTTTCACCAGCGTGCTCAACCGGGCGCTGGACGAGGAAGGCCGGCGGCGCATCGTGGAGATGATGTTCCAGGTGGCCTTCGCGGACGGCACCTTGACGGAGTTCGAGGACAACGTCGTGTGGCGCGCGGCGGAACTGCTCAATGTGGATACGCGCGACCGGGTGGAGATCCGTCGCGAGATCCGTGAGGAGGCGGAAACTGGCGGTGAACGACAGGACTAGCGCGCCGGCCGGCGGGATCGAGGTGGCGCGGGCCCGGCACGACGATGCCGCGGGAAGCGGCAGCGGCTCCGCGCGCGACGCCCGCCCGGAAGCCGGGCTTCCAGGCCCGGCGCTTCGGGAAGAGGCGCCGCCCCTGGCGCCTGGAAATACCCCATGCGCCGCGTCCGCCGCACCGGAGCGGGACAGCGCGGACGCCACCGACATTCTCATCGTCGTGCACCAGGCCCATTCCACGCCCGGCCGCATCGGAGAGCGTCTGCAGCGGCGCGGCTACCGGCTCGACGTGCGCCGCCCGGCCCTGGGCGATCCGCTGCCGCAGACCCTTGCCTCCTATGCGGGCGCGGTGGTGTTCGGCGGGCCCATGAGCGCCAATGACGACCTGCCCTTCATCCGCGCCGAGATCGACTTCATCGAGAAGGCGCTCGCGGCCGAGGCGCCGCTGCTGGGCATCTGCCTTGGCGCGCAGATGATGGCGAAGGCGCTCGGGGCCTCGGTTTCGCCCCACCGCGAGGGGGCGTGCGAGATCGGCTACTACCCGCTCGAGGCCACCGACGCGGGGGCGGCGATTCTGAACTGGCCGAGCCACGTCTACCACTGGCATTCCGAGGGCTTCGACCTGCCGCGCGGCGCCGACCTGCTCGCCACCGGGGAGGTGTTCCCCAACCAGGCGTTCCGCTATGGCGGATCGGCCTACGGCCTGCAGTTCCACCCCGAGGTGACGCGCGAGATGATGTGCCTGTGGACCGTCCGCGGCGCGCACAACCTCACCAAGCGCGGGGCGCAGCCGGGGGAGGCCCACCTGCAGGGGTGGGGCCGCTACGATGCCGCCGTCTGCCGCTGGCTCGACGGCTTCCTCGACATGTGGCTCGCGACCGAGGGCGGCCCGCGCGTGCGCGTGGGCTGATGCCATCAGTCTGAGCCAGCGCGGGGTGCGCCTCCTCGGCTTCGCCCGGGCGCCGCGCGGGGCTTGGAGCAATTCCAGCAAAAACGCGCAGCGGTTTTGCGTCCGTGATTGCTTCAAACCAATAAGTCAGAGCATTTCCGGCGGATCGGCTTTCGCCGTAAATGTTCTCGTCATGCGCCCTTGAGCCCGGCGCGCGGGCTCGGCATGAGGTCGCCCTTCAGCCTGTCGTTCCCCTAAGGTCGACGCTGCCCGCCGGGCGCGCCGACCCGCTGCGCCATGCCTGTCCGGGCGGGCCGCTCCCAGGGCGGAGGGGTCATTGCAAAGTGCAAGACATTGCGGCGGATATCGCAATTTGCGATTTCAGAATGCAATCTGCATTCGCGAGAGGCTCGCAATATCCATATCTTGTGTCATGAGTGTCGATGCGTCATTGATGTGGGTGGTTTCCTATTGGCCTCGGTCTTGCTAGTAAGGGGTAGGATCGATCGTCAGGTGTCAGCGTCATCGATCCGGACAAAGGGCGTTCGTCGACCCCCGGCGAACGCCCTTATTCCATTCTGGGGAATAATCCGCTCCGGCACCGGCGGGCGCCGTTCGATCGCGGCTCTCCCGGCGCCCATCATGCTGCCGTCTTCCTCCTGTTCGGTGCGCGCGACCGCGAGCCTGGGCGCAGCCGCCCGCACGGCGCGCGCGTGAAGGACACGAAGCATGGACGCACAGGCGCCGCGACCCGCCATCGAGGGCATCGGCTATTCCATCCGCGCCACCTCGCCGGATTTCGAGGATCTCGGCCCCAAGCTGGACGAAGCCGAGCGGCTCGGCGTCGATTTCGTCGAGCTGCCCATCTTCGCCTGGACCCTCATCATCGACGGCCGGGTGCTGACCGAGCGCCTGGAGCGCCTCGTCGCCGCCACCGCGAACCGGCCCTTCGGCTACACCGTGCACGGCCCGCTCGCCGTGAACCTGATGGATCATCCGAGCCGGCAGCCGCGCCACCTCGCGTGCCTGGAGGCGGCCATCGATGTCGCCGGCGCCCTCGGCGCGCGCACGCTGGTGGCGCACACCGGCTGCGTGCGTGAGGAGAGCGACGTGGACGCGGCCTATGTGCGTCAGCGCGCCGCCCTCGCCCGCGCCGGGGACCGCGCCGCCCGCCACGGCCTCACCCTGTGCGTCGAGAACATCTTCCGCTTCGAGCCCATGCGCGAGACCGCTCTGCCCTCGCGCCTCGCCGCCGAGATCGCGGCCGTCGACCACCCCCACGTGCGGGCGACGCTGGATTTCAGCCACGCTTTCCTGCGTACCACCGATGCGGGCGCCGACTATCTCTCGGAGATCGCGGCCCTCGCCCCCTATGCCCGCCACCTGCATGTCCATGACAGCTTCGGCCGCCCCGCCACCAGCTGGGCCATCGACGAGGGCGAGCGGGCGGCGCTGGGGGAGGGGGACCTGCACCTGCCGCTGGGCTGGGGCGCCATCGACTGGGAAAAGGTGGCGCAGCGCTGCCGCTTCGATGCCGGAACGGTGGTGAACTTGGAGCTCAACCGCCGCTACTGGAGCGAGCTGCCGGGCCAGATCCCGGTGCTGCGCGCGCTCGCGGCCCGCTTCCGGCAGGCCGCGCTCGCCGCCTGAGGGCGCGCGTCCCGCCCTCGCCGCCCGTCCGCGCGGACTTTCTTCGCGCGGGCGGTGCTCCCGGCGCGCGAATATGCTCTAGCTTGGCGCGTGTCCAAACGGGAGGCCGCCGAACATGACGGGCAAAGACACCCCCGCCACCCTTCTCTCGCCGAGCACGAAGACGCTGCTCGCGCGCTACAGCGTCTTCATCGCCGTCAGCCTCGGCGCGGTGATCTGCGTGATCCTCTCCTTCACCTCGCACCAGGCGTGGCTGATCGGCTTCTGCGTGCTGTTCCCGCTGGTGCTGCTCGGCGTGTTCGACATCACCCAGCCGGACCATTCGCTGCTGCGCAACTATCCCGTCATCGGCTCCATGCGCTGGCTGTTCGAGGCCATCCGGCCCTACCTGCGCCAGTACCTGATGGAGGACGACCTCTCCGAGAAGCCCTACAACCGCGACGACCGCTCGCTGGTCTACGCCCGTTCCAAGAACGAGGAGGACCGCCAGCCCTTCGGCACCGAGCTCGACACCTACGCCGCCGAATACGAATGGATGACCCATTCCCTGGCGCCCACCCCGGTGAGCAAGGCGCCGTTCCGGGTGACGGTGGGCGGGCCGGCCTGCGCGCGGCCCTATTCGGCCTCGGTGCTCAATGTCTCGGCCATGAGCTTCGGCTCGCTGGGCGGCAACGCCATCGAGGCGCTGAACCTCGGCGCCCGGCGGGGCGGCTTTTACCACGATACGGGTGAGGGCAGCCTCTCCAAGTACCATCGCATCCATGGCGGCGACATCGTGTGGGAGATCGCCTCCGGCTATTTCGGCTGCCGCAACCCGGATGGAACCTTCTCGCCGGAGCGGTTCCGCGAGCGGGCGGCGGACGACCAGGTGAAGATGATCGAGGTCAAGCTCTCCCAGGGCGCCAAGCCCGGCCACGGCGGCATGCTGCCCGGCGCCAAGGTGACGCCGGAGATCGCCGAGGCGCGCGGCATTCCGGTGGGGGTGGACTGCATCTCGCCCGCCCGCCACTCGGCCTTCTCCACGCCGGTGGAGATGATGGAGTTCGTGGGCCGCCTGCGCGAGCTTTCCGGCGGCAAGCCGGTGGGGCTCAAGCTATGCGTCGGCCATCCTACCGAGGTGTTCGCCATGGCCAAGGCCATGCTGAAGACCGGCATCCGGCCCGACTTCATCGTCGTGGACGGATCGGAGGGCGGCACCGGCGCCGCGCCCCACGAGCTGGCCGACCACGTGGGCATGCCGCTGCGCGAGGGGCTGATGATCGTGCGCAATGCGCTGGTGGGCACGGGGCTGCGGCCCGAGGTGCGGCTCGCCGCCGCCGGCAAGGTCACCTCCGGCTTCTCCATGGCGGCCAACATGGCCATCGGCGCCGACTGGTGCAACGCCGCCCGCGCCTTCATGTTCTCGCTCGGCTGCGTGATGAGCATGCGCTGCCACACCGGCCAGTGCCCCACCGGCGTCACCACCTCCGATCCCCATCTCCAGCGCGGGCTGGTGGTGACGGAGAAGGCGGATCGGGTGGAGAGCTTCCACCGCCACACGGTGGCCGCGCTGGCGGAGCTGGTGGCGGCGGCGGGCCTGCACCATCCGAGCGAGCTGCTGCCCCACCACATATGGCACCGGGTGAGCCCTATCGAGGTGAAGGCGCTGGACCGCATCTATCCCTTCCTGCCCGCCGGCATCCTGCTCGATGCGCCCGACGACACCCATTACGCGGCCGACTGGGCGGCCGCCGATGCGGACAGCTTCGCGCCCCGCCAGGTGGTGGGCCCCCGGCGCGTCGCCTGAGCCGTCGCCGCGCTTCGGAGCGGCACCACGGGAGACAGGGCCCGGCGCCGCCACGACATCTTGCGGCGGCGCCGGGCCCTTCCCATATCCGCTGAGGCCGGGATGCCGCAGAGGGTCCCGGCGGGCGCGGCCGGATAGGCGCGCGCCCGGCAAGCCGGATCGCTTGACCAAGTCGCTTGATGAGGACTTGAGGCATGTCGCGAGTATCTTCGTTGTCGAGCCCTTTTCTCCTGGGGTTCGACGAGGTCGAGCGGGTGCTCGACCGGGTGACCAAGGGCGCCGACGGGTATCCTCCCTACAATGTGGAGAGGATCGAGGCGGCGGCGGGGGAGCCGCTCTGCCTGCGCATTACGCTGGCGGTGGCGGGTTTTTCTTCCGATGAGCTTGAGATCACCCTCGAAGAGCGGGAGCTGACCATCCGCGGACGGCAGGTGGACGACGGGCAGAACCGCGTCTTCCTGCATCGGGGCATCGCGGCGCGGCAGTTCCAGCGCACCTTCGTCCTCGCGGAAGGCATGAACGTGCTCGGCGCAGAGCTGCGCAACGGCCTGCTTTCCGTGGATCTGGTCCGCCCCGAGCCGGAGCGGCAGGTCAAGCGGATCGATATCGTCTCGCGGCCCTGAGGGCGTGGGCGGTGGCGCGCCGGAGTGAGGAGTAGAAATGATGATGACAGAGAATTCGACACACGAGATGACGCCCGAGGCGCTGGCGGGGCTGGGTGGCGGCGAGATCGCCTATGTCCGCACCATCCGCTCGGAGGACGTGAAGGCCCTGTTCCCGCAGGCGCCGCAGATCGCGCCGGGCATGACGCTGTTCACCCTTCATGCGGCCGATGGCACGCCCATCATGCTGACCGACAGCCGCGAGGCCGCGCTGGCCAACGCCATGGAGCACGAACTGGTGACGGTGAGCGTGCACTGATGCGCCGTAGCGAGGCGCGCCGCCCGGCGGGGGCGTGAGCCCCCGTGGGCCTATTTACCCTGGGCCTGTCTATCCGTGGCGCCACGATGGCCTGAGAGGCTGGTAGGTGCGGCCGCGGGGGCGCTGTGCTTGGGATTTTTCGCGGCTGGCAGCGGCGATGCATCGAGCCGTTTCCGACGATGCCACCGCGTTCAGGACGATTCGTCTCCGGAAAATGCGGCAGCGCCGTTCAGCGCATTGGCGCCATTGTGGGCCGCTTGCCGCGCGCGTGATGAATGAACAGCCTCGAGCCTTCCACCGCGAGGCCGAACGCGGCGGACCGGCACGGCCTGCGATACCTTTCACCCTTTCTGGCGAACATGGAGACTCGCAGTCCGCGAGTGTGGCGGCGCGGTCCAACCCGGCCGTCTCCGGCATCGCGCGGGCGAAGGCCCTCTTGCCCTTGATCGCCGCAGGCGGCTCCTCGCCGCCCGCCACTTGGCGCCTTGGCGGCCCCGCCTGCCGCCGTCAGGCGGCGTTGGAGGCCGTGGTGGCGGTGAGGAGGTTGTACATGAGGGTGGCGTCGCGGGTGGCGCGGAGCTTTTCCACCACATCCGGGTCGCGCAGCATGCGGGCCACGCGCGCCAGCGCCTTCAGATGATCGGCGCCCGCCGCTTCCGGGGCCAGCAGCAGGAACACGAGGTCCACCGGCTCGCCGTCCAGCGATTCGAAGTCGATGGGCTTCTCCAGCCGCGCGAACAGGCCCACCAGCTTGTCGAGGTTGGGCAGCTTGCCGTGGGGAATGGCGATGCCGTTGCCCACGCCGGTAGAGCCGAGACGCTCCCGCTGCAGGAGCGTCTCGAAGATTTCCCGCTGGTCCTTGTTCACCAGCAGGGCGGCCTGCTGGGACAGTTCCTGGAGAACCTGCTTCTTGCTGCTCGCCCGCAACATCGGGAAGACCGCGTTCGGAACGAGGAGGTCGGCAAGGGGCATAGGTCGGTTCCCTGCGGCGTACGGCCCGGCGATTGAGAAGGCGCGGACGCCTAGCTCATGCCGGGGCGAGGGTCAATGGACTTCCTCGGCGGACGGATCGATCCACCCGACGTGTCCATCCGGCCGACGGTATACCACGCTTACGCGCCCGTGGCCTCCATGGCGGAAGACGACCACCGGCGCGCCGGTGATGTCGAGCTCCACGACCGCATCGGCCACC
This sequence comes from Xanthobacter albus, assembly GCF_043194895.2. Lineage (NCBI taxonomy): Bacteria > Pseudomonadati > Pseudomonadota > Alphaproteobacteria > Hyphomicrobiales > Xanthobacteraceae > Xanthobacter > Xanthobacter albus. Next base: position 278,787 of record NZ_CM195532.1, on the reverse strand, counting down.
GACATGGTGCGCAGGCGGGTCATCTGCTCCGCCACCACGGTGGGGCTCCAGCTGTCGAGCGCCTCGTCTCCGGCCTCGTCGGCGCCCGAATCGGGAATGCCGCTGAGGATGTAGCTCTGCGCCTTGAGGCTCTGGTCCGCCACCGAGGCCGCCGAGAGACGGTCCTTCAGCCGCTGCTTGCGGTGCTTGTAGCGACGCAGGCGCTTCTCGATCTTCTCCACGGCGGCATCGGCGCAGGCATTGGCTTCCTGCGCGTTGCCCTGGGCCTGGAGGTTCACGCCCGAATCAAGATGCAGCAAGCATTCCGAGCGATAACCGGAGCCTTCGCGGGACACGGTGACGTGCCCCGACCATCCGCCGTCGAAATATTTCGCGAGAACTTCGGAGACCCGCTCCGTGAGCCGAGCCCGGAGGGCTTCCCCGACGTCGATGTTCTTTCCCGACACGCGTAGGGCCATGCGATTTGATCCCCTTTGAGTGGGCCTTCTCGAGGCGGGCCCACTCTGTTTTGCAAACCGGCCGGCTTAACAGGAGTAGGAGTGGTTTGCCGGCGTGTCAACGGAGGGGAAGGCGGCGGGAACCGCCGCGCGCGCGCCGGCCGCGCCCCGTGCCCTTGTGCCGCGCCGTGCGCATCGCCATTTCTGAAGCGGGAACAAGAGTGTGGCCGGCCTGTGGATGTCTCGCGGCGGCCCGGCATGCGGGGTGTGGATCGTGTTCGCTGCGGATCAATTCGGCGTGGAGGGCGGCGGTGATGTCGCGGTTGCGCGGGCCATCGCCGAGCTGCGCGCCGGGCGGCCGGTGCGCCTGCTCGCGGATGGGGCCGGCGGGGCGGCGGCGCTGCTGGTGGGAGCCGAGGCGTTCGATGCGCGCCTCGCGGATGCGTTCGCGAGGGTGGGGCGCGCGCTGCGGCTGGTGCTGCCGGCGCCGAGGCTCGAGAAGCTCGGCCGTCCTTCGGACGTGGCGGGACACATCGCCCTCGCGTCGCCCGCCGCTAGCCGGGCAGGCGCCCTCGCGCTCGATCCGGAAGCGGTTCTGCCGCAGCGGGAGGAGGTGACGCCGGCGACCCCGCTCGACGGCGCCGCGCTCGACCTGCTCGGCCTCGCCCTGGTGCTGCCCGCCGCCGTGCTGGCGGATGTGGCGCCCGAGGCGGCGCCCGGCCTGCTGAAGGTGACGGCGGGCGACATCGCCGCCTATCGCCGGGCGCAGGTGGCCAGGCTCCATGTGGTGGGCCGCGCGCGGGTGCCGCTGGAGGGCGCGCCCGAGACCGAATTCGTGGTGTTCCGCGGCGGCGAGGGCCTGCGCGACCAGGTGGCGATCGTGGTGGGGCGGCCGGATCTTTCCGGCCCGGTGGCGGTGCGGCTGCATTCCGCCTGCCTCACCGGAGACCTCTTCGGCTCGCTCAAATGCGACTGCGGCGACCAGCTGCGCGACACCGCCCGCCTGATGGCGCAGGGCGAAGGCGGCATCCTGCTCTATCTGGACCAGGAGGGGCGCGGCAACGGCATCGCCAACAAGATGCGGGCCTATCACCTCCAGTCGGAGGGCTACGACACGTTCGACGCCGATGCGGCCCTGGGCTTCGGGCCGGACCAGCGGCGCTTCGACTTCGCGGCCGAGATGCTGCGCCAGCTCGGGGCGCGCCGGGTGCGGCTGCTCACCAACAATCCGCAGAAGATCGCGGCCCTGCGGACGGCGGGGCTCGATGTGGCCGGCGACGAGCGGGTGCTCGGCCGCCCCACGGCGCAGAATGCGGGCTACCTCGCCGCCAAGCGCGACCGCGCCGGCCACCTCATCGATATCGACGCCCTCGACGCGCTCGCGGTCCGCGCGCCCGAATGAGGGGCGGCTGTTCCAGGCGTCCTGTTTATCCACGCTCCGGCACTCGCGGTCCGCGCGCCCGAATGAGGGGCGGCCCTGGCCGTTCGCGCGCGAGCGGGGCGCAGTGAGGTTCCGCTCGCGAATCACCCCCTCGTCGCCCTTGCGCGGAGCGCCTCCGCGCGCCGATGCTGGGGCCTCGGGCGCATCACGCACCGCCACCGGAAGAACGGGCGGGCGCGACAACGGGAGGATGAAACCATGAGTCCCACGGCCAGCAGGAAGGTTGCCATCGTCACCGGCGCCGGTTCGGGCATCGGGCGGGCGGTGGCGGTGGCGCTCGCGGGCGCCGGCTACGGGGTCGCCATCGCCGGCCGGCGGGCCGACACGCTCGCGGAGACCGCCGACGCCATGGGCTCGCCCCACACCCTCGTCGTGCCCACGGACGTGAGCGACCCGGCCTCCGTCGCCGCCCTGTTCGCGGCGGTGGCGGACAAGTTCGGCCGCCTGGACCTGCTGTTCAACAATGCCGGCACCGGCGCCCCGCCCGTGCCGCTGGAGGACCTCACCTTCGGCCAGTGGCGGGCGGTGGTGGACACCAACCTCACCGGCCCCTTCCTGTGCACCCAGGAGGCGTTCCGCCTGATGAAGGCGCAGAACCCGCGCGGCGGGCGCATCATCAACAACGGCTCCATCTCCTCGGAGGTGCCGCGACCCTTCTCGGCGCCCTATACCGCCACCAAGCACGCCATCACCGGCCTCACCCGCGCCACCGCCCTCGACGGCCGCGCCTACGACATCGCCTGCGGGCAGATCGACATCGGCAATGCCGACACCGCCATGGCCGAGCGCATGAAGGCCGGCATCCTCCAGGCGGACGGATCGGTGAAGGCGGAGCCGGTGATGGATGTCGCCCATGTGGCGAGCGCGGTGCTCTACATGGCGAGCCTGCCGCTCGATGCCAACGTGCAGTTCATGACCGTGATGGCCACCAAGATGCCCTTCATCGGCCGGGGCTGAGGGCCGGCCTGTCACGGACGCCGCCGGTCAGCCCCACATGCCGCGCAGCCGGCCGCGCACGTCTACCATGGCGGGGGCGAGGGCGCCGGCCGCCGCCCGCGCCGCCGGCGGGGGCCAGGAATGGGCCTCGAACAGGTGCAGCATGGGCGAGGGGATGAAGCGGGTGCGGCTGGCATAGACGTGCCGGTCGCCCCGCGCATGCTGGCCGTGCACGAAGAAGCGCTGCGGCACCATCAGGTCGAGGTCGTCCTTCGCGCGCGTCATGGCCACATAGAGCAGGCGGCGCTCCTCCTCGATCTCCTCGCTCGATCCGGCCCCGAGATCGGACGGCAGGCAGCCGTCCACCACATTGAGCACGAACACCGATTTCCACTCCTGCCCCTTCGCGGAATGGATGGTGGAGAGGATGAGGTAATCCTCGTCCTTCAGCGGCGCGCCGGCCTCGGCGGAGGTAGCGTCGGGCGGGTCGAGGGTCAGCTCGGTGAGGAAGCGGGCGCGGCTGGGATAGGCGGCGGCGATGGCCTCCATTTGCACCAGGTCCGCCTTGCGCATGTCCGCGTCCTCGTGGATGCGCTCCAGGTGCGGCTCATACCAGCGGCGCGCGCGGCTGATTTCCGCCGGCCAGTGGGCATCCTCCGCGCGCAGGCTCCCCATGAGGATGGCGAAGGCGGCCCAGTCCGCTCCCGCGCGGGGCGGGGCCGGCATCCGCGCCAGTGCTTCGAGGGGCGCGGGGCTCGCGGCCATGGCGTCGAGCACCTTCTGCGCGGCGGCGGGGCCCACACCCGGCAGCAGGTTCAGCAGGCGGAAGCCGGCCACCCTGTCGCGCGGGTTCTGGGCGAAGCGCAGCACCGCCAGCAGGTCCTTCACATGGGCGCTGTCGAGGAACTTCAGCCCGCCGAATTTCACGAACGGGATGTTGCGGCGGGTCAGCTCCACCTCCAGCGTGCCGGAGTGGTGGGCGGCGCGGAACAGCACCGCCTGCTGCTTCAGCAGCGTTCCCCCCTCGCGCCGGGCGAGCACCTCGTCGGCCACGAAGCGCGCCTGGTCGGTCTCGTCGCGCACGGTGACGAGGCGCGGGCGGCGGGCGGAGGCGCGCTCCGACCACAGATTCTTGGTGAAGCGCTCCTTCGCCTCGCCGATCACGGCATTGGCGGCGGCGAGGATGGGCTGGGTGGAGCGGTAGTTGCGCTCCAGCGTCACTACCTGGGCCGGCGGGGTGAAGGCGCGGGGAAAGTCGAGGATGTTGCGCACGGTGGCGGCGCGGAAGGAATAGATGGACTGGGCATCGTCCCCCACCACCGTGAGGCCGCGCCCGTCGGGCTTGAGGGCCAGCAGGATGGCCGCCTGCAGGCGGTTGGTGTCCTGGTATTCGTCCACCATCACGTGATCGAAGCGCGCGCCCATGTGGGCGGCGAGCGCGGGCTCGCGCGCCGCCTCGGCCCAGTAGAGCAGGAGATCGTCGTAATCAAGCACGTTCTGGCGCTGCTTGGCCTCCACATAGGCGCCGAACAGCGCCTTCAGCTCGCCGGTCCAGGCCGCGCACCAGGGGAAGGCGCCGCGCAGCACCTCCGTGAGGTCGGCCTCGGCGTTGAGGGTGCGCGAATAGATGGCGAGGCAGGTGCCCTTGGCGGGAAAGCGCGATTTCGTGGCCGAGAAGCCGAGCTCGTGCCGCACCAGGTTCATCAGGTCGGCGGAATCCTCCCGGTCGTGGATGGTGAAGTCGGGCGTGATGCCCAGCTCACCCGCATATTCGCGCAGGAGCCGCGCGCCGATGGCGTGGAAGGTGCCGGCGAAGGTGAGCGCCTCCCCCACCGGGCCCGCCTTGGCGCCCAGCACCTTGGCGCAGATGCGCTCCACACGGCGCCGAAGCTCCTCCGCCGCGCGGCGGGAGAAGGTGAGCAGCAGGATGCGCGCGGGATCGGCGCCGTTGAGCACGAGGTGCGCCACCCGGTGGGCGAGGGTGTTGGTCTTGCCCGAGCCGGCGCCGGCGATCACCAGCAGCGGGCCGCCCGCGCCGCTCGCCGTGCCCTCGGCCGCGCCGTGCTCCACGGCCCGGCGCTGGCTGTCGTTCAGCGTGTCCAGATGCACCCGGCCGGCCTCCCATCATCCCCGCGCGAATCGTTCGGATGGGAACAAATATCGAACGGCGCGGCCCCGGCGGCAACCGTGCCGGGGTGGGCTCAGTCGGTCCGGCGGGATGCGAAATGGTACCAGGCCAGGGCCAGCATCATGGAGCCCAGCACCAGCGCCACCAGCGCCAGCACCAGCGCCGACTGGTCGAGCCACGCCACCGCCGGCACGCTCGCGCCCATCACCACCCCGTTGAGCGCCATGCGCCAGGAGGGGGCATGCACGCCCGCCACGAAGGTGCCGAGCGCGATGAGCAGCAGCACCACGAGATTGGTGGAATCCACATCGGCCACCGCCTGCACCGAGGGCGTGAACACCAGCCGCATGGCGATGAGGAAGGCGCCCCAGTGCAGGGCCTGGGTCCACACCAGCCGCCAGCGCTCGCGGTTGTTCTGCGCCCGCGGCCAGCCGCCGTGGATGGCGACGGCGGCGATGACCACCGCCACCACGTCCCAGTAATATTCCAGCGGCCGGCGCATCAGCGCGATGTAGGCCACGCCGCCGATGGTGAGGGCGAGGATGACGAGATGGGGAATCTCGCTGATCCAGAAGGTCTTCCAATAGCTTCCGGCCGAGGAGGGGGGGTCGAAAACGTTCGCCGGCGCCATGGAGGGTCCTTTCCCGGAGGGTGCGCGGCGCCGAAGCAGCCGCCGGGCGGCAGTTTTCCCGCGCGCGGCGGCATCCGGCAAGGGGCCTCTCGCCGCCGGCGGTGCTTTTTCGCGCGCCCGCCGGACTGGCCCTAGCGCCCCTCCCGCGTCCAGGTGGCGGTGAGCACGCCGAGCAGCAGCAGGAGCCCGGTGAGCCCGCCGAACACCGGGAACAGGCCGATGCCCCGCACCACCGAGACGTCGCGGGTCTTCAGCCCCATCCAGTCGTCGCCGGCCAGCCGGTCGCCGGAAGAGACCTGCACCACGCGCGGCACGTCGCCGTTGAGATCGGCGAGGCGCCACACCCGCCCGCCGGTGGCGGCGGCGATGGGGGCCAGCACCTCGCGGGTGCTGGTCACCTCGGCGAACTCCTTGGGGTTCAGCGGGCCGATGTTGGCGAGGGCGGTCAGCGTGCCGTTTGCGGCGCGCCACAGGCCCAGCTCGTCGGCGGGGGTGGAGGCGCGCCACAGGCCCGGTTCCGCCTCCTTCAGGGCGAGGGTGCGGGTGGCGCCGGACGGGGTGGTGACCACCGCCGGGGGCACGGCATCGCCCATGGTCTGGCGCTCCACGGTGAGCTCGCGCCCGGAGACGGAGAGCTTCAGGCGCTCCTCCTCCAGGTCCGGCTCCTTCATGAGCCAGTGGGAGAGGCGGCGGAGCAGGTCGATGTGGGGGCCGCCGCCCTCGTAGCCGCGCGCCCACAGCCAGATGTGGTCGGAAAGGAGCTGCGCCACGCGGCCCTCGCCCACCTTGTCCACCAGCAATATGGGCTTGTCGCCCGGCGCCGCCATCAGCTCGGTGCCGGAGCGGGCGGTGGTGTCGATCACGCGGAAGAAGCGGCTCCAGTGCGGCGGTTCCGCATTTGCGCCCGGCAGGCCGCGGGTCACGGGATGGCGCTTGCCCGGCGCGGTGAGGCGCGGGTGGAACGGCGCCTCGGTCACGTCGCCCGTGGGCATGGCGGGCAGGATCTCCTCCAGCGGCGTGTTGTAGAGCGAGCCGGGCTCCACGTAATCGAGGCCGGAGGCCACCAGCACCGCGCCGCCGCCGCGCACGTAGCGCACGATGTTGTCCAGATACACCTGCGGCAGCACGCCCTGCTGGGCGTAGCGGTCGAAGATGATGAGATCGAAATCCTTGATCTTGGTCTGGAACAGCTCGCGCGTGGGGAAGGCGATGAGCGAAAGTTCATTGATGGGCGTGCCATCCTGCTTCTCCGGCGGCCGCAGGATGGTGAAGTGCACGAGATCGACGTTGGCGTCGCTCTTCAGCAGGTTGCGCCAGGTGCGCTCGCCGGCGTTGGGCTCGCCGGAGACGAGCAGCACCTTCAGCTTGTCGCGCACGCCGTCGATGGCGACCGCGGTGCGGTTGTTGACCGTGGTCAGCTCGTCCGCGAGCGGCGGCACCTCGAATTCGACGATGTTAGGCCCGGCGTGGGTGATGTCCACGTCGATGGTCTCGGCCCGCCCGGCGGTGACGATGGGCCGGGCGATCTCCTCGCCGTCGCGGCGGATGGTCACCGGCACGCGCGCGCCCGGCGGCACCCCCTCGTCGGTGACGCGGAAGGTGACGGACTGCTTCTGCCCGACGATGCCGAAGCGGGGGGTCTTCTCCAGGGCGATGCGGCGGTCGCGCTCGCCCTCGTGGCCGGAGATCAGCGCGTGCACGGGCGCGGAGAAGCCCAGCGCCTGCGCGTTCTGCGGCACGTCGTGCACGCGCCCGTCGGTGATGAGCACGGCGCCGGCCACCCGTTCCGGCGGCACGTCCGCGAGGCCGGCGGACAGGGCCGAGAACAGGCGCGTGCCGTCGGTGTCGCCATTGGCGGCGTCGGCGGTGATGGTGCGCACCTCCACGCCGGGAAGCTGCGCGAGGCGCCCGGCGAGGGCGGCGCGGGCGGCTTCCGTCTGCGCGGCACGGTCGCCGAAGGACTGGCTGGCGCTCTTGTCCACCACCATCGCCACCACCGAGGGCAGGGGCTCGCGCTGCTCCTGGGTGAGGGAGGGGTTGGCGAGGGCGAGGAGGCCCACCGCCAGCGCCAGGGCGCGCAGCGGCGCGCCGCGCGTGCGGGTGGCGATGAGCAGCAGCGCCAGCACCGCGGCGGCGGCGGCGAGCGCCGCCAGCACCGGCCAGGAGACGAAGGGGGCGAAGGAGAGGCCGTAGCTCATGGCGTCAGGCACCCCCGTGGGCGGCGGCGGTCATTGGCCGAGCCTTTCCAGCAGCGCCGGCACGTGCACCTGGTCCGCCTTGTAGTTTCCGGTGAGCACGTACATGGCCATGTTGGCACCGGCGCGGAAGGCGAGCTCTCGCTGGCGCGGCTCGCCGGGGGTGAGCGGCAGCAGCGGCTCGCCCGAGGGGCTTACCGCCCAGGCGCCGGCGAGGTCGTTGGAGGTGATGATGACGGGCGAGACGCCGTCGCCCGCGCGGGCGGGGCGGTCGGCGTCGTCGGCGGGGGGCAGGGCCTCCACCCAGGTCGTGCCGCCGGTGAAGCGGCCGGGAAAATCCTTCAGCAGGTAGAACGCCTTGGTGAGCACATGGTCGCGCGGCACCGGGGCCAGCTCCGGAATGTCGAGGCCGGAGAGGATCTCCCTCAGCCGGGCGGCGGCCGGGGTCAGCGGCGCGCCCGCCACGCCCGAGGCGGCGAGCGCGTCGCGCGTGTCGAAGATCACGGTGCCGCCCTGCTTCATGTAGGCGTCGAGCCGCGCCAGCACGGCGGGCGGGGGCACCGGCGTATCCGGCAGGATGGGCCAGTAGATGAAGGGGAAGAACACCAGCTCGTCCTTGGCGAGGTCCACGCCCATGGCCTCCCCGGCCTGCAGGGCGGTGCGCTGGCCCACGAACTCGGCGAGCCCGCTCAGCCCGGCGCGGGAGATGTCGTCCACCTCCCGGTTGCCGGTGACCACATAGGCGAAGCGGGTCTGGCCGGCGGCCTGGAGGGCGAAGGCATCGTCGCTCGCGCGCGCCGGGCGCGGCGCGGCGGCGGCGCCGAGCACGGCGAGGCCCAGCAGCGCGGCCGCCGCCGCCCGCCGCCCGGTGAGCCGCGCGAGGCCGCCGGCGAGCAGGAACACCGCCAGCGCATCGAGCAGCATCAGCGCCACGGCGGCGATCAGCACCGGCCCGGTGAGGTCGCGCGGGGCGCTCTCCTGCAGGGGCTCGGCGCGGATGCCGAGGGCCGTGAAATCGATGGGCTTCGGCGCATCGGCCGGCAGCAGCACGTTCACGGCCACGAGGCCGTCCGGCGGGCCGTAGAAGCCGGGCGGATGGTCGGCGCCCGCGCGGCCGGCGAAATCGGCCGGAATGGCCCGCGCATTGGGGCCGGGCGGCCCGAAGGCGCCGAAGCCGTCCAGCACGCGGGAGGGGGCGAGGGCCGCCACATCGGGCCGGTCGGCGGCGTGGGCGCCGTCCGCCGGGGCGGTGTCGGGGGCGGGCGGGGTGTCGGAAAGCGCGATCACGCGGCGGAGCATGTCCACGAAGGTGCCCGAGAGCGGCAGGTTGGACCAGGAGGTGTCGGCCGTGACATGGAACAGCACCAGCGCGCCCTTGCCGATGCGGGTTCCGGTGACGAGAGGGGTGCCGTCCTTGAGCGCGGCCCAGGTGCGCTCGCCCAGGGCGCCGTCGGGCTCCGCCAGCACCTGGCGGTTCACGCTCACGTCGGAGGGCACCTTCATGTCGCGGAACGGCCCCTCGGGGGTGAGCGCGCCCAGCGGCTGAGGGGTCTCCCAGGAGAGGGAGCCGCCGAGCACGCGCCCGCCCCGCCGCAGCTTCACCGGCAGCAGGTCGTCCTGCGCATTGGCGAGGCGCGGGCCGGCGAAGCGCACGAGCACGCCGCCGTCCTCGACGAATTTCGCGAGCCGGGCGCGGGTGGCGGGGGGAATGGTGCCCACGTCCGGCAGCAGCAGCACCGGCACCCGCTGCTCCAGGAAGCGGTTGATGTTCTCGATGGCCGATCCGGTCTCCGCCACCCTGAGGTCGGCGAAGGGCGCGAGGGCGCGGGTGAGGTAGTAGGTGGGCGCCAGCAGCGGCTGCCCGGTATCGGTGGAGGTGCCGGAGACGATGCCCACGGTGCGCCGCCGCCAGCTGCGGTCGATGAGCTGGACCGCGCCCGCCGCGTGCTCGCCGGCGATGTCCAGCCGGGCGATCTCGTTGCGGATCTCCACCGGCAGCACGAAGCGCGCCTCGGTGGAGGCCGCGCCCTCGGGCAAAGTGAAGGGGGCCTCCGCCAGCGTGAGGCCGCGCATGTCCTTCGCCTCCACCCGCCCGGCGCGGGGGGCCCCGCCCGCCGGGCGCAGCACCTTCACGGTGAGGGCGTCGGCGCCGTTCTCGGGGCCGGCGAGGGCGAGGGGCGCGGCCGTGCCGCCGCTGACCACCAGGGCCCGACCCTGCCTGAGCGGCGCCAAAGCGGCGGCAAGGTCGCCGTCGGCGCCCATGTCCACGCCATCGGAGAGGAAGACGAGGCCGGCGCCGGGCGCCGCTTCCCGCATGCGGGAAGCGAGGGCGAAGGCGTCCGCCCGCGCCGGGGCGTAGGGCACCGGGCGCAGGGAGCGCAGCCGGTCGCGCGCGGCGGCGGGGGTGAGGAGGGTGGCGTCGCGCGGCACGTCGCCGGTGGGGATGAGGGCGACGCCGCGTCCGGTGGCGGCGGCATCGTCGATGAGGGCGCCGGCGGCGGCCATGCGCGCCTCCCACTGGCCGGCGGCGGGCCAGCCCTGGTCGATGACGAGCACCAGCGGCCCCTGCGCGGCCGGGGCTTCCGCCGGCGGGTTCCACACCGGCCCGGCGGCGGCGAGGATGACGAGGGCCGCGAGCAGCATGCGCAGCGCCATCAGCCACCAGGGGGTGCGCGCGGCGCTCTCCTCCTTCGGCTTGATGTCCAGCAGCAGGCGCGTGGGCGGGAAGGCCACGGCGCGCGGGCGCGGCGGCACCACGCGCAGCACGTACCACAGGAGCGGCAGCGCCAGGAACGCGGTGAGCAGCAGCGGCGCCGTGAAGGCGAGCGGAAGGCCGAGCATCAGGCGCGCCCTCCCGCAACGGGGCCGCCCGCGCCCATGCGCATGTGGAGGGCGAGCAGCAGCTCGCTCGCGGGCCGGTCGGTGCGATGGATGATGAAGCTCCAGCCGTGGCGTTCGGCGGCGGCGCGCAGCGCGGCGCGATGGGCGTCGAGCTTCAGGGCGTAATCCTGGCGCCAGCCTTCGGCCCGGCCCACGGTGAGCCTCTCGCCGCCCTCGGGGTCTGAAAACTCGATGCGGCCGGAGAAGGGGAAGGTCTCCTCCGCCGGGTCCACGATCTGCACCACATGGCCGCGCGCGCCGCCGGAGGCGAGGGTGGAGATGCGCTCCGCCACCTCGCCCGCCGGGCTCCAGAAGTCGCCGAGCAGCACCACCTCGGCGGTGGGGGCGGGCACGAAGGCCGGCGGCAGCCCCTGCGGCAGGGCGCCGGCCAGCACCACGCTCTCGGCGAGGCGCTCCACGATGCGCCGGCTGGCGGAGGGCGGCATCAGGCCGGGCACGCCCGCCCGCTCGCCGCCGCGCACCAGCAGCTCGGCCAGGGCGAAGGCGACCACCAGCGCGCGTTCGCGCTTGGGCGCCCGCGCGCCGGTGGCGTAATCCATGGAGGCGGAGAGGTCGGGCCAGATCCACACCGTGTGGGCGGCCTCCCATTCCCGCTCGCGCACATACAGATGGTCGTCGCGCGCGGAGCGGCGCCAGTCCACCCGCTGGGCCGGTTCGCCGCCGAGGAAGCGGCGGTATTGCCAGAAATTCTCGCCGGCGCCCGCGCGCCGACGCCCGTGCAGGCCGTGGGCGACGCTGGACGCCGCGCGCCGCGCCTCCAGCACCAGCCGCGGCATGGCCGAAACCAGGCTCGCCGCCTGGAGGGCGGCCTCCGCCACGGAGCGCGGGGCGGCGACGGGGGACGTTTCAGCCACCATGTTCGATCCAGCCGGCGGTCAGCCGAGCCGCTCCACCAGCCGGCGGATGATGTGGGGCACGCTCTCGCCCTCGGCGCGGGCGGCGAAGGTGAGGGCCATGCGGTGCTTCAGCACCGGCTCCGCCAGGGCGGCCACGTCGTCGAGGGAGGGCGCGAAGCGGCCGTCCAGCAGGGCGCGGGCGCGGGTGGCCAGCATCAGGGATTGCGAGGCGCGCGGGCCGGGTCCCCAGGCGATGAAGCGCTGCTCGGGGCCCTCGGCGCCGGGGCGCGCGGAGCGCACCAGGGTGAGGATGGCCTCCACCACCGATTCGCCTACCGGCAGGCGCCGCACCAGCCGCTGGGCGGCGATGAGGTCGTCCACGCTCATGGCGGCGCGGGGCTTCTGCTCCTCCGCGCCGGTGGTCTCGAACAGGATGCGCCGCTCGGCTTCGCGGTCGGGATAATCCACGTCGATCTGCATCAGGAAGCGGTCGAGCTGGGCCTCGGGCAGGGGGTAGGTGCCCTCCTGCTCCAGCGGGTTCTGGGTGGCGAGCACGTGGAAGGGCTTGGGCAGGTCGTGGCGCTCGCCGGCCACGGTCACGTGGTATTCCTGCATGGCCTGCAGCAGCGCCGACTGGGTGCGCGGGGAGGCGCGGTTGATCTCGTCCGCCATCAGCAGCTGGGCGAAGACGGGGCCGCGGATGAAGCGGAAGGCGCGCTGGCCGCCGGGCGTTTCCTCCAGCACCTCGGCGCCCAGGATGTCGGAGGGCATGAGATCCGGCGTGAACTGCACGCGGCGCGCGTCGAGGCCGAGCACGGTGCCGAGGGTCTCCACCAGCTTGGTCTTGGCGAGGCCCGGCACGCCCACCAGCAGCGCGTGGCCGCCGGACAGGATGGTGACGAGCGCCTGCTCCACCACCGTCTCCTGGCCGAAGATGACGCCGGAGATGGCGGTCTTCGCGGCCTTCACGTGGCCGGCGGCGGTTTCCGCGTTGCGGACGATCATCTGGTCGAGGTCGAAGGTCTCGCCGGCAGCCGACATTACGCAAGGTCTCCGTGCACCAGTGCCATCGGGGCGTATCGCCCGAGGCTCGCCGCAAAAACTTGCCGCAAAAAACGGCGATAAAACGCCCCCGCGCGAACCGGCCGGTCGATCCGGCTCCCGATCCGCCCCGAGGGTTTGGCCTTCTACCGGATTTCGCCGTGCAAAGGTCGCGCCACCCGGATAGAGAGCTTACGATAAGATTGCGTTCCGTCTAATCCCCGTCGCGCGCGCCGCGGCGGGATCATCTCACGTCACCGCGAGGACGAGACCATGGTGGGCCGGGAAGGTGGACAAACCCTTCCGCTGACCGAGGCGCCGGAACGGCCGGCGGCCGCGCCCGGCGGCCGGCTGGAGGCGCTGATGGCGGCCGCGCGCGCCGTCGGCGGCGGCGGGCCGGCGCCGGTGGACAAGTGGAACCCGCCCGACTGCGGCGACATGGACATGCGAATCGCCGCCGACGGCACCTGGTTCTACATGGGCACCCCCATCGGCCGTCCGGCCCTGGTGCGCCTGTTCGCCTCGGTGCTCACCCGCGAAGGCGCGCGCTTCGTGCTCAAGACGCCGGTGGAGAAGATCGGCATCCGCGTGGACGATGCGCCCTTCCTGGCCGTGGAGATGGCGCAGGAGGAGGGCGCGCAGGGCCGCACGCTGGTGTTCCGCACCAATCTCGACGACCTGGTGCGCTGCGGCCCCGGCCATGCCCTGCGGTTCGCGCCCGGCGCCGGGCCGGGGGTGTTCGTGCCCTACCTCCATGTGCGCAATGGGCTGGAGGCGCGCCTGACCCGCTCCGCTTTTCTCGATCTCGTCGCCGCCGGGGAGGTGCGCATGGCGGAGGGGCGCGAGATGTTCGGCGTCGCCTCGGCCGGGCTGTTCTTCCCGGTCATGCCGGCCGCGGAGCTGGACCGCCTCGCCTCATGAACGCGCACCCCTTCCCCGATGCCCCGGTGGGCTCCGGCCTCGCCGATTTCCTCGCCCGCGCGGCGCGCGGCCTCTCGCATGAGCCGCCGCCCTCCTATGCGGAGGGGGCGCTGGCGCGCGTCAACGGCGACCACGCTTTGCAGCCGAGCCTGGAGGGCCTCGCGCCCCTGAAGCCGCCGCGCCACGCGGCGGTGCTGGTGCCCATCATCGCCCGGCCCGAGCCCGGCGTGCTGCTTACCCAGCGCTCGGCGCAGCTCTCCAGCCATGCCGGCCAGATCGCCTTTCCCGGCGGGCGGGTGGACCCGGAGGATGCCGATGAAAAGGCCGCCGCCTTGCGCGAGGCGCGCGAGGAAGTGGGGCTCGATGCCGCTTTGGTGCGGCACCTGGGCTATCTCGACGGCTATCTCTCCGGCACCGGCTTCTGGATCGTGCCCGTGGTGGGGCTGGTGGACCCCGCCTATGCGCTCACCCTCAACCCGGCCGAGGTGGACGAGGCCTTCGAGGTGCCGCTCGGCTTCCTCATGACACCGGCCAACCACCAGCGCCAGTCCCGCAAATGGCAGGGCACCCTGCGCCACTATTATGCCATGCCCTACGAGGGCCGCTTCATCTGGGGCGCCACCGCGGGCATGCTGCGCAACCTTTATGAACGGGTCTACGCCTGATGCTGCGCACCGTGCTGGTGGAACTCGCCCTGTTCCTCACCCCGTTCGTGCTCTATGGGGCGCTGCTCATCGCCACCAAGGGCTCGCTGGTGCCGGAGCACTGGTCGCCGCGCGCCCTTGCCGCGCTGGCTGTGGCGGCGCTGGCGCTGGTGGCGCTGGGCCTGCTCCTGTTCGAGGGCGGCCGCAGCGCCCCGCCCGGCAGCCGCTACGTGCCGGCCGAAACCCGCGACGGGCGGTTCGTGCCGGGGCACTACGAATGAGCGCTGCCTCCATCGCCGGGGCCGCCTTCTGGGGCCGGCACGGGCTCCGGGCGCTGCTCGACGTGCTGAACGGCGACGGCGAGGAGGCGCGCGTGGTGGGCGGCGCCGTGCGCAACACCCTGCTCGGTGTGCCGGTGACCGACGTGGACATCGCCACCACGGCCCTGCCGCAGGTGGTGGCCGAGCGGGCGCGGCAGGCCGGCATGAAGGCGGTGCCCACCGGCATCGAGCACGGCACCGTCACGGTGGTGGTGGACCACGAGGCCTATGAGGTCACCACCCTGCGCGAGGACATGGAGACCGACGGGCGCCGCGCCGTGGTGCGTTTCGGCCGGGTGTGGGCGCACGATGCCGCCCGGCGGGATTTCACCTTCAACGCGCTCTATGCCACCTCCGGCGGCGCCGTGATCGACCTCGTGGGCGGGCTTGACGATCTCGCCGCCCGCCGCGTGCGCTTCATCGGCGATGCGCAGGCGCGCATCCGGGAAGATTATCTGCGCATCCTGCGCCTGTTCCGTTTCCACGCCACCTATGGGCAGGGAAGCGTGGATGCGGAGGCGCTCCAGGCCGCGATCCGCTGCCGGGAGGGCCTGCGCGGCCTTTCCCACGAGCGGGTGCGGGCGGAGCTTATGAAGCTGCTGCCGGCCGGGCGGGCGGCGCCGACGCTGGAGGTGATGAGCGACTGCGGGCTCATCCAGCCGCTGCTGGCGGGCCTCGCCGATGCCGGGGCCTTCGCGCGCCTCGCCGCCCGCGAGGCGGCTCTCGGCGTGCCGCCCGATGCCCTGCGCCGGCTCGCGGCCCTGGCGCTGCGGGTGGCGGACGACGTGCCGCGCCTGCGCGACAAGCTGCGCCTCTCCAACGGCGAGACGCGCCGTCTCTCCGCCTTGGCCGCCTCCGCGCCGCCGCTGCCGGCGCCGGGCGCGCCGGAGCGGGAGCTGCGCGCCTTCGTCTACCGCGCCGGGCGCGAGGCCGCCCTGGACCGCGCCCTGCTGGCGGCGGCCCATGGCGCTTCCGGCATGGCGACGCTCGTGGCCACGGCCCAGGGCTGGGCGGCGCCCCGCCCGCCGGTGGTCGCCGGCGACCTGCTAGCGCGGGGCGCGCGGCCCGGCCCGGCGCTGGGGCGGGCGCTGGCCGCCGCCGAGGACGCCTGGGTGGCGGCCGACTTCCCCGTGGACGATGCCGCGCGGGATGCCCTCACCGGCGTCGCGCTCGCGGCCCTTGCGGCGGCGGGGTGAGGGGTCCTCCTGCCGCGCGAATGATGTTTCTGGACCGGGCGGGACCTTCGGCACATCCCTGAGGGGGGTGGCCTGGGGCAGGATGCCGGGGCCGCCCGATCGCGGGGCGATCGCCGCAGGGGGGCGAGCCGATGCCCGGTTCAGTCGCCGGTATCGGGGAGAGCGGGGAGCCTATGGACGAGAGGCGCGGACCCGATGCCATGGGCTCCGGTCCTTGACCCTGCCGGGCCGGCATCGCTCTCACATGCCGCGCGGGCTCGATCGAACGCCGGCGCGCCCAGCGCATTGGTCCGGTGTGACGCCACGTGCCGCCAGGCGGTCGGGGTGCCTCCACCTCGAAATGGATTTCCGCGCATGGGGATATCGCATCGAGATGGTGGCCAGGGGGGCCGGGCTTCGGCGTCGCGCGGAACCGGGGCATCACCCTGGATAAAGCCTGCGACCTCAATGGTGCTGCCGGATTATCCGCACCAGTTGTGCCGACCCGCCGCTCGCGGCGTTCGGCTTCCACGACGGGCGGAATATTCCCGCCCGCGCGCAGAACCGTATCCTGGGAGACGCGGCTTGGAGTGGCCGGTGGAGCGGATGATCCGCGCCTGCGTGAAACATCGCGCTGGTCCGGCGAAAAGGCCCATCGGGCGCGCGGCGAACCGAGCCGGCGCAGCCTCCGGGAACGCACACAGGGAACGTGCGTCGAGAGCGCCCGTCGAGAGCGCCCTCACGGCGCCGGCTTCTCACCGGCGCCGGTGGCGGAGGCTCAGTCCTCGTCCTCTTCCGACTCTTCTTCTTCCTCGATCTCGAACTCGGTCAGGTCGAGGGTCTCCAGGGACACCGCAGGCAGGGTCTGGGAGCGGAACTCGCCCACTTCCTCGGCGTACCAGACCACCTTGACGTCCTGCTCCAGCACCTCGACCACGGTCAAGGCCGGGCTACCCGACTTGAGCTGAACGATCTCTCCCGGCTCGAACGCCATGGTTCTCTCCCCCATCACGGCGCAACGCGCGCCGCCTGCATGAGTATCGAGCCTTCATGACAGGGCCATCACGGCCACTTCACCACCGGCGGCATGGAGGAGAGGATGGAATCCACGTTGCCACCCGTCCTCAGGCCGAAGATGGTGCCGCGGTCGTAGAGCAGGTTGAACTCCACATAGCGTCCGCGCCGCACCAGCTGTTCCTCGCGCTCCTCCGCGCTCCAGGCGTTGGCCATGTTGGCCCGCACCAGCTTCGGGTAGATGTCGAGGAAGGCGAGGCCCACGTCGCGGGTGAAGGCGAAGTCGTCCTCGAAGCTGCCCGCCTCCTTCGCCGCGCTGTCCAGATAATCGTAGAAAATGCCGCCGATGCCGCGCATCTCGCCCCGATGCTTCAGGAAGAAGTATTCGTCGCACCACGCCTTGTAGCGGTCGTAGTCGGCCACCTTGTGGGGCGCGCAGGCGGCGGCCATGGCGGCGTGGAAGGCACGGGTGTCGGGGTCCTCCTGGCTGCGGCGGCGCTCCAGCACGGGCGTAAGGTCCGCCCCGCCGCCGAACCACGCCTTCGTGGTCACCACGAAGCGCGTGTTCATGTGCACCGCCGGCACGTGGGGGCTCGCCATGTGGGCGATGAGCGAGATGCCCGAGGCCCAGAAGCGCGGGTCCTCCGCCGCGCCGGGGATCTGGGCGCGGAACTCGGGGGCGAATTCGCCGAACACCGTGGAGGTGTGCACCCCCACCTTCTCGAACAGCCGCCCGCGCATGAGCGCCATGGTGCCGCCGCCCCCCGGCGCGCCGGTGTGGTCGGTGCGCGCCCAGGGGGTGCGGACGAAACGGCCGGCGGCGGGGCCGTACAGCCCGGCCGGCGCCTCGTCCTCCAGCGCCTCGAAGGCGGCGATGATGCGGCCCTGCAATTCCTCGAACCAGGCGCGGGCGCGCGCCTGGCGCTGGGGCAGCGCGGCATCGGCGCGCGCGGGAGAGGGGGGCGAAGAAGGCTCGGTGGTCATGCGGGGTCCGTCGGTGTCGGCGCGCTCGGGCGGGGGCGCACCATGGCGCGCCGTCACGGCCTTGGAAAGCCCGAGGTCTGCCGCAGCGCCTCGGCAAGGCCGATCCCCGCGCTCACCGCCACGTTGAGCGAGCGCAGCCCCGGCCGCATGGGAATGATGACGCGGGCATCCGCCGCCGCATGGACCGCCTCCGGCACGCCGGCCGATTCCCGGCCGAGCAGCAAAGCGTCGCCGGGCATGAAGCGGAAGTCCATGAGCGTGTGCTCGGCGCGGGTGGTGAACAGCACCAGCCGCCGCCCTTCGGCCCGCACCATCTCCCGGAAGGCGTCGAAATGGGCGTGGCGATGCCACTCCACCGCGTCGATATAGTCCATGCCCGCGCGGCGGAACGCGGCCGAGCCCACCGGGAAGCCCGCGGGCTCGATGATGTGCACGGGAACGCCCAGGCACGCGCCCGTGCGCAGGCAGGTGCCGGCGTTCTGCGCGATGTCCGGGCAGTAGAGGGCGAGGATGAGGGAGGCGGTGGTCATCGCGTGGGGGAAGTGGCACGGCGGGCGTCCCCGCCGCAAGCCCCTTCCACGCCCCCCTCCCGTCGCCGCGCGCGCCGCGCACCTAGCCGAAGGAAGGGGGTGGTGAGGCGTGATGTCGCCTCCGTTGGGTCAGGTCTGTGCCGCGCGATGACGTTTCTTTGACTTTTCCGTGGCTCGCCGCGAATTGCATGCAGCCGGCGACCTCCTGAAGGTGTCCGCATCCCGCGCCCGAATCGCGCGCAGGCCCCCGCGGGCCCAGGAATGACCGCGTGCCGCATCGCCACGATCTGGACAAGATGAGGCGAGGGTGCAATTAGAGGCCCTCGAAGGTGGACAACTGTGACTTCACAGCGCCGCCACATTCGTGCGCATGGGCCTCGCCCTCAGGGCCGAGCTGCCCGGCGCGGATGACCGGCGGACGACAGGACGGGGATCAGCGCCGTGGCACATACGGAGACGTCGCAGAAGGCGACGCGTCGGGACTTCCTCTACATCGCGACCGGGGCGGTGGGCGCGGCGGGTGTCGCCGGCATGGTGTGGCCCTTCATTTCGCAGCTCCAGCCAGACGCCTCGGTGCTGGCGCTTTCCACCACCGAGGTGGACCTTTCCCCCATCGCCGAAGGGCAGATCGTGACCGTGCAGTGGCGCGGCAAGCCGATCTTCATCTCCCACCGTTCCAAGAAGGAGATCGAGGAGGCCCAGAAGGCCGATCTCGCCTCCATGCGCGATCCGCAGCCCGACGCCGACCGCGTGAAGCCCGGCAAGGACGAGTGGCTGGTGGTGATCGGCATCTGCACGCACCTCGGCTGCGTGCCGCTCGGCCACCAGGGCGCCTATGACGGCTGGTTCTGCCCCTGCCACGGCTCGGTCTACGACACCTCCGGCCGCATCCGGCAGGGACCCGCGCCGCTCAATCTCGCGCTGCCGCCCTACACCTTCACATCCGATACGAAGATCGTGATCGGCTGACGCTCGACCGTCGTCGACGCAATAAAGGTTGGACCCCATGGAAGGACATTCCACCTACCAGCCCAAGAGCAAGGTGGCGCAGTGGTTTGAAAGCCGGCTGCCGCTCGTCGGGTTGATCCATTCTTCGGCCGTCGCCTATCCGGTGCCGAAGAACCTCAACTATTTCTGGACCTTCGGCGCCATCCTGAGCTTCATGCTGGTGGTGCAGATCGTCTCGGGCATCGTGCTCGCCATGCACTACGTGGCGTATGCGCCGGTGGCCTTCGCCCGCGTCGAGCACATCATGCGCGATGTGAGCTACGGCTGGCTCGTGCGCTATATCCACGCCAACGGCGCGTCGATGTTCTTCATCGCCGTCTACATCCACATCTTCCGCGGCCTCTACTACGGGTCCTACAAGGCCCCGCGCGAGGTGCTGTGGATCCTCGGCGTCATCATCTACCTGCTGATGATGGCCGCCGGCTTCATGGGCTACGTGTTGCCCTGGGGACAGATGTCGTTCTGGGGCGCCACCGTCATCACCAACCTGTTCTCCGCCATCCCGGTGGTGGGCGAGGTGATCGTGCAGTGGCTGTGGGGCGGCTACTCGGTGGGTGACCCCACCCTCAACCGCTTCTTCGCGCTGCACTATCTGCTGCCGTTCATGATCGCCGGCGTGGTCGGCCTGCACGTGTGGGCCCTCCACCACGTGGGCCAGAACAACCCCGACGGCATCGACGTGAAGAACGTGAGCAAGGACACGGTGCCCTTCACCCCCTATGCGACGCTGAAGGACACCTTCGCTGTGGTGGTGTTCCTCATCTTCTTCTCGTGGTTCATCTTCTACATCCCGAACTACCTCGGGCACGCGGACAACTATATCCCGGCCAATCCCATGTCGACGCCGGCGCATATCGTGCCCGAGTGGTACTTCCTGCCCTTCTACGCCATCCTGCGCTCCATCCCGGACAAGCTCGGCGGCGTGCTCGCCATGTTCGCGGCCATTGCGGTGCTGGCGTTCCTGCCCTGGCTCGACACCTCCAAGGTGCGCTCGGCGCGCTACCGTCCGCTGTTCCGGATCTTCTTCTGGATCTTCGCGGTGGTGGCGGTGGGCCTCGGCTATCTCGGCTCGCAGCCGGCCGAAGGGTGGTTCGTGATCGTGTCGCGCATCTTCACGGTCTACTACTTCGCCCACTTCCTCATCATCCTGCCCCTGCTCGGCTTCATCGAGAAGCCGAAGCCGATGCCGGCCTCCATCGCGGACGCCGTGCTCGCCAAGCATGCCAAGGGTGGCGCGACGGTGGTGGCCGGTGTGGCTGCCCCCGAGACCAAGTGACCGGGGCGCGGAGAGAACAGCATGACCATCCGTAGCATTCTCTTCGGCGCCGCCGCGGCGGCGCTCCTGCTGGCGGCGCCCGCCTCGGCGGCGGAGGGCGGGCACGACGACCGCCCGCACCGCCTCAGCTGGTCGTTCGCGGGGCCGTTCGGCACCTACGACACCGCCCAGCTCCAGCGCGGCTTCAAGGTGTTCAAGGAAGTGTGCGCCTCCTGCCACTCCGCGAACTTCCTGCACTTCCGCAATCTCGCCCAGCCGGGCGGCCCGAGCTTCACCGAGGCCCAGGTCAAGCAGATCGCGAGCGAGTACCAGATCACCGACGGGCCGAACGACGCGGGCGACATGTTCCAGCGCCCCGGCCGCCCGTCGGATGCCTGGCCCGCGCCGTTCCCCAACGACCAGGCGGCCCGCGCCTCCAACGGCGGCGCCCTACCGCCGGACATGTCGGTGCTGGCCAAGGCCCGCTCCTACCACGTGGGCTTCCCCGGCTTCATCACCGACGCCTTCATCCAGTACCAGGAGCATGGCGTGGACTACATCCACGCCGTCCTCACCGGCTATGCGGAGCCGCCCGAGGGCGTGACGGTGCAGTCGGGCCTGCACTACAACAAGTATTTCCCCGGCAACCAGATCGCCATGCCGAAGCCGCTGAGCGACGGGCAGGTGGAATACACCGACGGCGCGCCGCAGACCGTGGACCAGTATGCGACCGACGTGGCGGCCTTCCTGATGTGGGTGGCCGAGCCCCATCTCGACACCCGCAAGCGCATCGGCTTCCAGGTCATCATCTTCCTCATCGTGCTGAGCGGCCTGCTCTACTTCACGAAGAAGAAGGTGTGGAAGAACGTGGCGCACTGAGCGCTGCCCGATCCACGAAAAAGGGTCCTCGCGGACCCTTTTTCTTTTTTGCGCCGGCCCGTGCATGCCGGATCTGGCCGCGTCGCGGGCGAGGGGCGGGCCGAGGCGTTTTCTCCGCCCGCTTCGGATGCCTGTCATGACCCTCAACGAGTTCGCCGCGACCATCCGCACCATCCCCGACTACCCGAAGCCGGGGATCCTGTTCCGCGACATCACCACCCTGCTCGGCAACCCGCGGGCGTTCCGCCGCGCGGTGGACGAGCTGGTCCAGCCCTATGCGGGCGGCAAGGTGGCGAAGGTGGCGGGGATCGAGGCGCGCGGCTTCATCCTCGGCGGAGCGGTGGCCCACCAGCTTTCCGCCGGCTTCGTTCCGATCCGCAAGAAGGGCAAGCTGCCGCACCAGACGGTGCGCATGGCCTATGCCCTCGAGTACGGCCAGGACGAGATCGAGATGCATGTGGACGCCGTGGCGGAAGGCGAGCAGGTGCTGCTGGTGGACGACCTGATCGCCACCGGCGGCACGGCGGTGGGCGCTGTCCATCTGCTGCGCGAATGCGGGGCGCAGGTGGTCGCCGCCTGCTTCGTGGTCGACCTGCCTGATCTCGGCGGCGTGCGGAAGCTGGAAGCTCTCGGCGTGCCGGTGCGCACGCTGGTCTCCTTCGCGGGCCATTGAGGCGTTTCCAGGCGGAGCGGTACCGCTTCGCGTGGGGCGCGCGCTTCGGCAACCCGTTGGCGCGTTTCGGGGAGCTGGCGCGAACGGAGAGCGCCTTCGCCCTTCCCGCGAGGTCTGGGTGAGGCGGGGTGGCGGTCATGCTGGAGGCACGGCTCCGCGCGGTCTCCGGCGCGAGCGAACCTTGCAATGCCGCGATCCGTCGCGCGCCGGGGGGCGCGGCTTTCGCTGCAATTCCGGTTTCCGCCGGCCCGCGGCGTGACTCAGGGCCCGTGAACGCGCCGGACGGCCTTGGGGTTAAAACTGCGCCGTTTTCCAGCGCGGTGCCGGGGGAACACGCGCGCTGGCTCCGTCGTGCCATCAACCGAGGCGGTCGACCGATGCCAGTCTATTTCGCTGGAACGATCGGGCGTGGCCAAGGCCGGCAAGTCATGCTCCCGCGCCTGCGGTGTCTTCCGGGGCGGAGCGAATACCCCGGCTGTCCCTGTCAGACGATGAGGTTCCGCGCCTGCTGCGGGCCGACCTCGAACACGCGCCGGTAGCGTTCCACCTCGGCGGCCGGGCCCATGGCCTTGGTGGGGTTGTCGGAGAGCTTCACCGCCGGGCGCCCGTTGGCCGACACCACCTTGCAGACGATGGAGATCGGGTCGAGCGCGCCATCCGCCACCAGCCCGCGGAAGTCGTTGGTGAGCAGGGTGCCCCAGCCGAAGCCCATGCGCAGGCGGTCGCAGAAGGCGTCGCGGATGCGCGCGACCTCGTGCACGTCGAGGGCATCGGAGAAGATGGCGAGCTTCTCGCGCGGGTCCTGGCCGCGCTCGATCCACCAGCGGATGGCCTCCTCGCCCCCTTCCACCGGGTCCTTGCTGTCGATGCGGATGCCGGTCCAGCGGGCCACCCAGTCGGGGGCGTGGGCGAGGAAGCCGGAGGTGCCGTAGGTGTCGGGTAGCAGGATGCGCAGGTTGCCCTCGTAATCCTCCTGCCAGTCGGCGAGCACCTGGTAGGGCGCCCAGGCCAGCGCCTTGTCGTCGTCGCCGGCGAGGGCGGCGTAGACCATGGGCAGCTCGTGGGCGTTGGTTCCGGTGGCCTCCACCTCGCGGCGCATGGCGATGAGGCAGTTGGAGGTGCCGAGGAAGCCCTCCCCCAGCCCCTCGATGAGCGCCTGCACGCACCAGTCCTGCCACAGGAAGCCGTGGCGGCGGCGGGTGCCGAAATCGGCGATGTTGATGGGCCCGAGGGTGCGCAGGAACTCCACCTTCTCCCACACGCGCGCCATGGCGCGGGCATAGAGGATCTGCAGCTCGAACTTGCCCATGTCCTTCAGCACGGCGCGCGAGCGCAGCTCGTTGATGATGGCGAGGGCGGGGATCTCCCACATGGTGGTTTCCACCCACGGCCCCTCGAAGGTGAGCTCATATTGCCCGTCCCACTTCTCCAGGTGGTAGGCGGGAAAGCGGAAGCCCTCGAGCCAGGAGACATAGTCCGGCGAGAACATCTGCCGCTTGCCGTAGAACATGTTGCCGCGCAGCCAGGTGCTCTCGCCGCGGGTGAGGGAGAGCGAGCGCACATGGTCGAGCTGCTCGCGCAGGGCGCCGATGTCGATGATGTCGGCGATGCGCACGCGGGCGGAGCGGTTGTGGATGCCGAAGGTGACGCGCGTGTCCCGGTGGCGGTGGAAAATGGTCTGCCCCATCAGCAGCTTGTAGAAATCGGTGTCGAGCACCGACCGGACGATGGGGTCGATCTTCCAGGTGTGGTTGTAGACGCGCGTTGCGATGTCGGTCATGGCGGCCCCGGTGGCGGATCGGCGGCGCGGGGCCGCGCTGCGCGAGCCGCCATTTATAGCATCGATTGCGGGCAAGGTATCCCCATCCCCCGCGCCGGCCGGCGGCGCGGGGGTCTGCGGGCCCTTGGAACTCAGGGTCAGGCGACCGGAGCGGCCGTGGCACCGGAGGCGATGGCGGCCTTCAGCTTGGCCTCGTCCTCATTGGAAAGGGAGGTCTTCAGCACGCGCGGGGCGTAGGGCTCGATCTCCGGCAGCACCTTGTCGAAGGTCACGCTCTTGACCAGCACGAACAGCGCGGAGGAGCTGGCGGGGATGGTCTCGCCGAGCTGCTTCACGAAGTCGTCGTTGATGCCGTAGTCGGAGAGCGAGCCGGAGAGCGCGCCCGCGCCGGCGCCAGCCGCCGCGCCCAGCGCCATGCCGGCGAGCGGGTTCAGGAACAGCAGGCCGACGAGGCCGCCCCACAGCGCGCCCATGGTGCCGCCCTGCGCCGCGCCGAGGGCGGTGAGGTTCACGGCCTGCTTCACATGCACCTTGCCGTCGGCCTCGCGCTCCACCACGCAGGCGTCCTCGAGGTCGATCAGGTGGGCCTTCTGCAGGGAGCGGAGCTTGTTGAGCACTTCGTCCGCCTGGTGGAGACCGCTGAAGCCGAAAACGACGAGATCGCTCATTGGGACGCCTCTCTGACTTGGATGGCCCGTGGGGGGCCTGCTTGGGTTGGCCTGCCGGCGCGGGTCGCCGGAAGCCGGAAGCCGGGCGGACCTTCCTCTGAATCCGCGACGCTGGCAAGACGCGGCCTTGGCCGCGCTTTGTCCCACGGGCGGCCGTGGACGGGCGTGTTGCGGCGGCTGGAGCGTGACGGTAAACAGGTGAGCCTCCCCCGCCGCTTGTCGTGCGTCCCGGCGGGTCTCGGCGCGCCACCGCGCGCGCATTCCGGAATGGCGGCGGCCTTAAGGGCGGCGGCCTTGGCGTGTTGTCCACGGCGGCGCGCGCCGCCGCGCCAGCCCCGGCTCAAGTCGGGCTGGCCGTCGCGTTCGGGATGTGCTGGGAATGGAGCGGGGTGGAAGACCGTATTGCGCTGCCGGCGGTGCCCGCATCGGCCGGCGGCGGACCCGAGGGACACGCGAGCCATCATGAGTGCGTTCTCCATGGCCCATCCTGAACCGCGCCGCCGCGCGGGCGGGCGCGCCGCATGAGCATGGCGCCGGCCGACGAGGCATGGAATGCCCCCTGCCCGCCGACGCGGGTGCAGCGCGCCCTGCGCAGCCTCTGGTTTTTCCTCGCCTGGATCGCCCTCGGACGGGTGGGCGTCTTCGATCTTCTCGCCGGAGCGGCGGCAAGCGTGCTCGCAGGGCAGCTCAGCCTGCGGCTCATTCCCCCCGCCGCCCACCGGCCGGATCTGCTGGCGATTGGCCGCTTCCTTCTCCATTTCCTGCGCCGCTCGGTCGCCGCCGGCCTCGACATGGCGTGGCGCGTGCTTCACCCCGCGCTGCCCCTGGCGCCGGGGGTGGTGGCGGTGGAATGCGGCCTGCCCCGCGGCCTCGCGCGGCAGGCCTTCGCCGCCGTGACCAGCCTCCAGCCCGGCGCCCTGCCGGCGGGCGAGGAGGAGGACGCGCTGCTGCTCCATGTCCTCGATCTCGACGGGCCGGTGCTGGAGGAGCTGGAGGGAGACCTCTGCGTGTTCCTCGATGCCCTGGGGCGGGCCGAGGCGCCCGCCAGCGAAGACGTGGAGGAGCGCCATGGCTGATTTCCTGGTCGCCGCCGCGGGCCTGCTGGTGCTCATCGCCGCCACCGGCCTGCTCGGCGTGTGGCGCAGCGGCGCCGTGGGGCGGATGATGGCCCTTCAGCTGCTCGGCACCTGCGGCATCACGGTGCTGCTGCTGCTGTCGGTGGCGCAGGAGGACGCGGCGGCGCTCGACGTGGCGCTGCTGCTGGCGCTGCTCGGCGCCTGCGCGGTGGCGGCGTTTCGCGCGGTGGCGCTGCGCGGGCGCTCGCAGGGGAGGCGCGCGCCGTGAGCCTCGCCCGCGACATCTTCACCCTGCTGCTGGTGGCGGCGGGGCTTCTGTTCTTCATCGCCGGCACGGTGGGGCTGCTGCGCCTGCCCGATCCGTTGGCGCGCCTGCACGCTCTTTCCAAGGCGGACAACATCGGCCTCGGCCTCATCGTCCTGGGCCTGCTGCCTCAGGCGGTGGCGCAGGGGGGCGTGCTGGACGCGGCCAAGATGCTGGGCATCTGGCTGCTGCTGCAGGTTTCCTCCGGCGCCGTCGCGCAATTGATGGCGGACGTCGCCTTTCGCGCCGGGCCGGAGCGCGACGCCCCGGATGAACGCGGGGAGGGTTCCGCGCCGTGAACCTGCTGCTCGACGTTCCGCTCGCGCTCCTCGCCCTCGCCGCCGCGCTGCGGGCCGCCGGCGGCGGCGACGGCTTCGCGCGGGTGGTCGCCTTCATGGCCTACGGCCTGGTGCTGGGGCTCGCCTGGGTGCGCCTCGCCGCGCCGGATGTCGCCCTCACCGAGGTGGCGGTGGGCAGCGGCATCACCGGGCTGGTTCTGCTGCAGGCGGCGGGCGACGCGCCGGCGAGCCGTGAGCGCAACGTGGGCCCGCTCTATCACCTGGGGGCGGGCGTGGTGGCGCTGGCGGTGTTCGCCGCCCTCGCTCTGGTGGTGGTGCTGCTGCCGGAGCCCGCGCCCACCCTCGCGCCCGAGGTGGCGCAGGCGCTGCCCGCCACCGACCTCGGCAATCCGGTGACCGGCGTGCTCATCGTATTCCGCGCCCTCGACACGCTGCTGGAGACGGTGGTGCTGCTGATCGCGCTGGTGGGGGTGTGGTCGCTCTCCGCGGACCCCGGCTGGCGCGGGGCGCCGGCGCCCCTGTGGCCGGCGCCGCCTTCCGGCGCGCTCGGTTTCCTGGCGCGGGTGGTGCTGCCGGTGGGGGGGCTCGTCGGCTTCCACATGTTCTGGGCGGGGGCGGATGTGCCCGGCGGCGCCTTCCAGGGCGGGGCGGTGCTGGCGGCCATGGGGTTGCTCGCCCTCATGGCCGGCCTCAAGCCCGCGCCGGTGCTCGGCGGCCGCCCGCTGCGGCTCGCGGTGCTGGCGGGGCCGTTCGCCTTCCTCGCCGTGGGCATCGCCGGCTGGGTGGTGGCCGATGCCTTCCTCGATTATCCCGACGGCATCGAGAAGCCGGTCATCATCGCGGTGGAGGCGGCCATCACGCTCTCCATCGCCGTCACCCTGGCGCTCCTGGTGCTCGGGCCGCCGGAAGGGAGGCGGGCATGAGCACGCCCGCTTTCTTCGGCCTCGTCGGCGCGGCGCTCTCGGCCATCGGCGTCTACGGCCTCATGGTGGGGCGGGACGCGCTGGCGCGCATCCTCGCCTTCAACCTGCTGGGCGGCGGCGTGTTCCTGGTATTCGGCGTGGTGGCGCGGCGCGGCGCGGCGGCGGGGTTCGGCGCCGATCCGGTGCCGCAGGCGCTGGTCATCACCGGCATCGTGGTGGCGTTCTCGGCCACGGCGCTCGCGGTGGCGCTGCTGCGCCGCCTCGCCGCCCTGCGCGCGGGGGCCGTTTCCGCCCGCCCCGCGCCGGAGGACGAGGCGTGAGCGGCATCCTCGGCTCCGGCGGCGCGCTGCTGGTGGTGGCGGTCATCCTGCCGCTTCTCGCCCTTCCGCCCCTGCTGCTGATGCCGGCCCGCGCCGCGGAGCGGGCGACGTTGGCGGTGCTGGGGCTCGGGCTGCTGGTGGCGCTCGCGCTCGCGGGCGCCGTGGCGCAGGGGGGCCAGGCGCTCGTCACCTTCATCGGCGGCTGGCGCCCGCCCCTTGGCGTGGGGCTGCGGGCGGACGGGCTTTCCGCCTTCATGCTGGTGATGACGGCGGTGGTGCTGCTCGCCACCGGCCTGTTCGCCATGACCGCCCCCGGCCGGCCGCGGGCGGCGGGCGAGCGCATGCCGCCCGCCTTCTGGATGCTGCTGGTGAGCGTGTTCAGCGCGCTGAACCTCGTGTTCCTGGCGGAGGATCTCTTCACCCTCTACGTGGCGCTGGAGATGCTCACCTTCGCCGCCGTGCCGCTGGTGTGCCTCGACGGCAAGCCGGCCCAGCTTGAGGCGGCGCTGCGCTACCTGCTGTTCGCGCTGTTCGGCTCGCTGCTCTACCTGCTCGGTGTCGTCATCATCTACGGCCTCTACGGCACGCTCGACATCATCCTCCTCGCGCGCGCCGCCAAGGCGAGCCCGGGCTTCGTGCTGGCGCTCGCGGCCATGAGCGCGGGCATGATGGCGAAGGCGGCGCTCTTTCCGCTGCACCTGTGGCTGCCGCCGGCCCATTCCGGCGCCCCGCCCGCGGCGAGCGCCATGCTCTCGGCTGTGGTCATCAAGGCGCCCATCTTCCTCCTGGTGCGCTTCTGGCTCGATCTCGCGCCCGCCGACCTTGCGGCGGCGGTGGCGCCGGTGCTCGCGGGCCTCGGCGCGGCGGCCATCCTGGTGGGAAGCCTCGTCGCCCTGGCGCAGCCGCGGCTGAAGCTGCTCATCGCCTATTCCACCGCCGCGCAGATCGGCTACCTCTTCCTCATGTTCCCCCTGGCGGCGCTGGCCAGCCCCTGGAGCGCGCTGGCCTGGACCGGCGGGGCGCTGCACCTCGCCTCCCACGCCTTCTCCAAGGCCGCCATGTTCATGGCCGCCGGCCTCATCGCCGAGGCCCTGGGGCATGATCGCATCGCCGGCCTTTCCGGCGCCGGGCGGGTGGTGCCGGTGGCGCTGGTGGCGTTCGGGCTTGGCGGGCTCTCGCTCATGGGCCTGCCGCCGGCGGGCGGCTTCGTGGCCAAGGTGATGCTGCTGAGCGCCGCCGTGCATCTCCAGGCCTGGTGGATCGCGGGCGTGATCCTGGTGGGCGGGCTGCTCGCGGGCGGCTATGTGCTGAAGGTGGTGGTGCTCGCGCTCCAGCGCCCGGCCGCGCCGCCGGCCGTCCGGCCGGTGGAGCGCTGGCGCGAATGGGTGGCGCTCGCCCTCGCCCTGGTGGCGGTAGGCTTTGGCTTCGTGCCGCTGGAGCCCGCGCCCTTCCTGTTCATCGGCCGGCCGGCGAGCTGGGCGGGGATGGTGCCGTGATGGGCGACATGCGCACGAGCGATCTTCTTCTCCTGGCCGCGGTGCTGGTGCCGCTCGCCCTCGCGCTGGCCTCGGTGAAGCCCTGGGTGCGGCGGCGGGCGGATGTGCTGCTGCTGCTGGCGCCGCTGCCGGGGCTCGCCGCGGCGCTGCTGGTGCCGGTGGGGCAATCGGTGCTGGTGGTGCCGCCGCCGTTCCGCCTCACCTTCGCGCTCGACCTGCCGGGCGCGGTGCTGCTGGGCGGCGCCGCGCTGCTGTGGCTGGCGGCCGGGCTCTACGCCGTCTCCTATCTGCGGGCCGACCCCGCCCGCGGCACCTTCTCCGTGTGGTGGCTCCTGACCCTCGCGGGGTCGTTCGCGGTGTTCCTGGTGGCGGACGTGGCGAGCTTCTACCTCGCCTATGCGCTGGTGAGCTTCTCCGCCTTCGGCCTCGCCACCCACGACGACACCGCCGAGGCGCGCCGCGCCGGCAAGGTGTATCTCGCGCTCACGGTGCTGGGCGAGGCGCTGCTGATCGCCGCCTTCGTGATGCTCGCCTCCTCGGCCACCGAGGCCAATCCCCTGATCCGCGACGCGGTGGCGGGCCTTTCCGCTTCGCCCTGGAAGGAGACGATCCTGGCGCTGCTGCTGGTGGGCTTCACCATGAAGATGGGCCTGTTCCCGCTCCACGTGTGGATGCCGCTGGCCCATGCGGTGGCGCCGGTGCCGGGCTCGGCGGTGCTGTCGGGCATCGTGGTGAAGGCGGGGGTGATCGGCCTCATCCGCTTCCTGCCGGGCGGGGAGGCGTGGCTCGACTGGGGCACGGGGCTGATGGCGGCGGGCCTGTTCACCGCCTATTACGGCGTCGCCATCGGCCTCACCCAGCGCCACCCCAAGCGGGTGCTCGCCTATTCCACCGTCAGCCAGATGGGGGTGCTGGCCGCCGTGCTCGGCGCCGGGCTGGAGAGAGGGGATGCGGCCGTGCCCGCCCTGGCCGCCTTCTATGCCCTCAGCCACATGCTGCTGAAGGGGGCCATGTTCCTCACCGTGGGCGTCGCGGCGGCCACCCCGCGGGCGCGGCTGGCGCCGGTGCTGCTGGTGGCGGCGCTGCTCGGCCTCAGCCTCGCGGGGCTGCCCTTCACCGGCGGGGCGCTCGCCAAATATGCGGTGAAGGACCCGGTGGGAGAGGGGCTCGCCGGCGTGCTGCTGGCCCTTTCCGCTGTGGGTACCACGGTGCTGATGGCGCGCTACGTGCTGCTGCTGCTCGATGTGGCCGGGGCCAAGGGAGAGGGGGCCAAGGGAGAGGGGGCCAAGGGAGAGACGGAGGCCGCCGCTGGAACGGGCTTCGCCGGACTTCCGGTGGCGCCGGGCGAGGGGCTGCCCTGGGCGGTGCTGAGCGGCCTCGCGGTGCTGCTGCCGTTCGCCCTGTTCACGCCGGTGACGGGCGGGAGCCTCGCCATCCTGCTCAGCCTGTCCACCCTCATCAAGGGGCTGTGGCCGGTGGCGCTCGGGCTCGGGGTGGCGGCGCTGATCTACCAGAAGCCGCCGCGCTTCGTGGAGCTGCCGCCAGGCGACATCATCGTCGCGGCCGCGCCCCTGGCGGCGGCCTACCGCGCCCTGCGGGACGGGGCGGTGGCGCTCGACACGGTGCTGCGGCGCTGGTCCACAGCCGCCCTCGCCCTGGTGATGCTGGTGCTCGTGCTCGCCTATGTGATGGCCGAGGCCGTCTTTCCGCCCGGCCTCGTGCCCTGAGCCCGCCGGGCGGCGCCCCTCAGAACGACAGGCCGCCGAGCCACGCCCCGAAGAAGCCGGCGTAAAGCTCCGGCGCCTCCACGTTCATGGAATGGCCGACGCCCGGAACCGCGACGAAGCGGCAATCGGGCATCGCGTCGGCCATCAGCTTCAGGTCCGCCTCGCGGATCACCATGTCCCGGGTGCCCCAGGCCACGAGGTGGGGATGGCGGATGGTGCCCATGAGCGCCTTCAGCTCGCCGCTGCGCGCCTCCTGCGTCAGGGTCTCGGGCGTGCCGTGCCAGATGCCGTCGGAGACGGCGAACGCCTGCTCCACGATGCGCTCGAACAGGACGCCGCGCGGGCCGACGTCGGCCCGCAGGCGCGGCGGCCCCTTGGCGAGGCTCTCCGGCTCGAACAGGCTCGGGCAGGTGAGGGCCATGACCTGCCGGGTGAGCGGCCGGCTCTTCTTCATCTCGCCGAACACGGCCGCCTTGTCCTTGGGGAACTCGAAGCTCTGTGGCGCCACCGGGGAGAGCGAGAACACGCGCCCGAACCGGTCCGGCTGCTTCAGCAGCATGCGGGTGGAGATGATGCCCCCGGTGGAATGGGTGGCAAGGTGGCAGAAGGAGACATCGAGCGCGTCGAGGGCGGCCAGCATGTCGTCCGCATGCCGGGCAATGGAATAGTTGGTGAAGTCCGCGAGGGGCGCGGGCTTGTCGCTGTCGCCGCAGCCGCGCCAGTCCACGGCGATGGTGCGCACCCCGCGCGGGAAATGCGGCGCGGCAAGCGCGATCCAGTCCTTGCTGGCGAGGTTGCCGTGGATGAACAGCACGGTGACCTCGCCCGCGCCCCACTCGCGCCAGGCGAGGGAAATGTCCCCCGCCTCGATCCGGCCCTCGCCCATGCCGCCGCTCCTTGACCGCCCGCGCGCCGGATGCGGCGCGACTCAAGCTCCCGGCCGATCTTAGCCGCCAGCGCCCCGCCGTGTTGAGGGCGGCAGGCGGCCGTTCTTGCCGCAGGCGCGCGCATGTGTTCGGCGCGGGCGCAAGCGGAGCATTACATCGACGGCGCGGAGGAGGGGAGGCTCTCTTCTTGAGCGGGTTGTAGAAGGGACGGGAATATACATGGCCCGGCCTTCCCGCGCCTCCTTCGGATGCGCCCCGCTTCACTGTAGTCTTGCGTGCTCTGTGGCTCTTGCGGTTTGATGGTGCCGGTCATTTCAAGGTTACAATCCGGCTGTTTTTGCCTATTCTACGAGTATTCGACCTTTGGATGATATATTGTAGCTCGATACGGGTCGATATGCGCGCTCGCATTGTGCTTTTTGATTGGCCTCATCTCGCCTTCGGCCTCGTCCATCTCTTGCTGCGGTGCGGGAACGAGGGTATTGGTGGTCCGACTTTCTGTAATGCTACACCCGGTGCGGGTCCCTTTTGAAGACGGATGGCGTGCATTGATCCCGTGACAGGTTTCGGCATTCGCGGCGCCGGGGGCATGGCCCCGCGTGCGCCGGTCCGGAACGGGCCTCGGCGATCCGCGCGCAGGGAAAGGAAACGTTCGTGGCTGCGCTGATGACGAGACGGGACATGGCGGACGAGACCGGCCTGCGGGCGGGCCGGTGGGCGGGACGGCTCGCGGCGCTGTCGCTCGTGGCCTTCGCCCTGGCCGGCTGCGGCGAGGAGAAGAAGGAGGCGGCGCCCGAGATCCGCCCCGTGCGCACCATCGTCACCGCCAACCGCATCGCCGGCGACGCTCTGTCCCTCACCGGCCATGTGGAGGCGGAGAACGAGGCTTCCTACGGCTTCCGCATCGGCGGGCGCATCGTCGAGCGCCTCGTGAACGTGGGCGACCAGGTGAAGCCCGGCCAGGTGCTGGCGCGGCTCGATCCGCAGAACGAGCAGAACGCGGTGCGCTCGGCCCAGGCCGCGGTCTCCGCCGCCAACGCCAATCTCACCCAGACCCGCAACCAGTATGAGCGCCAGCGCCAGCTCCTCGCCCGCGGCTTCACGCCCCGCGCGCAGTACGAGCAGGCCGAGCAGGCGTTCCTGAACGCCCGCTCCCAGGTGGAGGACGCGGAAGCCCAGCTCAAGATCGCCGAGGACCGTCTGGGCTATACCGAACTGAAGGCCGACACGTCCGGCGTCGTCACCCAGCGCCGGGCCGAGCCCGGCGAGGTGGTGCAGGCCGGGCAGACCGTGATCCAGGTGGCGCGCCAGGACGGGCGCGATGCCGTGTTCGAGGTGCCGGCCCAGGTGCTCGGCTCCACCTCCGGCGATCCCGACGTGCAGGTGAGCCTCACCGCCGACCCGGCCGTGACCGCCATGGGCCGCGTGCGCGAGGTCTCGCCCCAGGCCGACCCGGTGACCCGCACCTTCCGGGTGCGCGTCGGCCTCATCGATCCGCCCGCCGCCATGCGCCTCGGCACCACCGTGACCGGCCGCGTGATGATGGACACCGGCCCCGTGATCGAGGTGCCGGCGAGCGCCCTCACGCGCCTCAACGACAAGCCCGCGGTGTGGGTGGTGGACCCCAAGGCCCTCACGGTCAGCCTGCGCAACGTGGAAGTGCTGCGCTTCACGCCCGCCGCCGTCTCTGTGGCCGAGGGGCTGAAGCCGGGCGAAGTCGTGGTCACCGCCGGCGTGCAGGCGCTGCATCCCGGGCAGAAGGTGCGCCTTCTCGGCGGCGCGGGGGCCGGGCTGTGAAGGGCTTCAATCTCTCCGCCTGGGCGCTGAGGCACCGCTCGGTCATCATCTATCTCATGGCGATCGCGGTGGTGGCGGGCGCCATGGCCTTCCGGAACCTCGGCCGCGCCGAGGACCCCACCTTCGTCATCAAGACCATGGTGGTGCAGGCGAACTGGCCCGGCGCCACCATCGAGGAGACCTTCAAGCAGGTGGCCGAGCGGCTGGAGCGCAAGCTGCAGGAGGTGCCCAAGCTCGACTACCTGGAAAGCTACACCAAGGCCGGCACCACCACCATCTTCGTGCACCTGAAGGGCTCGGCCACCGCCGCCGAGGTGCCGGACATCTGGTACCACGTGCGCAAGAGCGTGGGCGACATCCGCCACACCCTGCCCCAGGGCATCGTCGGCCCCTTCTTCAACGACGAGTTCGGCGACACCTTCGGCATCATCTACGGCTTCACGGCGGACGGCTTCACCCAGCGCGAGCTGCGCGACCATGTGGAGGACATCCGCTCCGAGCTGCTGCACGTGCAGGACGTCTCCAAGATCGAGCTCCTGGGCGCGCAGGACGAGCGCATCTTCCTCGAATTCTCCATGCGGGAGCTGGCGAGCCTCGGCATCGACCGCGCGGCGGTGCTCGCCGCCCTCCAGCGGCAGAACATCGTGCAGCCGGCGGGCGAGATCCGCACCAATGCGGAGAACATGTCGGTGCGCGTCTCCGGCGCGTTCGAATCGGAAGCCGACATCGCCAACGTGAACTTCGTGGTGAACGGCCGGCTCATCCGCCTTGCCGACATCGCCACCATCCACCGCGCCTATGCCGATCCGCCCCAGCCCATGTTCCGGGTGAACGGCAAGCCGGCCATCGGCCTCGCCATCGCCATGCAGGACGGTGGCGACATCCTGGCCATGGGCAAGGCCATCGACGCCACCATGAACCGGGCCATCGCCAACCTGCCCATCGGCATCGAGGCTCATCTGGTCGCCGACCAGGCGGTGACCGTGAACACCGCCATCGCCGAGTTCATGGAGAGCCTGTGGCAGGCCATCGCCATCATCCTGGTGGTATCGTTCATCGCGCTCGGGGTGCGGGCGGGCGCCATCGTCGCGCTCGCCATCCCGCTCACGCTGGCGGTGGTGTTCGCGCTCATGCAGATCGCGCACATCGACATGCAGCGCATCTCGCTCGGCGCGCTCATCATCGCCCTGGCGCTGATGGTTGACGACGCCATGACCACCACCGATGCCACGCTGACGCGCCTCGCGGCCGGCGACGACAAGGTGACCGCCGCGTCCTTCGCCTTCAAGGCCTACGCGGCCGCCATGCTGGCGGGCACGCTGGTGACGGTGGCGGGCTTCGTGCCGGTGGGCTTCGCGGCGTCCTCCGCGGGCGAATACACCTTCACCCTGTTCGCGGTGGTCACCATCGCGCTGCTGGTGTCGTGGATCGTCGCGGTGCTGTTCACGCCGCTGCTGCAGGTGGTGATCCTGAAGGCGCCGCCGAAGGAGAGCATCCCTGACCCGGACGCCCCGCCCAGGGGCGTGCTGGGCATGTACCACGCCTTCTTGGTGCTGTGCCTGAGGATGCGCTGGGTGACGGTGGCCGTCACCCTCGGCCTGTTCGTGCTCTCGGTGCTGGCGCTGCCGCTCATCCCGCGCCAGTTCTTCCCCTCTTCGGACCGGCCCGAGCTGCTGGTGGACCTCGCCTCGCCGCAGAACGCCTCCATCTACGCGAGCGAGACGGTGGCCGAGACCTTCGACAGGGTGCTCCAGGGCGACCCGGACGTGGCGCGCTGGTCCACCTATGTGGGCCGCGGCGCCATCCGCTTCTACCTGCCGCTCGACGTGCAGCTGCCGAACGACTTCTTCGCCCAGACCGTGATCGTGGCGCAGGACGTGGCGGCGCGCGACCGGCTGCGCAAGAAGCTGGAGAAGGTGCTGGCGGAGGACTTCCCCCAGCTCGTCTCCCGCATCTCGCCGCTGGAGCTGGGGCCCCCCGTGGGCTGGCCGGTGCAATACCGCGTCTCGGGCCCCGACATCGAGAAGGTGCGCGCCATCGCCTTCGACCTCGCGGCCACGGTGGCCTCCGACCCCGACGCGGTGAAGGTCAATTACGACTGGATCGAGCCGGCCCGGCAGGTGCGCATCGAGGTGAACCAGGACGAGGCGCGCCTGCTCGGCCTCTCCACCGCCCAGCTCGCCGGGGTGATGAACACCGTGCTCTCCGGCGCGCCGGTGACCCAGGTGCGCGATGACATCTACCTCGTCAACGTGGTGGCCCGCGCCACCGACGAGGAGCGCGTCTCCCTCGACACGCTGGCGAGCCTGCAGGTGCCGCTGCCCAACGGCCGCACCGTGCCGCTGAGCCAGATCGCCACCTTCCGCTTCGACCAGGAATATCCGGTGATCTGGCGGCGCGACCGCGTGCCCACCCTCACCGTCCAGGCGGACGTGAAGCCGGGCGTGCTGCCGGAAACGGTGGTGGAGGCGCTGGGGCCGAAGATCGACGCCCTGCGCAAGACCCTGCCGCCCGGCTACGACATCGCGGTGGGCGGCACGGTGGAGGAGAGCGCGGCGTCCCTCGCCTCGGTCATGGCGGTGGTGCCGGTGATGCTGCTCATCATGTTCACCGTGCTCATGTTCGAGCTCAAGAGCTTCCAGCGCATGGTGATCGTGCTGTCGGTGGCGCCGCTCGGGCTCATCGGCGTGGTGGGGGCGCTGCTCGCGTCCGGCCGGCCGCTGGGCTTCGTGGCCATCCTGGGCGTGCTCGCGCTCATCGGCATGATCACCAAGAACGCGGTCATCCTCATCGGCCAGATCGAGGCGGACCGGGCCGCGGGCAAGAAGGTGTGGGATGCGGTCATCGCGGCATCCTCGGCGCGCTTCCGGCCCATCATGCTCACGGCGGTGTCCACGGTGCTGGGCATGATCCCCATCGCGCCGACGGTGTTCTGGGGACCGATGGCGTTCGCCATCATGGGCGGCCTCCTGGTGGGCACGCTGCTCACGCTCATCTTCCTGCCGGCGCTCTACGTGGCGTGGTTCGGGCCTGACACGCCGCCCGAGCACGCGCCGGCCGCGGCCGGGCAGGCGCAGGCGGCCTGAGCGACGCCTCCGGGCGGCACGGTGAGACGCCCGCGCGCCGGTGCGGTCGCGGGGGCAGGGGAACGGAGCCGGCCCGCCGGCCGCTCGGACGGGGCCGCGGCGTCGCGGCCCATGCCGGCGCGGCGACGGGCGGGCGAGGAATGCGAGAAGGGGATCGCGAATGGAACGGGAACCTGTGCTGGTGGACTTCGCCCTGCAGGGCGGAGGTTCCCACGGCGCCTTCACCTGGGGCGTGCTGGACCGGCTCCTCGAAGAGAGCTGGCTCGAGGTCGAGGGCGTTTCCGGGACGTCGGCGGGCGCCATGAACGCCGCCGTGCTGGCGGACGGCTTCGCGGCCGGCGGCCGCGAGGGTGCGAAGGCGGCGCTGGAGAACTACTGGCGCCACGTGTCCGAAGAGGCGCGCTTCAGTCCGTTCCAGCGCACCTTATGGGACAAGATGCTGGGCCGCTGGTCGCTGGACCAGGCGCCGGGCTTCCTGTTCATGGACCTGATGACGCGGGTATTCTCGCCCTACCAGTACAATCCCCTGGGCCGCAACGCGCTGGCGCCGATCCTGGAGAAGCAGATCGACTTCGAGCGGCTGCGCAATTCGCCGATCCAGGTGTTCATCACCGCCACCAACGTGCGCACGGGCCGGCCGCGGGTGTTCCGCAACGCCGAGATCACCCCCGATGTGCTGATGGCTTCCGCCTGCCTGCCCACCCTGTTCCAGGCGGTGGAGATCGACGGCGAGGCCTATTGGGACGGCGGCTATTCCGGCAATCCCACCCTGGCGCCGCTGGTGAACCAGCTGAAGAGCGACGACACCATCCTCGTCCCCATCAATCCGCTGGAGCGCCCCGGCACGCCGCGGACCCCCACCGAGATCCTCAACCGCCTGAACGAGGTTTCGTTCAACGCGGTGGCGATCAAGGAGCTTTACATGATGGCGCTCCTGCAGCGCCACGCGAGCCAGCTCTCCAGCGACAGCGAGGCCTGCGACTGGGCGCGCATGCGCGTGCATGTGGTGCGCAACCCGGTCATGAACGACCTCGGCTTCTCCTCGAAGCTCAATGCCGAGTGGGAGTTCCTGAGCTGGCTGAAGGACGAGGGCCGCAAGGCGGCCGAGGTCTTCATCGCCGAGCACGGGAACGATATCGGCAAGGCATCCACCGTGGACTTCGAGCAGCTCCTGTCCGAGCTGTGAAACTGGCGGAGCTGTGAGCATGGGCCTCCTCGGAATCCTGGTCGGCCTCGCCGTCCTCATCTATTTCGCCTTCAAGGGCTCCTCGATCCTCATCATCGCGCCGGTGGCGGGATTGATCGTGGCGGCGTTCGCGGGCGAGCCCCTGCTCGCGAGCTGGACCCAGACCTTCATGCCGAACGCGGCGCAGTTCGTGGCGCAGTTCTTCCCGCTGTTCCTGCTCGGCGCGGTGTTCGGCAAGCTGATGGAGGATTCCGGCTCGGTCACCTCCATCGCCCAGTACATGACGCAGAAGCTCGGGGCCGAGCGGGCGGTGCTGGCGGTGGTGCTGGCGGGCGCCATCGTCACCTACGGCGGCGTCAGCCTGTTCGTGGCCTTCTTCGTGCTGGTGCCCATGGCGGTGGAGCTGTTCCGCACCGCCCAGCTGCCGCGACGGCTGATGCCGGCGGCGGTGGCGCTCGGCACCACCACCTTCACCATGTCGGCCATGCCTGGCACGCCCTCCATCAACAACGCCATCCCCATGCCCTTCTTCGGCACCACGCCGTTCGCGGCGCCGGGCCTCGGCCTCATCGCCTCGGCGGTGATGCTCGGCTTCGGCCTGTGGTGGCTGAAGCGCGCGGAGGCCAAGGCCCGCGCGCGGGGCGAGGGCTTCGGCGGGCTGGTGCTGGACCCCGCGGCCAGCGTGGAGAAGGCGGCCGAAGACCCCATCGTGCGCGAGCGCGCCACCACCTCCGGCGCCTTCGACCCGGCGGAGATCGAGCACAGCAAGGGGAGCACGAAGGGCCCCTCCATCCTCCTCGCGGCCCTGCCCATCATCGTGGTGGTGGCGGTGAACCTCTTGATGTCGTTCGCCATCCTGCCCCGGCTCGACGTGTCGTTCCTGGCCGAGGAACGCTGGGGCGGGGTGACGCTGGCGGCGGTGGGCGGCGTGTGGTCGGTCATCACGGCGCTGATCGCGGCCATCATCACGGTGGTTGCCATCAACTTCCGCTCGGTGCCGGTGCTGCGCGCCACCATGGCGGCGGGCGCCAACGCCTCGGTGCTGCCCATCCTCTCGGTGGCCAGCCTAGTGGGCTTCGGCGCCATCGTGGCCGCCACCCCCGCCTTCGAGGACGTGCGCAACTGGGTGCTGGGCATCGAGGGCGGGCCGCTGGTGTCGCTGGCGGTGGCCACCAACATCCTGGCCGCGCTCACGGGCTCCGCTTCGGGCGGGCTCACCATCGCCCTCGACGCGCTCGGGCCCACCTACATGAAGATCGCCCAGGAGATCGGCATGGACCCGGCGCTGATGCACCGCGTGGCGGTGATCGGCTCCGGCACCCTCGACAGCCTGCCCCACAACGGCGCGGTGGTGACCCTGCTTTCCGTGTGCGGCGTGACCCACAAGGAAGGCTATCTCGACATCGTCATGGCCGCCATCGTCAGCGCGCTGCTGGCGCTCGTGGTGGTGATCGCGCTGGGCACCATGGTGGGCAGCTTCTGACGGCTCGGCGCGGGTGCCGGCCTTGCCCGGCGCCCGCCTGAAGGAGGGCGCATGACCGCGCTGATTTCGCGCCTCGTGGTGCTGTGCCGCTATGCGCTGGTGCCGCTGTTCGTGGGGCTCGCCCTGGCGCTGGCGCTGGTGGTGGCCGCCTTCTTCATGCAGCTTTGGTCCTTCCTCCGGGGCCTGCCCTCGGCCAGCGATGCGGAGGTGCTGATGGGCCTCCTCTCGCTCATCGACCTGACGCTGGTGGGCGGGCTCGTGGTCATCGTCATCTGCTCGGGCTACGAGAATTTCGTCGGCCGCATCGACCGCCGCCATGCCGAGGGCTGGCCGGACTGGATGCGGCGGGTGAGTTTCTCCGGCCTCAAGCAGAAGCTGTTCGCCTCCATGATGGCCATCGCCGGCATCACCCTGCTCAAGGCGCTCATGAAGCTGGAGACCAGCGTCAGCGAGGCGCAGGTGAAGTGGCTCGCCGTCGCCAACATCATTTTCGTGTGCGGCTATGCGGTGCTCGCGGTGACCGACCATTTCACCCACCACCGCGACACGGACTGACGCCGCCCGCCCCGGCGGAAAATCGCGGCCGAGAGGCCCTGGCGGGGTGAGAAGTCCGCCCGTTTGTGCTTTTGTCGCGGAACAGCGGGACCCAGAACCATCGGGAGAACCATGCCGGCGACCTACGAGGCCCAGGGCCTGCTCACCTTCACCACCGCCATCCTGGTCTATTTCGTCGGCGTGGGCCTCAACTCCGTGATCGCGCCGCTGCGCCGCTGGAACATTCCCGAGGCGGTGACGGGCGGCCTGCTGGCGGCCATCTGCACCCTCGTGGCCTACCGCGTGTTCGGGCTCGCCATCTCGTTCGACCTCGAGGCGCGGGATATGCTGCTGCTCTATTTCTTCACCGGCATCGGCCTCAATGCGCGCCTGGCGGACCTCGTCACCGGTGGCCGGCCGCTCGCCATCCTGCTGGTGCTCACGGTGGTCTATCTCGCCGTGCAGAATCTGGTGGCGCTGGGCGGGGTGGCCGCGCTCGGCCTGCCGGAGGGGCTCGCGCCGCTGCTCGGCTCGGTTTCCCTCATCGGCGGCCACGGCACCACAATCGCCTGGGCGCCCCTCATCTCCGAGCGATTCGGCCTCTCCAACGCGCTGGAAGTGGGCATCGCCAGCGCCACCCTGGGCCTCGTCATCGCCAGCGTGGTGGGCGGGCCGGTGGCCGGCATCCTCATCAACCGCTACAAGCTGCGCTCCGACGAGATCCTGCCGCCCATGGTGGGCCTGCCGGAGCACGATGTGGGCCCCGACGCCGGCAAGGTGACCTACGACAACATCCTGAGCGCGCTGCTGGTGCTCAACATCGTCATCCTCATCGCCTATGCGCTGGAGGACGTGGTGGAGATGACGGGCATCAAGCTGCCCATGTTCGTGGTGTGCCTGCTGGTGGCCATCGTCATCACCAATGCCGCGCCGGTGCTGCTGGGGCGCACGCCCTGGGCGAGCGCCTGGCCCGCCCGCACGCCGGCGCTGGCGCTGATTTCGGACCTGTCGCTCAAGATCTTCCTCGCCATGTCGCTCATGAGCATGCAGCTCTGGACGCTCGGCGGCCTGGGGCCGGCCCTGGCCGTGGTGCTGGGGCTGCAGACCCTGGTGGCGGTGGCCTACATCCTGTTCGTGGTGTTCCCGGCCATGGGGCGGAACTACCAGGCGGCGGTGATCGCGGCCGGCTTCACCGGCATCAGCCTGGGCGCGACCCCCACCGCCATCGCCAACATGACGGCGGTGACCAAGACCCACGGGCCCGCGCCCACCGCCTTCATCATCCTGCCCCTGGTGTCGGCCTTCTTCATCGACATCGCCAATGCCATCGCCATCGGCTTCATGATCCGGTGACGGGGGGAGGCGGGCCCCTGCGAAACGCGCCTGCCTTCGGAACGCGCTTGCCTTGGCGCGGCATCCGTGGCGATTTCCGCGCACAGGCGGGCGCGCGCGGCCCGCGAGATGTCCGAAGGAATGACCATGGCAGACGCCGCCCCCCGCACCCTCACCCTCCGCCGGCCCGACGACTGGCACCTCCACTTGCGTGACGGCGCGGTGCTGCAGGCGGTGGTGGGGGAAACCGCGCGCCACTTCGCCCGCGCCATCGTGATGCCGAACCTCGTGCCCCCCGTGGTCACGGGCGCGGAGGCTGCCGCCTATCGCGATCGCATCCGCGCCGCCGTGCCCGAGGGCATGGACTTCACCCCGCTCATGACCGTCTACCTCACCGAGGAGACAGACCCGGCCGACCTGAAGGCCGCCAAGGCGGACGGCATCATCCACGCGGTGAAGCTCTATCCCGCCGGCGCCACCACAAACTCGGCCTCCGGCGTGCGGGATTTCTCCAAGGTGCAGAAGGTGTTCGACACCATGGCCGAGATCGGCCTGCCCCTGTGCGTGCACGGGGAGGTGACGGACCCGGCGGTGGATATCTTCGACCGCGAGGCAGTGTTCATCGAGCGGGTGCTGGAGCCCCTGCGCCGCCGCACGCCGGGCCTCAGGGTGGTGCTGGAGCACATCACCACCCGCGACGGCGCGGACTATGTGCGCCAGGGCGGGGACGATATCGGCGCCACCATCACTGTGCAGCACCTCATCATCAACCGGAACCACATCCTGGTGGGGGGCATCAAGCCGCACTATTACTGCCTGCCCGTGGCCAAGCGCGAGGAGCACCGCCTCGCGGTGCGCGCCGCCGCCACCTCGGGCGACAGCCATTTCTTCCTGGGCACCGACAGCGCGCCCCATCTGGACCCCGCCAAGGAGAGCGCCTGCGGCTGCGCCGGCTGCTACACCGCCACCAACGCCCTCTCGGCCGTGACGGAAGTGTTCGACCAGGATGGCGCGCTCGACCGCCTGGAGGCCTTCATTTCCCTCAACGGACCGGCCTTCTACCGCCTGCCGCCGAACGCGGCGCGCGTCACCCTCGCCAAGGATGAGGCGGCGGTGGAGTATCCGCGTAAGATCGAGACCGGGGCGGGGCCGCTCACGGTGTTCGACCCCACCTTCCCCCTGCACTGGCGCGTGGTGGGCTGAGCCGACAATGCCCCGGTTGAGGCCGGGGCATCAGCCCGAGCGTTTCCGCGCGCATTGGCGCTCGGAAATCGCCCTGGAGCGTTGAGAATGCCCTCAATGGGCGAAGACGCTTTCGAAATCCTTGAAGCCCTTGATCTCGATGGGGTTTCCCGAAGGGTCGAAGAAGAACATGGTGCGCTGCTCGCCCGGTTCGCCCTCGAACCGG
The DNA here is from genome assembly GCF_043194895.2 of Xanthobacter albus. Lineage (NCBI taxonomy): Bacteria > Pseudomonadati > Pseudomonadota > Alphaproteobacteria > Hyphomicrobiales > Xanthobacteraceae > Xanthobacter > Xanthobacter albus. The sequence goes on along the minus strand of NZ_CM195532.1, from coordinate 236,532 downwards.
ATCACCGGCGGGATGTCGAAGGCGACGCCCGCCTTCTGCAGGCGCTCCGCCAGCGCGAACCACTCGTCGAGCGGCAGCACGGCGCCGAGATGGGGCATCATCACCATGTGCTCGCCCACCTTGCCGGTGCGCGTCACCGGGAAGGGCGTGCCCAGGTGCAGCGAGATCTGGTGGCCGAAGAAGTCGAAATCCACCCAGGTGTCGGTGGAGCGCCCCTCCGCGCAGCCGAGCACGCCGCCGTAGAAGCGGCGGGCGGCGTCGAGGTCGGTCACGTGGAAGGCGAGGTGGAACAGGGACCTGGGGGCGCTCATGGGCGGGCTCCGGATGCGGGAGGTTTGACCGCTGATTAGCCCATGCCCTACGATGCAAAAACTATATAATTGCGTCTCTCAGGCCAAGGTTTTCTTTTGGATCTGCGCTTCCTCCAGAGCCTCGTCGCAGTGGCCGAGACCGGTTCCATCGCCGCCGCCGCGCGACGGGAGAAGCTGACCGCCGCCGCCGTGAGCCAGCGGGTGCAGGCGCTGGAGCGCGAGCTGGATTGCGCGCTGCTGGCCCGCAGCGCCCATGCCGCGCGCCCCACCCAGGCGTGCCTCGCGCTCCTGCCGCGGGCGCGGCGGCTCATCCGCGAGGCGGCGCTGCTGAAGGATGACATCGCCGGCGGCGCGCTCTCGGGCGAGCTGGCGGTGGGCGCCATCTCCACCATGCTCACGGGGCTGATGCCGGGCGCGCTCGATGCGCTCACCCGCACCGCGCCGGGGCTGAAGCTGCAGCTGGTGCCGGGCAGCTCGCTCCAGCTCTACGAGCAGCTCGCCCACGGCGCGCTCGACGCGGCGGTTCTGGTGGCGCCGCCCTTCGCCTTGCCCAAGGGGCTGGCGGCGCGCCTCCTGCGCACGGAGCCGCTGGCGCTGCTGAGCCGGGAGCCGGTGGCGCCGGGGGAGGTGGAGGCGGCCATCAGGGCAGGCCCGTTCATCCGCTACGATCCGGCCTCCTGGGGCGGGCGGCTGGCGGCGGACTACATGAAGGCGCGCGGCCTGTTCCCCGAGGTGCGGTGCGATCTCGACGCGCTGGAAACCATCGCCCTGCTGGTGGCGCGCGGCATGGGCCATGCGCTGGTGCCCCTGTGGCCGGGGCTGGAGGCGAGCGGCCTCCACATTTGCCCGGTGCCGGATGCGCAGGATTTCGCGCGGCGCATCGTCTGCCTCCATCCGGCGCTGCCGACGCGGGCTGAGGCGCTGGGCGCGCTCATCGCCGCCCTCGATGGCGCCTGATCGCGGCTCCGCTCGGGAGATAAGGAGCGCGTGCGGGCTCTCGGGCCCGACACCAGATCGTTTCAGGGTTTCATGGAAACGCCGAAACGATCTGTCCTATTGCAATGACGCGTTTCCTTCACGCGAACCGGTTTCCACTTCGCTCGGAAACGCTCTGTCGGCCCTGGTCTTCGACCGGCTCCGCGCGGGCCTGACGAAACACCCATGGGACCGGCGCGCGGGCCTTCGGCCTCAGGCCTTGCGCACCCAGCGGCCGTTCTCGTCCTGCTGCCAGTAGGTGAGGGCGTGGCCCTGGGCCTTGGCCTCGCGCCAGCGCTCGCGCGCGGCGGCCACCTGGTCGGCGTCGCGCCCGTCGAACAGATGCACCACGCGGGTATAGGGCGCGGCATCGGAAAGCGGCACCGCATCCAGCAGGAAGCGGATCTGCGCGCCGTTGGGATTGGCCTCGGTGGTGGCGATCAGCACCGGCTGGCGCTCGGGCTGGGGCTGGGCCTCGGTGCCGTGGGGCATGAAGGAGGCCTCGTTGTAGGTCCACAGGTGGGCGTCGAGCGCATCGCGCCGCTCGGGGGAGCCGCATTGCACCACGCACCGCCAGCCGCGCTCCAGGGATTTCTCCAGCAGCGTGGGCAGCACCTGCTCCAGGGGGCGGCGCTCGAGGTGGTAGAAGAGGACTTCGGTCATGGCGGCCGGCGCGGAGCTTCAGGTGCGCCTTTCTCCCGCGCCGGGAGGCGCGGCGCAAGGGCCGATGCGCGCCGTGGGGGCGCCTCCGCCCCTCCGCGGGAAAAGCGAAAGGCGGCGAGGGAGTCTCGCCGCCTTGAGCCGTGCGGTAAAGCGGGGCCTCAGCCCTCGTAATGGTCCTTCACGAGCTGGTTGAGCAGGCGCACGCCCCAGCCCGAGCCCCAGCTCTTGTTGATGTCGGAGGCGGGGGAGGCCATGGCGGTGCCGGCCACGTCCAGGTGCGCCCACGGCGTCTTCTCCACGAAGCGCTGGAGGAACTGGGCGGCGGTGATGGAGCCGGCGTTGCGGCCGCCGGTGTTCTTCATGTCGGCGAACTTGCTGTCGATCAGCTTGTCGTATTCCGGGCCCAGCGGCAGGCGCCACACCCGCTCGCCGGTTTCGGTGCCGGCCTTGGCGAGGTTCTCGGCCAGCGCGTCGTCATTGGAGAACAGGCCCGCATATTCCTGCCCCAGGGCCACCAGGATGGCGCCGGTGAGGGTGGCGAGGTCGATCATGAACCGGGGCTTGAAACGGTCCTTCGCGTACCAGAGTACGTCGGAGAGGACGAGCCGGCCCTCGGCATCGGTGTTGATGACCTCGATGGTCTGGCCGGAGAGGGAGGTGACGATGTCGCCGGGGCGCTGGGCGGCGCCGTCGGGCATGTTCTCCACGAGGCCGATGACGCCCACCGCGTTCACCTTCGCCTTGCGGGCGGCGAGCGCGTAGAGAAGGCCGGTGACGCAAGCGGCGCCGCCCATGTCGCCCTTCATGTCCTCCATGCCGGCGGCGGGCTTGATGGAGATGCCGCCGGTGTCGAAGGTGACGCCCTTGCCGATGAAGGCCACCGGGGCCTCGTCCTTGGCGCCGCCGTTCCAGCGCATCACCACCACGCGGCTCTCCTTGATGGAGCCCTGGCCGACGCCCAGCAGCGCGCGCATGCCGATCTCGTGGAGCTGGGCATCGCCCAGCACCTCCACCTCCACGCCCACGCCGGAGAGGTGCTCCTCGGCGCGGCGGGCGAACTCGGCGGGATCGAGCACGTTGGCGGGCTCGTTCACCAGGTCGCGGGCGAGCAGCACGCCGTCGGCCACGCCCTCGCGCGCGGCCCAGGCGCGCCTGGCGCCCGCCTCGTCGGAGACCAGCAGGCTGAGGGTGAGGGCGCCGCGCTCGGCCTCGTCCTTCTTCTTGGTCTTGTAGCGGTCGAACTCATAGGTCCTGAGGCTGGCGCCCAGGGCGATCTCGGCCACGGATTCCGGGGCGATCTTGGTGCCGGGCAGCTCCACCAGCACGCTCGCCTCGCGGGCGCTCGCGGGGATCCTGCCGGCGATGACGCCGCCGAGCTTCAGGAAATCGGTGGCCTTCAGCTCGGCCGCCTTGCCCACCGAAAGCACGATGAGGCGCGGCGCGTCGAGCCCGGCGGGAGCGAGCAGATCGACCGCCGAAAAGGCCTTGCCCTTGAAGCGCTCGGCGTCGAAGGCACGGGTCAGGGCGGCGTCGGCGCCCTTCAGCAGCTTCTGGGTGGCGGTGCCGAACGCCAGCGTCTCGTCGGTGAGCACGATCACCACGCCCTTGGGGGCCGAGGCGAGTTTGGCGAACGAGAGGGTCAGGGGCTCGGACATGCAACGCTCCAGGGAGTTGGAGGTGAAGGAATGGGGCGCGGAGGCGCCTTTGTCCAGATGGGGGTGAAAGCGCCGGCGGAAGGGCGGCGGGTCGTGCGGGGCACGGCTTAGATAGGAAGCGTCGAGGCGGCTGGAAAGTCCCGGCGGCGCGGGGCGCGCGGAAGAAAGGCGGGATCAGGCCTCGCGGTTCCGGATCGAGCCGGCGCGGCGCGCAGGGTGGCCCGGGAAATGCGGAGGCGCGCCGAGGGCGCTTCCGGGCCGTGCGAGGCCGGCGTCGTGGAAAAGTCGCGCGCTTTCGCGCGAAGGGGACGGACCGCGATGCGATCCGTCCGGAAACATCATCGCCCGTCGAGGGGCGATGCCGGCGGCCGGTTTGGCCGCCGGAGCGCGGGGCGGCATGCGCCGCCCGCGCCGGATCACTCGGCCGGGGCGTCCTCGGCGGGGGCAGCGGCGGCGGCGGCCTTCTCGGCCTTCTCCTTGGCGCGCTCCTTGGCCTTCTCGCCGGGCTCGGCCTTCTTGGGGTTGTTGCGGGCATCGCGCTTCAGCAGGCCGGCGGCGTCCAGGAAGCGGGCGACGCGGTCGGTGGGCTGGGCGCCCTTCTCGAGCCACGCCTTGGCCTTCTCGGTGTCGAGCACCACGCGCTCGGCGGCATCCTTGGCCAGGAGCGGGTTGAAGGTGCCGATCTTCTCGATGAAGCGGCCATCGCGCGGGGAGCGGCTGTCGGCGATGACGATGCGGTAATAGGGACGCTTCTTGGCGCCGCCGCGGGCGAGACGGATCTTGAGGGACATTGTTCTTCCTTTCGTCAGCTCTTCTTCTTGATCTCAGCGGACGCGCGGTCCCACTCTGACTTCAAGATTCTGGATGTGGTGTCGGATATGGTCTTCAGGTCCTGGTCAATCTGCCGGCCCAGGCCCGCGTCCCTGCTCTGCGCGAAGAGAGAAAGGGAGCTGCGGGTCTGTTCCAGTTCGTCCTTGAGGATCCTGTGCTCGGCCTCGTTCGGGTTCAGCATCAGAAGGATGTAGCTCTCGATCCGCATGATGTCGGTATGCAGATCGTCGATCTCGTCCTTGATGCCTTCCGATGCCTTCTTCTTCAGGATGTGCGCGGCCCCGATGAATTTCGAGACCTCGGTCCTCAAATTCTCTATCCAGCTCACCCGGAAGGAGGCGATGCGATGGTTCGCTTCCATCCGGATGTTGGCCATGGTCGTGCGCAGCGTGACCATGGCGATGAAGATCGTGGCAATGCCGACCACCAGGTTCCCGAGGTCGATCTGGATATTTTCCAATATCCATGCCGTGATCGGGCTCATTTCTTCTTAGGCTTCCCCAGGCCGGGAAGTCCCGGAGGAAGACCCTTGGGCAGGCCCGGCAGGCCGCCGGGGAACTGCGCCGGAAGCCCGCCGCCGGGCAGGCCGGGGAAGCTGGGCGGCAGGCCGCCGCCGGCCGCGCCGGGGCCGCCGGCGCCCATCTTCTCCGCCATCTCCTGGAGCATCTCGGGGGAGGGGCCGCCGCCCCCGAAGCCCATCATGTTGGCGAGGCCGGCGAGCGGGCCGCGCTTGCCGGCGGGGCCGCCCATGGCCTTCATCACGTCCGCCATCTGCCGGTGCATCTTCAGGAGGCGGTTGATCTCCTCCACCTTGGTGCCGGAGCCGGCGGCGATGCGGCGCTTCCTGGAGGCGTCGAGCAGCTTGGGGTGCGCGCGCTCCTTGGCGGTCATGGAGCCGATGATGGCCACCTGCCGCTTGAACACCTTGTCGTCGAGGTTGGCGGAGGCGATCTGGTTCTTCACCTTGGCGACGCCCGGCAGCATGCCCATGAGGCCGCCGAGCCCGCCCATCTTCTGCATCTGCATGAGCTGGCTGCGCAGGTCCTCGAGGTCGAAGGTGCCCTTGCGCATGCGCTCGGCGGTCACCCTCGCCTTCTCGATGTCGATGGCCTCGGCGGCCTTCTCCACCAGGGCCACCACGTCGCCCATGCCGAGGATGCGGCCCGCCACGCGGTGGGGATCGAAATCCTCCAGCGCGTCCATCTTCTCGCCGGTGCCGAGCAGCTTGATGGGCTTGCCGGTGACGGCCCGCATGGAGAGCGCGGCGCCGCCGCGCCCGTCGCCGTCGGCGCGGGTCAGCACGATGCCGGTGAGGCCCACGCGCGCGTCGAACGCCTTGGCGGTGTTCACCGCGTCCTGGCCGGTGAGGCTGTCGGCCACCAGCAGCACTTCGTGCGGGCCGGTGGCGGCCTTCACCTCCGCCACCTCGGCCATCAGCGCCTCGTCGAGGGTGACGCGGCCGGCGGTGTCGAGCATCACCACGTCGTAGCCGCCGAGGCGGGCGGCATCGAGCGCGCGCTTGGCGATCTGCACCGCGCTCTGGCCGGCGACGATGGGCAGGGTCGCCACCTCCACCTGGGTGCCGAGGGTGGCGAGCTGCTCCATGGCCGCCGGGCGGCGGGTGTCGAGCGAGGCCATCAGCACCTTGCGCTTGTTGCGCTCGGTGAGCCGCCTGGCGATCTTGGCGGTGGAGGTGGTCTTGCCCGAGCCCTGGAGGCCCACCATCAGGATGGGCAGCGGGGCCGGGGCGTTGAGATCGATGGGGTCGGCGTCGGAGCCGAGGGTGGCGACAAGCTCGTCATGGACGATCTTCACCACCATCTGGCCGGGGGTCACCGACTTGATGACCTCCACGCCCACGGCCCGGTTGCGCACCCGGTCGGTGAAGGAGCGCACCACGTCGAGGGCGACGTCGGCCTCGATGAGCGCGCGGCGCACCTCGCGCATGGCCTCGCCGACGTCGGCCTCGGTCAGCGCGCCGCGTCGCTTCAGCTTGTCGAGTATGCCGCCGAGGCGGTCGGAGAGGTTGTCGAACATGGGCGTCCGTCTGGTTCGTTCTCACAAGCGACAAGACAACGCCGAACGCGCCCGAGGGCGCAACGCGCTGTCGGGCGGTGACCTCCTGGCACGGGGCCGGGTCGGCGGATCGGCGTGGCCGTCCTTGTGAAGGGGCGGTGCTTAGCAGGTTTGCCCGCCGCTGGCAAATGGGCGCGCCGCCCGCGCCTCAGGCGGAAAGGGCGGCTCCGGCGAGCGCCACGGCCAGCACCGCCAGCCAGCAGGCGGCGGCGCGGCGGAAGAGAAGGGGCGTGGCGCCGGCCGCGCCCCGGCGCAGGAGTGCGCCCGCCCCGGCCCAGATGGCCGCCACGGCCAGCACCGATAAGGCGAAAAGGCCGGCATGGAGGGCGAAGTCCGGCGCGCCGCCGCGCGGCAGCAGAACGAGGCCGATGACGAGCGCCTTGGGGTTCAGGAGCGTGGTCACGAACACGCGGCCGGCCGTGACCTCCCCCGCCATGCCGTGGGCGGCGCCCGGCCGCCACAGCCTCACCGCCAGCACGGCCACCCATGCGGCGGCGGCGAGCTTCACCAGCCGCGCGGCATCGGGCCATTGGGCAAGGGCCTCGGCGCCGAAGGCCGCGAGCGGCAGCGTCACCAGCAAATAGGCGGCGAGCTCCGCCGGCATGAGGCGCGCGGCGCGGGCGAGGCCGCCGCCGGTGCCCGCCAGCGCCAGCAGGGTGTTGGTGGGGCCCGGGGTGAGCAGCAGGGCCCACACGGCGAAGAGAAATTCAGCGGTTCCCAATCCTGCGCTCCTCAGGTTCCCTGTGCCATGTGCCCGCGGCTTCCGGGACGGGCGGAGGCAGGTGGCCCCGCCGGCGGCCCTTCTCCCTGCGCCTTCTCCCCCGCCGGTCTCAGCGGACGCTGCCCGGCAGCGGGGCCGGCGCGTCCATGGTCTCGGCCAATGCCGCGTCGAGGGCGGCGGCGTTGGCCGCCTCCCTGTAGCTGCCGCCGGTGTTGCGGGCGATGCAGGCCACCTGCGCGCCCTCCTCGCGCGAGAGGCCGAAGCCGATGACGTGGGCGGTGAAGCCCGGCGCCGCCCGCTTGATCTCGGCCGCCACGGCGCAGGGATCGCCCTCGCAGGTCTCGACGCCATCGGTGACGAGCACGACGGTGGCGGGCGCCTCGGCGGGCCGCAGGGCCTCGGCGGCCTTGCGCAGCGATGCCGCCAGCGGTGTCATGCCCAGGAAGTGCATGGTTTTCACCGCCCCCCGCACCGCCGGGCCGGAACCCGGCGCGGGCGGGACGAGCAGCTCGATGTCGGCGCAGTCGCCCTTGCGGCGGTGACCGTAGGCCATCAGCCCCACCGCGCGGTCCGCCGGCAGGCGGAGGGCGGCCTTGTCGATCGCCTCCCGCGCGGCGGCGAGCTTGCGCTGCCCGCCGGCCACGCCCCACATGGAGCCCGAGCCGTCGAGGATGATGAGGGTGCGCGGTGCCTCGGCGGCCGTGGCCGGGGCCGCGCAAAGCAGCCCCAGCAGGGCGAAAACGGTCCGGGTGAGCCTCATCGGGGCGAACCTCCTTCGGATCTGTCTCCTCGCGGGCCAGCATGTCGCCGCCGGCCTGCGTGCATGTGACCGGAGAAACCCGCGGGCGGCGCCTTTTCGCCGCAGAAGGCGGGGCCGCCGCCAAGCCGTACCGCCGCGGGCGCGGCTTGTCGAGCCGCCGGGGCGAGTCCTCTTCCCGCCGGCGGCATGCTAAACGAGGCGACGCACAGGAGGCCGCCATGTCCGACAACAATGAGATCGCCCGCTTCTTCGGCGGCTCGCCGGCCTGGGTGCTGGTGCGCCTCGTGGTGCTCTCCATCGTGGTGGGGGTGATCCTGGCGGCGCTGGGGCTCGACCCCATGAACATCTTCCAGAGCCTGGAGCGCCTGGTGCGCAGCCTGTTCTCCTTCGGCTTCGAGGCGGTGGAGCGGATCTGGCGCTATTTCCTGCTGGGGGCGGTCATCGTGGTGCCGCTCTGGCTCATCGTGCGCATCGCCGGCACCCGGCGCTGAGGCGGCGCCATGAGCGTCGGCACCGGGCCGGTCACCCACCGAAGGGTGCTCGCCATCGCGCTGCCCATGACGGTGGCGCACCTCACCACCCCCATGCTGGGCGTGGTGGACGCGGCCGTGGTGGGGCGGCTGGGGGATGCGGCCCTGCTCGGCGGCGTGGCGCTGGCCGCCGTCATCTTCGACATGCTGTTCTGGGGCTTCGGCTTCCTGCGCATGGGCACGGTGGGGCTGGCGGCGCAGGCGGTGGGCCGGCGCGATGCGGTGGAGCAGCGCGCGGTGCTCGCCCGCGCCCTGCTCATCGCCCTTGCCTGCGGCCTGGCGCTGGTGGCGCTCCAGGTGCCCATCCTCGCGGTGGCGCTGCGGCTCGCGGGGGCGAGCGCCGAGGTGAACGGGGCGGTGGCGGACTATTACAACGTGCGCATCTTCGCGGCGCCCTTCAGCCTCGCCAACTATGCGGTGCTGGGCTGGCTCACGGGGCTCGGCCGCACCGGGCGGGCGCTGGCGCTGCAGGTGGGGATGAACCTCCTCAACATGGCGCTGACCGCTTTCCTGGTGCTGAACCTCGGCCTCGGCATCGCCGGGGCGGCGGCGGGCACGCTGGCGGCGGAGGTGGCGGGCGCGATGGCGGGCCTCCTCCTGTGCGCGCGGCTCGGGGGCACGGGCGTGGCCGGCCTGTTCGCCAGGGTGCCGCGTGCGGTGCTGCTCGACGGCGCCCGCCTGCGGGAGGCCCTGCTGCTCAACGGCGACATCATGATCCGCACGGCGGCGCTGATGTTCGCCTTCTTCTTCTTCGCGGCCCAGGGGGCGCGCGCGGGCGACGTGACCCTCGCGGCCAATGCGGTGCTGCAGAACCTCGGCCTTCTGGCCGCCTACTTCCTGGACGGCTTCGCCACCGCGGCCGAGCAGATCTGCGGCGCCGCCGTGGGCGCGCGGCGGCTGGAGGCGTTCGGCCGCGGGGTGATGCTGGTGCTGGTGTGGGGGTTCGGCTTCGCCCTGGCGGCGGCCCTCATCTACCTCGTGGCCGGGCCCGGGCTGATCGACCTGATGACCGCGAGCCCCGCGGTGCGGGAGGAGGCGCGGCGCTACCTGCTCTATGCGGCCGCGCTGCCGGTGGCGGGGGTGAGCGCCTTCGCCTTCGACGGGGTGTTCATCGGCGCCCTGTGGTCACGCGACATGCGCAACCTGATGCTGCTGGCGGTGGGGGTCTATGTGGCCGCGTGGTGGCTGCTGCGGCCGTTCGGCAACGACGGCCTGTGGGGGGCGATGATGGTGTTCCTGCTGGCGCGCGGCGTGCTGCAGGGCGCGCGCCTGCCGGCGCTGGTGCGGCGCACCTTCCGCCCCGCCTGAGCGCACGGCTGGCCTCAGGCGTCCTCGTCCAGCGGCGGGAAGGCGTGGGCGCCGTCGGTGCCGAGCGGCAGGTCCCTCACCCACAGCACGGTGGAGAGGGGCAGCGGCCCATAGAGATGGGGAAACAGCGCGCCCCCGCGCGAGGGCTCCCACCGCAGCGCCGCGCCGAGGGCGGCGGCATCCACCGCCACGAGCCTGAGCCCGTTGGCGCCGGCGAAGTGCCGCGCCGCCGTCTCGCGCACCTGCGCGGCGGTGGAGAAGTGGATGAAGCCGTCGGCCACGTCCACCGGCGCCCCGGTGAAGACGCCTTCCACCTCGGCCGCGGCCCAGGGCTCGGCCGGGGTGATCTTGTAGACGACGGACGGCATGGCATGGCTCTCGGCTGAAGGCGCTCTTAGAGCATTTCCGGTGAAATCCAGTTCACCGGAAATGCTCTAAATCCTTGAGTTATCGTAATTCCCGGCGCGAAACCGCTGCGCACTTTCGCTGGAATTGCTCTAGAGCGTTTTCCAGCGAAGTGGAACCCGGTTCGCGTGAAGAAAGCGCGTCGACGCCGGAATCCGGAGCAGAGGCGCGGCGCTGCCGCCAAGCCCCGCAAAGCGGTTCATTCGTGTGAGGATTTGATTCCTGGACACGTGAGGAACAAATTCTTATGCTGGGCGCGGCTGGCAAGGATTTTGAGATCACCATGCTCACCCACGGGCAGATATGGAAGGCTGTGGACCAGCTCGCCGAGCGGCACGGGCTCTCCACCTCGGGCCTCGCGCGGCGGGCGGGGCTCGATCCCACCACCTTCAACCGCTCGAAGCGCATCACCGCCGACGGGCGGCCGCGCTGGCCCTCCACGGAAAGCATCTCCAAGGTGCTGGAAGCCACCGGCACCGGCCTCGGCCATTTCCTCGCCCTGCTGGAGCCGGGGGGCGCCGCCGGCGCCGCGCCGGGGGGTGCGGTCCATTCCATTCCGCAGATCGGCTTCGCCCAGGCGGGCAACGGCGGCTTCTTCGGCGACGCCGGCTTTCCCGTGGGCGCCGGCTGGGACGAGATCGCCTTTCCCGAGGTGAGCGACCCCCACGCCTACGCTCTGGAGATCGCCGGTGATTCCATGGAGCCGGTGTATCGGGCCGGGGACATCGTGGTGGTCTCGCCCCAGGCGGACGTCCGCCGCGGTGACCGGGTGGTGGTGAAGACCCGCGAGGGGGAGGTGCTGGCCAAGGAGCTGGTGCGCAAGACCGCCCGCCAGATCGAGCTGCGCTCCCTCAACCCCGCGCACGAGGATCGCCAGATCCCCCTCGACCAGGTGGAGTGGATCGCGCGCATCGTGTGGGCGAGCCAGTAGGTTTATTTCAGCAGGGCTTCCAGGCTTTCCAGGCGGTCCGCCTCGCCCGGCGGCTTGTCCCACCTGAGGCGCGCGATGCGCGGGAAGCGCATGGCGAGGCCGGAGCGGTGGCGCGGCGAGCGGGCGAGGCCCTCGAACGCCACCTCCAGCACCAGCCCGGCGTCTTTCTCGTGCACCACCTCCCGCACCGGGCCGAAGCGGTTGACCGTGAACTTGCGCACGAACGCGTCGATGGCCTTCAGCTCCTCGTCGGTGAAGCCGAAATAGGCCTTGCCCACGGGCACCAGCGTGTCGCCCTCCGGCCCCTGCGTCCAGACCCCGAAGGTGTAGTCGGAATAATAGGACGAGCGCTTGCCGTGGCCGCGCTGGGCATACATGAGCACCGCGTCCACCGTGCGCGGGTCGCGCTTCCATTTCCACCACGGGCCCTTGGGGCGGCCGGGCAGGTAGGGGCTGTCGGCGCGCTTCATCATCACGCCTTCCACCGCCTCCGCGTCGGCGCCGGCGGCGGCCGGGTCGCTGCGGGCGGCGGCGAGGTCGTCCCATCCCGCGAACGGCACGAGGGGCGAAAGATCGAGCCGGGGCGAGGCGATGTGCGCCACCAGCGCCGCGAGGCGGGCCCGCCGCGCGGTGAAGGGCTGCGCGCGCAGGTCTTCCGCCCCCTCGGCCAGGAGGTCATAGGCGCGGATGTGGGCGGGGAACTCGGACAGGAGCTTGTGGGTGACGCTCTTGCGGTTGAGCCGCTGCTGGAGAACGTTGAACGGCTGCACCCTGCCGTCGCGGACGATCAGCAGCTCGCCGTCCAGCGCGCCCTCGAAGTCGAGCGCCTCCACGAGGTCCGGGAAGGCGGCGGAGATGTCCTCTCCGGTGCGCGAATAAAGGCGCGTCACGCGCGCGCCGTCCGGCCCGGTGCCGGCGGCCGCCTGCACGCGGATGCCGTCCCATTTCCATTCGGCGCGGAAGTCTTCCGGCGCCAGGGTGGAGAAGTCCGCTTCCTCGATGGCGTGGGCCAGCATCACCGGGCGGAAGGGGGCGGGGTTCGAGGTCTCGGGGCGCGGGCCCTTGCCCTCCACCCAGGCGAACAGGGGCGCGTAGGGCGCTTCCAGCCCCGGCCACACCAGCTCCACGTCGTCCGCCGTCACCGGGCCGAGGCTCGCCACCGCCGTCTTGGCGAGCCGGGCCGAGGCCCCCACCCGGAGCGCGCCGGTGATGAGCTTCAGCAGGGCCCAGCGGCCGGTCTCGTCGAGCCCGTCGAGCCACGCGGCGAGGGCGCGCGGCAACCCGGTCTTCGACAGGGTGGAGAGATCGTGGACGATCTGCGAGAGGAGGGGCGCGTGGGCCGCCGCGCCCTCCGGCCGCGGCCACATGAGGGCCACCGTCTCGGCGAGGTCGCCCACGTAGTCGTAGGAAAGCTCGAACAGCACCGGGTCCGCCCGCTCCATGATGAGGGCGCGGACGAGGCCGGGCTTGGCATTGGCGAAGGAGAAGGCGCCGGTGAGCGCCGCCAGGGCGTAGCCGCGCTCGGGATCGGGCGTGGAGCGGAAGTAGTCCGCCATCAGGCGGATCTTGGCGTTGCGCCCCGGCTCGAAGCCGAGCCGGTCGATGAGGGCGGCGAAGCGGTTCATGGCCGCCCGATCCATGACACCGGCCCGTGGCGCGCGCAAGGCGCGGGACAAGGGGCAGCGGAAGGGATTGCCGGACGGCGGCGGAGCCCCCGCCCGCAGGCCGCCGTCCGGCGGGTGTTCCGGCGCGGGCCGTCACACCTTTCCGATGAGATCCTTGATGCGGGCCATCACGGCCTCTGTGTCGGCACCGAGGCGCGGGCTGGCGGTGGCGGCCATCTGCCGCTCACCGTCGAGCACGATGGGGCTCGCCACGGCGGGCACGGTGCCGCCGCCGGCCTCCGGCAGGTCGGCGCGCAGGCCGCGATGGATCACCTGCGGGTCGTCGAACACCTGCGGCACGGTGTTGATGGGGCCGGCGGGCACGCCCTGCTTTTCCAGGGCGGCGAGCAGGTCGTCGCGCTTGAAGGCGGCGGTGAGGGCGGAGAGCTGGGGCACCAGTGCGGCGCGGTGGGCGACGCGGGCCGGGTTGGTGCCATAATCGGCGTCCGCCGCCAGTTCCGGCGCGCCGAGCACGGCGCAGAAGCGGGCGAACTGGCCGTCATTGCCCACGGCGGCGATGAAATAGCCGTCCGCGCAGGGGAAGACCTGATAGGGCACGATGTTGGGATGGGCATTGCCCATGCGCTTGGGCGCCTTGCCGGAGGCGAGGTAGTTCATGGCCTGGTTGGCGAGCACGCTCACCTGGGTGTCGAGCAGGGCCATGTCCACATGGCCGCCCTCGCCGGTGGTCTCGCGCCGGCGCAGGGCGGCGAGAATGCCGATGGTGGCATAGAGGCCGGTGAAGATATCGGCGAAGGCGACGCCCACCTTCTGCGGCTCGCCGTCCGGGTCGCCGGTCAGGTCCATGATGCCGCCCATGCCCTGCACCAGGAAGTCGTAGCCGGCGCGCGGCGCATAGGGGCCGTCCTGGCCGAAGCCGGTGACCGAGCAGTAGACGAGGCGGGGATTGACCGCCTTCAGGCTCTCGTAGTCGAGCCCGTATTTCTTCAGGCCGCCGAGCTTGAAGTTCTCGATGAGCACGTCGCTCCGGGCGGCCAGCGCGCGGATGGCGGCCTGCCCTTCGGCGGTCTCGAAATCGATGGCCACCGAGCGCTTGCCGCGGTTGGTGGCGTGGAAATAGGCGGCGCCGAGATCTGCCCCGTCGGCGCCCTTCAGGAAGGGCGGGCCCCAGGTGCGGGTGTCGTCGCCGGCGCCGGGGCGCTCCACCTTCACCACCTCGGCGCCGAGGTCGGCCAGCATCTGGCCGCACCAGGGGCCGGCGAGGATGCGGGCAAGCTCGAGGACGCGGAGACCGGCGAGGGGGGCGGGCTTTTCGGCGGACATGTCATCTTCCCAGGCGGAACAAGGGCCCCCTCCCCGCGGGGAGGGGGGAAGGCGGGGCGGGCCGCTCCGGTCGGCGCCTTCGCTGGGAAGGCGGGGCGGAGGGCCGCGCCCGAACCTCTCCCGAACCGGGAGAGGGCACAAGGGCGCTCGGGAGAGCGCCGAAGGATGCGCTCAGAAGAACGCCTGCAGGCCGGTGATGGCGCGGCCGATGATGAGGGCGTGGATGTCGTGGGTGCCCTCGTAGGTGTTCACGGTCTCCAGGTTCGCCGCATGGCGGATCACGTGGAACTCGGCCGAGATGCCGTTGCCGCCGTGCATGTCGCGGGCGACGCGGGCGATATCGAGGGCCTTGCCGCAATTGTTGCGCTTCAGGAAGGAGATGCTCTCCACCGGCAGCTTGCCCGCGTCGAGCATGTGGCCGGCGCGCAGGGCGAGCTGGAGGCCGAGGGCGATCTCGGTCGCCATGTTGGCGAGCTTCAGCTGCACCAGCTGGGTGTTGGCCAGCGGCCGGCCGAACTGCTTGCGGTCCAGCGTGTACTGGCGGGCCTGGGCGAAGCAGGCTTCCGCCGCGCCGATGGCGCCCCAGCCGATGCCGTAGCGCGCGCGGTTGAGGCAGCCGAAGGGGCCGGCGAGGCCGGACACGCCCGGCAGGAGGTTCTCCTCGGGGATCTCCACGTCGTCGAGCACGATCTCGCCGGTGATGGAGGCGCGCAGCGAGAGCTTGCCCTCGATCTTGGGGGTGGTGAAGCCCTTGGTCCCGCGTTCCACCACGAAGCCCTTGATGGCGCCGTCATGGGCCGCCGACTTCGCCCACACCACCGCCAGCTCGGCGATGGGCGAGTTGGTGATCCACATCTTGGCGCCCTTGAGGCGGTAGCCGCCGTCGATCTTCTCGGCGCGGGTGCGCATGCCGGCCGGGTCGGAGCCGGCGTCGGGCTCGGTGAGGCCGAAGCAGCCCACCCACTCGCCGGTGGCGAGCTTGGGCAGGTACTTCTTCTTCTGCGCCTCGGAGCCGTAGGCATAGATGGGGTGCATGACCAGTGAGGACTGCACGCTCATGGCCGAGCGGTAGCCGGAATCCACCCGCTCCACCTCACGCGCGGCGAGGCCGTAGGAGACGTAGTTGAGGCCGGCGCCGCCGTATTCGGCGGGGATGGTGGGGCCGAGCAGGCCCAGTTCGCCCATCTCGTTCATGATCTCGCGGTCGAACCGCTCGTCCAGATAGGCGGAGGTGACGCGCGGCAGCAGCTTCTCCTGCGCATAGTCGCGCGCGGTGTCGCGCACCAGCCGCTCTTCCTCGGTGAGCTGGCTCTCGAAATCGAACGGATCGGCCCAGTCGAACTGCGGCTTGGCGGATGATGCGGCCATGGACGTGCCTCCTGCGATGCGTGGTCGCTGTGATTTACTTTCCGACCAGTCGGTATATAATTCACGCAGTCCGGTCAAGAGCCTTCTTTCGGGCTCCCGCCCGCCGAGGCGGCGGTGCGGGTTCCGTCCGCGGGCGGCGGGCTCTAAGAGCGGGGAAGGGCGGGGCGAATCGAAACGGCGCGCGGATGCGCCAGGGGCTGGCGCGCCAGGGCATTTTCAAGCGAAGCGGACACCGGTTCGCGTGAAGAAAATGCGTAAAATCAATAGTCTGGAGCGTTATTTGTGAGCCGGTGCGAACGGAAAATGCTCTAGGGGAGGGCCGGGTGAGCGAGACGGAAAAGAAGCCGGCGGCCGGTCGCCCCCGGCGCCGCGCCGTGCAGGCGGGAGGAGCGGCGCAGCCGCCGGACGGGCGCGCGAAAGGCGCAGGCGTGACGTCCGTGCATCCGCCCGCGCCAGAGGCTCCGGCGCCTGAGCGGTCCGGCCCGGCCAAGGCGGCGGCCGCGTCCCGCCCGCTCGGCCGCCCGCCGCTGAAGGACGATCCGCGCGCACAGATCCTCCAACAGGCGGCCCGCCTGTTCGCGGAAAAGGGCTTCGCCTCCGGCTCCCTGGCCGAGCTGGCGCGCGCCATGGGTTATTCCAAGGGCGCCATCTACAATTATTTCTCCTCGAAGCAGGAGATCTACGACGCCATCATCATCTTCACCCTCACCGGCCTCTATGAGGCTTCGGCGAAGGCGGTGAACCGGCAGGACCCGCCGGTGGAGCAACTGCGCCAATACATGATCGCGCACGCGCGCTTCCTGGCCGACAATTACGATTGCTTCGTCACCATGCTGGTGGGCTTCTCCGGCATGGCGAACACGGAGCTGAAGGACGACGCGCTCGCCCTGCGCGATGCCCACGAGGGGCTGCTGCGCCAGATCCTCGCCGATGGCGTGGCCGACGGTTCCTTTCGCCCGGTGGGGGAGGCGATGGCGGGCCGCGCGGTGCTGTCGCTGCTGAGCTGGATGGTGCGCTGGTTCAAGCCGGGGCGCGGCAAGTCCGCCGAGGACGTGGCGAGCGAGTATCACGACCTGCTGGTGCGCGGCCTGCTGCCGGGCTGAGCGCGCAGGCGGCGCGTGCATTTCCGGATGAAGCGGATGCCGGCTCGCGCGAAAAACAGGAGTCAGCCCGACCGGCGGAGCGTCGTCCACGAACCGGCGCGGATGGACGCCCGCAGGGCCGGGGCAGCGCCCGGTGTCGCCCCGGGGAAGGGGCGCGGCGCCCTGCGGCGCCGCGCCGGTCGTCCAGTCTGGCCGGGCGCGAGCGCCCCTTGCCGCCGGCCCCGGTCTTCGACCGGGCCCGGTTCTCCTTCGCTTAAGCCGCGCGGGCCCGTGAGGCCGGCTCACGGGCCCCTGGCCTCAGTAGGGCGGCGGCGAAACCACCTCGTAGACCACGTGGCTGCCGGTGAATTGCGGCAGGTACCAGTTGTTGCCGCACTGCTGGTACGTCACGGCATTGATGGAGATCTGCTGGCAGTCCGGCGGCAGCGAATAGACGGTGGAGCCGATGACCGCCGCCGTGGCAGCGCCCGCCACTGCCCCCGCCACCAGCGGCGCGCCCCAGCCCCAGCCGCCGGGATAATAGGGGCCGGGCCAGTAGCCGGGGTGGTAGGGCGGGTAGGGATAGGGCCCTGGCCCCGGAGGGGGCGGCATGGGGCCGGGAGGCACCGGGCCGGGACCCGGCGGATAGGGATGGGGACCCGGCCCCGGCGGATAGGGGCCCGGTCCCGGTCCGGGTGGAGGCAGGGGGTGCGGCCCCGGCGGCGGCACGAAGGCATGCCCCGGCGAGATCGGCCGGTTGAAGGCGGGGTTGGCGTTGAAATTGGGCGCCGCGTTGAAGTGCGGCGCGGCCATGTCGAACCCGCCGTGGCCGAAGCCGCCGCCGAACCCGCCCCCGCCAAACCCGCCGTGGAAGCCCACGCCGGCGGCCATGGCCGGCTGCATCGCCGTGGCGGCGAGGAGGAAGAGGCCGGCGCTCGCGACGCGGCGCGGCACGGGGTTGCGCATATGCTGGCTCATCACTGGCCTTTCTTCTGCGCGTTCGCCGGGGTGCCGGCGACCGGCTTCGCATCGGCGGGCTTCGCGTCGGCAGGCTGGGCCGGCGCGGGCTTGGCGAACGGGATGCGCGCCACGCCCTTGGCCGGAACGAAGGCGAAGACGGTATCGGGGATGGCCGCGTCCGGCGCCCAGGCGAGCACGGCGGAGAAGCGCGGGCTGCCGGGCACGCGCCGGTCCACCAGCGCCATCTTCAACGGCAGCGGCACGTCGCCCTGCTGGATCCAGACCTCGAGGTCGAGATCCTTCCCGATTAGCGCGTAATGCTCGGTTGCGGTGCCGTCGATCTTGGCGGTGCCCACGTAGAAGCCGCGCTCGAACTGCTTCAGCGGCGACTGCGGGGTGCCCCACGCGAACAGGTCCGCCAGCGGCACCTCGATGTTCAGCGTCTCGGCGGCGTGGCCGAGGGTGTCGCCGATGGAGCCCTTGCCCTCGGTCTGGGCGAAGAAGCCGCGATCCGGCGCCACCACGGTGAAGGTCTTGCCGTCGAAGAAATACTGGCGCGAGAGGGTGTCGGTCTCGCTGTCGATGCGGATGTGGTCCGGCCGCTTCACCCAATAATGGACGAGGCCGCCGATCTCCACCTGGTGGCCCTCGCGCAGGGCCACCTCGATGGTGGTCCTGGCGGTGAGCTCGAAGCTCTTGAGGCCGGCGAGGTATTCGCCCATGCGGGTCAGGGCCGCGGTGGCGCCGGGATCGATGGCGGCGGCGGCGCGGTCCTCGGTCTGCTCGGGCGGGGCCGCCCAAGCGAGGGGAACGCCGGCGCCCGCGACCAGCCCTGCCACGGCGAGGGCCGCCGCGGCTCGGATCAGGCCCTTGGGATGCAGCATGAACATGCCTTTCCTGCTGGAAGAGATGCCTTTGGGGCCGCCGCCGCCCGTTCCGCTCCCGCGCCCGCCCGCGGGAGGGGCCGGCCTTGGGGTTGGGTGCATGATTGGCATGGAGCGGCCCTTCGAGCACATCACGATGACGCGCCGGCTCCCTTGAGGGCCCGCCGCCGCCACACAGGCCGAAAGACCCGCGATGGCGGCGACCATGCCCCTCGGCCACCCGGCCGATTCGCCCGATCCGCCGACGCAACCGCACGTTAGAGCAGATTTCGCCACGGTTGAACCACGCCCCTGCCGCTGCGTCGCCGTGTCCGCTCCGCCTCAGCCGATGTCGAAGGAAACGCCCTGCGCCAGCGGCAGGGCGCGGCCGTAGTTGATGGTGTTGGTGGCCCGGCGCATGTAGCCCTTCCAGGCGTCGGAACCCGCCTCGCGGCCGCCGCCGGTCTCCTTCTCGCCGCCGAACGCGCCGCCGATCTCGGCGCCCGAGGGGCCGATGTTCACGTTGGCGATGCCGCAGTCGGAGCCCGTGGCGGAGAGGAAGCGCTCGGCCTCCCCCAGGTCGGTGGTGAAGATGGAGGAGGCGAGGCCCTGGCCCACCGCATTGTTGAGCGCGATGGCCGCCTCCAGGTCGCTCTCCCGCAGCACGTAGAGGATGGGGGCGAAGGTCTCGGCGGCGACGGTGCCGGTCTGCGCCGGCATCTCCACCAGGGCGGGGCGGACATAATAAGCGTCGGGCAGGGCCTCCGCGCCCAGCCGCGCGCCGCCGGTGACACGCCCGCCGTCCGTCCGCGCCGCGTCCAGCGCCACCTGCATGGCGTCGAAGGCCGCGCCGTCGATGAGGGGGCCGACCAGCGTGCCCGTCGCCAGCGGATCGCCCACCGGCACCGAGGCGAACGCCCGTTCCAGGCGCGCCATCAGCGGGGCATGGACCTCGTCGTGCACGATCAGCCGGCGCAGGGTGGTGCAGCGCTGGCCGGCGGTGCCCATGGCCGCGAACGCCACCGCCCGCACGGTCAGGTCGAGGTCGGCCGAGGGGCGCACGATGGCGGCGTTGTTGCCGCCCAGCTCCAGGATGGCGCGCGCGAAGCGCTGGGCGAGGCGCGGCGCCACCTCCCGGCCCATGGCGGTGGAGCCGGTGGCCGAGACCAGCGGCAGGCGCGGGTCGTCCACCAATGCCTCGCCCACCTCCGCGCCGCCGGTGAGCACCGTGAGCAGCCCTTCCGGCGCATCGCCGAAGCGCGCCGCCGCGCGGGCGAACAGCGCCTCCACCGCCAGCGCGGTGAGGGGGGTCTTCTCCGAGGGCTTCCACACCACGGGATCACCGCACACCAGCGCCAGCGCCGCGTTCCAGGCCCACACCGCGACCGGGAAGTTGAAGGCGGTGATGACCCCCGCCGGGCCCAGCGGATGCCATGTCTCCATCATGCGGTGCTCAGCCCGCTCGGTGGCGATGGTGAGACCGTGGAGCTGGCGGGAGAGGCCGGTCGCGAAGTCGCAGATGTCGATCATCTCCTGCACCTCGCCGGCGCCCTCGGAAGCGATCTTGCCCGCCTCGATGCTGACCAGCCGGGCGAGGTCCCCCTTGGCGGCGCGCAGTTCCTCGCCCAGCAGGCGCACCAGCTCGCCCCGGCGCGGCGCCGGCACCGTCCGCCAGGCGCGGAACGCCGTCTCGGCCCGTGCCACGGCGGCCTCCACCTGGTCCGGCGCGCTGTCCGGCACCTGGGCGAGGGTCTCGCCCGTCAGCGGCGTGCGGGCGGCGCGCGGGCCGCTGAGCCGTGCCGGCGGCACGCCGAGGCGCGAGAGGATCTCCCCCGCGAGCCGGGGGAGCGTGTCGAGGGAGGGAAGATTGGCCGCCGGCATGGTCCGTCTCCTGTGCCTTCGCCCACGCATAGAGCGTTTTCAAGCGAAGTGGAAACCGGCTCGCGCGAAGAAAACGCATCAACGCAAGCGGGGCGGGAACCCGCGGGCCCGCCGGTCGTTCCGCCTCATGTGAGGGCGCGCATCGAAGACCGCTCCCGCCCCCGGCGCGGTGCTCGCCCGCCGGGACAGACGGAAGGAGGACCCCATGAGCCACGAGCCCAAGGTCACGAAAGGCACCGCCACGAAGGGTGCTGCCCCGAAAAGTACCGCCTCCGTGAGCGTCGCCGTCGCGAGCGCCGCCGGGAAGGGCGCCGCCGTGAAGATCCACGCCGAGACGACGCCGGCCTCCGCGCCCGCGGCGACGGATGGCCTTTCTCCCTTCGAGCGCGACCAGATCCGCCGCCGCGCGCGGGCCATCTGGCGCGAGGAGGGGTGCCCCTCCGGCCGTGATCGCGAGCATTGGGCGCTCGCCGAGCTGCAGGTGCTGAAATCCGGCGTGCGCCCGTAGGGGGCGGGCGGCCCCCGCGCCCGGAGGTTCGCCCGCCCGGTTTTGCCAAGGGCCGGATGGCCCCGCGCGCATGGCCACAGCCGCGGCTGCGCGGGGCTGCTGGCGCGAGGCCGGCGGTCGTCCTCGGGCGTGGGCGGTGGTGCCGGCCGAGCTGCAAGGGGCTGAAATCAGGCCCGCGCCCACAAACTCAGGGACGGGCGCAAGGGACCGGCACCCCTGGGGCACATGCGGTGCGGCTCCGCCGTTGGCGGAATGACCCGGCGCGCATGTGCCGGACCTGCCGCCGCGTGCGGCATCCGGCGCGCGGCGGATCGCCCGTCCGAGGGCGGATGCCAGTCAAGCTGGAAGGGTCGGGCCGGCCCCGCAGTCGCCGAGGTGGGCCCTTGCCGCCCGTCCCTGAGTTTGTGGGCGCGGGGCGGTTTGCCCTCATCCTTCTGCCGGCGCTGCCGGACCTCCGTGCGCGAGCTGTCCGGGGCAAGGGCGGTTTCTTGAGGGGACGAGGCCGGGCGGGTCGCGGAGCGGCGGGCATCAAGGCGGAGGCTGCGCCTGGAGCATGGCGAATGGGGGCCGCGCGGCGGGAGAGGGCTTCAGGCGAAGCCGCGCCCGGCACCTTGTCTTCCATTTCCCTGGATCTCCCGCGCAGGGAGGAGCGCGGCGCTTCGCCCAGGCACGATCCGCGGGCGCGTGGCGCGGCGTCGCTTCGGCGCGCCGCCGTGATGCCGCGCCTCCATTCTGTGCCCGTTTCCTCCCGTTCGCCGGCGGTCGCGCCCAGGCGAGGCCGGCGCCCGTGGGCGTGGCCTGGAGATGGTTTTTCCGGGAGATGGTGGCGGTTGTGAAGCGCGCGGGTTTCGTGCGCGGACCCCTGTGTCGCACTCATGAACTTGACGCGCCATTCCATGTATAAGATGACTGCATGGGCGCCAATGCGCGGCAAAACAATTTCAGTTTGCCTTGATGAGGCCTGATCTGGCGTTTTTGCACGAGGTATATGGCTTGTTTTTATTCATTCTAAATTCAATGTACGAGAATTCTCCGATCTATTCCACTCGCCTCCCATTGCGTCATGTCGGGCCGGCATGGCCGCCCGGCAGGCCGAAAGACGCCCCCGCTCCCCGCTTCCCGATGCATCGAGGATGATCGCCATGAACCCCTCCGCGGGCCCTTCCGCGCATGCTGCCATCACCCGCCGGTGCGTGGCGGCGCTGGCCCTTCTCGCCCTCTTCGCCGCTGCGCCTTCGTTTTCGCCGGCCTCCGCCGAGCCGGTGAGCGTGAAGCACGCGCGCGGCGAGGCCGTGCTGCCCGCGCGGCCGGCGCGGGTGGTGGTGTTCGATGCCGGCGCCCTCGATACCCTCGATGCCCTGGGCGTGGAGGTGGCGGGCGTGCCGGGCTCCAACCTGCCGCAGTCGCTCGCGAAGTATCGCGACGACCGCTACGCGAAGGTGGGCACCCTGTTCGAGCCCGACTATGAGGCCGTGGCCGCCCTGGCGCCGGACCTCATCATCATCGGCGGCCGCTCGGCGCCCAAATATGCCGAGCTCGCGAAGATCGCGCCCACCATCGACCTCACGGTCGATCCCAAGCACTTCGTGGCCGGCGTGCGCGCCAATGCGCAGACCCTCGGCCGCCTCTTCGGCAAGGAGCAGGAGGCCGCCGCCCTCGACGCGCGCATCGATGCCGGCATCGCCGCCGTGCGGGCAGAGGCGCCGAAGGCGGGCCGCGTGCTCATGATCATGGTCAACGGCGGCAAGCTTTCCGCCTACGGGGCGGGCTCGCGCTTCGGCTGGATCCACGGCGACCTCGGCCTCACCCCCCTCGCCACCGGCAAGGAGGCGGACACCCACGGCGACGTGATCTCCTTCGAATACCTGCTGAAGGCCAATCCGGACTGGCTGCTGGTGCTCGACCGCGACGTCGCCATCGGCCAGGCGGCGGCCGCCGCCCGCAGCGCGCTCGACAACGACATCGTCGCCGCCACCACCGCCGCGAAGGAGGGGCACATCGTCTATCTCGACGCGCCGCGCTGGTATGTCACCGCCGGCGGCGCGCGGGCGCTCGCGCTTTCGGTGGAGGAGCTGGCCGCCGCCCTCCGGGGCGCACCGAAGGCCGGGCCGAAGCCGTGAGCGCGGCCGCCGCGCCGGGGCAGGGGACGGGGCAGGGGGCGGGGCCGGCGGCGCCGGCCGCCTTCGCGGCGGCGCTCGCGGCCTTGCTGGCGCTGGTGGCCGCGAGCCTCCTCGTCGGCGCTGGAGACATGACCCTTTCCGGCCTCTGGTCGGGGCAGGACGGGGAGGCGCTGCTGGTGCTGGCGGCGAGCCGGGTGCCGCGCACGCTGGCGCTGGTCTTCGCCGGCCTTTCCATGGGCGTGGCGGCGGTCATCATGCAGATGCTGTTCCGCAACCGCTTCGTGGAGCCCACCACCGCCGGCACCGCCGAGGCGGCGCGCCTCGGCCTCGTGAGCGTGATGCTCGCGGCGCCGGAGCTGCCCATGCTGGGCAAGATGCTGGTGGCGGCGGCCTTCGCTTTGGCCGGCACCTTCCTGTTCCTGCGCATCGTCGAGCGGCTGAGCCTGCGCACCACCCTCGTGGTGCCGCTGGTGGGGCTGATCCTGGGCGGGGTGATCGATTCCGTCTCCGTCTTCCTCGCCTATCGCTTCGACCTGCTGCAGGCGCTGGCGGCCTGGACCACCGGGGACTTCTCCGGCGTGCTGCGCGGGCGCTACGAGCTGTTGTGGATCGCCGTGCCCCTGGCCGTCCTCGCCTATCTCGCCGCCGACCGCTTCACCGTGGCGGGGATGGGCGATGCCTTCGCCACCAACCTCGGGCTCGACTACCGCAAGGTGGTGTCGTTCGGGCTCGTCATCGTCTCGCTGGTGACGGCGGCCTGCGTGGTGACGGCCGGCACCGTGCCTTTCCTGGGCCTCATCGTCGCCAACGTGGTGGCCCTGGTGCTGGGCGACAACCTGCGCCGCACCCTGCCGTGGGTGGCGCTGTGCGGGGCCATCTTCCTGCTCGCCTGCGACATCATCGGCCGGCTCATCCGCTTTCCCTACGAGATCCCGGTGGGCACGGTGGCCGGGGTCGCGGGCAGCGCGGTGTTCCTCTATCTGCTGCTCGGGCGGCGCTACCGCCTTGGATAACCTTCCGATCCGGCGGCCGGGGCGGGTGCTGCTCGTGCTCTCCATCCTCGCGCTCCTCTCCATGCTGGCCTTCCTCACGGTGGGCGCGCGCGGCAGCTGGAGCTTCGTGCTCGCCTTCCGCGGCACCAAGCTCGCCGGGCTGGTGGCGGTGGGCGCGGCGGTGGCGGTCTCCACCGTGGTGTTCCAGACCCTCACGCGAAACCGCATCCTGACCCCGGCGGTGATGGGCTTCGATGCCCTGTTCGTGGTGTTCCGCACCCTTCTCGTCTTCGTGCTGGGCGCCCAGGCGGTGCTGGCCATCGACCCCCGCGCGCGCTTCCTCGCCGAGGCGGCGGTGATGGTGGTGGCGGCGCTGGCCCTGTTCCGCCTGCTGTTCTCGGACGGGCGCAACAGCCTGCACCTGCTGCTGCTCGCGGGCGTGGTGTTCGGGGTGCTGTGCCGGAGCCTCTCGGCCATGCTCCAGCGCATCCTCGATCCCAACGCCTTCTCCGTGCTCCAGGGCATGCTGTTCGCCCAGTTCAATGCGGTGGACACGACCCTGCTGCCGCTCGCCGGCGTGGCCATCGCGGCGGCGGGCGCGCTCGCCTTCCGCCTCGCGCCCACGCTGGATGTGCTCTCTCTCGGGCGGGAGAACGCCATCAACCTGGGGGTGGATTATCCGCGCACGGTGGCGCTGCTGATGGCGGTGGTGGCGGTGCTGGTTTCCGTCTCCACGGCGCTGGTGGGGCCGGTGCTGTTCTTCGGCCTGCTGGTGGCGAACCTCGCCTACCATCTCGTCGGCACCGACCGGCACCGCTACACCCTGCCGGCGGCGGTGCTGGTGGCGGTGATCTGCCTGGCCGGCGGGCAGATGGTGCTGGAGCGCCTCTTGAACCTCGGCACCACCCTGAGCGTCGTCATCGAGTTCGTGGGCGGGGTCTTCTTCATCCTGCTGCTGCTGCGGAAGGACCGGCCGTGATCGAGATCCGCAATCTCTCCAAGTCCTACGGCGCCGCGCGGGTGCTGGACGATGTGAGCCTCGACCTGCCGCCGGGCGGCCTCACCGCCCTCATCGGGCCGAACGGGGCGGGGAAATCCACCCTGCTCTCCATCGTCGCCCGGCTGATGCCGGCGAGCGCCGGCCGCGTCACCCTCGACGGGCGGGACGTGGCGGCGACGCCGGGCGCGGAGCTCGCCCGCCGGCTCGCCATCCTGCGGCAGGACAATGCGGTCACGCCCCGCCTCACGGTGGAGGAGCTGGTGGCGTTCGGGCGCTTTCCCCACTCGCGCGGGCGCCTCACCGCCGAGGACCGCGAGAAGGTGGCCGCCGCCATCGGCTACGTGGACCTTGCGCCCCTCGGCGGCCGCTTCCTCGATGAGCTGTCCGGCGGCCAGCGCCAGCGCGCCTTCATCGCCATGGTGCTGGCGCAGGACACGGACTACCTGCTGCTCGACGAGCCCCTGAACAATCTCGACATGAAGCACGCCGCCGCCACCATGCGCCTGCTGCGCCGCGCCGCCGACGAGCTGGGCAAGACCGTGGTGGTGGTGCTCCACGACATCAATTTCGCCTCCTGCCACGCCGATCGCATCGTCGCCATGAAGGACGGGCGCCTCGCGTTCCAGGGCCCGCCGGACGCGCTGATGCGCCACGAGGTGCTGCGCGCCATCTACGACATGGACATCGCGGTGATGGAGGTGGACGGCGCGCGGGTGGGGCTGTTCTACCGCTGAGCTGCGGCGCCGGCCGTGCGAGGCGGGGAGGCGCCCTGCGCCGGGGGGCGCCATCGCGGCGCCGGGCGGGCTATGCTGCGGCCTTTCCTTTCTCGCGGGCGCGGGGTGCGGGCATGGATCGGGTGGAATGCATCGTCGTCGGCGCCGGCGTGGTGGGCCTCGCGGTGGCGCGGGCGCTGGCACGCGCGGGCCGCGAGGTGATCGTGCTGGAGGCGGAGGCCGCCATCGGCACCGTCACCAGCGCCCGCAATTCCGAGGTGGTCCACGCCGGCATCTACTATGCCCCCGGCACCCTCAAGGCGCGGCTGTGCGTCGAGGGCCGCCGCCGCCTCGTCGATTATTGCGCCACCCACGGCGTGGGCATCGCCCGGCCGGGCAAGCTGATCGTGGCAGGGGCGCCGGGCGAGGTGGCCTATCTGGAGCGGCTGAAGGCCACCGGCGAGGCCAATGGGGTGGAGGGTCTCATGATGCTGGATGCCGCCGGGGCGCTGGCGCTGGAGCCGGCCCTGCGCGTCCATGCGGCGCTCCTGTCCCCCGCCACCGGCATCGTGGATGCCCACGGGCTGATGCTGGCGCTGCAAGGAGACCTGGAGGATGCGGGCGGCATGGTCGCGCTCCGCACGCCGGTCGCGCGGGCCGAGGCGGGCGCGGGTGGATTCATCGTCACCACGGGCGGCGAGAGCCCGCTCACCCTGGGCTGCCGGCTGCTGGTGAACAGCGCCGGGCTCGATGCGCCCATGGTGGCATCGCGCATCGGCGGGCTCGACGCGCGCTTCGTGCCGAAGCCGAGGCTGGCCAAGGGCAACTACTTCACCTGCGCCCGCAAGGTGCCGTTCCGCCACCTCATCTATCCGGTGCCGGAGCCCGGCGGGCTCGGCACCCACCTCACTCTCGATCTCGGCGGGCAGGCCCGCTTCGGGCCCGACGTGGAGTGGGTGGAGCGGCGCGACTATGCGGTGGACCCGGCGCGCCGCGCGCCCTTCCTCGCCTCCATCCGCCGCTATTGGCCGGATGTGCGGGAGGACGACCTCCAGCCCGGCTACGCCGGCATCCGCCCCAAGCTGGAGTGGCCGGAGGGGACGACCCCCGATTTCGTGCTGCAGGGGGAGGCGGCGCACGGCCTGCCGGGGCTGGTGAACCTGTTCGGCATCGAATCACCTGGCCTCACCAGCGCCCTCGCCATCGGCGCCATGGTGGCCGGGATGGTGGAGGAGGAGGCGTCAGCCTAGGGCATTTCCGGTGAAATCCAGTTCACAGGAAATGCTCTAAATCATTGCTATGTCGCAATCTTCTACGCGAAACCGCTGCGCATTTTCGCTGGAATTGCTCCAGGTTCCGCCAGGGCGCCTTGCGAGATTCACGGGGCGGCGGCTCAACGATCCGAGCCGATGCTCCGGAAGACGCAGGCCGCATGGTGGCGCCACGGCATCGGCCGGCTCACGCGCAAGGGGAACCGGTCGCGCCGCTGATCCCGGCAGCATGCGCCTGGATCTTCGCAGACCATCGCCTCGCCCGCGGCGACGAGCAGATATCCACCGTCGCCGCGCCCTTGTCGCGGTCACCGCTTCAGCGGCGCTCGTCCCAGGATGCTCCGGAGCCCCGCCACTGCTCGAACGGGCCCTGGAGGCCGGGCATGAAAAACCCCTCGTGCCGCGCGGCGCGAGGGGCGTTTTCCATGGCGCGGCGCCGAAAGGGCGCCGCGGCCGGTTCCGTGGACCGCCGGCTCAGGCCGCCTTCTTCTTGGGCTGCACCTCGGCCGTGTAGGCGTCCATGAGCTGGTGGGTGAGGCTCGCGGGCGTGAAGTGCCAGTCGGCGATGGAGCCCACCGGGGTCACCTCGGCGGCGGTGCCGGTGACGAAGCATTCGGAGAAGCCGGCCAGCTCCTCGGGCTTGATGTGGCGCTCCTGCACCTCGATGCCGTTGCGGTGGGCGAGCTCGATCACCGTCTTGCGGGTGATGCCGTCCAGGAAGCAGTCGGCGAGGGGGGTGTGGATCACGCCATCCTTCACGAAGAAGATGTTGGCGCCGGTGCACTCGGCCACGTAGCCGCGATAGTCGAGCATCATCGCGTCCGCGAAGCCGCGCCGCTCGGCCCGGTGCTTGGAGATGGTGCAGATCATGTAGAGGCCGGCGGCCTTGGCCTTGCAGGGGATGGTGGCCGGATCGGGGCGGCGGAACTCGGCGAGGTCGAGCCTCAGGCCCTTGGTGCGCTGCTCGGGGTCGAAATAGCTCGGCCACTCCCAGACGGCGACGGCGAGATGGATCTTGTTGTGCTGGGCGGCGACGCCCATGGTCTCGCTGCCGCGCCAGGCCACCGGGCGGATGTAGGCATCCGTGAGGTTGTTCTTCTCCAGGGTCGCCTTCTTGGCCGCGACGATCTCGGCCATGGAATAGGGAATGGTGAAGTCCAGGAACTCGGCGGAGCGACGCAGGCGCTCGGCGTGCTCGGCGGATTTGAAGATCTCGCCGCCATAGGCGCGCTCGCCCTCGAACACGGTGCTGGCATAGTGCAGGCCGTGGGAGAGCACGTGCAGCTTGGCGTCCGCCCACGGCACGAACGCGCCGTCGTACCAGATCCAGCCGTCGCGCTGATCGAAGGGGACACCGGGTGCACTCATTTTCTTCGCTCCTGTTCCGGCCGCGTCGTCCGCGCGGCTTTCTCCCGGGACTTCCGCCGAAGGCTGCGTGTGGGGCGCTTGGGTCCCCGGCGCAGAGCCTTTGCAGCGGTCGTCCATGGGAATATCTTTACGCCGGCTCCAGGGGGTGGCAACCGGCATGCCTGCTCGCGTAATGTTCGATCACGTTTTTGCTCGACGGCGACCGATCGTTTCGCGAAACTGCTCTCTTAAGTAACGATCGCACCGAAAAAGTCAATATGGCTGACATAAACACCGCTCTCGCGCCGGCCGATCCCCCCGCGCGCACCGCGACGGAGGACATCCGCGAGGGTGTGCCGCTGGTGGACCTGATCGAGCTTTTGTTCTTCGCATACAGGGACTTCGTGGGAGACCCGGATGAAATCCTGGCGCCCATCGGCTTCGGGCGCGCCCACCACCGTGTGATCCACTTCGTGAATCGCAACCCCGGTATGCGCGTGGCGGACCTGCTCGACATCCTCCAGATCACCAAGCAGAGCCTCGGCCGCGTGCTCCGCGAGCTGGTGGACGGGGGGTTCGTGGAAAGCCGGGCCGGCGCCGCCGACCGGCGCCAGCGCCTGCTCTATCCCACCCACAAGGCCGAGCAGCTCGCGCGGGACTTCGTGGGCATCCAGAGCCGCCGCATCGCCCGCGCCCTCGACGCGGCGGGGCCGGGCTCCGAGGAGACGGTGCACCGGTTCCTCCTCGCCATGATCGACCCGGAGGACCGCGCGGCCGTCGAGCGCCTGATCCAGCGCGCCGACCGCGCCCGCCGCGCCCGTGGGGCGTGAGCCCCTCCCGGCGCCACAAGCCCGGGCGGCGCCTGAGCGCGGAAGCACCCCGCAGCCCGCGCGGCGGCGCGCCGCAGGCGCGAGGACCCGCCGGCCGGGCTTGACGCGGGCCGCGTCCGCCGTGCAAGCCGGAGGACGAGCGCGGCCGGCGCCGGGCCGGTCCATCAGCGCCGGCCCGCGGGAACCGGTCCACAAGGGAGCTGCGTGATGCCTGATCCGACGGAGACGAGCGCCGAGGGCCGCCCCGCGGCGCCGCTGCCGGACGACGTGCCCCACCTGCTGGTGGTGGACGACGACAACCGCATCCGCACCCTGCTGTCGCGCCTTCTGGTGGAGAACGGCTACCGCGTCACCACCGCCGCCTCCGCCGCCGAGGCGCGCAGCCGGCTGGAGGGCCTCACCTTCGACCTCCTGGTGCTCGACGTGATGATGCCCGGCGAGAGCGGGCTCGATCTCGCCCGCGCGCTGCGGCAGACCTCCGCCGTGCCGATCCTGATGCTCACCGCCCGCGCCGAGACCGAGGACCGCATCACCGGCCTGGAGGCGGGGGTGGACGATTATCTCGCCAAGCCGTTCGAGCCGCGCGAGCTGCTGCTGCGCATCGGCTCCATCCTGAAGCGGGCGCTGCCGCCGCCGCAGAAGGCCATCGAAAGCGTGCGCTTCGGCGATTTCACCTTCCACCTGGAACGCGGCGAGCTGACCCGCGAGGGGGAGATCGTGCGCCTTACCGAGCGCGAGCGCGACATGCTGCGCACCCTGGCCGAGGAGCCCGGCGAGACGGTGCCGCGCCTTGCCCTCGCCGGCGGCGGGGCCACCAGCGAGCGGGCGGTGGACGTGCAGGTGAACCGCCTGCGCCGCAAGCTGGAACGCGACCCGGCCAATCCGATCTACCTGCAGACGGTGCGCGGCATCGGCTACCGGCTGGTGGTCACGCCTTGAGCCTCGCGCACGGCACCCTCTCCGGCCTCGATCGCGCCGTCCGCGTGCTGAGGGAGGCGAACCACCGCTTCGGCCACTGGTTCAACCGGGTGACGCCGAAGGGGCTCTATCCGCGCTCGCTGCTCATCATCGTCACGCCCATGGTGCTCCTGCAGTCGGTGGTGGCGTTCGTGTTCATGGAGCGCCACTACAACACGGTGACGCGCCGGCTCTCCGCCGCCGTCAGCCAGGACATCTCGGCGGTGGTGGCGCTCTATGGCGAGCTGCCGCCGGCGGACGACCACGCGGCGCTGCGGCGCATCGCCTGGCGCAACCTTCAGCTCAATGTCGCGGTGCTGCCGCCGGACCCGCTGCCGCCGCCGGGGCCCAAGCCCTTCTTCTCCGTGCTCGACAGCGCCCTCTCGCGGGAGATCGGCCAGCGCGTCGCCCAGCCGTTCTGGATCGATACGGTGGGCCGCTCCAACCTCATCGAGGTGCGGGTGAAACTGCCGGACGCGGTGCTGCGCATCTTCGCGCAGCGCAATACCGCCTACGCCTCCAACTCCCACATCTTCCTCCTGTGGATGGTGGGCACCTCGCTGGTGCTGCTCACGGTCGCCATCCTGTTCCTGCGCAACCAGATCCGCCCCATCGAGGATCTCGCGGACGCCGCCGAGGCGTTCGGCAAGGGGCGCGACGTGGAGAGCTTCCGCCCCCGCGGCGCGCGCGAGGTGCGGCGGGCGGCGGTGGCCTTCCTGGAGATGAAGCGGCGCATCGAGCGGCAGATCGAGCAGCGCACCGCCATGCTCGCGGGCGTCTCCCACGACATGCGCACCATCCTCACCCGCTTCAAGCTGGAGCTGGCCTTCCTGCCGGACAATGCCGACACCGCCGCCCTGAAGAAGGACGTGGACGAGCTGCAGGGCATGCTGGAGGCCTATCTCGCCTTCGCCCGCGGCGACACGGGCGAGCCCACCGCCCTCACCGACATGGGCGCCATCATCGAGGACCTGCGCCAGAATGCCGAGCGCGACGGCGCCGCCGCCAGCGCGAGCTTCATGGGCCCGCCGCTGGTGGAGGTGAAGGGCGAGCAGATCAAGCGCTGCATCGGCAACCTCGTGAACAATGCGGTGCGCCACGCCGGCACGGTGGACATTTCCGGCACCCGCGACGCCCGCTGGCTGATCGTGAACGTGGACGACGACGGCCCCGGCATCCCCGAGGAGAAGCGCGACGAGGTGTTCCGCCCCTTCCTGCGGCTCGACGACGCGCGCAACCAGGACGAGGGCGGCTCCGGCCTGGGCCTGTCCATCGCGCGGGACGTGGCGCGGGCGCACGGCGGCGACATCGTGCTCGCCGACAGCCCGCTCGGGGGCCTGCGCGCCACGGTGCGCATCCCGGTCTGAGGCTCGCCGGCCCCGCGACCGGGCGGGCGGGGCGCCGCACGCAGTATGCAGCGGTACGCCCCCGCCGCCGGCCTGCGTCCGGTGCGACCGAAGTTCACAAATGCACGTTCAGGCGACTTTCGGAGGGGGTGAGGCGCCTCCAGAGCCTAGACGCGGGGCTCAAAAGCGCTAAGTTCTCGCCCGCCCGCGGATCAGCGCGCCGCGGGCGAAGAATCCGCCGAGCCGAGCTTTCCACTCCGGTTTCCCGCTATTTGCCCATTCTCCGCTGAAGGACGCCGAGATCGTGAACGACAGCAATTCTCATACGCCGCACCTGTCGCTGGCCAAGGACAAGATCAAGGTGCTGCTGCTCGAAGGCGTGAACGACAGCGCTGTGCAGATGATGACGGCGGCCGGCTACAGCAATCTCACGCGCCTCACCAAGGCGCTGGAGGGCGACGCGCTGCTGGAGGCGGTGAAGGGCGTGCACCTGCTGGGCATCCGCTCGCGCACCCACATCACCGCCAAGGTGCTGGAGGCCGCCGACCGGCTGATCGCCGTGGGCTGCTTCAGCGTGGGCACCAACCAGGTGGATCTCGACGCCTGCCGCGTCCACGGCATCCCGGTGTTCAACGCCCCCTTCTCCAACACCCGCTCGGTGGCGGAGCTGGTGATCGGCGAGATCGTGATGCTGCTGCGCCGCATCCCCTCGCGCTCGGCCGCCGCCCACAAGGGGGAATGGGACAAGTCTGCCACCAACAGCTATGAGGTGCGCGGCAAGACCCTCGGCATCATCGGCTACGGCAACATCGGCTCGCAGCTCTCGAACCTGGCCGAGGCCATGGGCATGCGGGTCATCTTCTACGACATCATGGACAAGCTGCGCCTCGGCAACACCGAGCCGACCGCCACCCTCGCCGAGCTGCTCGCGCAGAGCGACGTGGTGAGCCTGCACGTGCCCGAGAACCCGAGCACCCACAACATGATCGGCCGCGCCGAGTTCGCGCTGATGAAGCCGGGCTCGTACTTCATCAACAACAGCCGCGGCACGGTGGTGGACCTCGACGCCCTCGCCGAGGTGCTGCGCGAAGGCCGCCTTCTGGGTGCCGCCGTGGACGTGTTCCCGGTGGAGCCCCGCGCCAACGGCGAGCGCTTCAACTCGCCGCTCCAGGGGCTCGAGAACGTCATCATCACCCCGCACATCGGCGGCTCCACCCTGGAGGCGCAGGAGCGCATCGGTTCCGAGGTGGCGCGCAAGCTGCTCGACTACAGCGACACCGGCTCCACCGTGGGCGCGGTGAACTTTCCCCAGGTGCAGCTTCCGGCCCGCCCCCTCGGCACCCGCTTCATCCAGGTGCAGCGCAACCTGCCGGGCATGCTCGGCCGGCTGAACGAGGTGCTGGCCCGCCACGCCGTGAACATCGCCGCGCAATATTACGAGACCTACGCCGACGTCGGCTACGTGGTGCTCGACGCCGATGCCTCCGCCGCCGACAGCCAGCGCGTGCTGGAGGACATCCGCGCGCTGGAGGGCACCATCCGCGCCCGCCTGCTGTACGAATACAAGATCTGAGCGGTTTTCCCCCGCCTGTGCGGCCGGATGCCCCTGGGGCGTCCGGCCGCTGCCGTTTCAGGGTCCGCGACCGGTTGGCGCCGAACCTGCATGGCGGCGTGCATTCCTGCCGCCGCGCGCCTTTCCGCACAAAACGAAGGGCCGCCGCGCCGGCTTTTGTACGGAAGCGCGCGCTGCCATGGCGGACAACGAGCAATGGGTCATCTGGAACGGCTCGCTGGGCATCCTCGACATGGTGAGCATCGGCCGGGTCGAGGCGGGTGAGGCGGGGCGGCTCGGCTTCCTCGATCCGCCCTACGGCATCGTCGGCCCGTTCAGCCTCGACGAGCTGGAAGCGGAGGGTCGGATCGCGTTCGGCGCCTGCCTCGTCATGTCGCGCGCGCGGTGGCGGCGGGACCAGGTGGAGCTGCGGGCCGAGGCGTTGAGGGCGCGCCGGGCCTTCATGTCGGCGCCAGCGCCGGGCGACGGCGGGCGGGTCCACCGGGAGGCCCTCGACCTGCCGCTAGAGGGGCTGCTGGAGGCCGCGCAGATCAATGCCGCCTTCCGGCGCCTCGCCAAGTCCGCCCATCCCGATGCCGGCGGCAGCGATGCCCGTTATCGCCGCATCGCCGAGGCCCGCGACGCCCTGCTGGCTCTGCACGCGGTGGCGTCCTAGGGCGCTTTCCGCTCGCCCCGCTCGCTGAAGTCGCCTCGGGTTATCGAGACAACGCATTTTCTTTCGCGCCGGTATCCATCCCGCTTGAAGGTGCTCCGGGGCGCGCTCGGCTCCTGCCCGACGGACACGGGCGTGCCGCGTCCCGCCCGTGGAGGAGATGCGCGGCCCGAGAAGGCCGGCCGGCCCGGAGGCTTGCGCGGCGCGCCTCTGGCTTTGCCGCGCGCCGGGCGTGTCTCGTGTCCGCTGCGCGGCTCAGGCGTCTTACGGCTGTAAAGATCCCTCCTTAAGCAGCGAGGTCCCCCGCGTTTCATCCTTCGCGGAAGCCTCGATGCCCGTGATCATCAAGCCGCGTACGCTCGGACTGCTCCACAAGGTGGAGCGCAGGCGCGACGGCGGCCGGTTCATCGTCACCGTCCTCGCGGCGTTCGACCTTGAGGATTCCGCGCGCATCGACGGCGAGCAGGGGCTGTGGACCATGGCGGCGGCGGCCCTGCCGCCCGGCACGCCCCTCGACATGGGCATGCCGAAGCCGCGGGCCGAGGTGCTCATTGCCGGCCGCGTCCAGGCGCCCGATGCCGGGGCGCTGCTGCTGGAGGCGCAGATCGGCGGCCTCCACAAGCGCCTCGCGGTGTTCGGAGACCGCTGGTGGGCCACGCAGCCGGGCGGCGGCTATGCGCCCACCGCGCCGCGCGCCATTACCGACCTGCTGCTGTCCCGCGCGCGGGCGTTCGGCGGCGCCGGTCACCCCGCGAACAAGGAGGGCCTCGGCTCTGGCGCGCTCGACCGAGTGGGCCGGGGGGAGGCGGTGGCCCTGCCCAACATCGAGGACCCCGACGCGCTTATCCATTCCATCCTCGACCAGCCGGCGCCCGCCGCCTTCGGCCCGGTGGACCTGCTCGACCCCGCGCGGCAGGCGCTCGCGGGAACCTACGACGCCGCTTGGACGCGGGACCTGGCGCCGGGCCTGCCCGACGACATCCACCCCGATTTCTTCATGACCGCGCCGCGCGACCAGTGGCTCGCCGCCCATCTGCGCGGGGACGAGCCCTATCGCCTGCACAATTTCAGCGCCGGCGCCCCCTTCATCGAGGGGCGGCTGCCGGGCATCGCCCCGCGCGCCTTCGTGGGGCGCGGCCCGGCGGCGTGGAACGAGATCGCCCTCGCCCTCGACACGGTATGGCTGGTGGCCGGGGCCCGGCGGGGCGTGCTGGTGTGGCACGGGGTGATGCCGGTGGCCGACATCGAGGGGCGCGACGTTACCGACGTGATGATCGCCTATGAGCGCATGGGCGCGCCGCCGCGTTCCCTCGCCCATTATGCGCAGGTGCGGCAGGTGCGTTGCGATCCCGCCACCGCCGCGCGCTTCGCCTTTTCCGAATGGCAGCTCGCCCCCGCGCGCGATCCGGACGAGACGGCGCGGCGCAAGGCGGCGCGCATGGCGCGGGCGCGCGAGCAGGCGGCGCTGAGGGCACAGGCCATGGCCTTCCTCGCCGGCCGCGCCATGGATGCTGCGGGCGTGCCGCAGGCGCTGCGGCCGGCGCCCATGGCCGCGCCGGAGCCCATGCCCCTGCCCACTCCGGAGGAGATCGCGGAGGGGGATTTCGACCTCGGGGAGGTGCTCGACCTCCTGGACGCGCAGACCGCCCGCGCGCAGGCGGAGCTGGAGGCGCTCCAGGCCCGCGGGCGACCGGTCCTCGATGCCATGCGGTCCCTCGAAGCGCCCGGCGCCGGCCCGGCCGAGGTGGATGCCCTGCTCGATGCCATGGCGCCGCTGACCGGGGAGGACGTGGCCGCCGGCCTCGACGAGGGGCTCGCCGGGGCCGGACAGGCGGCGCCCGGCGCCATCGAGGATATCGATATCCGCGGCAGCCTCGATGCCGCTTTGGGCGCGGCGGCGCACGCCGCCGACTGGCGCAGCCGTTTCGTGGAGGGGCTGAAGGGCGGCGGAGACGACGAGAGCCTGCTCGCCGAGGCCCTGGCGCGCTTCCTCCAGCGGCCCGAGGCGCGACCGCTCGCGCAGGCCCGCGACCGGCTCCGCGAGGCGGCGGAGCAGGGGCTGCCGCCGCTGCCCGCGCTGCCGGAGGTTGCCGCGCCGGCGCCGCGCAGCCCCTCGGTGCGCAGCCTCCTGGACGAGCTGGCGGCCGATCCGCAGGCGCCGCGGGAGCGGCTGGACGCGGCGAGGGACCGGCTCTGCGATGCCGGCGGCCAGATCGCGGCGGCGCTGCCGGGGCTCGGCATTCGCGACAGTGCCGATGCCGTCGATGCGCTGCTGGCCGAGATCGCGGCCTCCGCCCCGGCCGGGCCCGCGCCCGACCTGCAGGAGGCCATGGCGCGCAGGAACGCGGGCATCACCGAGGCGCGGAGCCAGGTGGAGGAGGCGGAAGCCCGCCTCTCCGCGGGCGTGGCCACCATGCGCCGGATGGCGGCGAAGGCGGCCTATCCCGAGCGGCCGCTGCCGCCGCGCGTGGCCCGGCGCTTCGGCGACAGCGTGCTGGAGCATGTCCGCGCCGGGCTTTCCCTGGCCGGCCGCGATCTGGCCGGCGTGGACCTCGCCGGGGCCGACCTGTCGGGCCTCGACCTTTCCGGGGCGTTCCTGGAGCGGGCGAACCTCGCCAACACGCGGCTGCGCGGCGCCAACCTTGCCCGCGCGGCGCTGACGCAGGCGCGGCTCGACCATGCCGACCTCTCCGATGCCGATCTCGCTGGCGCCAACCTCAGCGGCGCGAGCGGCCGCAACCTCAGGCTCGACGGCGCGCGGCTCTCCGGCGCCATGATGCTGGAAACCTGCCTCGCGGGCGCCAGCGCACGGCGCGCGGTGCTCTCCGGCATGCGCCTCATATCGGTCGATCTCACCGGCGCGGATCTCGAAGGCGCGCGGATCGAGGACGGGGTGCTCATCCGCGTGACGGCGGCCGGCGCCCGCCTCGCGGGGGCGACCCTGCGCCAGTGCCAGGTGCTGGAGAGCGACTTTTCCGGCGCCTGCCTCGATGGCGCCTTCCTGGACCGCTGCGCCCTGCTCAGCCTCACGGCGCCGGGCGTGTCGGCGGTGCGGGCGGATGTGCGCGGCAGCGCCTTCATCGGCGAGGCGCGGCTCGCCGGGCTCGATCTCTCCGAAGGGCTCTGCAACGAGGCGAGCTTCCACGGCGCGGACCTCACCGGCGCCTCCTTCCGGCGGGCGGTGTGCGAGCGGGCGATGTTCAACGCGGCGCGCCTGTCCGGCGCCGATTTCCGCCTCGCGACCCTGCGTTCCGCCATGCTCGACGGGGCGGACCTCACCGAGGCCGACTGCGCCGGCGCCCAGATGATGGAGGCGCAGCTCCACCGCGCCACCCTGGCGCGGGCGAGCTTCCGGCGCGCCAACCTGTTCGGGGCCGACCTCTCCGACGCCGTGCTCGATGGCGCCGACCTCACCGGCGCCAACCTCGCCAATTCCCCGCTCGCGCTGGAGACCATCCATGGCTGAGGCGCACCGCGACCCCACGGCGGCGCGCGAGGCGCTTCTCGCCTTCGTGCGCTTCGGCCTGCTGCATGAGGGCGGGGATTTCGCGCTGACGGACTGGAGCGAAAGCACGGACCTCACGGGGGGCGTGCTCCACAAGGCGTCCTTCCGCGGGGCCCGCTTCGACCGGGCGCGGCTCGGGGCTGTGAGCTTCCTGGAGTGCGATTTCTCGGGCGCGGTGTTCAGCGCGGCCGCGCTGGGCGGCACCAGCTTCACGCAGTGCGACCTCACGGGCGCGCGCTTCATCGGCGCCGGCCTCGACAAGGTGAACTTCATCGCGTGCGCCATGGCCGGCGCGCGCTTCACCCAGGCCGCCGTCACCGATTGCGGCTTCCTGCGGTGCGATCTCGCGGACGCCGGCTTTTCCGGTGCGCGGCTGGACGGGCTGGCCATGCTGGACTGCGGCATCGCGCGGATCGACCTCTCCGGCACCACGGCCACGCGCCTGTTCGTCTCGAAGGCCGACCTGCGCGCGGCGCGGCTCGACGGCTTCGCCTGCGACACGGCGCTGCTCGCGGACGCGGATCTCTCGGGGCGCGACCTCACCCGCGTGCGCCTCTCGCGGACCAACCTGATGGGCGCGAACCTCGCCCAGGCGGTGCTCGCGGGCATGGATCTCAGCGGCAGCTTCCTCATGCAATGCACGGCGCCGGGCGCGGATTTCTCGGGCGTCACGGCGGAGAACGCGCATTTCTCGAAGTCCGATCTCACGGGCGCGCGCTTTGCCGGGGCACGGCTCGCGGGCGCCAATTTCGAGGAGGCGCGCCTTAGCGGCGCGGACTTCGCGGACGCGGACCTCCAGACGGCGGTGATGACGGCGGCGCAGGCGCCGGGCGCGCGCTTCGCCGGGGCCGACATGTCCTACACGCAGCTGGCGCGGGCGCGGCTCGACGGGGCGGATGCCTCCCGCGCGCGGTTCCTGCGGACCAATCTTCATCGCGCATCGGCCGAAGGGCTGCTGGCGCTGGGCGCCTCGGGCGGGGTGCTGGGGACGGAGCCGGCGCGGGCGGTGGCCGAGCTCTACGCGCCCCAGAAGGTGCGCCCCTGGCAGGATGGGGAGGGCTAGATGCCGGCCGCGCCGCGACACCCGCCCTTCGCCATGGAACCCGGATTTCCCGCCATGGGCGCGCCGCCGCCGGCCCCGCTCCGCAGGGCCGGTCCACGCATCGCCGCGCCCATGGCGCGCCTTTTTCCCTTGGGGCGCGCCGACGCACCCATGAAGCCCGGCGCGGCGCAGCCTTCCGGGGCGGGGCCGGGCGCGCCGGAAGGCGTCTTCCGCGAACCCCGCGCCGTGGACGTCGCCCGCGCGAGCCGATGTAGGTGCCAGCCATGATCGCCAACGATACCGACCGCGCCGGTGGCGCCGCTCACCTCTACCGCCCGGAGGCCGCCGCCGAGGCGCCTCCCGGCCTCCTGCTGGCGCGCGTGCTGGCGGTCGAGCCGGAAGGCCGGATCGGCCTCGCCATCGGCGACGAAAGGGTGTGGGCGCGGCGCGCCCTGAGCTGCCTGCTCGCGCCGGAGGCGGGCGACCGGGTGCTGGCGGCGCAGGCGGATGGCGAGACATTCGTGCTCGCGGTTCTGGATCGCCTGCTGCCCGATGTCGCCACCCTCGGCGTGCCGGAGGCCCGGCGCGTGGTGCTGGCCGCGCCCGATCTCGCGGTCCAGGGCGAGGGGCGGCTCGCCCTGCAGGCGCGGGAGACGACGGTGGAGGGCGAGAACGTGCGCATCCTCGCCAAGTCGTTCAGCCTGGTGGGGCGGCTCGCCACCTTCGTCGCCGACCTCCTGCGCGTGAGCGCCCGCCGCAGCGAGAGCGTGACGGACGAGATGGCGGTGCAAGCCGGCGCGCGCACCACGCGCATCACCGGCACCGATGTGAGCGAGGTGGGCACCCTGGTGCGGAACGTGGAGCAGGTTTCGGTGGAAACCGCCCAAAGCGCCGTCATGACGGCGAAGGAAGACCTGAGGTTCGACGGCAAGCGCGTGACGGTCGGGTGAGCATGGAGCCCGTGGAGACCAGCCCCGAGGACGCCCTCGCGGCCGCGCGGCGCTTCATGGCGGCGGGGCGTTTCGAGGCGGCCGACCTGCTGATCGACGACCTGCTGGCGGCCGAGCCCGGCCATGTGGATGCGCTCGTGCTGCGCGCCGGCGCC
This sequence comes from Xanthobacter albus, assembly GCF_043194895.2. Taxonomy (NCBI): domain Bacteria; kingdom Pseudomonadati; phylum Pseudomonadota; class Alphaproteobacteria; order Hyphomicrobiales; family Xanthobacteraceae; genus Xanthobacter; species Xanthobacter albus. The sequence goes on along the minus strand of NZ_CM195532.1, from coordinate 197,303 downwards.
CTGCTCGCGCGCGGGAATGTGGAGCGCGCGTTCGAGCTGCTCGGCGCGCTCGCCAGCCGCCAGCCCGGCCGGGCGGACATCGTGGCCAACCTGGGGGTGGTGCACCGGCTCGCGGGGCGCGTCGAGGAGGCCGGCTTCTGCTTCGAGCGGGCGGTGGCGCTCGATCCCGAGGCCGGGGCGCACCGCGCCGCCTTCGCCACCTTCCTCCTCGCCGCCGGCGATCTCGACGGCGCGCAGGCGCACGTCGAGGCGCTCCTCGACATCGGGCGCCGCCGCGGGGAGCCGGAGCTTCTGGCGCGGGGCCATGGCCTGGCGGCGCGCATCGCGCTGCCGAAGCAGGGCCCACTCGCGGCCGAGCGCCTCCTGCGCCAAGCGCTCGCCCTGCGCCCGGACGATGCCGCGGACCTCGCCCTCCTGTCCGATCTGCTGGCGGGGCTCGGCCGGCGGGCGGAGGCGCTCGACCGCGCGCGGGAGGTCTATCTGAAGGCGCCGACGGACCCGGATGCGGCGCTCCTGCTGGCGCGGCGGCTGGCCGAGATGAACCTGTGGGAGGAGGCCGAGCGCCACCTGCGCCGCATCGTGGCGACCGCGCCCCACCATGTGGAGGCCGGCCACCTCCTGGCCTCGCGCATGGTGCTGAAGGGGGAGGGCGCCCGCGCGGTCGCCGCCTTCGGCGACCTGGTGCGCCGCGCGCCGGAGGATGTGGAGCTGCTGGCGCGGATGGCGCTGCTGCTGCGGCTTTCCGGCGCGCTGGAAAAGGCCCTCTCCTTCGCGCAGATCGTCGCGCGGCAGGCGCCGGAGGCGCCGCGTGTGCAGGCGCTCCGCGAGGAGCTGCTGCTGGCGCTCGGCCGGGTGGATGAGGTCTGGCCGGTGCCGCGGGAGCCTTCGTCGCCGGTGGCGGTGACCGTGCCGCTCGGCACGCCGGCGGCGGATGTGGTGCTGCTGGCGCGCTTCGCCGCGCGGCTCGCCCCGCCCGGCGGGCGCATCCCCTGCCATGCGGAACCGGAGCTCCAGCCGCTGCTCGCGGGCATGGTGGGCCTGGCCCCCACCATCGAGCCGGCCCCGCCCGGCGCGGCGCCGCTCACGGACCTGCCGGCGCTGCTGGGCGCGGCGGAGGCGCTTCCCGCCGCGCCCTATCTCGCCGTGGAGGCCGGGCGCGACGGGCGCTGGCGCGCGGCGCTGGAGGCGTTTCCCCGCCCCCTGGTCGGGCTGGCGTGGGAGGAGGATGCGCCGGGTCTCACCCTCGATGCCGTGCTGGCGGCGCTGGGGCCCCGTCCGGCGGGCACCGGCACCTGGATCTCCCTCGCCTTCGATGGCAGCCGCCGGCAGCTCGCGGCCCATCCCGCCGTCGTGGACGCGGGCGCCCGTTTCGCCGATTTCCGGGACATGGCGGCGGCCATCGCCCAGCTCGATCTGGTCGTTGGCGCGGATGGCCTCGCGCTCCACGCCGCCGGGGCCATGGGGCGGGAGGGGGTGGTCGCGATCCCCGCCCACCAGCCCTGGGCCTGGGCGCCGCGGGAGGGCCGGGCGCTGTGGTATCCGACCATCCGCGTGGCCCGGCAGGCGGCGGCCGGGCGCTGGGAGGACGTGCTCGACGCGCTGCGATCCGCCATCGCGGCCGGCGCGGCGGAAAACCGTGGCAGGGAGGAGATGGCATGACGTGGCAGCCGCCCGCGCGGGACATGGACCCGCGCGAGATGATCCTCTCCGCCGCCGTGCAGGCGGCCATCGCCCGCCATCCCGACGGCTGCCGCGCGGACGCCTGGCAGGAGCTGGCGAGCGGCGGGGTGCGGCTGACCCTGCGCCTCGCCCACGCGCCGCAGCAGCGGATCGCCTATAAGGGCCGCGCCGCGCTGATGTATGCGGTCTCGGGCGAGGTGCTCGAGGGCGGGCAGGGGCACAGCTGCGAGGGGAGCGCCGTGCTCGACCTGAAGACCCGCGCCTTCCTGAACGTGGACTGCCGCCTCGTGCCCACGGGCCGCGTCGTGCCGGAGGGGTGGACGCCCTGAGCGGAGCGGTGCGCAATCGCGCGTGCTGCGCGGAATTCTGCGCAGTCGAGCCGGGTGTGGCGAAGTCGTTCAGCGTTGATGAATGCGGGAGCGTTCTTCTGGAAAGACAAGGTGCTGTCTCCCGTTTTCGGTGTGACGTATTTCTGAGACAATACTGGCACATCGGTTGCGTAGGTGGGGGCGCCGGGACTTGTCCGGCAGTGATCGATAGAGGACGAGATGCCGCAACCCGCCTATATCTCCATCAAGGGCACGAAGCAGGGCGATATCAGCAAGGGCGCCTTCACCAACGACAGCGTCGGCAACCTCTGGCAGGAAGGCCATGAGGACGAGTGCATCGTCCAGGCGTTCTCCTCCAACGTCGTCATCCCCCGCGATCCGCAGTCGGGCCAGCCCACGGGCTCGCGCGTGCACCAGCCCGCGACGATCACCAAGTACATGGACAAGGCCTCGCCCCTGCTGTGGCAGGCGCTGGCCACCGGCGAGGTGCTGAACGAGGTCACCCTCTCCTTCTGGCGCACCTCCACCGCCGGCCAGCAGGAAAAGTACTTCACCATCAAGTGGGAAGACGCCGTGCTGGTGGACGGCAAGGGCCTCATCCCGAATGCCCTGCTGCCGGAGAACGACAAGCTCCAGCACATGGAGGAGTGGTCCTTCACCTATCGCAAGGTGACCTGGACGCACGAGAAGGCCGGCACCTCCGGTTCCGACGACTGGCGCAAGCCCAACACCTGATATCGCCGGCTCCGGTCTTCGCTCCTGCGCCGGGTCGGCCTTGTCTTCAGCGAAGATGAGGCCGGCGCGACGGGTGAGCCCGGATGCCCGCGGCGCAGACCAAGGGTCCGTGAGCGACGCTCACGGGCCCTTGGGGTCAGAGGCCGGCGCCGCCGCCGAGCGCGCGCTTCAGCTTGAACGGCGCCATGCCCTCGCGGGCCAGCTCGTCGGCGCGCTCGTTCTCGGGGTGGCCGGCGTGGCCCTTCACCCAGTGCCACTGCACCTCGTGGCGCTTCAGCGCCGCGTCGAGCCGTTCCCACAGGTCCTGGTTCTTCACCGGCTTCTTGTCGGCGGTGCGCCAGCCGTTGCGCTTCCAGCCGTGCACCCACTTGGTGATGCCGTCCTTCAGGTACTGGCTGTCGGTGTGCAGCTCCACCGCGCAGGATTCCTTCAGCGCCTCCAGGGCGCTGATGGCCGCCGTCATTTCCATGCGGTTGTTGGTGGTCTGCGCCTCGCCGCCGTTCAGCGTCTTCTCGTGGGCGCCGAAGCGCAGCAGGGCGCCCCAGCCGCCGGGGCCGGGATTTCCCGAGCAGGCCCCGTCGGTGAAGATCTCGACGCTTTTCTTCATGGCAGGAGGCCGTAATCCTCGGCGCCGGCCACCTGCTGGTGGAAGCGCAGCTTCTTCAGGTATTCCATGGGGTCCTTGGGCTTCACCAGGGCCCCCGCGGGCACGTTCAGCCAGTCCACCAGGCGGGTGAGCAGGAAGCGCAGCGCCGCCCCGCGCGCGAGGCGCGGCAGGGCCGCCACTTCCACCGCGCTCAAGGGCCGCGCGGCCCCGTAGGCCGAGAGCAGCGCCCGGCCCTTGGTGACATTGTAGGAGCCGTCCGGCTCGAAGCACCAGGCATTGAGGCAGATGGCGACGTCATAGGCGAAGGCGTCGGTGCAGGCGAAATAGAAGTCGATGATGCCGGAGAGCGCCTCGTCGAGGAAGAAGGCGTTGTCCGGGAACAGATCGGCGTGGATGATGCCGGAGGGCAGGCCCTTGGGCCAGTCGCCCTCCAGGGCCGCGAGCTCGTCGTCTATGGTGGCGGCGAGGCCCGGCGCCACGGTGTCCGCCCCCGCGCCGGCGATCTGCGCCAGCGGGCGCCAGCCGGCCACCGAGAGCGTGTTCGCCCGTTCCATGGTGAAGTCCGCCCCCGCGAGGTGCAGCCGGGCGAGGCCGGCGCCCAGCGCGGCGCAATGGTGGGCGGTGGGCCGGCGCACCGACACGCCCGGCAGGAAGGTGACCATGGCCGCCGGCCGCCCGGCCAGCTCGCCCAGCACCGTGCCGTCGCGCCGCGCCACCGGCTGCGGGCAGGAGAGGCCGCGCGCGGCCAGATGCTGCATGAGGCCGACGAAGAAGGGCAGGTCGCCCCGCGCCACCCGCTTCTCGTAGAGAGTGAGGATGAAGGTGCCGGCCGTGGTCTGCACCAGGAAGTTGGAATTCTCCACGCCCTCGGCGATGCCGTGGAAGGAGGTGAGGGTGCCGATGTCGTAACGGGCGATGAAGTCGGCCATCTCGGCGGCCGAAACGTCGGTATAGACGGCCACGAATTACTCCGCCGCATCCGGCCGCAGGGCGCGCGGCAGGGGAAAGAACACATCCTCCTCGGAGGCGGTCACCGTGTCCACGGTCACCGTGAAGCGCTCCGCGAAGGCGTCGATGATCTCCTCCACCAGCACCTCGGGGGCCGAGGCGCCGGCCGTGAGGCCGAGCCGCGCGATGGGGCCGAGGGCCGCCCAGTCGATGTCCGCGGCCCGCTGCACCAGCAGCGCGCGCGCGCAGCCGGCGCGTTCCGCCGCCTCGCGCAGGCGCTGGGAATTGGAGGAATTGGGCGCGCCCACCACGATCATCGCGTCCACCCTGGGCGCCACCTGCTTCACCGCCTCCTGGCGGTTGGTGGTGGCGTAGCAGATGTCCTCCTTGTGCGGCTCCGCGAGATCGGGGAAGCGCGCGCGCAGGATGGCGACCATGGCGGCGGTGTCGTCCACGGAAAGGGTGGTCTGCGTCACGTAGGCGAGGGGCAGGCCGGCGGGCGGCAGGACGGCGCGGGCGTCGTCCGGCGTCTCCACCAGGGTGATGGCGCCCTCGGGAAGCTGGCCCATGGTGCCCACCACCTCCGGGTGGCCCCGGTGGCCGATGAGCAGGATGTGCCGGCCCTTGCGGTGGTGCACCTCCGCCTCGCGGTGCACCTTGGTGACCAGGGGGCAGGTGGCGTCGATGGCGAACAGCCTGCGGCCCGCCGCCTGCGCCGGCACGCTCTTGGGCACGCCGTGGGCGGAGAAGATGACGGGCTGGGTGGTGTCCGGCACGTGGTCGAGCTCTTCCACGAAGACGGCGCCTTTGCGCCGCAGCGCCTCCACCACATATTTATTGTGCACGATCTCGTGGCGCACGTAGACCGGCGCGCCGTGGCGCCGCAACGCCTCCTCCACCGCCTCGATGGCCCGCACCACGCCGGCGCAGAAGCCGCGCGGCGCGCAGAGCAGGATCTGGAGCGGAGGCTTGGGGTTCGTCTGCGGGGCGGAAGGCGTCGAGGCGGCGTCCATGGCCGGATGATCCGTTTGCGGCATTCGGCCAGAAGGGATCGGCCCGCGCCGGCTGTCAAGCGCCGCGTGCCTCCGGCGCGGCCGGCGCCTCTTTTCCGGGCAGGACATTTGCAAGTCGCGGCCGGGGCGACTATGTTGTGGCGATCCTGGACATTGCGATGTGCTTCGCGGTCAGCCCTCCCGGGAAAGGGGGCGCGCCAGCGAACCCGCACATGTCCATCCGCGCGCCCGCCGCGGCGCCGGGCGCGCCGCACAGATGACGCGGACGTGCAGAACCTTAGACGCCACGAACCCAAGCCTCAGAGGCCGCCATGTCGACGAATACCCCATTGATGCCCAAGGCCACCGCCGTCTGGCTCGTGGACAACACGGCGCTGTCGTTCGAGCAGATCGGCGATTTCTGCAAGCTCCACCCGCTGGAGGTGAAGGGCATCGCCGACGGCGAGGTGGCGCAGGGCATCAAGGGTCTCGATCCCATCTCCACCGGCCAGCTCGCCCGCGACGAGATCGCCCTCGCCGAGCGCGACCCCAACCGCCGCCTGAAGCTCCTCGAATCCAAGGTGCGCCTGCCCGAGCAGAAGAAGCGCCGCGGCCCGCGCTATACCCCCGTCTCCCGCCGCCACGACCGGCCGAACGCCATCCTGTGGCTGCTGCGCAACCATCCCGAGCTGAAGGATGCGCAGGTCATCCGCCTCGTGGGCACCACCAAGTCCACCATCCAGTCCATCAAGGACCGCACCCACTGGAACGCGGCCCAGCTCTCGCCCATGGACCCGGTGACGCTGGGCCTGTGCAGCCAGATCGACCTCGACCTCGAGGTGCAGCGCGCCGCCAAGGACCGCCCCGCCGCCCTGGCGGCCGAGGACCGCGGCGCCACCCTGCTGCCGGCCGATGTCACCACCGGGCACGAGGAGCAGGAGGAGCCCCGCGGTCGCGGCCGCGAGTCCCTGGACCTGGAGACTGTGTTCGCCAAGCTCGGCGGCTCCAAGAAGAGCGAAGAGCAGGACGAAGACGAGGAGTGAGCCCAAAGGCCCGCGAGTTTCTCTCGCTGGCCCTGTGGCCGCGCCCGGCGTCCTCAGGCGCCGGCGAATTCAGAGAAGATCAGGTCCGGCGCGCTCAGCGCCGGGCGCGCCGGGGCGAGGCGCCCCGCCCACAACAGGGTCACGTCCGAGGCGTCGTCGAAGCTCATCACCGGCGCCTCGCCGAACGGCTGGCCCGAGGCCGTGCGCCACGCCACGCGCGTGATGTCCGCCTCGCTCTCGGTCGTGTACATGGCCCGCAGGGCGGCAAATGGCGCTGCCATGGCGTCCGTGAACTCCGCATCCAGCGAGAGGCCTTCCGCGTCGAGCCCGTCGAGCCGCACCCGCGCCGCTCCGCCATCGGCGAAGCGCAGGGTGAAGGCCTTGGCCTGGGGCGCGAACCCCACTTCCTTCAGCTTCACCAGCGCCCGCTCCTCCTGCGCCACGGGGCCGATGAGCACCGAGGCGCCGAAGGCGGTGGCGGACAAGGGCTGGGGCGGCAGCGGGCGCAGGCGCCAGGAGCCATCCGCCAGGAACAGCTCGATCACCGTGGCGCCGCGGTCCGCCGGCTTCAGCCACAGCTCCACCTTGTCCAGCCCCTGGGTCGCCGCCTCGCCCACGCGGAAGGGCACGCTGGCGCGGCGCCAATAATCCGGCAGCGCATAGCCGACGACTGCCATCTCCGGGGTCTCGAAAAGGGTGGTGCGCCGCGCTGCGGGGGCGGCTTCCGGCGCGGGGGCGGGAACCGCCGCCGACGTCGGGCAGCCGAGATAGGCGGGCACGGGCCGGTCGGCCACCATGGTGTAGACATAAGCGGGGTGGCGGGCCGAGACCCGGAACCGGCGCACATCGGGCGAGACCAGGGTGAGGGCCACGTTCTGCGGCGCGTTGCAGCTCGGCGCCGTGCTCTGGTTCCGCACCGCGACGCCGAGGGCGCGCCCCGCCTGCGGGCGGGCTTCGGGCGCCTTCGCCTGCTGTGGGGGCCCTTCCTGCGCGGCGGCGGGGCTGGCGAGGGCGCGCAGGGCGGGGGCGAAGGCGCAGGTGGCGGCCGCAGCGGCGGCGCGCAAGGCGCCGCGACGCGACACGGGCAGGTTCCGGAGCGGCATGGGCGATCCGTGGTGGAGGGCGAGGCCCCCTTCATAGACCAAATCCGCGCTTTCAGAACCTCCACCCCTCGCAATCGCGGGTCCGTGACCCCATATGACGCACATTCCGCTGCGGAATGGCGCGCCCGCGCCGCGCGCGGGGGTACGGCGAGGGAGGATTGTTCGTGGGTATCAGGCCGGTTCTGGCAATGGCGGCGGTGGTCGCGGCCTTGAGCATGATGGTGACCGACACGGCCGAGGCCCGCCGCGGCATGTCCGCCGGCAGCCGCGGCACGCGCACCTATTCGGCGCCGCCACCCACCACCACAGCCCCCAATCCCGCGCCGCTCCAGCGCTCCACGACGCCCCAGGCGGCGCCGTCCGCCAACCCCGGCGCAACCGCCGCGCGGCCGCAGCCGCGCTCCTCCTTCTTCGGTTCCGGCCTCGCCGGCGGGCTCATGCGCGGCCTGCTCATCGGCGGCCTCGTGGGCCTTCTGCTCGGCCAGGGGCTGGGCGGGCTCGCGGGCATCCTGGGGCTGCTGCTCCAGGGCGCGCTGCTGGCCCTGGTGGTGATGCTGGCGCTGCGCTTCTTCCGCAGCCGGCAGCAGCCGGTGCCGGCCGGCGCCCACGCCCGCGCGGGCGCGCCGGGCGCCGGGCTGGGTGGCCTCGGTGCCGGGCTGGGCGCTGGCCTCGGCGGCGGCGCGGGCGCGCCGCCGGCCCAGCGCCGGACGGGACCGGTGGACGAGCTGGGCATCACGGCGGGCGACCTCGATACCTTCGAGCGCATGCTGGGCGAGATCGAGACCGCCTTCGGCCGCGAGGACGAGGATGCCCTGAGGGCGCGCGTGACCCCCGAGGTGCTCGAGGCCATGTCCGCCGAAATCCGGGCCAATGCCGCGCGCGGCGTGCGCAACACCGTCTCCGACGTGAAGCTGCTGCAGGGCGACATCGCCGAATCCTGGCGCGAGGGCGCGCAGGAATTCGCCACCGTGGCCATGCGCTACCAGAGCCGCGACGTGGTGGTGGATCGCGCCAGCGGCCGCTTCCTTTCCGGCGACCGCGACCGGCCGGGCGAGAGCACGGAGCTTTGGACCTTCGTGCGCGCGCCCGGCGCGCCCTGGCGCCTCTCGGCCATGCAACCGGCCTGATCTTTGCTGCCCTGCGGCGCCGCCCCTTTGTGGGCGGCGCCTTTTTTCAGCGTACCTTCCGGCCGCGCCGCCTCAGGCGCCGATGACGATCTTCGCGCCGGGCCGCAGGCGCGCGAGGAGGCGTCGCATCTCCCCCCGCGCCAGCGCCACGCACCCCTCGGTGGCGCGAAATCCCGGCCGCGCCAGATGCACGAACACCGCCGAGCCGCGCCCCATCACCCGCGGGCGCGTGTTGTGGTCCAGCACCAGCACCAGGTCGTAGACGTCGTCATCCCGCCACAGGCGCTCGTGGGAGGCGGGAAAGGGCAGGCGCACCGGCCGGTTGTAGAGCCTGTGGCCGCGCGCGTCGCACCAGCCGTCATCGCGGGCGATGGCGCGGCAGGGCAGGCGTGTCGCCGGGCGGGGCCCGGCATCCGGGCGGTAGAGCAGGGCGAGGATGCGCCAGCGGCCGGCGGGGGTGCGCCCGTCCCCTTCGCGCTTGTCGGGGCTGATTCCCGAGCGCCCGATGGCCACCCGGAACGTCCGCCCGCCGGCGGTGAGCAGCCCCTGGTGGCGGTGGCCCGGCCGGCGGCGGACGCTCAAACGGGAGATGCCCACAGGATGTTCCACGTCGAGCCCCATTATGCTACCGCTTGGAATTGATTTGACGCCTGGAAAATTTGCACCGGGCCTGAGCCGTGCTGTACTTGCACGAACGGCGTGCCCGCAAGGGCACAGGAGGATTCGATGGCCAATGCGTGGAAGATCCTGGTGGTGGAGGACGACCCGGAGCTGCGCGACGCCCTGATCGAGCAGCTCGCCCTCCAGGAAGAATTCGAGCCCGTCCCGGCGGACACCGCCGCCGCCGCCATCGAGGGCGCGAAGAACGGCGTGGTGGACCTCGTCATCATGGACGTGGGCCTGCCCGACATGGACGGCCGCGACGCGGTGCGCCAGATCCGCAACAACGGCTTCAAGGCCCCCATCATCATGCTCACGGGGCATGACAGCGACAGCGACACCATCATGGGGCTGGACGCCGGCGCCAATGATTACGTGACCAAGCCGTTCCGCTTCTCCGTGCTGCTGGCGCGCCTGCGCGCGCAGATGCGCTCCCACGAGGCGAGCGAGGACGCGGTGTTCGCCATCGGGCCCTATTCCTTCCGGCCGGGCGCCAAGCTGCTGCTCACCGAGCGCGGCTCGAAGATCCGCCTCACCGAGAAGGAAACCGCCATCCTGCGCTATCTCTACCGCGCCGGGAAGACGCCCGTGCCGCGCGAGACCCTGCTGCAGGAAGTGTGGGGCTACAATTCCGGCGTCACCACCCACACGCTGGAAACGCACATCTACCGCCTCCGGCAGAAGATCGAGCCCGATCCGGCCAACCCCACCCTGCTCGCCACCCAGGCGGGCGGCTACAAGCTGGTGCCCTGAGCCGCCCGCCGGAGCGGCGGGCGGACGCGGGAAACGGGTGCGCCCCGGCGGCTTCCGTGCGAGGCTGGTGCGACGGCCCAGGGGCTTCGCCTGGGGTAAGCCCGCGCGGTGTTTGAGCGAAACCCACTTGGGGCCGGTCAACGACCGGGGCCGAAGGTCTGAGCGGCTCCGGGCCGCACGCCGGCCGCGAGGAGGACAATGCCCGTGGATCGGGAAAACGAGCTGGAAGGCGGGGCCGTCGGGCCGCAGGAGGAACTGCTGGCGCCGTTGCGCGCCCTCGCCACCTTCGCCGCGTTCGACGAGGCGGCGCTGGCCCGGCTCGCGGCGCGCGCGGTGCGGTTGACCCTCGATGAAGGGGAGACGCTGTTCGAGGCCGGCGCGGTGGCCGATTGCGGCTATGTGCTTCTTTCCGGCCGCATCTCCCTTTCCGACAACCGGCGCGACGGCGTGCGGCACGGCGCCATGGAGGTGGGACCGGGCGCGCTCATCGGCGAGATCGCCCTCATCGCCCCCACCCCGCGCCCGGCGACGGCGGTGGCCCTCGAAGCCTGCGCGCTTCTGCGCATCGACCGGGCGGAGATGCTGCCGCTGCTGGCGGCCAACCCGCGCGCCGCGGCGAAGCTGCGCCGCGCCTTCGCCATCCGCCTGGAGCAGCTCATGAAAGCCCTGGACGGCGTGCGCCTGGAGCTGGAGCGCTCCCGCTCGGTGCCGCGCAGGCGCTGAGGGCCGTCGCGGTTCAGGTTGAGCACCTATGGCTCCAGTTCTTGGCCGGTGCCGCGCGGGTGCCGCTCAAATGCCTGCACGGGTCCAGCCAGCCATGGAGCGGCCTGGGGCGTTTTTCGTGCGCCCTGGCTCAAGGCAGTCATACCATCGGCCCCGGACTCTGACCGGTGCCGATTGGGTACGCTCAAACGCCGCGTGGGCTTGATCCGCGGCTCATGAGTTAAGCTCAGGGCCGCTGGTCTCACCCCGGATTCTTGAGACCACGGCATTTTCTTCAAGCGAGCCGGTATCCGCGTCGCCCGGAAAGACTCCAACGGAACACCGCACCCCGCCGCGGGCGCTCAGGCGAAGGTGAGGGCCACGGGCACGTGGTCCGAGGGCTTCTCCCAGCCACGGGCATCCTTCAGCACGTTCATGGCCTTGGCATGGGGTGCCAAAGAGGGGCTGGCCCACACGTGGTCCAGCCGGCGGCCGCGGTCGTTCACCGTGTAGTCGGGCGAGCGGTAGCTCCACCACGTGAACAGCTTCTGCTCCGGCGGCACGAAGGCGCGCATGGTGTCCACCCAGCGGCCGGCGGCCTGCCAGCGCGCCATGCGCTCCACCTCCACCGGCGTGTGGCTCACCACGGAGAGGAGCTGGCGGTGGTTCCACACGTCGGCTTCAAGGGGAGCGATGTTGAGGTCGCCCACCAGCACGGCGTGGCGGTCCGGCGCGGCGGCGTCTTCCAGGAGGCGCGGCCAGGCCGTCACCTCGTCCAGGAAGGCGAGCTTGTGGGCGAACTTGGGGTTCAGCTCCGGGTCCGGCACGTCGCCGCCGGCGGGCACGTAGAAATTATGGATGGTGAGCGGCTTGCCGAGCCCGTCGCCGGCCGCGAGCGTCACCGCCACGTGGCGGGCATCGCCCTTGCCGCAGAACTCGCCCTTGGTGACATCCGCGAACGGCCGGCGCGAGAAGGTGGCGACCCCGTGCCAGCCCTTCTGCCCGTGGAGGGCGATGTGGGGAAAGCCCATGTCGCGGATGGCGGCGAGGGGAAACTTGTCGTCCTGGCACTTGGTTTCCTGCAGGCACAGGACATCCGGCTTCAACGCGGCGACGGCCTCGCGCACGATATCGAGCCGGATGCGGACGGAATTGATGTTCCAGGTGGCGATGGTGAGGGACAAGGCGGCAACGGCATGAAAAATGGCAGGGAGCCTAGCCGTAGAGCAGGCCGCGCGGGGGCGCAAGGGCAGGACGGTTCAGGGCTGCGTGCGCATCGGCCTGAGGACGGGCTTGCGCGGCATGGCCGGAGCGGCTCGGTGATGACCTGTCGTCACCGAGATTTCTATTCTACCCGTGTGAGGGCGCGCGCGCCTACTGAAGCATCCGCTCGAAGTTGATCACGAACAGCGCCGGGTCCGGGCGCTTGTTCACCTGGGTGTTGCTGAGCGTCACCTGGGTGTCGTAGCCCTGGGGGTCGGTGACCACCCATTGCTTCAGGGCCGAGGTCTTGGCATCGAACAGGATCAGCAGGCGGTAGGTGCCCATCATGGGCACCTGATGCTGCATGGTCACCGTGATGAAGCGGTCGTCCTGGAAGATGCCGGTCACGGCCGGGTCGCCGGCGAGGTCCACCCGCTCCGCCAGCAGGAAGCGCAGCGGCGTCTGGTTCAGGGGCGTGATGTCCTGGGTGTTCAGGCTGCGGTCGCGCACCGCCACCGACTGGCCGTTGGCGATCAGCTCCACCGGGCTCGGCGGGTCGTACTGGAAGCGCACGCGGCCGGGCTTCTGCATGTAGAAGTCGCCGGTGCGGCGGCTTCCGTCCGGATCCACCTGCGTGAAGTTGCCGGTCATGGACTGCACGGAGTTGTAGTAGTCGGTCACACGCGCCACGGTGGCGGGACTCGCCCTTCCGTCGGGCAGCGCCGGAGTGGGGGCGGCGGCCGGCGCGCGCGCCTCGGCCGTGGGCTTGAAGGGCGCGCCCGGCCGGCGCGGCGGCAGCGGGGCGGCGGGCAGGGCCGAGGAGCCCGAGCCGGATGAGCCCGCAGCGGAGGAACCGCCGGACGAGGATTTGGAGCCGCCATCCAGCGGTCCGCCCCAGAGCGAGCCGGGCGGCAGAGCCCCCTGCGCCCGCGCGGCGGAACCGGCCAGCAGCAGGGCGAGGCAGAGGCTCACGGCCATCGCACGCGGGGCAGAAGAACGGCTCGGCATCATTCAAGGTCTCTGAAACGAGGACGGGGCCCGGACAGGCATCCGCTCACACAGCTTTGCGCATGCTCCGCCGAATCCCGCAAGGGCGCGGCGGGGCACCACAGCCCCTAGCGGCAGCCTATGGCGATCCTGTGGCCCTCCGGTCACGGAATGGGGAGGCCGCCCGGCGCCCGGAGCGGTGACCCTGGGGCAGGTCGCGCGCCTTCACTCGGCGGCCTCTTCCGGCAGCAGGATCTCGCGCTTGCCGGCATGGTTGGGCGCGCCCACGAGGCCCTCGTTCTCCATCCGCTCCACCAGCGAGGCGGCGCGGTTGTAGCCGATCTGGAGACGGCGCTGGATATAGGAGGTGGAGCACTTGCGGTCGCGCATCACCACGTTGACGGCCTGGGTGTAGAGATCGTGGCCCTCGTCGCCGAAGCCACCCTTGTCGAACACGGCGCCGTCCTCGTCGTCATCCTCGGCGGTGACGGCCTCGATGTAGGCGGGCACGCCCTGGGCCTTGAGGTGCTTCACCACCTCCTCCACCTCCTCGTCGGAGACGAACGGCCCGTGCACGCGGCGGATGCGCCCGCCGCCGGCCATGTAGAGCATGTCGCCCTGGCCCAGCAGCTGCTCGGCGCCCTGCTCGCCCAGGATGGTGCGGCTGTCGATCTTGGAAGTGACCTGGAACGAGATGCGGGTGGGGAAATTGGCCTTGATGGTGCCGGTGATGACATCCACCGAGGGGCGCTGGGTGGCCATGACGAGATGGATGCCGGCGGCGCGGGCCATCTGGGCGAGGCGCTGGATGGCGCCCTCGATCTCCTTGCCGGCGACGAGCATCAGGTCGGCCATCTCGTCCACCACCACCACGATATAGGGCAGGGCCTCGAGATTCATCTCCTCGCGCTCGTAGACGGCCTCGCCGGTCTCGTGGTCGAAGCCGGTCTGCACGGTGCGCGCCACCGTCTCGCCCTTCTCCGCCGCCTCGCGCACGCGAGCGTTGAAGCCGTCGATGTTGCGCACGCCGAGCTTGGACATCTTCTTGTAGCGGTCCTCCATCTCCTTCACCGCCCACTTGAGCGCCACCACCGCCTTCTTCGGATCGGTGACCACCGGGCACAGCAGGTGCGGGATGCCGTCATAGACGGACAGCTCCAGCATCTTGGGGTCCACCATGATGAGGCGGCACTGCTCCGGCTTCAGCCGGTAGAGCAGGGAGAGGATCATGGTGTTGATGGCCACCGACTTGCCCGAGCCGGTGGTGCCCGCCACCAGCAGATGGGGCATACGGGCGAGATCCGCGATCACCGGATCGCCGCCGATGGTCTTGCCGAGGCCGATGGCCAGCTTGTGGCCGGAATCGCCGAAATCCTTGGTGGCGAGCAGGTCGCGCAGCAGCACCTTGTCGCGCCGGGCGTTGGGCAGCTCGATGCCGATGGCGTTGCGCCCCGGCACCACCGCCACGCGGGCCGAGACCGCGCTCATGGAGCGGGCGATGTCGTCGGCGAGGCCGATCACGCGCGAGGACTTGATGCCGGGCGCCGGCTCCAGCTCATAGAGGGTCACCACCGGGCCGGGGCGCACGTCCACGATCTCGCCGCGCACGCCGAAGTCCTTGAGGGTGGCTTCGAGCAGGAGGGCGGTCTCCTTCAGCGCCTCGGGCGAGAGGGCCGGAGCCTTGCTGGCCTGGGGCGCCGCCAGCAGGTCGAGCGGCGGGAACTGGTAATGTCCCTTGCGGCCGGCCGGCTTGCGGGTGCCGTGGCGGCGCCGGCCGCGGGTGTTCTCCGCGATCAGCTCGCTCTCTTCCAGCTCCGCCTCCTCGCCGGCGCCGGGGGCCTCGGCGGCCGCGTGGGCGCTCATCCGCGGCTCCACCCGCCCGCCGAGATCGGAATCGGAAGCCTCCCCGCCGAGCCGCTCGCGCGCGAGGCCGGCAAGGCCGGAAGGGGTCAGCGACGGCAGGCTGCGGCCGCCCAGCAGCCGCGCCTTGAGCGAGAGCATGGTGTGGGTGATGGCGCCGAGCGAGACGGACGTGCCGTCATCTTCCTCTTCATCGTCATCGTCTTCCGTGTCGTCGTCCATGGCCAGCGCGGGCTTGAGCGGGGTGCGCCGGCCGCCGGCGAAGGCGAGGAACAGGGCGGCCGCCGCCACCGTTCCGCCGATGGCCGCCACCAGCATCTGGCCGAGCGGCGCGGCGGCGCCGCTGGCGAACAGCCCGGCGATGCGCACGAACAGGTCGCCGATGACCCCGCCGAGCCCGGTGGTGGTGGGCCAGGTGCCCACCCGCGGCATGGCGCTGAGGAAGGCGCAGGCCCCCACCACCCCCACCGCCCAGGCGGTGATGCGCAGCCGTGCCCGGCCGAACGGCCGGTGGGTCACGAGCCGCCAGCCCCAATAGACGAGCGGCAGCACCACCGCGAGGCAGGCGAGGCCGAACAATTGCATCAGCAGGTCGGCCAGGATGGCGCCGGGCCGCCCCAGGATGTTGTGCACCGCCGAATCGGTGGCATTGGAAAAGCTCGGGTCCGCCGCCGACCAGGTGATGAGCGCGGCCACCGCCACGGCGCCGCCCAAGGCGATGCCAGCGCCCACGATCTCCCGGCTGCGGCGTCGCGCGCCCTGGCGCAGCGCCTCGGGGATGAAATCGAAGCGGGGCGCCTGGGGCTGCATGCGGGTATGCATCACCGCATCATCGGAGCGGCGGGCGGCGGCGGAGGTCGCAGGCATGGGGCGCAGCTCTCCTTCAGTCCAGCGCGGGCGCGAGGCCGGCGACGAGGCGCTTCAGCACCTCTTCCGATGTGGGAATGTCATGCACCAGGGCGACGCGCAGCCAGCCCTCGGCCGGATTGGTGCCGGTGATGTCGCGGCGGGCGAGATAGCCGCCCGGCACGGTGCGCAGGCCCTGCTCGCGCCACAGCCGCAGCGCCGCTGCCTCGCCGCCCGTGCGCCCTTCGCGCGCGAGGTGCGACACGTCGAGCCACAGGAAGAAGCCGCCGCCGGGGCGCCGGTAGCCGAAGCGCGCGCCGATGATAGTGTCGGCGAGGTCGAACTTGGCGCGATAGAGATCGCGCGAGTGGACCACGTGGGCCTCGTCCTCCAGCGCCGCCACCGCCACCGCCTGGAGCGGCTCCGGCACCTGCGGCGCCGCCACCCAGCGGAACGCCAGGAACTCCTTGAGGAAGGCCGCGTCGCCGGCGCAGAAGCCGCAGCGCAGTCCCGGCAGCGAGGAGCGCTTGGACAGCGAGTTGAAGGCCACGGCGCCGGTGAAGTCCCCTTCCGCCACCTCCAGGATGCCGGCCGGCTTCTCGGTGCCGAGGTAGATCTCCGAATAGCATTCGTCGGAGAACAGGAAGGCGCCGTGCCGGCGCGCCAGCTCCAGCGCGCGGCGCAGGTAGGCGGGGGAGGCGACCGCGCCTTGCGGATTGGCGGGGGAGGCGATGTAGATGGCCACCGTGCGGTCGAGCAGCGCGGGGTCGAGGGCGTCGAGGTCCGGCAGCCATCCGGTCTCGGCGCTGGTGGGCAGCACCACGGCCTCGCAGCCGGCGGCCTCGGCACCTGCGGCATAGGCGGCGTAGAAGGGGTTAGGCAGCAGCATGGCCGGCTTCTGCCCGGCCGCGAGCCTGCGCGGCCCCACGAGGCGCCGTGCCACGATGGCGGCCGAGAACAGCCCCTCGCGCGAGCCATTGAGCGCCAGCACCTCGCGGTCTGCATCGAGCGGGCGGGCGAGGGCGTAGCGGCGCTCCAGCCAGTGGGCGGCGGCAGCACGGAAGGTGGGCGTGCCCTCCGCGCGCGGATAGCGGCCGAAGCCGGCGAGGTTGCCGGCCAGCACCGGGCCCACGAAATCGGGCATGGCATGCTGCGGCTCGCCCACGGCGGCGCTGAGCGCCGGGCGGCCGGCCTCGATGCCGGCCAGGAGCTCGGCGAGGCGGATGAAGGGCGAGCGGCGGTCCTCCGTGGAGGCCGGCGCGGGAATGGTGGCGGGCAAGATGGGCAGCCTCGGCGCGCGAAAAATCGATTTGCGCCACTGTGCGCCAGGCGCGGTTAAAGTGTGGTAAATAAAAATAACCAATTACATCACATATATCATATGAAATCACCAAAACAATGCCCAATGCAAATAAGTATATAATTAAATTTAAATGAAATAAATACAATAAAAATATCACTTAAACTCTCGAAGGCGAGATGGGCAAGGGATTTTGCGTTGCCGCCGTTACGTCGGCAGCCTTCGCGTGCCGCGTCGAGGATCAACCGCCTTCCCAAGCGAGGCTTTCGGTGGAGCCTACCTCAGCAAGGCTCCGTGCGCGAACGTCGCCTTGAGGTGAACAACTTCTGATTGACAAAAAATATGATTGCAACCATCGTGCTGCCACTAAGAGCGTACCATAGGTACCTAATGGCTGGTCGCATGGTGGGGGCGTGGGGTGAAGGGTTCTCAATCGGCGAGCCGAGGGCTTCGTTTATTCAGTCAAAAAAAAGGTGTCCCCGAAGCTGGCGAAAAGACCTTCGGCGGTTCCGGTGCGATTCGTGATGGGCGGGGGGCGGGGGCAGCTCCTGGACTCAAAGAGCGCGTCGCAAATTATTTCGATGAAACCTTTTATCTTTCTCAAAACCCGGATGTCGCATCCGCCCGGGTGGAGCCTCTGTGGCATTACCTCAAACACGGCTGGCGTGAGGGGAGAGATCCGAGTCCCGCGTTCAACACGAGGTTTTATCAGCAGAAATACGCTGCTCTCCTGGGAGATCGCTGTCCTCTGCTCCACTACGTGGAGGAAGGGCGAGACGCAGGATTTTTAACGAGCCCGATCGAGGAGTTCGAATATTTCATATCTCAATATTCTGGAGACATAGAGCGCTTCATCGGCCGCATTTCTCTGGAGCCAAATGTACTGCAGGGGCGTGTGCTTCGAGATGTCGTCACTCCAATGTTTTCGGCGGACGAGGTGCGGCAGCGCCATGGCTTGCCGGAAACGGTGTCCGATTCAGAGTGCTTCATCCGCTATTTGGTCTTTGACTTCGGCCGCGGTCTGCGTCCCGGTCCTTTGTTTGATGGAGGGTTCTATTGTAGTCAGGCGCGCGCTCGCAACCTCTGTCCGCCTGCGGATCCCGATGCCTCATTCCTGCATTGGCTGAAATTCGGAATTCCAAATCGCATCAGTCCAGTAAGCTGGTATAATGACGAATCTTATCAGGATCTAAATCCGGATCTTCTCGCCTATGCCGAGTGGCCATTTCTTCACTTCATTCAGCACGGTTTGAACGAGGGTCGTAGCTTTCTTCCTACGGTTGCCATCACCGCAGTCGTGCATCCCCAAAATCAAACTGCCCTGGCTCGTGATTTCATCGTTCGGATGGCGAAGAGGCCAGACGTTGGCTCAATCCTGCAGGCAAATCTCGATTTCTGGCGGTCGCCGGAAATGGCGGAGATCATGGCTCGCGCCATTTTGCTGGAGCCCGAGATTCAGGCGCCGAAGGTGGGGGATCTTTCCCTTATGGCGCCTTGGCACGATGACAACTACCGCCTGTATGAACTGATACGGCGGCAAGTGCCCGGCACTTATGCGAATGTGATTTTCACGCCGTTCTGCAAGCTTGGTGGAGCGGATTTCGTCGGCGGTGTGCTCGCGCGCAGTCTCGTCAAACGTGGCGATACCATTCTCATCCGCACTGAGCAGTCCGATTGGGCGCGTCCGGACTGGTTTCCCGCGGAAATGGACACGGTTGATCTGTCCAAATGGCTGCAGCCCCTCAGTGACGCCGTCAAAAAACGCGTGCTCTACGAGCTCATCCGCGCATTGGAGCCAAAAAACGTCTTCAACGTGAATAGCCGGATAGCGTTCGAAACATTCGTCGATTACGGCGCTAGACTGCAGCTGCAGACGAACCTGTTCTGCTATTATTTCTGTGCTGATCGGACGCCCGCCGGGCAGGAGGCTGGCTATCCCGTCAGCTTCTTTGCCAATATTCTACCATTTCTAAAGGCGGCGCTGCTAGATACAGAGTATTTGAAGGATATCCTCTCTAGCCGATTGTGCCTGCCGGACGAGTTGCGCAAGAAGCTCGTCGTACTTCGCACGCCGCGCGTCTCGCAGGCTGAGGACGAACCTCTGGTCGACGCTCAACTGGCTCGCCGCGGTCGGCGCGCGCGTCCTGTCCTGCTATGGACCGGACGGCTTGATCGTCAGAAGCGCTTTGATCTGGTTGTCGAGATCGCGCGGGCTATGCCGGATGTTTCTTTCCAGTGTTGGGGGAAAGCGGTTCTGGATGCGGAGCCATCTCGCGACAACTTCCCATCCAATCTTATCTTGAATGCACCATTCAAGAATTATGAAGAGCTTCCACTGCGGGATTGCGATGGACTGCTCTATACCTCCGCGTGGGATGGCATGCCAACGATCCTGATCGAATTCGCGGGGCTCGGCATGCCCATTGTCGCGAGTTCGGTGGGCGGCGTGCCGGAACTGATCGATGAGACGACGGGCTGGCCGGTGCCGGAGTGTGCCGGAACTGAAGAATACGTTGCAATCATCAGACGCTTTTTGGCGAGCACGGAGCAGAGGGCTGCCCGAGTGCGAAGACTTCAAGAGCGCGTGCGCGCGAATTATACGCGGGAAGCCTACGACCAAGCCCTGGGCGCCTTTCTGCAGCAGGATGGACGAAATGACTGAGGCTGGCGGCAAGGGCGCACCCGACATTTCAGTCGCCATTACCGCTCACAGGGAGGGCGTGATCTCCGCCGCCACGGCGCGAAGTGCTTTGCAGGCGATTGATCATGTCGTGCAGTGTGAGCGGGTGAGGGTCGAGGTTATTCTCGTTCTCGATCGGGCGGATGCGACCACATCGGCAGTCTTGTCGAATGCGTTGGCGAACGTTGCCAAAATCTACGAGACGCAGGAGGGTGATCCCGGCCAGGCTCGAAATCGGGCCGCCGAGTTCGCGTCTGGGGAATACATAGCCTTTCTCGATGCAGACGACTTGTGGTCATTCAACTGGCTCACGGAGGCATTGCGCCTCGTGCGGGAGCGGCCCGATGCCGTTGCGCACTCGGCATGTAATGTCATCTTCGGCGGCGAGAAAAATATCTGGTGGCATATCGATTCAGAGGGGCCGTTCTTCGATAACGCCTATCTTGAGTGGGCAAATTACTGGGATGCAATGGCCTTCGCGAAGACGTCCGTCTATCGTCGGTTTCCGTTCAGAAGAAACGATCTTCAGATCGGATTCGGCCACGAGGACTGGCATTGGAACTGTCTGACCCTTGCCGCAGGTATCGCACATAAGCCCGCGCCCAATACGGTGCATTTCAAGCGTCGGCGCAAGGGATCCCAGTCTGCATTGGTCAATGAGAAAGGCGGCACGGTTTGGCCGCTTGGCGTGTGAGATGCAGCGCAAGAGCATCAATGATGCTGCCAGCTTGTCACTGAATGTCGGCTGAAGCGCGTCATGTAAATATCGGAGTTCCACAGATGAGCGGTTGGGAAAATTTCATTTCAGTGAACTCCGATGTGGAGCAAAAGTTCCATGTCCTGCGTCCCGCATCCGAATATTTTGAATTAGATGCACACATGGCAGAGTGGGGAGAACTTGATTTTCAGGAGGCCATAAAAAATGATGTTTACTCGCTTCCGGAGATAAAGGATAGAGAGGGATATTACGGTCCAGATCATTTCAGCTATTGGGCAAGTGGGCTGCGCGATGCCGAAATGTTGCTTGAGGCCGCACGCACTTACGGGGTCGCTGTGCGTTCGTATCTGGATCTCGGCTGTGCGTCGGGTCGAGCCATTCGGCATTTCGGGGTACAGTATCCTCACGTTCGCACGCTGGGCTGTGACATCAACAGGCTGCATGTGGAATGGTGTAACGCATTTCTGCAAAGTAATTGTATGGTTTTCCAAAACAATTCGATTCCCAGCATTCCGTTGCCGGATGAGAGCCTGGACCTGGTTACTGCTTTTCCCGTCTTCACTCACATCGAGACACTCGAGACGACGTGGCTGATGGAGTTGATGCGCTTGTTGCGTCCCGGCGGGCTCGCGTGGATCACCGTGCATACGGAGAAGACGCTCGTGGATATGGCGGAGGGTTGGCCGCTGTTTGAGGCAACGCGCGCGCATCCTGAAGGCGCCAAGGTGCTTTCCGAGGGGCGGAGTTTCTCAGGAAATCGGTTGGTTCTGCGTTGGAAAGCGGATGCTTCATATTCAAGCAACGTCTTCTATAAAGAGGAATATATTCGATCAACATGGGGTCGACTTGTGAACATTTTAGATATTCGGCGCAGATGCCCAGATTTTCAGGATGTAGTGCTCATTCAAAAGCGAAAATAAGCGTAGGTAGAGCTCTGGACGAGCGTCTTTTCGGCATGGTGATGTAACGTGTCTGAACGCTTGCTAGCGCGTTATCTAAAATGGCGGATGTATCTATGTTGATACTCGGCGGCACCGGCTTCATCGGGAAGCACCTATGTGAAGCTGTGTCGAAGCGCGGCACGCGGGCGGTGGTGGCTTCCCGAGGCCCTGACCTTTCATTTCTCGCGGAATACGCGCCGGGCGTGGCTGCAATGTCCTTGGCGGATCTTTCCGAGCGTGGAGACAGCGTGTTCGCCGAGTACAATACTCTTGTCTATCTTGCCTCCACGTCTGTGCCAGCAACATTCGAGCAGCAGCCCGCTCGAGAGCTTTCGGCCAACGTCGCGCCAGCGTTCGAGATCTTTGACCGGGCGCAGCGCGCCAATCCGTATCTCAGGATCATTTTTGTGTCCTCCGGCGGGACGGTCTATGGGGCCGGCCACGCGGCTCCGATTCGCGAATCCGCGCCGGCGCGTCCCATTTCCGCTTATGGCTATGGAAAGCTCGCGACCGAGGAGGCGCTGCGTTTTCTGGGGCGCACACGCGGATTGAGCCATGCGATCTTACGAGTATCCAACCCGGTTGGGCGGTGGCAATCGAACCCCGCCCACGGCATCGTGACGGTTGCATTGCGGGCTGCCCTGCGTGGCGAAGGGATCAAATTATTCAATGGTGGAGTGCAGGTTCGGGATTTTATCGATGCGGACGATGTCGCCGACGCCATTTTGAGTGTTGCGGGCAGTCGGGATTACACGCAGAGCACTTGGAACATCGGCTCCGGCGTCGGCCGGCGTATTCTCGAGGTCGTCGATCTGGTGGAGGCGATGACGGGCCTGCCCATTGCGCGTACGAACCTTTCCGGGCGCGCGGTCGATGTTCCCTATTCCGTGCTCGACTGCGGCAAAGCCCAGCGGGAATTGAACTGGACCGCGCGAACGCCTCTGGAGGCAACAATCTCGTCCATTCAGCGAGCCTGGGAGATGGCTCGAGAGGAAAGCTTGTCATGATGTCGGCAACGTGGCCGCTGGACATATCGCCCGAGTTCCGGCGCGTTTGGGAGCTGGTCTCGCCGTTTACGATGACGTCGCCGGAACGCGGGTATGCGCTTTGGTCGGCGGTGAATCACGTCGTCGACAACGACATTCCCGGCGTGTTCGTGGAATGCGGGGTGTGGAAGGGGGGGTCGGCCATGCTCATGGCCCTGGCTCTTTTGGAACGGCGCGTGAGCAGGGATATATTTCTGTTCGATACTTTCGAGGGCATGACGGAGCCCTCCGACGCAGATCGTGATTTGAATGGCGTTGCGGCCCGCGAGCTGATGGAGGGGGGGTATGGGGAGCGCATCTCCGAGCTCGTAGTGGCTCGCGCCGGGCTGGAGGAGGTCGAGCGGGCACTCGCCTCCACGGGGTATGATCCGCGTCTGCTGCACTACGTACGCGGAGATGTCCGGGAAACGTTGCCGCGGACGCAGACGCTGTCCATCGCGCTTCTGCGGCTTGATACGGACTTCTATGACAGCACGCTGGCTGAGCTTGAGCATCTCTATCCGCGTGTGAATGCGGGGGCGCCGGTCATCATCGATGATTTTGGCCATTGGCAGGGCGCATGCAAGGCGGTGGAAACCTATTTCTCCGATCCGGCGCGGAGGGGGCGGAGGCCGCTGTTGTGGGCGGTGGATTACACCGGCCGTGCGTTCGTGAAGACTGAACCGGCGACGAATGTCGAGGTGGAGCGCTATGACTATGTGCCTCCGGACATGGAGGACCCAGGGCTTCAGCATCTATTTCCCGCCGCTGAACCGGTGAACCCGTGGGCCATTAACTGGCCTCACCTGCGCCCTTCCGCCCCGCACGTCTTCCGTAGTGATCGGCGTAACACGAGCTCCATTCCGACGGGCAACGCCTCCTATGAGGAGGCGACCTGCCTCTACAATGTGGCCAAGCAATTCTGCGGAAGGCGCGGGCTGGAAATTGGCACTCATTTTGCTTGGACGGCCGCGCACCTGCGTGCCGCAGGGCTGGAGCTTGACCTGATCGATCCGGCTTTCGCGGAACCGGAGCGCGACCGGCTGGTGCGCGTGACTCTTGATGCGGTTCAGTCGCCGGCCTCCTATCACCTCTGGCCGCTTTTTTCTCCGGCTGCGGTTGAGGTGGCCCGTGCGCGTGCCAACGAACCCTGGTCCTTCGCTTTCATCGACGGCAATCACGACGGTGATGCTCCGGAGGACGATGCCCGTGCGGTTCTGGAGCATTCTGCCGCGGATGCCGCGGTGATGTTTCACGACATGACGTCGCCGCATGTGGCGCGCGGGCTGGCCGTGTTTCAGGATGCGGGCTGGAATGTCGCCGTCTGGAATACCATGCAGGTGATGGGGGTTGCTTGGCGCGGTGAGGTAGTGGTGCCGCGGCACGTCGCAGACCCGAATGTGCCGCGCCTGTTCTATTCTCACCTGGAGCGCTTTCTTCGGCCGTAGAATGCGTTCGCGTCGGTGAGGCCGCCGCGTGGGGAAGCGTGTCTTCCAGAGGCGCGGAGACCTCCGCGTGAGCGGGCGCGGCGAGGCGCGAGAATTCCTTGAAATTGACGCCGCGCGCAGAAGCGGGGTGCTTGAGGGGCCGGGCGCAGCGGAGCGCGAGGCGCAAGCCGGCGGACAGAGAAATGAGGGTGCAGTTGAACGTGTATATTGCAGATGTTGCCAAATGTCTATTTGTGCATTCTGGTAAATGGGCATTTGAAGAGCGCCAAAAAATAGGGGCCGGGGCCACATTTTTTCTGCATATACCCAAATCCGCCGGAACAGCCTTTAACAGTGCGCTGGCGGCTGCCTTAAATGCGTCGAGCATTGTATCTGGATTCGACCATTGCGTCTTCGGCTCATTTTCTGAATTCGCCACGATCCAGCCTGACATAAGAGCATCGATCTATGCTCCTTCAGAGCCCTTGCCGAAGGAGGTGGATTTTATCGGCGGCCATTTTGCCCTATCGACGGTCCGTCGTTATTATCCGAATGCCAATACATGCGTTGTTTTGCGAGAGCCGATATCCAGAATACTCTCGCATTGGCTCTATTGGCGACAGTTCAGCGATGATGAGCTGACGGGCTGGGGGCCGGCGTGGTCCCGGCGCGTGCTTCGGGCACGAGGCGCCCTGGTGGACTTCTTGCGGGATCCGGAGATCGCATGCCAGATCGACAATGTCGCGACGCGTATGGTCTTGTGGCCCGATGTTCGTGTCCCGGACGGGGCCTTCATCGAGCGGCGTAACGATCAGGCGATCCTACTGGACGTGGAGGCGGAGGTCCGCCGCTTCGATTTCATCGATTACCTGGAGAATCCTGACTTCGTCGCCAATGTCGAGAAGTGGATCGGCGTTCCGTTCGTGTTGCCACGGATGAATGAGACGCGTCCGGCATGCGAGCTGTTCCCAGTCGATCTTGATCGGGAGCTGACGCCGGAGGCCTTTGCCTTGCTCGAGGAAAGATCGCGCCTTGATCAATCCCTCTGGCAGACGGTTGCGGTGAGAAGAGGGGCGGGGGATACCGCGAGGCTGAAGCAGGAGCTCATTCGGGATTTCCTCCGAAGGCAGAACCGGATCCAGGCGCGGCGCGGGCGCTGACCTGTCGTCGCCAGCGTCTGCGGTGTGTCGTGCGGCAGCCGTCGCCAGCGTCCGGGAGACGTCAGGCCTTCTTCAGCACGGCGCGGGCGCGGCGGGCGTCTTCGGCGATCTGGGCCACCAGGGCGTCGATGCCGTCGAACTTCAGCTCCGGCCGCAGGTAGGCGTGGAACTCCACCTCGATGCGCTGGCCGTAGAGGTCGCCGGTGAAGTCGAAGATGTGGACCTCCAGCAGCGGCGCGCCGTTGTCGAAGGTGGGGCGGCGGCCGAAATTGGCGACCCCGTCATGGTGCTGCCCGTCCGGCGTCACCGCCCGCACCGCGTAGATGCCGAAGGCCAGCTCGAGATCCGCCGGCAGGGCGAGATTGGCGGTGGGAAAGCCGATGGTGCGGCCGCGCTTGTCGCCGTGGCGCACCTCGGCGCTCACGGAGAAGGGCCGGCCCAGCATGTGGGCGGCATGGCCCACCTGGCCCGCGGCCAGCGCCTTGCGGATGGCGGTGGAGGAGATGGGGTCGTCTTCGTCGCGCATGGGATCCACCACGGTGACGGCGAAGCCGTGGCGCCGCCCCGCCCCTTCCAGGAAGGCGGGCGAGCCGGCGCGGGCCCGGCCGAAATGGAAATCAAAGCCCACCGCGATGCCGCTGACCCCGTAGCGCCCCACCAGGATGTCGCGCACGAAGGCTTCCGCCTCCATGGTGGCGAGCGCGTGGTCGAACGGCAGCACGATGGCGCCGGCAAGGCCCGCGGCCTCGATCTGCCGCAGCTTGGTGGCTTCGGGCGTGAGGCGGAAGGGCGCGGTCTGAGGGTTGAAGAAGGTGCGCGGATGCGGCTCGAAGGTCAGCGCCAGTGTCGCCACGCCCTTCTCCCTCGCCATGTCGCGCGCGGTGTCGAATACCGCGCGATGGCCCCGGTGGACGCCGTCGAAATTGCCGATGGCGAGCACCGGCCGGGCCATGTCCGCCGGAAGCGGCTGCGGCCCGCGCAGGACGACGAAGGCGGGGGAAGGGGAATCTGGCATCGGCGGCGTGCGAATCCTGTGTGGACGGAGCCCTCTTCGGCGCGGGCGGGTGCCGCCGTGGCGCACCAGCCTTGATGGCGAAAGGCTCTAGGCGCAGGCGCGCCGGTGCGTCAAGGGAGGCGTGCGTGCCTCACCACGCAAGGCGCGGCATCACCCCGCGCGGGTGGGCATGGCCCTCGAACAGGGCGGCGAGGGAGGCGCTGTCGGGCACCGCCCCATCCACCGCCTTCAGTTCGACGGCGTGGATGCCCCCGGCGATGAACAGGCTGTCGAAGCCGGCGGCTTCCGCGCCGGCGATGTCCGTGCGCAGCGCATCGCCGATGCCGAGCACGCGCGCGCGGTCCACCGGTCCGCCACGCACCGCGTCGGCCTGGGCGAGGGCGGTCTCGTAGATGGGCAGGTAGGGCTTGCCGCAATAGACGGTGCCGCCGCCGATGTCCTCATAGGCCTTGGCGATGGCGCCGGCGCAGTAGACGAGGCTCGCGCCCCGCTCCACTACCAGGTCCGGATTGGCGCAGATGAAGGACAGGTCGCGCGCCTTCATCTGCGCGAGCATGTCGGCGTAGTCGTCCGGGGTTTCCGTGTCGTCGTCGAACAGGCCGGTGCACACCACGAGGTCGGCCTCGTCGAGCGGGGAGAGCACCACGTCCAGCCCCTCGTAGGTGCCGAGGTCGCGCTCCGGCCCCAGGTGGAACACGCGGGCCCCGGCGCGGGCCGCCAGCAGGGCGCGGGTGACGTCGCCGGAGGTGACCACCGCGTCGTAGCTGCTGCGCGGCACGCCGAAGCCGTCGAGCATGGCGATGATGGCGGGGTGGGGGCGCGGGGCGTTCGAGACCAGCACCACGCTGGCGCCCCGGGCCCGCGCCCGGCCGAGGGCGGCGCAGGCGGCCGGGAAGGCATGGACCCCGTTGTGCACCACGCCCCACACGTCGCACAGGATCAGGTCGTAATCGCCGGCGAACGCCGAAAGCCCGGAGATGAGCGGGGGCGCGCCGATCTGGGTTGCCGCCGGGGTGCCTTCAGCCATGCCATCGTCTCCCTTGTGTGCGGCGCACAGGTGCCACGGGCGCGGGCGGACCACAAGAGCGCCCTGCGCAAGGCTGGCGCCGCCACGGCGGGGACCGGAAGGCAGGCGGGGAGCGCATCTGCCGGCGGACCTGGGGCGCTCGGGCGTCGCTGCAAGGCCGTAGGAGAACGCGGGCGCCGCAGGGGGCGGAACGGGGGCCAACTCCCCGCCGCCCCATTCGGCCGCTCGCTCCGCGGGGCAGGGATCGTGTCTCGCGTGTGGGCAAATGCGGCTTGCCTCTTGCTGCGAGGCATGGGCCTTGGCTATGGTGCATCCCATCGCGGGCGTAGTTCAGTGGTAGAACGACAGCTTCCCAAGCTGTATGTCGTGGGTTCGATTCCCATCGCCCGCTCCAATTTTCCAAAAATATATCAACGT
This sequence comes from Xanthobacter albus, assembly GCF_043194895.2. Classification (NCBI taxonomy): domain Bacteria; kingdom Pseudomonadati; phylum Pseudomonadota; class Alphaproteobacteria; order Hyphomicrobiales; family Xanthobacteraceae; genus Xanthobacter; species Xanthobacter albus. The sequence continues at coordinate 170,018 of NZ_CM195532.1, read as the reverse complement.
GATACGACCGCTCTTGCAGGCTGGATGGCTGCCGGAGGTGGAACGAAGGGTGCGCATTCGGCGGAAGCGCGGCAGAGAAGCCCGAAAATCCCAAAAATCGATCTTCCTTCGTTGGTGGCCCGCGATCCGGTCATGGACCCGCTCGCGGCCACGCCGGCATCGCGTCTGGACGCCATTCGCCGAGGAGATGCGCGGCCGGGGACTAATGAACCCCGCGTATAAGTTCATGCGGTATTGAACGCCTAATCGCCGGCCAGGACACCTCCTATCTTCCGTGCACCGAAGGCCCGTCCTGGCCTTTGGATCCACGGAAAGACAAGCCATGCAGAAGCGCACACTCGGCAAGGGCGGCCTTGAGGTCTCGGCTCTCGGCTTTGGCTGCATGGGGCTGAATTTCAGCTATGGCCACTCCCTGGGCAAGGACGAGGCCATCGCGCTGATCCGCAGGGCGGTGGACCTCGGCGTGACCTTCTTCGATACGGCCGAAGTCTATGGCCCCTTCACCAATGAGGAGATCGTCGGCGAGGCCCTGCGTCCTGTCCGGGACCGGGTGGTGATCGCCACCAAGTTCGGCTTCAATATCGTTGACGGCAGGATGGCGGGCATGAACAGCCGGCCGGAGCACATCAAGGCGGTTGCCGATGCCGCGTTGAAGCGCCTCGGCATCGATGCCATCGACCTGTTCTACCAGCATCGCGTCGATCCCGACGTGCCCATCGAGGAGGTCGCGGGGGCCGTCAGGGAACTGATCGCGGCGGGCAAGGTGAGGCATTTCGGCCTGTCCGAGCCTGGTGCTCAGACCGTGCGCCGCGCCCATGCCGTCCAGCCGGTCACGGCGCTGCAGAACGAATATTCCCTCTGGACGCGCGGCCCCGAGAACAATGGCATCCTTGAGACCTGCGAGGAGCTCGGTATCGGCCTCGTGCCCTACAGCCCCCTCGGCAAGGGGTTCCTGACCGGCACGATCGGCAGGGATACGAAGCTCGACGAGAACGACTTCCGCAAGATCCTGCCGCGCTTCACTCCAGAGGCCATCGAGAAGAATCTGGCGCTGGTGGACCTCCTGAAGCGCATCGCCGCCGGCAGGAAGGCGACGCCGGCCCAGATCGCGCTCGCCTGGCTCCTGGCGCAGAAGCCGTGGATCGTGCCGATCCCCGGCACCACCAAGATGAACAGGCTCGAGGAAAACCTCGGCGCCGTGAACGTGGAGCTGACCGCGACCGATCTTGCGGAGATCAGGACGGCGCTCGGCGAGATCGACATCGAGGGCGAGCGCTATCCCGAGCAGCTCATGGCCACCACCGGCCGTTGAGCCGGGGGCGGCCGGATGGAGGGCCGATCGCCATGTCCGGCTCACCGTCCCACGGCATGAACAAAGGAGCAGCGCCATGAGCAACAACATTGCAGGCAAGGTCGTGGTCATCACCGGCGCCAGCAGCGGCCTCGGCGCGGCCACCGCACGGCATCTCGCTGCCGAGGGCGCAAAGCTCGTCCTCGGCGCGCGCCGGCTCGACCGGCTTCAGGCGCTGGCCGGAGAGCTCGGCCTGCCCGCCGCGGCGGCAGTCGCGACCGATGTCACCGACGCCGCCCAGGTGAAGCACCTCGTCGACACCGCCGCGGCCGTGCATGGGCGGCTGGACGTCATTCTCAACAATGCCGGCCTCATGCCCCATTCGCCGCTGGAGCGCGGCAAGATCGATGACTGGGACCGCATGATCGACGTCAACCTCAAGGGCGTGCTCTACGGCATCGCCGCCGCCTTGCCGCACATGACGGCGCAGAAGAGCGGCCACATTATCAACGTGTCCTCGGTCGCCGGCCACAAGGTGCGGCCGGGCAGCGCCGTCTACGCCGCCACCAAGGCGGCGGTGCGCATGCTCTCGGAGGGGCTGCGCCAGGAGGTGAAGCCTTACAACATCCGCACCACCATCATCTCGCCCGGCGCGGTCCGCTCCGAGCTGCCGCAGAGCGTCACCGAGGCGGATGTCGCAAAGGGCATCCGGGACTTTTACGAAGCGGTGGCCATCCCCGCCGAGAGCTTCGCGCGCATGGTGGCCTTCGCCATCGGCCAGCCGGATGAGGTGGATGTGAACGAGATCCTGTTCCGCCCCACGGCGCAGGAGCTGTGACGCCGATGCGCGTGGCGCGATCGGAGGCGGGACGAAGACGCCAGGGCCGGGAGCTTTCCCTGCGACGTGGCGGTGGCATCGGCCAGGGCGATGCCGTGCGCGGTGAGATGGGAAGGCATGGCGGGCGCGTGCTCGTGTCTCCGCCGCCGCCTTCATCGTCGCCAACCCCATTGCCCGCGCGCTCGCGGATTTCCCCTGAGCGGACGGGCGCGGTTTCGGCGCAGGCCGGCGCCGTCCATTGCGGCATCGGCATCCTCGGCTTCGCGCTGGCCGGGGGGCTTGCCGACCGCCCGCTCCGGCCCAGGGGCCGGGTGATCGTGCGAGCCGGCATCGGCAGCCTCCCGTGCACGCGGCTTCCGCCCGCAGGCCGCCCAGATTTTCAGAGGAACGCATGAGCATGAAGAGCATCGCCACCGGCGTCGCGGTCGCCGCCCTTTCCGCCACCGGGGTCGAGGCGCAGGACAGCCGGCGCGCGCGTGTGGCCCCGCCCGCCGTCTATGAGGTGGCGCCCGGCCTCGGCCACTTCACCGACGACGTGCTGTTCGGCGAGGTCTGGAGCCGCCCCGCGCTCGCCTCGCGCGACCGCAGCCTCATCACCCTCGCCGCGCTGATCTCGACCGGCAGGACGGCGCAGATCGCCGCGCACGTCCGCCGCGCCCTCGACAATGGGGTGAGGCCGGACGAAATCGGCGAGCTGATCACCCAGCTCGCTTTCTACTCCGGCTGGCCGAACGCGATCTCTGCCGTCACGGAGGTCAAGACGGTGTTCGATGAGCGCGGCATCGGCCCGGTCGCGCAGAGCGCTGCGGATCGCATCGCGCCAGAAGCCGCGGCGGAAGCGGCCCGCGCCGCGACCGTCGAGAGCGCCGTCGCGCCCACGGCGCCCGCCCTGGCCGAGCTGACCAACCGCGTGCTGTTCGCAGACCTGTGGCGGCGGCCTGATCTCGCCCCGCGCGACCGCAGCCTCGCGACCATGGCGGCGCTGATCGCCATCGGCCAGCCCGAGCAGCTCCCGTTTCACGCCAACCGGGCCATGGACAACGGCCTGACCCCGGCCGAGGTTGCCGAAGTGCCTGCGCATCTCGCCTTTTACGCGGGCTGGCCAAGGGCCATGTCCGCCGTTCCGGTCCTGAAGCTCGTGCTCGCCGGCCGTGGGGCGGCGCCGGCCAAACCGGTGGACGAGGGGGGCCTGCGCATCGTTCGCGACGCTCCCGAGGCGGGCACCGAGGGCGCGCCGGATTATTTCACGGGCAAGGTGCGCATCTTCGGGCGTTACCAGGGCGACGCGCCCGCGCGCATCGGCGGTGCCGTGGTCGCGTTCTCGGCGGGCGCGCGGACGGCCTGGCACACCCATCCGCTCGGCCAGACGCTCTACATCGTCTCCGGCCGGGGCTGGGTGCAGAAGGAGGGTGGCCCGATCGAGGAGGTCCGGCCGGGCGACGTGGTGTGGATCGCGCCCAACGTGCGCCATTGGCACGGCGCGGCCGCCGATGCGGCGATGACGCATTTCGCCATCGCCGAAGCGCTCGACGGAAGCGTGGTGACCTGGATGGAGCAGGTGCCGGACGCGGTCTATGGCGCCGGGCCGGCTCCCTCGGGCGGCGCGCGCGACTGACGCTGCCGGGGCGGGCGGGCGCGTTTCCTGGAGCATTTTCAAGCGAAGTGGATGCCGGTCCGGGTGAAGAAGATGCGTAAATTCAAGAGCCTAGAGCGCTATCCATGAGCCGGTGCGAACGGAAAGTGCCCTAGCCTGCGCCGACCGCGTAGCGCAGGTGCACGAGCCCGTGCTCCAGGGGCGTGCAGGAGGTCAGCGAAAGCTGCACCTTGCCGGACAGCCCGTCCTCGTCCGCAACCACGACGGATGGGCTGTCCGGACTGCCATCAAGGGCGGGCGCCAGGAGCAGGCTCAGCTCATCCACCAGTCCGGCCGCGAGGAAGGCGCCGCTGGTGGCGGCTCCGCCTTCGAGCAGCAGCCTGCGAACGCCGAAGACGCGGCCCAGCGCGTCCAGCATCGCCGCGAGGTCCAGCTCGCGGGTTTCCGAGACGAGATAGGACGCGCCGTCCGATGCCAGCTCGGCGAGATGGCTGTCGGGCACGTCGCGCCCGAGCAGCACGACGATGTGGTCGCCGTCCATTTCGCCGCCGGCGAAGTGGAGCTTGCCCGAAGGGTCGAGGGCGACGGCGAGGCTCGCGGCGTGCGGCGCGGCCAAATGGCAAGGGCGTTCTACCGCGCCGTGCGCGGACGGCGGGTGCGCGACGGCGCTCGTCATCTCCGCCATGGTCACGCGGCCCACGAGCCAGGCATCGCCTTCAAGCTGCTCGTGCACCTGCTGATAGGTGGCCGACCACTGGCCGCGCGTGCCGTCCGGGCTCGCGCTCCAGCGGCTCGGATGAAGCCGGCCGTCCAGGGACGAGATCATGTGGCAGATGACGTAGGGCTTCATGAGGGAGCACCCGGGAAGGGAGGAGCGGCACGCCAGCGGGCTTTCCGCGGCGGCGCCCTGGGGATGGCCTACGCCGCGGCCTGCGGCGCCGGGAGAGTGGCCATGTCGATCACGAAGCGATAGCGCACGTCGGCGCGCTCCAGCCGCGCGAAGGCGGCGTTGATCTCGTCCATGCGGATCATCTCCACGTCGGGCAGCACGCCGGCCTTGGCGCAGAAGTTCAGCATCTCCTGCGTCTCGGCGATCCCGCCGATGGGCGAGCCGGCGATCCGCCGCCGGCCCAGCAGCAGCGGCACGGTCGACGGCTCGTCGAGCGGGCCGACCTGTCCCACCAGCACCAGGGTGCCGTCCACATCGAGGAGGGACACATAGGGGTTGATGTCGTGCTTCACCGGCACGGTGTCGATGATGAGATCGAAGCCGGAGGCGGCCTTTCCCATGGCCTCGGCGTCGCTGGAGACCAGCAGCCGGTCGGCGCCGAGGGCGAGCGCATCGGCCTCCTTGTGGCGGGTCCGGCTCAGCACGGTCACGTCCGCGCCCATGGCCGCGGCGAGCTTCACCGCCATGTGCCCGAGCCCGCCGAGGCCGATCACGCCCACGCGGCTGCCCGGCCCCGCATTCCAGGTGCGCAGCGGCGAATAGGTGGTGATGCCGGCGCACAGCAGCGGTGCCGCCTTCGAGAGGTCCAGGCCGTCGGGCACGCTGAGCGCGAACTCCTCCCGCACGACGAGGTGCTTGGAATAGCCGCCATGGGTGGGAGCCGCGGGCGCGCACGAGAAGCGGTCGGTGTCGCTGTAGGTCTGCACATTGCCCTTGCGGCAGAGCTGCTCCAGCCCCTTGCGGCACTGGTCGCATTCCTGGCAGCTGTCCACCATGCACCCGACCGCCACGTGATCGCCGAGCTTGTAGCGCTTCACCGCGCCGCCGACGGCGATCACGCGGCCGATGATCTCGTGGCCGGGCACCAGGGGGTAGCGGCTCCAGCCCCAGTCATTGCGGGCCTGGTGGAGATCCGAGTGGCAGACGCCGCAATAGAGCACTTCCATGGCCACGTCGTTCGGGCGCAGATCGCGTCGCTCGAAGTCGAAGGGAGCGAGCGGAGCGTCCGCCGCGCGCGCGGCGTATCCGGTGGTCTTCATGGCGGGTCATCCTTGTTCGAGCCGCCAGCGCCGTGCAGCTCAAAGATAACCTACTCGTGAGCCATTCAGGGGATTAGCCGCCATAAACTGCATGAAGCTATGTTCGGAGTTCATGAATGCGGCGCGAGGACCTGGTCGATCTCAACGCCTTCCTCGTGGTGGCCGAGGAGAGCAGCTTCACGCGCGCCGCCGCCCGGCTGGGCACCTCCCAGTCCTCGCTCAGCCACACGGTGCGCCGGCTGGAGGCGCAGCTCGGGGTGCGGCTCCTCACCCGCACCACCCGGAGCGTGGCGCCCACGGAGGCCGGCGAGCGTCTTCTCCGCGCGCTGAAGCCCGCGCTGGAGAGCATCGGCGCCGAGATCGCCTCCCTGAGCGAGCTCCGCGAGAAGCCGGCCGGAACGATCCGCATCACCACCTCCCAGCACGCCGCCGACACCGTGCTGTGGCCGGCGCTCGAAAGGCTCCTGCCCGACTATCCCGACATCCATGTGGAACTGAGCCTCGATTCCAGCCTGACCGACATCGTCACCGCGCGTTTCGATGCCGGGGTAAGGCTGGGCGAGGCGCTGGCGAAGGACATGGTGGCGGTGCGTATCGGTCCCGATCTGCGCATGATCGTGGTGGGGTCGCCCGGCTATTTCGAGCGGCATCCGGTGCCCCGCACGCCCCACCACCTCGCCGAGCATCCGTGCATCAACCTGCGCATGCTCACCTCGGGCGGCCTCTATGCCTGGGAGATGGAGAAGGACGGGCGCGAGATCCGGGTGCGGGTCGAGGGGCAGCTGACCTTCAACACCGTGCCCATGATCGTCAGGGCCGCCGCCGCCGGGTTCGGGCTGGGCTTCGTCATGGAGGATCAGGCCGCGGCGTACCTTGCGGACGGGCGGCTGGTGCGCGTGCTGGAGGACTGGTGCCCGACGTTTCCGGGCTATCACCTCTACTATCCCAGCCGGCGCCAGCCTTCCGCCGCCTTCGCGATGCTGGTGGAGGCGTTGCGCTACCGGGAGTGACGCTGGGTCACTCATGAATGCGCATCGACACGCGGGACAAGCTCGACGGCTCGCTGATCTATGGCGTCGATTACACCCTGCCCGGCATGCTGGTGGCGGTGCCGAAGGCCTGCTCGCCGCCGGCTGACGGCGAAGCATCCCAGGCACCTGGCAGTGCTCGAAGCCGCCGCCAAGGGCATAGGCTGGGAAACCACGCGGCCGGCCGAGGGCCGGGCGCGCGGCCTCGCGCAGGTCATGGGTTTCGGCAGCTATGTGGCGGCGGCGGAAGTGTCGGTTTCCGCCGGCAAGCTGAAGATCCACCGCATCGTCGCAGCCACCGACCCCGGCCACGTGGTGAACCCGCAGCAGGTGGAGGCGCAGGTGGCGGGATCGTTCGTCCACGGGCTTTCGGCCATGCTTTATGACGGGTGCCGGTGAAGGACGGGCGCATCGAGCAGTCGAGTTTCGACACCTGCAATGTGATGCGCCTCGACGAGATGCCCGATGTCGAGGTGATCGCGGTGCCCTCCGGCGGCTTCTGGGGCGGGGTGGGCGAGCCCACCATCGCCGTGGCCGCCCCGGCGGTGCTCAATGCCGTGTTCGCGGCGACCGGCAAGAGGGTGCGCGACCTGCCGCCCAGGAACGTCGATCTTGGCGCCAGCTGAGGTGATCGGCCGCCCCATGCGGAGGAGCCCCCGCCGCACGGCGCGCGTGCCGGTCAGGTGCCGTCCGGGCCCTGGCCGGTGCGGGCGTCGATCCAGGCGCGGGTCTGCGCGAGCAGCTCGTTTGAAAACTCCGGGTCGTCCACGGCGCGGGCGAGGATCATGGCGCCCACCATGGCCGCCCAGCTCCCGATGGCGGCGCGCCGCCGTTCCGCGGCATCGCCTTCCGGCAGCGCCGCGCCGATGCGGTCGATCTGCGATCGCACGCCCGCCGTCATGGCCGCGCGCGCCGATGGCGTCTGGTGGCGGGTGTCGGCGGCGAGGCAGGCGGTCGGGCAGCCCTCATCCGGATGGTCGCGATGCCGCGCCGAAAGATAGGCGTCCATGAAGGCGGCAAGACCCCGGCCTTTGCCCCCGCTTTTGCCGTCGGTCGCGGCGAAGGCATGGACGAGGGTCTGGGCGATGAGGTCGTCCTTCGAGGCGAAATGCCCGTAAAAGCCGCCATGGGTGAGGCCGGCGGCCTTCATCACTTCCGCCACGCTGACGGCATCGAACCCCTTCTCCCGGAAGAGGCTGGCCGCCGCATCGAGGATGCGGAGGCGGTTCTGCGCCATCTGATCGCGACTGACTCTCATTTCAGGCTCCGCACGAAGGTCATTGACAATTAGATGATGGGTGTCATGTTTGGTGCATTATCATGATGCTCATCATGAATATACGACCACCCTCTCGCTGGAGCAATGCCATGGCAGCCCATCCCTCCATTCTCATCACCGGAGCGTCCTCGGGTATCGGCGCGACCTATGCCGAGCGGTTCGCGCGCCGGGGGCATGACCTCGTGCTCGTGGCCCGGGACGCGGCCCGAATGGAGGCGCTGGCGGCGCGGCTGCGCGCGGAGGCGCGCATCTCCGTCGATATTCTGCCCGCCGATCTCACCGCGCCCGAAGAGCTTGCCGCGGTGGAGGCGCGCCTGCGCGAGGACAGCCGGATCGGCATTCTCGTCAACAATGCCGGCGCGGCCCTGAGCGGCGCATTCGTCGACCAGCCATCCGATGCCGTCGCGCGGCTGGTGGCCCTCAACACCACGGCCGTGGCGCGCCTCGCCAGCGCCGTCGCTCCTCGGCTGGTCCGGGCAGGGGAGGGTGCCATCATCAATATCTCCTCGGTCGTCGGGCTGGCGCCGGAATTCGGCATGGCGGTCTATGGCGCCACCAAGGCGTTCGTCCTGGCCCTATCCCAGGGGCTCAGCCTGGAGCTGGGCCCGAAGGGGGTCTATGTCCAGGCGGTTCTGCCGGCGGCGACGCGCACCGAGATCTGGGAGCGCGCCAGCATCGACCTCAACGGGGTCCCGGGGGTGATGGCGGTGGGCGAGCTGGTGGATGCCGCTCTGGTGGGCTTCGACCGTCGCGAGGCGGTGACGATCCCGCCGCTCCACGATGCCGGGCAGTGGGAGGCCTATCAGGTCGCGCGTCTGGCCATGCTTCCCGGCTTCGCGCAGGAGCACCCCGCGGAGCGCTATCGCGAAGATCGCGCGTGAACGCGCCTGACCCGTCCGTGCCCGGAGACGACCGGGCGGCGTGACGACCGGCGGGCGCGGCCTCCGCTGGCGGTGCGGGACATGCCCTCACGGCGGGCGATCGGGGCGGGTCGCGGCCCTCATCGAGGCGCGCGCGATCCGGCCCGTGGTGGATCGGATCTTCCCGTTCGAGGCCGCCGGCGCGGCGCCGGCCCATGTGGATAAGGCAGAGGCGAGGCTGTCGTCAGAGACGAATCGCGAGCGCGGCGCGAGGAGGCGCCGCCGGGCGCGCCTTTCCCGTGGTGGAGCCGCCTCCAGGTCATCGACGCGCGGCCGAAGCTGGCGTAGACCCGGCGCAGGTTCCATCCGCCTGAAGGAGCGTAGCCATGGCCGAAACCTCCCATCATCCCGTCCGCCGCGTTGCCGTCATCGGCGCCGGCACCATCGGCGCGAGCTGGGCGGCGCATTTCCTGGCCCATGGGCTCGACGTGGTGGTGAGCGATCCCGCCCCGGGCGCGCAGGCGCACACCCAGCATCTCATCGACGGCGCATGGCCGGTGCTGCGCGCCCTCGGCGCCACCCAGGGCGACCCGAAGGCCTGGCGCTTCGAGCCCGACCCGGTGAAGGCCGTGGAGGGCGTGGACTTCGTGCAGGAGAACGCGCCCGAGCGCTACGAGGTGAAGCAGAAGCTGCTGCCGCTGATCGACGCCGTGCTGCCGCGCGAGGTGGTGATCGCCTCCTCCTCTTCCGGCCTGCTGGTCACGCGCATGTCGGAAGGCTGCCGCTTCCCGGATCGCTGCGTCATCGGCCACCCGTTCAATCCGCCCCACCTCATTCCGCTGGTGGAGGTGGTGGGCGGCCAGGAGGCGAGCCGCGCCGCCATCGATGCCGCCATGGCCTTCTACAAGGCCATCGGCAAGCGGCCCATCGAGATCCGCAAGGAGGTGACCGGCCACGTGGCGAACCGCCTCCAGGCCGCCCTGTGGCGCGAGGCCATCTATCTGGTCCAGGAGGGCGTCGCCTCGGTGGCCGACGTCGATGCGGCGGTGAGCGAGGGGCCCGGCCTGCGCTGGGCGCTCATGGGCCCGCACATGACCTTCAACCTCGGCGGCGGCCAGGGCGGCCTCGCCCACTTCATGGAGCACCTGCTGCCGGCGGTGGAGACCTGGTGGGCCGATCTCGGCACGCCAAACATGACGCCCGAGCTGCAGAAGGCGCTGGTGGACGGCGTGAAGGCCGAGGCGGACGGCCGCTCCATGACCGAGCTCGCCCATTGGCGCGACCGGCTGCTCACGCAGATCCTCACCCTGCGCGCCGCCGAGAGCGCCGAGGCGGAAGCCGCAGCCGTGGATGCCCGCCTCGACGAGGCGCTGGAAGAAACCTTCCCAGGCAGCGACCCGGTCTCCGTGACCCGGCAGACGCCGGAGGAGGACATCGAGGGCGACCCCTCCGCCGAGCGCTGAGCGCGCCGCGCCGCCGGACGGGGCACGGGCGGCCGGCCCCTTCCGGATCGTCGTTCCGAGGCGGGCCTCGGAACGACGCCCTCCATGCCGCGTGTCAGCGCTTTATGGTCAGCCGGCGCAGACGGCGGTGGCGAGCGCGAGGAGGGCGAGGTCGCTGCCGCGCCGCGCCACCAGGGAGAGGCCGATGGGTGCCCCTTCCACCCGCGCCAGCGGCAGCGACACCTGCGGCAGGCCGGCGAGGCCGGCGGGGCACAAAAGGTTCATGGCGAGGTGGCGGTAGGCCACCTCCGTGTCGGCTGCGGCCGATCCCCTGAGCGGGGCGATGCGGGGCGTGGTGGGCAGCAGCAGCACAGTGCCCTCGGGCAGCAGGGCATCCGTGCGCACCCGCACCGCTTCGCGCACCGGGCGCGCGGCGGCCGCCTCGGCGGGGGGCTGCGTTTCGGCCGCCGCGAAGCGCTCCCGCACGCCGGGGCCGAACGTGGGCCGCGTGGCCTTCACCCAGCCGCCGACGCTCTGCCAGATCTCCTCCGCCTGGAGCGCGCGGAAGGCGGCCGACCACGCCGAGAGACCCTCGGGCGCCAGCACGACGCCCTCGGCCGGCGCCACCGCCGCCTCCACCCGTCGCACCGCTGCGGTGAGGGCCGCGCGCACGTCCTCGGCCAGCAGGGCGAAGGCATCGGTGGCGATCAGCAGGCGGGTGGGCATGGCCTCAGGCCCGCCTTCCCCCAGCAGCACCCGGCCCACGGCGGCGAAGACGCCGGGATCGCGCGCGAACCAGCCCACGCAATCGAAGCTGGGCGCGAAGGGGGCGATGCCCTGCGCCGGCACCCGCCCGTGGGTGGGCCGCATGCCCAGGATGCCGCAATAGCTCGCCGGCACCCGCACCGAGCCGCCGCAGTCGGAGCCCAAAGCGAAATCCACGAGCCCGGCCGCCACCGCAGCCGCCGAGCCGCTGGACGAGCCGCCCGGCACGCGATCCGGCGCCGCGCTGTTGAGCGGGGTGCCGTAATGCACGTTCTCCCCGGTGAGGGAGTAGGCGAGTTCATCGGATATGGTCTTGCCGGCCACGCTGGCGCCGGCCTCCAGCAGCCGCGCCACGGCTGCCGCATGGGCGGCGGCGGGCGCATGGGTGCGCGCCCATTCGGGATGGCCGTTGCCGGTGACCGTGCCGGCGACATCGAGCACGTCCTTCACCGCGAAGGAGAGCCCGGCCAGCGGCCCGCCCGCCGCCCCCGGCACATGCACGCGCGGGCCCGGCACGAAGGCGCCGGCCGCCTCCGCCCCGGTGGGCGAGGCGGAGGGGAGGGGGGTGCGATCGGCGGAGGGCGTGCCGGACATGGCGTGATCCCGGAGCTGGAGGCGTGGAGCGGACCGCCGGCAGGGCGGGCCATCGGCACCGGAGCGCGGCGCGCCGGTGCCGCGTGACATGTAAGTAAATTTTTGCATATATGTCGAGAGCCGTTCACGACCCGCCAGCGGAGGCGACGCTGCCCAAGACCCGCGAGCCGCCCCTTTCCATTGCCGCGCCGGCGGCGCCCGCGCCGCGATCCGCATCCCGGCCGGCCCGCCCGCGTGACGCCGCCGCGACCCGCGCCCGCATCCTCGCTGCCGCCCGCGAGGCGTTCGCGCGCGAGGGCTTCGCCGGGGCGCGGGTGGAGCGCATCGCCGGCGCGGCCGAGACCAACGTGCAGATGATCTACCGCTATTTCGGCGACAAGGAGGGCCTCTACCGCGCGGTGCTGGAGGCCACCTATGCGCACCTGCGCGCGCTGGAGCAGGGGCTGGACCTTGCCGCTCTGCCACCGCTGGAGGGCGTGCGGCGGCTGGTGGAATTCACCTTCGACTATCTGCGCGACACGCCGGATTTCGTCGCCATCATCCGCAACGAGAACATGGCCGGCGCGGCCTTCGCCCGGCAGCTGCCGGGGCTGGGCGCCTCGGTGCGTCCGCTGCTCGATGCCATCGGCGGCCTCCTGGCGCGCGGGCGCGCCGAAGGCGTCTTCACCGTCGCGCCGGATGCCGCGGGGCTCTACATCACCATCCTCTCGCTCTCCATCACCCACGTGGCCCAGCGCGACACGCTGTCCGCCTTGTTCGGCTTCGATCTGGGAGATGCCGCCTGGCTGGCGCGGCGCCGGGCGGAGGTGGTGGAGGTGGTGCTTTCCTATCTCACCGCCCCGCGCGGCCCCTCTCCCGCCGCCGCGTCCGCCAAGGCCGCGCCGCGCGTGCGGCGGCCCTGAACCCTTTCCGTCCCTTCCGCTCCGGAGCCGAGATGACGCACTTCGACTGGACCGCCGGCTATCCCTCCCGCCGCCTGCCCGTGTTCGGCAGGAACGCGGTGTCCACCTCCCATCCGCTGGCGGCCCAGGCGGGGCTCGCCATGATGTGGAAGGGAGGCAATGCGGTGGATGCGGCCATCGCCTGCGCCGCCGCCATGACGGTGCTCGAGCCCTGCAACAACGGCCTCGGCTCGGATGCCTTCTGCCTCCTGTGGGACGGCACGCGCCTGCATGGGCTCAACGCCTCCGGCCGGGCGCCGGCGGGCTGGAGCCCCGATTATTTCCGTGCCCGCTACGGCGCCGAGGCGAAGCGCCCGCCCCAGCGCGGCTGGGATGCGGTGACCGTGCCCGGCGCCGTGGGCGGCTGGGCCGCGCTCTCGGCGCGCTTCGGACGCCTGGCTTTCGCCGATCTGCTCGCGCCGGCCATCGAGATCGCGGAGCGGGGCTATGCGGTGCCGCCGGTGGACGCCGTGAAATGGGAGATGGCCGCCGCCCTGCCGGACCTCGCGCGCCAGGAGGGCTTCGCGCAGGCCTTCCTGCCCCGTGGCCGCGCGCCGCGCGCGGGCGAGCTGTTCCGCATGCCCGGCGCCGCGCGCGCCCTGCGGGCCATTGCCGAGACCCGGGGCGAGGCCTTCTATCGCGGCGAGATCGCCGCGGCGCTGGCGGGGCGGGCGAAGGCGGCGGGCGCCGCCCTCGGCGCCGCCGACATGGCCGATTACGCTCCGGAGTGGGTGGAGCCCATCGCGCAATCCTATCGCGGCTACACGCTGCACGAGCTGCCGCCGAGCGGGCAGGGCCTCACCGCGCTGATGGCGCTCGGCATCCTCTCCCGCTTCGACCTGGGCGCCCTCGATCCCGACGGGCCGGACGCGCACCACCTGATGATCGAGGCGGTCAAGCTCGCCTTCGCCGACGTCTACCACCAGGTGGCGGACCCCGCGCACATGCGCGTCCCGGCGGAGGCGCTGCTCGACCCCGCCTATCTCGACACGCGCGCCGGCCTCATCGACATGGGGCGCGCCCAGCCGTTCGCGCCCGGCAATCCGGTGCGCGGCGGCACCATCTATCTCTCGGCGGCCGACGCCTCGGGCATGATGGTGAGTTTCATCCAGAGCAATTTCAACGGCTTCGGCTCGGGCGTGGTGCTGCCGGAATGGGGCCTCTCGCTGCAGAACCGGGGCCACGGCTTTTCGCTCGATCCCGAGAGCCCGAACGTGGTGGGCCCGCGCAAGCGCCCGTTCCACACCATCATTCCCGCCTTCCTCACCCGCGACGGCGCCCCCGTGATGAGCTTCGGCGTGGTGGGCGCCAACATGCAGCCCCAGGGCCATGTGCAGACCCTGGTGCGCATGCTCGATTTCGGCCAGAACCCGCAGGCCGCCTGCGACGCGCCGCGCTGGCGCTTCAACGCCGGCCTCGCCCTCGATATCGAGGCCGCCATGCCGCAGGCCACCCGCGCCGCTTTGGCCGCGCGCGGCCACAGGCTGACGGTGAACGCCGACCCCTATCACGATTTCGGCGCCGGCCAGTTCATCTGGCGCATGGGCGATCCGGCGGCGGAGGGCTATGCGGCGGTGAGCGACCCGCGCCGGGACGGGCAGGCCGTGGCGTTCTGAGGCGCGGGCTGAACCACTTGGCACCAATCAAAGACCGGGGCCGATGGCCTCAGCCGAGATCGAACTTCGACCGGCGGGCGGCGTGCGCCTCCACGATCTTCTTCATGGCGCCGATGAGCGCGGCCTTCTCCTGCGGGCTCAGCATCTCCACCGTGGCGGCGTGGGCTTGGCGGGCGGCGCCCTCCATCTGCTCCAGCAGGGCGCGGCCTTCGGCGGTGAGCGAGCAGCTCTGCGAGCGCCGGTCGGTGGCGGAGGTGGAGCGCCGCACGAGGCCGCGCGCCTCCAGCCGCTTCAGCGCGCCGGTGGTGGTGGTGCGGTCGAGGGCGACGAGGCGCGAGAGGGTGGTCTGGTCCGCCTCCTCGCGGCCGGCGAGGGCCGAGAGCAGGGAATATTGCACCGGCGTCACGCCGAAGGGTGCGCACAGCTCGGCGAACAGGCTCACATGGATCTGGTGCACCCGCCGGGCGAGGAAGCCCGGCCGCTCGAACAGGGCCCAGTCCGTCTCCGGGCGGGTCTCGGGTTCCGCCGCGCGGGATGGGGCCTCGCCCTTCGCTTTCCTGGATGCCGCCATGCTCTCCCCCTGCCGCCCTCCGGCGCGCGGGCTGCGATCGGGCCCGCAAGCTGCCCAATACCCTGCCGGGCGGGCGCGTGCCAGAGCCGGCCGCCGCGCGCGATGCCGCGCCGTCTTTCCAGCGCAGTGACGGCGGCGCGTGTGGAAAGAGGGGCCAAAGCTCCGGGGACGGAGCGGGGCGCCGTGCGCCCGGTGCCTAACCCGACGTCGGGGAAGTCTTCACGGTGCCGCGGGAGGCATTCCCGGATCATGTCCGACAAACACGGGTTCGTCGCACATGATCCAAGTGTTCGTCTCATCTGAACTCCGGGTGCGAAGCCGCCGCGCTTCTGCTGGACTTGCCCTCAGAGCACCTGCACGCCGATGGACTTGAACAGCGCCAGCACCGGCTTGCCGGGCTGGATGTCGAGATCGTGCCGGGAATCGGGCGTGAGCTGGGAGAGGAACAGGGTGTCGCCCACCGCGACCTCGGCCAGCGCCATGGTCTTGTCCTCGGTCTCGCGCACGTTGCGCACGGTGCCGGCGATGACGTTGTTGGTGCTGATGGCCTGGGGCTCCTTCAGCGCCAGCGCCACCTCGCTCGCGGGGATGCGCACCCGCACCGGGGTGCCGGGCGGCCGGTCCATGATCGGCACCAGGATCTTCACGCCGCCGGCGTCGATCTCGGTGAGCCAGCGCGCGCCGTCGTGCCGGCCGATCCGCGCGGAGAGCACCGCGCCGGCGTTGGTGCCGGTGGAGAAGGGCAAATCGGCGCGCGCCAGCACCTCCCCCACGGGGCCGGCGGCCTCGATGTGCCCCTTGGAGATGAGCACCAGCGTGTCCGCCAGCCGCGCCACCTCCTCGATGGAATGGGTGACGATCATGATGGGGATGTGCATCTCGTCGTGCAGGCGCGCGAGGAAGGGCATGATCTCCTGCTTGCGCGAGGCGTCGAGGGCCGCCATGGGCTCGTCCATCAGCAGCAGGCGCGGCTGGCTGAGCAGGGCGCGGCCGATGGCGACGCGCTGGCGCTCGCCGCCGGAGAGCCGGCCCGGCCGCCGGTCGAGCAGGTGGCCGATGCCGAGCAGCTCCACCGTCTCGTCGAACTTCACCGGCCCCTCGGGGGCGCGGCGCATGCCGTAGCGCAGGTTGCTCCCCACCGACATGTGGGGGAACAGCCGCCCGTCCTGGAAGACGACGCCGATGCGGCGCTCCGCCGGCGCCTTGTCGGAGAGCACGTCGCCGTCGAGGACGATGCGCGCGGTGTCGGCCTTGAGCAGGCCCGACACGGCGGACATCACCGTGGTCTTGCCGCAGCCCGAGGGGCCGAACAGCGCCACCACGCCCGGTGTCGGCGCGCTGAAGGCGACATCCAGCGAGAAGCTGGGAAAGTCGTGCTTGACCGTGACGTCGAGGCTCATGCGCGCAGCCGCTTTCCGACCCATTCGCCGATGAGCAGGCCGGCCACGGCGAGCACCACCGAAATCAAGGAGAGGCGCGCCGCCGCGTCCTCGCCGCCCGGGGTCTGCAGGGCGGTGAAGATGGCGAGCGGCAGGGTCTGGGTCTGTCCCGGAACGTTGGAGGCGAAGGTGATGACCGCGCCGAACTCACCGAGGCTCGCCGCATAGGCGGTGATGGCGCCGGAGACGACGCCCGGCGCCATGAGCGGCAGGGTGACCGAGAAGAAGCGGTCCACCGACCGCGCGCCGAGGGTGCTCGCGGCATCCTCGAGCCCGCGGTCCACCGAATCGAGCGAGAGCCGGATCGCCCGCACCATGAGCGGAAAGCTCATGACCGCGCACGCCAGCGCCGCGCCGTTGGCGGTGAACACCAGGCGGATGCCGAACCAGTTGTTGAGGAACTGGCCGATGGGGCCGCGGATGCCGAACACCACCAGCAGCATCCAGCCCACCACCACCGGCGGCAGGACGAGCGGCAGGTGCACGAAGATGTTGAGGGCGGTCCGGCCGGGAAGGCCGGGCCACCGCAGCAGCAGCGACACCATGATCGCCAGCGGCAGGCCCATGGCGACCGCCTGGGCGGCCACCACGAGGCTGAGGCGGACCGCCTGCCACTCTTCCGCGCTAAGGCTGAAGTCCATGGAGAATATTCAGATCAGGATCGCGTCGCCGCTCTCACTTGACCTCCGAGAAGCCGAGCTTCTTGTAGACTTCCATGGCCTCCGGCCCCACCAGGAAGGCGAGCACGGCGCGGGCGTCGGGGGTGTCCTGGGCGGTCACGATCACGAACGGATAGGTGACGGGCTCATGGGACTCCGCCGGGAAGGTGCCCACCACCTTCACGCGGGTGGAGACGGCGGCGTCGGTGCCGTAGACGATGCCCAGCGGGGCCTCGCCGCGCTCCACCAGCAGCATGGCGGCGCGCACGCTGTCGGCGCGGGCGAGACGGGGGCCGATGGCATCCCACTGGCCCATCCAGGTCAGGGCCTGCTGGGCGTAGAGGCCCACCGGAACGTGCGCCGGGTCGCCGGTGGCGAGGCGGCCGTTGGCCCCGAGCAGGGCGGCGAGATCGGTGGTCTTGGTGATGTCCACCTTCACGGTGCTGTCGTTGGGGGCGATGAGCACGAGATCGTTGCCCAGCGGCGACACGCGGGTGGACTTCACGAGCAGGTTGCGCTCGATGCCCCAATCGGCCCAGCGCTGGTCGGCCGAGATGAATACGGCGGCCTGGGCCCCCTGCTCGATCTGCCGGATCAGGGTGGAGGAGGCGGCGAAATTGAACTGCAGGGGCGCATTGCCCTTGGCCACCCAGATCTCGTTCACCTGGCGCATCGCATCCGACATGGAGGCGGCGGCGAAGACGGTCTGGGTGGTGGTGACCTTGGCCGGGACGGGCGCCGGCCTGGCTTCCTCGGCGGAGGCGATGGAAGGGAGCGCAATGGAGAGGCAAAGAAGAGCGGCTGAGAGCAGTCGGAAGGCCATCGGAATGTCCTGAATTATATTCAGATGAATATAACTTAGGGCAGGCCGCCAGTATCTGCCAACCGCATTTCACACCGGAACCGCCCGCCTGCGACCATTGTCGCATGCTTCCCGCGGCCCGGCGGCGCGGCGATGGACACGGCGGCGGTGGCCGGGCATGGTGCGCCCCCGTCCATTCCCGCATCGGTTCCCCGTGATTTTCCTCCGCCTTCGCATGCCTCTGCGCCCCCGCCGCTGCCGGATGCCTGCGCGCCCCGAGGCGGCGCGATGAGGGCCCCCGCGCGCCCCCTGTTCGCCGTCGAGCCGGCGCGGCCGCTGCTGGTGGCGCGCTTCGCGCGGGAGCAGCGCATGGTGTCGTGGTCCATCACCCGGCCCGGCTTCGTCACGGCCCGCGCGGTGGCCTGGCTCGAGGTGCGCAATGCCGATTTGACGGCCGATCTCGACGTGCCCGAATGGTTCTCGGCGCGCCTTGCCGCCGCCGGCCTCGGTGCCGCCGTGGGGCTGCTGACCTCCCGCAATGTCGATCATCACCACGTCGCGCAATGCACGGTGGAGGGGGTGACGGCGGCGTGCCTCGTCACCCTCGGCCTCAACAACGGGGAGCGGGTGGGCGCGCGCTTCTCGCCGGAGGCCGCCGCGCGGCTCTCGGCCGGCACGGTGAACATGCTGGCGGCGGTGGACGTGCCGCTGACCGATGCGGCCCTGCTCGAAGCCTCCTCCATCGTGGTGCAGGCACGCACCCGCGCCATCCTGGAGGCGGACTTCCGGCGTCCCGGCGCCGCCGAGGCGGTCTCGGGCACCGGCACCGACTGCGTGGTGATGAGCGCCCCGGCGGCGGGCGCGGGCCTGCCCTATGCCGGCCTCCACACCGCGGTGGGCGAGGCGGTGGGCGCCGCGGCGCTCGCCGCGACGCGCGAGGCCGCCGCCGTGTGGCTGGCCGACCCCGCCCGCCTGGTCTTCTGAACCCCGCTCAGGCGAAGCGGATGTCGAGGGTGCCGACCCCCTCCACGCCGCCTTCCAGCCGGTCCCCGCGCGCGATGTGGCCGACGCCCGCCGGGGTGCCGGTGAAGATGAGGTCGCCGGGCGCGAGGCGGAACAGGGTGGAGAGGGTGGCGATCACTTCCGGCACCTTCCAGATCATCTGGTTGAGGTCGCCCTGCTGCTTCAGCGCGCCGTTCACGTCGAGGAAGATGCGCCCGGAGGAGGGGTGGCCGATGCGGCTCGCCGGCACCAGCGCCGAGCAGGGCGCGGCATCCTCGAACGCCTTGGCCGGCTCCCAGGAGCGGCCCATCTTCTTCAGCTCCGCCTGCAGGTCGCGGCGGGTGAGGTCGAGGCCCACGGCATAGCCGTAGACATAATCGAGCGCGCTGCTCGCGGGAATGTCTGTGCCGCCGGATTTCAGCGCCACCACGAGCTCGATCTCGTGGTGCAGGTCGTTCGTGCCCTTGGGATAGGCGGCGGTGGCGCCGTTCGGCACCAGCGTGTCCGGGTTCTTCTGGAAGAAGAAGGGCGGCTCCTTGTCCGGGTCGTGCCCCATCTCGATGGCGTGGTCGGCATAGTTGCGGCCGACGCAATAGATGCGGTGGACGGGAAAGAGCACGCTCTCGCCCGCCACCGGCAGGGTCGGGACGGGCAGGGGGGGAAACGCATACTCGGCCATGGGCAAGCTCCGGGCAAAGCGGGAGGTTCCTGATTAGGAGCTTCCGCCGTCCGAGGAAAGCGCGCGCCGCCGTGCGGGCGTGTGCGACCGCGACGCCGCTGACGGCCTTCCTATATTCATATACATATAACGTGTGGGCGTTTGCCTCATGATGCGCATCCGGTCCGCGGCGCGGCGGCCGGCTTCCCCCGGTGCCGCGCCGCCTTTTTGCTTTTGGAGATTGCCATGCAGTTCGGCCTTTTCTGCACCTATGAGAATCCGCGGCAGGACTATGTCTCCGCCTATGCGGAACAGGCCGAGCTGGTGCGCCTCGCGGAGGACCTGGGGTTCGAGGAGGCCTGGGTGGCGGAGCACCACTTCAACCCCGGCGCCGCGAGCCCTTCGTGCCTGGCGCTCCTCGCTTATCTCGCGGCGCTGACATGCCGCATCCGCCTCGGCTCGGCGGCGGTGCTGCTGCCGTTCCGTGATCCCATCACGGTGGCCGAGGACGTGGCGAGCGTGGACATCCTCTCGCGCGGGCGGCTCAACCTCGGGGTGGCGCGGGGTGGGCCGTTCCCGGTGCAGAACAAGCATTTCCGCGTGGACAAGGACGCGTCCCGCGCGCGGACGCTGGAGGCGCTCACCGTCATCGAGAAGCTGCTCTATGAGCCGGTGGCGCACTTCAAGGGCGCGTTCTTCACCCTCGACGGGGTGGAGCTGGTGCCGAAGCCGGTGCAGGCGCCCATCCCCACCTTCCTCGCCACCGCGACGCCGGATGCGCTGCAGCTGGCGGCCGCGCGCGGCTACGGCGCCATGGCGGCGCCGCCCTTTCCCCTCGACGGCGTGCGCGAGAGCCTGCGCCTCTACCGCGAGGCGGCCCCCGGCACTGATCCGCGCCTCACCCTCATCCGCTTCTACCACGTGGCCGCCACGCGGGCGCAGGCGGTGGAGGAGGCAAAGGGCTTCCTGAAGCCGTTCGTGGAGCGCATGCAGAGCGTGACGCAGCAGGCCGCGCCCGGCTGGACCCCCTGGTTCGCCCTCGACCGGATGATCGCGGATTCCCTGGTCGGCACGGCGGCGGACGTGGAGGAGAAGATCGCCGCCATCGGCGCCGACCTCTCGCCCCGCGCCCTGCTGCTGAAGCCCCTGAGCCCCGCCTTCGCCAAGCGCCGGGCCGACATCGAGCTGTTCGCCCGCGCGATCCGCCCGCGCCTGCCGGCCGCCGCCTGAGCTGAGGCTCAGGCCGGGGTACGCGGCGCCTTCGCCGGCCCCACGTCCACCTGGATCTCATCGCCCTCGATGCGCAGCGGATAGGGGTGGAGCGCGTTGCGGACAAGGTGCGTCACGCACTTGCCGTTGGCGGCGTCGAACCCCCACTGGTGGTGGGGGCAGGTGACGGTCTTGCCGTCGAAGGTCGCCCCCTCCATGGGCACGTCCGCGTGCGGGCAGCGGCCGCGATAGGCGGCGAGGGCGCCCCCCGCCGGCCACAGCAGCATCACGCTCTTGCGCCCGGCGTGGAAAAGGCCCATGCCCCCCTCGCGCACGGCATCGGTGTGACAGATAAAGGTGAAAGCCATCGCGGTCGCCTTCCGGAAAGGGAATTCCGCATGGGGACACGCAATTTGCGGACCATTGCCGGGCCGGCGGCGCGCGCGGCCCTCCGTCGCGGGCGGGTGTGCGGGAGCGCGGCCTCGCCATCCCCCTCCGGCTCCCGTCCGGCGGGCAATTGCGCCGGTGCCGGCCGCGGGCGGGCCCTCGGGCCGCCGCCGGGGGGTGGGCCGCGGGTCTGCGCGCACGGCCGTGTCTGTGTTCGGTCTGTTACACGCCCTACGTATGCTCCCACGCATTCAGGGCTTTCCGCTTCCTCCCACGCCTCGGCCCCACCATGACGCGCTTTCAGCATCCCTCGGCCGTCGGAGTCGTCGCCCGCCACGCGCCGAACCTCTGGGACGGGCTGGCGTTCAGCCTGATCTTCGGCGTCATCATCCTCATCTCCCACGGCGGGAGCGAGACGCTGGTGCCCATTTCGGCCCTCGACCAGAATCCGGTGTCGCTCGATCCGGAGATGCTGCCCGAGTACGCCCTGCGCACCACCCTGCGGATGCTGGCGGCGATGGCGGCCTCGGTGGCGTTCACCCTGCTTTACGGCGCGCTCGCGGCCAAGAGCCGGCGTGCCGAGATGGTGCTCATCCCCATCCTCGACATCCTGCAGTCGGTGCCCATCCTCGGCTTCCTGTCGTTCACCGTCGTGGGCTTCATGGCGATGTTTCCGGGGCAGGTGATCGGGGTCGAGCTCGCCGCCATCTTCGCCATCTTCACGAGCCAGGCCTGGAACATGGCCTTCAGCTTCTACCAGTCGCTGAAGACCGTCCCGCACGACCTCGAGGAAGCCTCCCAGGCGTTCCACCTCTCGTCATGGCAGCGTTTCTGGCGCCTGGAAGTGCCGTTCGCCATGCCGGGCCTGGTGTGGAACGCCATGATGTCCATGTCGGGGGGCTGGTTCTTCGTGGTGGCGTCGGAGGCCATCTCGGTGGGCAACGTCACCTACACCCTGCCGGGCATCGGCTCCTACGTGGCGCTCGCCATCCAGCACAGCGACCTTGCCGCCGTGGGCTGGGCGGTGGGGGCCATGCTGGTCGTCATCCTGCTCTATGACCAGATCCTGTTCCGGCCGCTGGTGGCCTGGGCGGACCGGTTCCGGGTGGAGCTGTCCGCCGGCGCCACGGCGCCCAAGTCGTGGCTGCTGGACGCCATGCGCCGCGGCCGGCTGCTGCGGATCGTCCTTTCCCCCGTGGGGGCGGCGCTTGCCTGGACCGCCCGCCAGCGCTTCGAGGCTCCGGTGCCGCAGGCGGCCCGCGCCGCCCTCGGCCGCCGCTGGGCGGACTGGGCCTGGATCGCGATCGTGCTGGCGATAACGGCCTATGCGCTGGTGTCCATCGCGCGGTTCGTGGCCACCGAGCTGGCCTGGAGCGACCTGGCCCACGTGGTCTGGCTCGGCTCGCTTACCCTGGTCCGGGTGCTGGTGCTGATCGCCCTGGCGAGCCTGATCTGGGTGCCCATCGGCGTGTGGATCGGCCTGAGGCCGCGGGTGGCGGAGCGGGTTCAGCCGCTGGCGCAGTTCCTGGCGGCGTTCCCCGCCAACATCGTGTTCCCGTTCGCGGTGGTGCTCATCGTGCAGTTCGGGCTCGATCCGGACATCTGGCTGTCGCCGCTGATGGTGCTGGGCACCCAGTGGTACATCCTGTTCAACGTGATCGCCGGCGCCAGCGTGTTCCCCAACGACCTGAAGGAGGCGGCCGCCACCTTCCATGTGGGCGGCTGGAACTGGTGGCGGAAGGTGATCCTGCCGGGCATCTTCCCCTATTATGTGACGGGCGCCATCACCGCCAGCGGCGGCTCCTGGAACGCCTCCATCGTCGCCGAGGTGGCGAGCTGGGGCTCCACCACGCTGAAGGCGCAGGGCATCGGCGCCTATATCGCGGATGCCACCACGGCGGGGGACTATCCGCGCATCGTGCTCGGGGTCGCCGTCATGTCGGCCTATGTGCTCCTGTTCAACCGCCTGCTGTGGCGCCCCATGTATGTGCTCGCCGCGCGGCGCACGCGGCTCGACTGATCGCAGGGGAGGTTCCCATGACCAACGGCATCTCCAACGGCACCCCCGGCAGCACGGCCGCCGGCAGCGCGGCCGCGGTGGACCCCTCGTCCCTGGTCCATCTCGCCGGCGTGCACCAGATCTACCACAAGGGCGACAACGCCGACCTCGTGGTGCTCGACGACGTCTCCCTCGACATCCGGCGCGGGGAGATCGTGGGCCTGCTCGGCCGTTCCGGCTCGGGCAAGTCCACCCTGCTGCGCATCATCGCCGGCCTGCTGCGTCCCACCGACGGCGACGTGCGCTGGTGCGGCCAGCCGGTGACCGGCCCGTGCGACGGGCTCTCCATCGTGTTCCAGAGCTTCGCGCTGTTCCCGTGGCTCACGGTGCAGCAGAACGTGGAGCTGGGCCTGGAGGCGCTCGCCGTGGACGCGGCCGAGCGGCGCCGCCGCGCGCTGGAGGCCATCGACCTCATCGGCCTCGACGGCTTCGAGAATGCCTATCCCAAGGAGCTGTCCGGCGGCATGCGCCAGCGGGTGGGCTTCGCCCGCGCCCTGGTGGTGCATCCGCGCCTGATGCTGATGGACGAGCCCTTCTCCGCCCTCGACGTGCTCACCGCCGAGACCCTGCGCACGGACATCATCGACCTGTGGTCCGAGGGGCGGCTGCCCATCGAATCCATCCTCATGGTCACCCACAATATCGAGGAGGCGGTGCTGATGTGCGACCGCGTCCTCATCTTCTCATCCAACCCCGGCCGGGTCGCCACCGAGCTTCGGATCGAGCTGCCGCACCCGCGCCACCGCACCGATCCCGCCTTCCGCCGGCTGGTGGACGACATCTACGGCCGCATGACCCAGTCGCCGCTGGAGCCGCGCAGGATCACGGCGGGCGACGCCGGGGCGGGCATCGGCATGGGGCTGTTGCTGCCGGAGGTTTCCACCAACGTGCTCTCCGGCCTCATGGAGACGGTCGCCGCCTCGCCCTTCGGCGGCCGCGCCGACCTGCCAGAGCTGGCCGAGACGCTGCGGATGGAGGTGGACAAGCTCTTTCCAGTGGTGGAGGCGCTCCAGCTTCTGCGCTTCGCCGACCTCGCCAACGGCGACGTGACCTTGACCGAGGAAGGGTTCCGCTTCGTCGCCTCCGATGTGGACGACCGCAAGCGCCTGTTCGCCGAGCACATGCTGGCCCATGTGGCGCTCGCCGCCCTCATCAAGCGCGTGCTCGACGAGCGGCCGGCCCATCGCGCTCCGTTCGCGCGCTTCGCCGGCGAGCTCGAGGACTACATGTCCGAGGAGTTCGCGGAGACGACGCTGCACACCGCCATCTCCTGGGGGCGCTACGCGGAGCTGTTCGGCTACGACGCCCAGGCCCGCCAGTTCAACCTGGACAACCCCGCCTGAGGGATGCGCGCGGGCGGCGGGTGATGCCGCATTGCGGTATCGCCGGGAAGTGTGGGAGAAGAGGACAACCCTCCGCTGCGGATCGCGGCGCCGCCTCCCCGGCGCGCCCGAACCCGCGCCGCCTGTCCGGGAGACATTTCGTCGATGAAGCGGACCCTGTCGTTCATCGTCCTGTTCCTCGCCGTGATCGCCCTCGGCGGCTATGGCGCCTATTACCTCGCATCCCGCTCCCGCGCGCTGCCGTCGGGCTTCGCCTCTGGCAACGGCCGGGTCGAGGCCACCGAGGTGGACGTGGCCACCAAGGCCCCCGGTCGCGTGCTCGACGTGCTGGTGGAGGAGGGGGATTTCGTGAATGAGGGCCAGGTGGTGGCCCACATGGACGTGGCGGAGACCGCCGCCGCCCTGCGCACCGCCCAGGCGCAGGAAGTGCAGGCCATCAAGTCCCGCGATACGGCGACCCACGTGGTGGAGCAGCGCAAGGGCGAGCTCGACCTCGCCACCAAGGAGCTGGAGCGCCAGACCACCCTGGTGGAGAAGGGCTTCACCACCGAGCAGAAGGTGGATCAGTACCGCACCACCAAGCTCACCGCCCAGGCCGCTTTGGCGGCGGCGGAGAGCAGCCTCGCCGCCAGCGAATCCGCCATCCGCGGCGCCGAGGCGGAGGTGGAGCGCCTGACCCGGCTGGTGCAGGACGGCACGCTGGTGGCGCCCAAGTTCGGCCGCGTGCTCTACCGCCTGGCCGAGCCCGGCGAGGTGCTGGCGGCGGGCGGCAAGGTGCTGACCCTGCTCGACCTTTCCAATGTCTACATGACCGTCTTCCTGCCCGCCGCCGACGCCGGCCGCCTTGCCCTCGGCGCCGAGGCGCGGCTGCTGCTGGAGCCGCTGCCCGACCGGGCGGTGCCGGCCAATGTGTCGTTCGTCTCGGCCCGCGCGCAGTTCACCCCCAAGCAGGTGGAGACCCAGAGCGAGCGCGATCGCATGATGTTCCGCGTGAAGCTCCGCATTCCCCAGCCGCTGGTGGAGAGGTACATCGCCCAGGCCAAGACCGGCGTGACCGGGGTGGGCTACGTGCGGCTCGATCCCAACGCCCAGTGGCCGAGCTGGCTCGATTCCGACCTGGTGCAGGAAGCCACCGCCACGCAGAAGCCCGAGGCATCCAAGGCCGTTCCGGTGGCCCCCGACGCTTCGAAAGCCACGCCCGCGCCGGCCGGGGCGCCGAAGTGAGCGTCGCCCCATGGAGGAGCCGGCCGTGACCGTTGGCGACCCCGGAGGCGCGTCCGCCGCGGCGCTGCGGCTTTCGGGCATCCGTCACCGCTACGGCAGGACCCTCGCCGTGGACGGCATCGACCTCGCCATCACGCAGGGGGCCTCGGTGGCGCTGGTGGGGCCGGACGGGGTGGGCAAATCCACCCTGCTGGGCCTCATCACCGGCGCCAAGCGCATCCAGGAGGGCCGGGTGGAGGTGCTGGGGGCGGACTTCGCCACCCGCGGCGCGCGCGACCTCGCGCAGCCGCGCATCGCCTTCATGCCCCAGGGCCTGGGGCGCAATCTCTATCCCAACCTCACGGTGGCCGAGAACATCGCCTTTTTCGCCCGCCTGTTCGGCGAGAATGCCGATGCCAAGGGCGCGCGGGTGGCCCCGCTGCTGGAGGCCACCGGCCTCACCCCCTTCGCCGGCCGGCTCATGCGCAAGCTCTCGGGCGGCATGAAGCAGAAGCTGGGCCTGTGCTGCGCTTTGGTGCACGACCCCGACCTCCTGGTGCTGGACGAGCCCACCACCGGCGTCGATCCCCTCTCGCGGCGGCAGTTCTGGGATTTCGTGGAAACCATCCGCGCCGACCGGCCCCACCTCACGCTGCTGGTGGCCACGTCCGACATGGAGGAGGCGGCGCGCTTCGAGCGCGTGGTGATGGTGGACGACGGCCGCATCCTCGCCGACGACAGCCCCGCCACCTTGCTGGAGAAGACCGGCCAGCCCAACCTGGAGCGGGCCTTCATCTCGCTGCTGCCGCAGGACCGGCGCGGCGACGGCGAGGGGGCCGCGCCGAGCGCCCCCATCCCGGACGACGCGCCCATCGCCATCGAGTCGCGCGGGCTCACGCGCCGGTTCGGGGATTTCGTGGCGGTGGACCACGTGACCTTCAAGATCCGCCGGGGCGAGATCTTCGGCTTCCTCGGCTCCAACGGCTGCGGCAAGTCCACCACCATGAAGATGCTCACGGGCCTCCTGCCCGCGAGCGAGGGCGAGGCGCTGCTGTTCGGCGTGCCGGTGGACCCCTCCGACATCGAGAGCCGCCGGCGGGTGGGCTACATGTCCCAGGCCTTCTCCCTCTACGGCGAATTGACCGTGCGGCAGAACCTGGAGCTGCACGCGCGTCTCTTCTCCCTGGAGAAGGAGGCGGCGGCCGAGCGCATCGCCAAGCTCACCGCCGATTTCGACCTCGATGACCACCTCGACGCCCTCTCCGACGGCCTGCCCCTCGGCGTGCGCCAGCGCCTGTCGCTGGCGGTGGCGATCCTGCACGATCCCGAGCTGCTGATCCTCGACGAGCCCACCTCGGGCGTGGACCCGGTGGCGCGCGACAGCTTCTGGGACCATCTGCAGCGCCTCTCGCGGAATGAGGGGGTGACCATCTTCGTCTCCACCCATTTCATGGGCGAGGCGGAGCGGTGCGATCGCATCTCCTTCATGCACGCCGGCCGCGTCATCGCCACCGGCACGCCGGAGGAGCTGAAGGCGGCGCAGAAGGCGCCCTCCCTGGAGGAGGCCTTCATCGCCTACATGGAGATGGGCGGCCGGGAGGCGCAGACCGATGCGCGCCTGCCGCCACCGGCTCCTGTGCCCGCGCGGCGGCAGAGCTTCTCCTGGGCCCGGCTCGGCGCCTATGCCTGGCGCGAAAGCCTGGAGCTGCGGCGTGATCCGGTGCGCCTCGCCTTCGCGCTGCTCGGCACCGCCCTGCTCATGATCATCTTCGGCTACGGCATCACCCTGGACGTGGACAAGCTGCGCTTCGCCGTGCTCGACCGCGACCAGACCGCCGAGAGCCGCGCCTATATCGACGGCTTCGCCCACTCCACTTATTTCGTGGTGGAGCGGCCCATCACCGACCCCGCCGACCTCGACCGCCGGCTGAAGGCCAACGACATCGCCTTCGCCATCGAGCTGCCGCCGAGCTTCGGCGCCGACCTGAGGGCCGGGCGGCCCACCGAAGTGCTCGTCACCATCGACGGCGCCATGCCGTTCCGGGCCGAGACCATCCAGGGCTACGTGCAGCAGGTGCACACCCAGTTCCTCCAGCAGACGGCGGAGGCGGCGGGGGGCACGCTCGCCACCCCCGCGAGCCTGGAGATGCGCTACCGCTACAACCAGTCGTTCCGTTCCGTGGATGCCATGGTGCCGGCGGTCATCGCGCTCATGCTCATCTTCATCCCGGCCATCCTCACCGCGCTGGGGGTGGTGACGGAGAAGGAGCTGGGCTCCATCACCAACCTCTATGTGACGCCGGTGACGAAGCTGGAATTCCTGCTGGGCAAGCAGGCACCCTACGTGGCGGTGGCGGTGTTCAACTTCTTCGTCATGGTGGGGCTCGCGCTGTTCCTGTTCGGGGTGCCGCTGAAGGGCTCGTTCCTGGGGCTGCTGCTGGGGGCGATCGTCTATGTGCTCGCCACCACCGCCATCGGGCTCGTCTCCTCCACCTTGACCAACACCCAGGTGGCGGCCCTGTTCGGCACCGCCATCGGCACCATGATGCCGGCCACCCAATTCTCCGGCCTGCTCCAGCCGGTGGCCACCCTCGAGGGGGCGGCCTGGGCGGTGGGCACCTTCTTCCCCACCACCTATTTCATGCGCATCAGCGTCGGCGCCTTCACCAAGGGGCTGGGCTTCATGGAGCTTCTGCCCTTCATCCTGGTCACGGCGGCGTTCTGGCCGGCGCTGCTGCTGCTGGCGCACACCATCCTGCGCAAGCAGGAGACGTGAGATGGCGACACCCGTTCACGCTCCACCGCCCCGCAGCCTCAAGGCCCGGCTCGCCGCCCGCGCCGGCAACGTCTGGCAGCTCCTCGTCAAGGAGCTCATCAGTCTGTGGCGGGACCGGGCGCTGCTGATCCTCGTGCTCTATGCCTTCACGGCGGCCATCTACATCCAGGCCAACGGCATGAAGCACGACCTCAACCGCGCCACCGTGGGCGTGGTGGACGAGGACAATTCGGCCCTGTCCCACGCCATCCTGGATGCCCTGCTGCCGCCGCGCTTCCAGCCGCCGGTCTCGCTGCAGCCCGGCGAGGTGGACAAGGGCATGGACGCCGCCCGCTACACCTTCGTGCTGAACTTCCCGCCCGATTTCCAGTCGGACGTGCTGGCGGGCCGCACGCCCACGGTGCAGCTCCTCATCGATGCCACCGCGCTGATGCAGGCGGGCCTCGGCGCCACCGACATCTCCGGCATCTTCCAGCAGGAGGTGAGCCGCTTCGTCTCCCGCACCGGGCGGGATGCGGCGACGCCGGCGGAGCTGAAGATCCGCGTCGCCTTCAATCAGGGGCTCGAATCCTCCTGGTTCACGGGCACCATGGGCCTCATCACCAACGTCACCATGCTCTCGGTGCTGCTCGCCGGGGCGGCGCTGATCCGCGAGCGCGAGCACGGCACGCTGGAGCACCTGCTGGTGCTGCCGGTGCGCCCGTCCGAGATCATGCTGGCGAAGATCCTCGCCAACGGCGCGGTCATCCTGGTGGGCACCGCCTTCTCCATCGTGGTGGTGCTGAAGGGAGTGATGGGGATGCAGATCGCCGGCTCGGTGGGCCTGTTCCTGGCGGGGACCGCGCTCTACCTGTTCTTCTCGGCGGCGCTGGGCATCTTCCTCGGCACCCTCTCCGGCTCCATGCCGCAGTTCGGGCTGCTGTTCTTCCTGGTGGTGCTGCCCATGAACATGCTCTCGGGCGGCTTCACGCCGCTGGAGAGCATGCCCCAATGGCTGCAGGCCGCCATGCAGGCCTCGCCCTCCACCCAGTTCGTGGCGTTCGCGCAGGCCATCCTTTACCGCGGGGCGGGCATGGAAACGGTGTGGCCGCGCTTCCTCGCCACCTTCGCCATCGGCATGCTGTTCTTCTCGGTGGCGCTGGCGCGCTTCCGCAAGTTCCTCGCCGCCCAGCAGTGAGCGGAGGACGCGCGGAACCATGCCGTGGGCCTTCCGGCCCGCGCTGCGCCTGAGCGGAACCCGCCGGCCGAAGGCCGGGGCCGCTGCTCTCAGATATAGTCCACGAAGGATGTGAGCGCCTCGTGGGAGAGGTCGCGCATCTGGGCGAGGGTGGTGGTGTCGAGCACGGTGCCGATGGCGTCGCGCACCCGCACCATCATGAGCCGCACCTCGCAGGTGGAGACGTCGCAGTCCTCGCACGGCTCGTAGGCGTTGCGGCTGGCGCAGGGGAAGGGCGCGAGCGGCCCGTCGAGGGCGCGGATCATGTCGCCCACCAGGATGTCCTCGGCCGGCTTGGCGAGGCGATAGCCGCCGAGCTTGCCCTTCTTGCTGGCCAGGAAGCCGGCATTGCGCAGCTCGCCCAGGATCACGTCCAGGAACTTCTTGGGGATGTTGTTGGCCTCGGCGATGTCGGCCACCTGGGTGGAGCCGCCCGCCGGCAGGCGCGCCAGGTGCACCGCCGCCTTCAGACCGTACTTGCCCTTTTTCGTCAGCATTCCACGCCCTCTGGTCGGCTTATGGGGATCGCGGGCGCGCCCGTCAACAGGCTTGGGTCCCGCCGGCCGTCAATTCTGCCGCGGAAGGCTCTCCGCGCCGTCCTTCAGCTCGTAGCGCGACATGAGCGGCGCCTGGGCCATGGCGAAGGCCAGGGTGAGCGGCAGGTAGCCGAAGGTCTTGAAGGCGACCCAGGTATCGGTGGAGAAGCCGCGCCACACCACCTCGTTCACCACCGCCATCACCAGGAAGAACACGCCCCAGCGGATGGTGAGCGCCCGCCAGCCCTCGTCGGTCAGCCTCACCATGCCGTCGAACACGTAGGGCAGCAGTGGCTTCTTCGCGACGAGGCCGCCCAGAAGCAGCAGCCCGAAGGCGGCGTTCACCATGGTGGGCTTCAGCTTGATGAAGTGGTCGTCCTGCAGCCACAGGGTCAGGGTGCCGAACACCAGCACCACCGCCGCCGACACCAGCGGCATCACTGCGATGCGGCGGGCGAGCACCCACATGGCGGCGAGGGCGGCGAAGGTCGCCACCATGAAGGCGCCGGTGGCCACATAGATGCCGCCATAGGCATTGGCGGCGAAGAACAGCACCAGCGGGCCCAGTTCCAGGCCGATCTTCAGCATGGGGCTCATGGCGGGGCGGGGCGAGGCCGCGGTGTCGGGCGAGGGCGCGTCAGCAGGCATGGGGGGCGGAGTCTCCTTGGCGCCCATGTGGCGACAAAAGGCGGCACAATCAAGCTCCCCGCCGCACCGCGCGCCATTTCGCGCGCTCTCAGTCGCGCAGCCGGAGGCAGGCGATCATGTCCGGCGCCTCGCGGGGCACGCGCGCCTCCAGCCGGGCGGCGAGGCGCTGCACGCCGGGGCTGGGATTGCCGGCGCTGCGGCGCACGGGGTTGGGCAGCATCACCGCGAGCAGCGCGGCCTGCCCGGCGCCCACCCGCGCCGGCGGCAGGCCGAACGCCGCGCGCGAGGCCGCCGCCACGCCGAAGGTGCCGTCCGGTCCCCATTCGGCGATGTTGAGATAGATCTCCATGATGCGCCGCTTGCTCATGACCAGGTCGAGCCACAGGGCGAGGGGGATCTCCAGCAGCTTGCGGGGCACCTCCGGGCGCTGCCACAGGAACAGGTTCTTCACCACCTGCATGGTGATGGTGGAGGTGCCGCGCAGGTCCTCCAGGTCGTCCGCTTTCTCCACCACGTTGCGCATCTCGGTGATGTCGATGCCGATGTGGCTGCAGAAGCGCGTGTCCTCGGAGGCCACCACCGTGCGCACCAGGGTGGGCGACATCTGTGAGATGGGCGTCCAGATCCGCTCCACCCGCTGCCCCGTCGCCAGCCGGTAGAGCATGAGCGTGGAGGCGGGGTTCGAGAAATTGTAGAGCACCGACAGCATCAGCGGGATGGCGAGGAGCGCCACGCAGAGCTGTGCCAGGAAACGGATCATCGCACATCCTCTCGCGCGGGCCGGCGCATCGGTGCCGGGGGCGCCCGCCCGTGTCTTGACCTTGCCCCCTGGTTGGGGCACCCCGGTCGATGCGTCAACCGGGTGGCGGCGCGCATGGTTTCCCGCCGGCGCCGCGCGGCCCGTCCTGCCCGAAGGTTCCCCGTGACCACCTCCCTCGCCCTCCGCCTCGATGCCGCCGCCGCCGTGACCGAGGCGCGCCTCGCCGCCGCCCTCGCCGATGCCGCCCTTCCGGGAGAGGGGACGCGGCCCGTGCGCCTGCTGGCGGCCATGCGCCACGGCGCGCTGGGCGGCGGCAAGCGCCTGCGCCCTTTCCTGGTCATCGAGGGGGCGGCGCTGTTCGGCCTTTCCGCCGCCCACGCGGCGGCGGCGGCGGCCGCGGTGGAGTGCGTGCACTGCTACTCCCTCATCCATGACGACCTGCCCGCCATGGACGACGACGACCTGCGGCGCGGCAGACCCACCGTCCACCGGGCGTTCGATGAGGCCACCGCCATCCTCGCCGGCGACGGGCTCCTGACCCTGGCGTTCGATCTCCTGGCGGGCGAGGACGCCCACCCCGAGCCGCGGGTGCGGGTGGAGCTGGTGCGCATGCTGGCCCGCTCGGCCGGGCTCGGCGGCATGGTGGGCGGGCAGATGCTGGACCTCGCCGCCGAGGGCCGCTTCGACGGCGGCCGTCCGCTCGCCCTGCCGGCGGAGGAGATCCGCCGGCTGCAGGCCATGAAGACCGGCGCCCTCCTGCTGTTCTCGGCTGAGGCGGGGGCCGTGCTGGGCGGTGCGGGCGAGGCGGAGCGCGCCGCGCTCGCCGCCTATGGCCGCGCCCTCGGCGCCGCCTTCCAGATCGCCGACGACATCCTGGACGTGGAGGGCACGGCCGACGCGGTGGGCAAGAAGGTGGGGAAGGACGAGGCGGCCGGAAAGGGCACCCTTGTCTCCCGCCTGGGCCTCTTGGAGGCGCGCGCCGTGCTCGCAGCCCTGGTGCGGGATGCGGAGGAGGCTCTTGCGCCGTTCGGCCCGCGCGGCGCCATCCTCAAGGCGGCGGCCCGCTTCGTGGCCGAGCGCAAGAGCTGAGCGCGCGGCCTCTCGCCCGGCGGCGGGCGGCATGCTAGCGTGCACGCCGTGTCCACGCTCTCTTCCGATCCTCTCCGGCGCGCCCTCGGCCGCCCGCTCGACCGCCGCCGCCTGCTGAGGGCCGGCGCGGCGCTGGCGCTCGCCGGCGTGCCCTACGGCGCCCTCGGGCAGACCGGCCAGCCGGACGTCATCGTCATCGGCGCCGGTGCCGCCGGCATCGCCGCCGCCCGCAAGCTGGCCGAGGCGGGGGTGAGCTACACCCTCATCGAGGCCTCCCGCCGGGTGGGCGGGCGCGCCTTCACCGACAGCCAGCCGTTCGGCGTGCCCCTCGATCTCGGGGCGAACCGGCTCGATTTCCCCGCCTCGACCCCGCTGCCCACCCTCGGCCGGGCGGCGGGTTTCGATCTTTCCGCCGCGCCGGAGGCGGGACGCCTCTATCTCGGCGGCAAGGAGGCGCGGGACCCGGAATACGAGGAGTTCGTGGGCGCCGTGCGCCGTGCGGAGCGGGCCATCGTGGCGGCGGGGGATGCCGGGCGCGACCTGCCGGCCGCCCGCGTGGTGCCGGACCTCGGCCCCTGGTCGGATGCCGCCCGCTTCGTGGTGGGCCCCTTCCTGCGCGCGAAGAATCTCGACGCCATCTCCACCGTGGACGTGGCCCGCGCCGAGGACCGCGGCCGCGCCGAGGTCTGCCGCCAGGGCGTCGGCGCCCTGGTCGCGAGCCTCGCGGCGCCGCTGGCCGTGCAGCTCGATTCCGCCGCCCGCTCGGTGGAGCTGGGCGGCCGGCGCGCGGTGGTCGCCACCGGCCGGGGCAACCTCGTCTCGCGCTATGTCATCGTGGCGGCGCCGCCCAGCGTCATCGCCGCGGGCAAGCTGCGTATTCCCCAGCTTCCGGCCCGGCAGCGGGCGGCGGTGGAGCGCGTCACGCTCGGCAGCTTCGACCACGTCGTCTTCGAGTGGCCGGGCGCGCCCGGAGGCTTCCTGCCGGACGAAACCGTCTATTTCCGCCTCCAGGGGTCCCAGGGCTATGCGCTGCGCACCCGCCTCGCCGGCACGGCGCTCTACAGCCTGGATGTGGGCGGGGCGTTCGCGGAGCAGCTCGAGAACGCCTCGCCGCAGGGCGTGCGCGCGGTGCTGGCCGAGGCCATCGGCCGCGAGTTCGGCGCCGACGCCGCCCGGCGCATCGGCCGCGTGCACCACACCGCCTGGGGGCGGGAGCCGTTCGCCCTCGGTTCCATGTCGTGCGCCCAGCCGGGCGCCGGCAACATGCGCCGCGCCTTCCTGGAAGTGGTGGCCGGCCGCCTCGTGTTCGCGGGCGAGCATGCCCACGAGACCCTGTGGGGCACGGTGAGCGGGGCGTGGCAATCGGGCGAGCGGGCGGCGGGGCAGGTCATCGCCCTGCTGAATGGCGAGAAGCAGGGCTGAGCGCGGGGCGCCGAGGGCTCGCGGGAGTCACTCCAGCTTATTGTGACCACGCACTTTCTTCACGCGAGCCGGTATCCGCGCCGCTTGAAAATGCCTAGTCGTCCGAATAGCGCTCCTCGGCCCAGGGCTCGCCGCGCATATGGTAGCCGCGCCGCTCCCAGAAGCCGGGCCGGTCGGCGGTCAGGAACTCGATCTTGCGCAGCCACTTGGCGCTCTTCCAGAAATAGAGGTGCGGCACCACCAGCCGCGCCGGCCCGCCATGGAGGCGCGTCAGCGGCGCGCCCTCCCAGGAGTGGGCGAGCAGGGCCTGCGGATCGGCGAAGTCCTCCAGCAGCAGGTTGGTGGTGTAGCCGTCGTGGCTGCGCAGCATCACGGCCCGGGCCTCCGGGCGCGGGCGCACGAGGTCGAGCAGGGTCCGGGTCGAGACCCCCTCCCACGCATTGTCGTAGCGCGACCATGTGGTGACACAGTGGATGTCGCTGACGAGGTGGCTCTGCGGCAGGGCCAGGAAGGCCTCCCAGTCCCAGGAGGTGGGGGCGTCCACCGCGCCGGCCACATCGAGCCGGAAGGCGGAAAGCGGCACGTCCGGCTGTTCCCCGAGGTCGAGCACTGGCCAGTCCCGCACCAGATGCTGGCCGGGTGGCAGCCGCGCCTTTCCGGGCGTGGCGGGCGCACCGGTGATGAAGCGCCGCTCCTCGGCCCAGCGGGTCTTGGTGGTGGTCAGCTTGCTGGGCGCGGCCGGTCCCGCACCGGCGGGGGAGGGGAGGTCTTCGCCGGTCTTCTCGCTCATGGGGGCGGCTCCTGACAGGGCGATTTCTG
Organism: Xanthobacter albus; assembly: GCF_043194895.2. Classification (NCBI taxonomy): domain Bacteria; kingdom Pseudomonadati; phylum Pseudomonadota; class Alphaproteobacteria; order Hyphomicrobiales; family Xanthobacteraceae; genus Xanthobacter; species Xanthobacter albus. The sequence goes on along the minus strand of NZ_CM195532.1, from coordinate 135,183 downwards.
GAGAGGTGATCCTGATCGACTATAGTCTATCATGCGGGTGGCCGATGCGGCATCGCCCGCCCGCGCGCGACTGCCGCCGGGCTTTGGGATTACGCTCGGGCGGGGAACAGGCTAGAAGGCGGGCGAGGCGATTGCGCCGCGCCGCGCGCGCCCCATCTATGGGCGAGGCGTGGCCGCGGGGTCGCGGGCAGGGATCGAGGAGCGACACATGCTGTTCAATCAGCCGGGCGCCAGCGGCGCGGCAGCGGGCGCGGGCAATGGCGGGGCGGCTCCCGCGGGCGACATCATCGATGTCACCACCGAGAGCTTCATGAAGGATGTCATGGAGGAGTCCAAGCGCCGTCCGGTGCTGGTGGACTTCTGGGCGCCCTGGTGCGGCCCCTGCAAGAGCCTCGGCCCGCTCCTGGAAAAAGTGGTGAAGGCGGCCAAGGGCAAGGTGCGCCTCGCCAAGATGAACATCGACGACCACCCGGTGATTCCCGGCAAGCTCGGCATCCAGTCCATCCCCACCGTCTATGCCTTCGTGAACGGCCAGCCGGTGGACGGCTTCATGGGCGCCCTGCCGGAGGGGCAGGTGAAGGACTTCGTGGACCGCCTGACCGGCGGCGACGAAGGCGACAATCTGGCGGAGGTGCTCGCCTCCGCCGAGGCGGCGCTGGCGGAGAACGATCTCGCCGGCGCGGCCGAGATCTTCGCCGCCGTGTTGGGCGAGGACCCGGCCAATCTCGCAGCCCTTTCCGGCCTCGTGCGCACCCAGGTTCAGGCCGGCGCCCTGGAGCAGGCCAAGGCCACCCTCGCCACCGTGCCGGCCGACAAGGCGGGCGACCCCGCCATCTCGGCCGCCCGCGCCGCGGTGGAGCTGGCCGAGCAGGCGGCCTCCCTGGGCGACCTCGCGACGCTCCAGGCCAAGGTGGACCTCGACCCGGCCGACCATCAGTCGCGGTTCGAGCTCGCTCTGGCGCTGAACGCCCGTGGCCGGCGCGAGGATGCGCTCATCCACCTGCTCGACATCGTGAAGCGCGACCGCGCCTGGAACGAGGACGCCGCCCGCAAGCAGCTCCTGCAGCTGTTCGAGGCGTGGGGACCCACCGATCCGCTCACCCTTTCCGGCCGCAAGAAGCTGTCGGCGATCATGTTCGCCTGAAGGCGCCCACCGAGGAAAACTGCCCCGTGGCCTCCCACACGTCATATCTGTCGCCGGCGGACCTGCCGCCGGTGATCCCGGTGTTTCCGCTCACCGGCGCCCTGCTGCTGCCGCGCGCGGAACTGCCGCTCAACATCTTCGAGCCGCGCTATCTCGCCATGGTGGACGCGGCGCTCGGCGGCTCGCGCCTCATCGGCATGGTGCAGCCGGACGATGCGGCGCCCGCCACAACCCACGGCCCCGCCTTGCACAAGGTGGGCTGCCTCGGCCGGCTGACCGAGTTCAGCGAGACCGGGGACGGGCGCTATCTCATCACCCTCACCGGCATCTGCCGCTACCGGATCGTGGAGGAGCTAGACGTCACGACGCCATACCGGCAGGTGCGCATCGACGCCGGGCCGTTCGCGTCGGATTTCGCGCCGGCCGGCGAGGCGGAGGTGGACCGCGGCGCGCTGCTGGAGGCGCTCGCCGCCTTCCTCGACGCCAACAAGCTGGAGGCGGACTGGGACGGCATCCGCGAGGCGGGCACCGAGATGCTGGTGAACACCCTGTGTGTCATGTCGCCTTACGGCGCCCTGGAGAAGCAGGCGCTGCTGGAGGCCGAGACGCTGAAGGCGCGCGCCGACATGCTGGTGGCCATCACCCAGATGCTGCTGGCCCGCATGCCGGGGGACGGCGAGGGCTCGCTGCAATAGCGCCGCCGCCTTCCCCCCGCGAGGAGAAGCGGGGAAGAAGGAGGGTGTGTTACAAGGGCCCCGCCTCAGGGCTCCGCGGCGAAGCGCAGGCGGCCGGCGGGGGAAAGGGTGCGCAGGTCGAAGGTGCGCAGCTCGGTGGCGCCGTTGACGTCGAGCACCACCAGCACCACGTCGCCGGAGACGGCGGTGGAGGTGATCTTCGCGCCCTTCGGCAGCAAGGCGGTGACCTCGCCGGTGGCGAGCGGCTTGCCGCGCATCATGCGATAGCTGATGACGCCCAGCACCGCGGCCACGCCCAGCACCATGATGAGCATGGACACGCTGGAGAAGCGCCGGAACTTGGAGATGACCCGCTCCTGCTCCGGCGTCAGCGCCTCTTCGGGGGTGTCGGACGGGGGCGGGCGGTGGAACATGAGCGACCTTTGGCGGACCTGTGTTGAATGAAGAAGACCGACGCACGCATCATGGACGAGAACGTCGCGGACGACATCCTCGATGCCGAGCTGGACGCGGCCGCCGGCGCGGGACCGGCGCCTGAGCTCACCCTGGCGGCGGAGGCCGGGGACCAGGGCGCGCGGCTCGACCGTGTGCTCGCCCGCCTCGCGCCGGACCTCAGCCGCACCCGCATCCAGCGCCTCGTGGCCGAGGGCCGGGTGCGCTGCGGCGGGCGTGTGGTAGGCGACGCGGCCGGGCGGGTCAATGCCGGCGACGTCTTCACCGTGCTGCTGCCGCCGCCCGAGCCGGCCGAGCCGGTGGCCGAGGACATCCCGCTCGCGGTGGCCTACGAGGACGCGCACCTCATCGTCATCGACAAGCCGGCGGGGCTCGTGGTGCACCCGGCGCCGGGCCATGCCGCAGGCACGCTTGTGAACGCCCTGCTCCACCATTGCGGGGAGAGCCTCTCCGGTATCGGCGGAGTGCGGCGGCCGGGCATTGTCCACCGCATCGACAAGGACACCTCCGGCCTGCTGGTGGTGGCGAAATCCGACAAGGCGCACCAGGGCCTTGCCGCCCAGTTCGCGGACCATGGCCGCACCGGTCCGCTGGAGCGGGCCTATCTCGCCTTCGTGTGGGGCGTGCCGGAGCCGCGCGGCACGGTGGATGCGCCGCTCGACCGCCACCCCACGCACCGCCAGAAGATGGCGGTGCGCACCGGCGGGCGGCACGCCATCACCCACTGGGAGGTGCTGGAGACCTTCGCGGGGGCGGACGGCACGCCGGTGGCGAGCCTGCTGGAATGCCGGCTGGAGACGGGCCGCACCCACCAGATCCGCGTCCATATGGCGCATGCGGGCCATCCGCTCCTGGGCGACGAGGTCTATGGCCTGGGTTTCCGCACCAAGGCGGCCCGGCTCGGCGCGGAGGCGCGCGCGCTGCTGCAGCATCTCAACCGGCAGGCGCTGCATGCCGCCCGCCTGGGCTTCGCCCATCCGGTGACCGGCGGGCACCTCTCGTTCGAGAGCCCGCTGCCGGCGGACCTTTCCGCCCTTCGCGACGCATTGTCGATTTCGCACCGCACTCGCGCCGACGTGAGGGATTGAAACCTATTCCCCGGCGAATGTGTTCTGTATGGTTGAGAGTTGCGGCGGGCGACACGCGGCCGCGCGCGGCTGCCCGCTTCGGGGGTCGCTGGAACGGGAGGAATCCTCCATGGCTCAGGCCAAGACCATGACCATCCCCTCGGCCGAGGGGGGGCTCACGCGGTATCTCGAAGAGATCCGGCGGTTTCCCATGCTGGAGCCGCAGGAGGAATATATGCTCGCCAAGAGCTGGCGCGAGCACGGGGACCGCGACGCCGCTCACAAGCTGGTGACGAGCCATCTGCGGCTCGTGGCGAAGATCGCCATGGGCTATCGCGGCTATGGCCTGCCCATCTCGGAGGTGATCTCGGAAGGCAATGTGGGCCTCATGCAGGCGGTGAAGCGTTTCGAGCCCGAGAAGGGGTTCCGCCTCGCCACCTATGCCATGTGGTGGATCCGCGCCTCCATCCAGGAATACATCCTGCGCTCGTGGAGCCTCGTGAAGATGGGCACCACGGCGGCGCAGAAGAAGCTGTTCTTCAACCTGCGCAAGGCCAAGAGCCAGATCTCCGCCCTCGAGGAGGGCGACCTGCGGCCGGATCAGGTGGCGCAGATCGCCACCAAGCTCGGCGTGAGCGAGCAGGAGGTGGTGGACATGAACCGCCGCCTCGGCGGCGATGCCTCCCTCAACGCTCCCATCCGGGAGGATTCCGAGGGCGGGGAGTGGCAGGACTGGCTGGTGGACGAGCGCCTCGACCAGGAAGAGCAGCTTGCCGAGAGCGAGGAGCTGGACAACCGCCGCGCGGCCCTCGCCGGCGCCCTCTCCGTGCTCAACGCGCGCGAGCGCCGCATCTTCGAGGCGCGCCGCCTCTCCGACGACCCCATGACCCTGGAGGACCTTGCGGCCGAGTTCGGCGTCTCGCGCGAGCGGGTGCGCCAGATCGAGGTGCGCGCCTTCGAGAAGGTGCAGAAGGCGGTGATGGACCGCATGCGCGCGACCGAAGGCGGCGAGGACGACGAGATGCCCCTTTCCGAAGGGAAGGCGCCGCGCCCGGCGGGGAAATCCGCCTCCGGCAAGGTGGCCGCGGGCAAGGCTGCTCCAGCGACGGTGTGATCTTAAGAGCGGTTTCGCCCGGGCACGACTGGCCGCGCGGCGCCCTTGCCGTCGGGCCTCAGTTCCGTTCGTCGGGCAGGAGCGGCAGGGGGAATACCTCGATCTCATCCTCCCGCAGGGACTTGACCTCCTCCTGGGTCGCCTCCCCATAGATGGAACGATGCTCCACCTCGCCCTCGTGCATCTTGCGGGCGAGATCGGCGAACGCGCCGCCCACGTAATCCGAGTTGCTCACCACGTGCTCGCGCACCTTGCGCATGAGGTCGCGCAGCGCCGTCTCCGGCTCCGACATCACGGAGAGGGGCGCCGTCTCCGCCTCGGGCGCCGGCTGCGCCGCCGGGGCCAGCGGCTTGTCGGTGCGGGCCACCGCCGGCGCCATCATCGCCTTCTCCACGCCGGTGGAGCCGCACGCGGGGCAGGCCACCAGCTGGCGCGCGCGCTGGTCCTCATAGCTGGACGACGAGGGGAACCAGCTCTCGAAACGGTGCCCCTCGGCGCACTGCAGCGTGTAGAGGATCACGAGGCGCTCCCGACCACGTGCAGCCGCCCGGAGGGCTGGCTGTCCGCCACCTCGAAGCGGCGGCCATTGGCGAGGGAGGGAATGCGCGCGCGGGCCGAGGCCACCTCCTTCAGGTCGATTTCCGCCAGCAGCACGCCGGGATCGGTGCCGCCCTCGGCGATGACGCGGCCCCAGGGGTCCACCACCAGGGAATGGCCGTAGGTGTCGCGCCCGTTCTCGTGGCGCCCGCCCTGGGCGGCGGCCAGCACATAGGCGCCGTTCTCGATGGCGCGGGCGCGCAGCAGCACGTGCCAGTGGGCCTCGCCGGTGGGGCGCGTGAAGGCGGAGGGCACGGTGAGCACCTTGGCCCCGGCTTCCGCCAGCGCGCGATAGAGCGCGGGGAAGCGCAGGTCGTAGCAGATGGAGAGGCCGACGGGGATGCCGTCCACATCGGCGGTCACTGCCCGCTCGCCCGGGCGGTAGGCGTTCGATTCGCGATAGCTCTCGCCGTTGCCAAGGTCCACGTCGAACATGTGGATCTTGTCGTAGCGGGCGGAAATCTCGCCTTCCGGATCGATGAGGAAGGCGCGGTTCACCGCCTTTGTGTCGGAAACCTTGAGGGCGAGGGAGCCCACGTGCAGGTGGATCTTGAGCTCGCGGGCCAGTTCCCTGAGCCCGGCGAGGGTGGCATCATCCCCCTCCTGCGCGAGCAGCGAGAACAGGCGCTCGCGGTCCAGCTCCATGATGTTGGTGGTCTCGGGCGTCTGCACATAGCGCGCGCCGTCCCCCGCCGCCGCGCGGACGAGGGCCGCGGCCGCATCGAGATTGGCGGCGGGATCGCGGCCGGTCCGCAACTGCACCAGGCCGACGCGCAGGGTTTGGGCGGTGTCGAGGGAGGTCATTCAGCTTGCCTTCGCGATCCGGCGGGCCGCGGCGCGCCTGGTGTGCGGACATGGCCGGGGCAGCGCCCCATCCTCTTGCAAGATAGTGAGAGCCTTCGCCTTTTGCACGGGGGCCGGAAGCGGGGACCGATCACATCCCGAGGGGGAGAAGGAGCGCGGCGGCACCCCGCCCGCCGGGGCGCTCAGGCCGCCGCCAGGGGGTCGAGCTCGCCGGCGCGGTCGAGGGCATAGAGGTCGTCGCAGCCGCCCACATGGGTGTCGCCGATGAAGATCTGCGGCACGGTCGTGCGCCCGCCGGCCCGCCGGGACATCTCCTGCTGGCCTTCGGCGTCGGTGGTCACGTCGATCTCGGTGAAGGTCCAGCCTTTGCGGCGCAGCAATTCCTTGGCGGAATGGCAATAGGGGCACCAGCTCTTCGTATAGATCTCAATCGGCTTCATGGGGCGTCACATTCGGGGCCTGTGGGACGGCGGAAGCGCCGTCATGAAAGTGACGTATCATAAGGCTTCAGGGGAAGTCGACAACACGCGCAAACGTGAGCGCGTCCACGCCGGCCGCCCCCGCGCGCCGCAGCGTGCGGGCGCAGGCGTCGAGGGTGGCCCCGGTGGTGTAGACATCGTCCACCAGCAGCACGCGCCGCCCCGGCAATTCCGATGCTGCATCGCCGCACGGGGCGAAGGCTTCCGCCACGTTCTCCCGCCGCTCGCGGCGGCCGAGGCGGGTCTGCGAGACGGTGGAGCGCCGGCGGCGCAGCAGGTCCGCGCGCACGGGCGCGCCATCGGGCGGCGCGAGGCGGCGCGCCAGAACGGCGGCCTGGTTGAACCGCCGTCGCCACAGTCGCAGCGGATGCAGCGGCACCGGCACGATGAGGTCCGCCTGCGCGATCAGCTCCCGCCCGGCGAGCGCCATCAGCCGCGCCATGGGCAGGGCGGCGTCCATCCGGTCCGCGTATTTCAGGCCGTGCACCAGATCGCGCCCGCCATGGGTGAAGAGCACAGCCGCGCGGGCGCGATCGAAGGACGGCGGATGGGCGATGGCCTCTGCGGAAAGGTGGGGCGGGGCGTCTCCCCACTCGTCGTCGGCGCCGCGAGGGAAGGGCAGGCCGGTGCGCGCGCAGAAGGGCGGCGTGATGAATTCGAGCGCCCCCCAGCAGGCGCCGCACAGGCCGCCGGCATCCGCCGTCACCTTCCCGCAGGCGACGCAGGTGGGCGGCAGCGCGAGGCCGAGCAGCTCCGTGCCCAGGCGCCGCGCGGCCTGCAGGAGGCGCGGGCCGAAGCGCGGGGCCTCGCGTTTTGGTGGCTCCGAAGGCTCGTCCATCAGGTCCGGTGTCGGCGCATGGTCCGCGCGGGATGATGCGCGCGCCGCGCGGGCGCTGTAAAGCCGGGGGGACGGCGCCCCGCGTTCGCCCGCCGGAGCATTCCCCGTTTGACGGCATCGGGGAAATGCTCGCGATTCTTGAGTTGACGCGTTTTCCTGACGCGAACCGGGACCCACTTCGCTCGAAAACGCTCCGCCGCCGTGATCCGCGCTACAATCTTCTCTCCCTTCGCCTGAGTCGCCCGGTACCCATGACCATCCGCCGCCTGCCCCCCGTGCTCATCGATCGCATCGCCGCCGGCGAGGTGGTGGAGCGCCCGGCCGCCGTGGTGAAGGAGCTCATGGAAAACGCCATGGATGCCGGCGCCCGCGCGGTGGAGGTGGTCATCCGCGGCGGCGGGCGCGATCTCGTGCGCATTACCGATGACGGCGGCGGCATGGGGCCGGACGACCTCGCCCTGTGCGTGGAGCGCCACGCCACCTCCAAGCTCGCGGGGGAGGACCTGCTCGCCATCTCCACCCTCGGCTTCCGGGGCGAGGCGCTGCCCTCCATCGGCGCGGTGGCGCACCTGACCATCGCCAGCCGGCCGAAGGGCGCGCCCCATGCCTTCGAGGTGCGGGTGGATGGCGGGGTGGTGACGCCGCCGCGCCCGGCCGCGCTGGGCGAGGGCACGCGGGTGGAGGTGAGCGATCTGTTCTTCGCCACCCCCGCGCGGCTGAAATTCCTGAAGTCTGACCGGGCCGAGACGGTGGCTGCGGTGGATGTGGTGCGTCGCCTCGCTTTGGCGCGCCCGGACGTGGCGGTGACGCTGGTGGCCGAGGACAAGCCGGCGCAGGTGTGGCCCGCCCGCGGGCGCGACGCGGAGGGGCGCGCCGCCCGCCTCGCCGACGTGCTGGGCGCCGAGACCGGGCGCAATGTCATTTCCGTGGAGGGGGAGCGCGGCGGCGTGGTGCTGGAGGGGCTCGCCGGCCTGCCGAGCTATTCCAAGGCCAATTCCCTCAGCCAGTTCCTGTTCGTGAACGGCCGCCCGGTGCGCGACAAGCTGCTGATGGGCGCCATCCGCGGCGCCTATGCGGACCTTCTCCCCTCCGACCGCTACCCCGTGCTCGCCCTGTTCTTTTCCCTCGATCCGCGCGAGGTGGACGTGAACGTGCACCCGGCCAAGACCGAGGTGCGCTTCCGCGACGGCGGCAACGTGCGCGCGCTCATCGTGCGCACCCTCACCGATGCGCTGGCGGCGCGGGTGCCGCGCACCGCCGGCACCATCGCCGACCGGCTGGTTTCCCTCGCCCGCGCGCCGGAGCTGGAGGAGGCTCCCGCGCTATCAGGCGCCCCGGCGCGCCCCGCCTTCGCGCCCGGCGCCTGGGCGCGGGCGGAGGCCCTGCCGCGCGGCGGCTATGACTGGCGCGCCTCGCCCGCCCGCCCGCCGGAGGTGCCCGCCGGGGCGGATGCGGTCGCCGAGGCGGCGCGCGCGGCCTATGCTCCGGGCGCTTCGGCGCAGGGCGCCTTCGACATCGCGCCCCCTTCCGCTGATGCGCGGGCGGACGCGGCGCCCGTGGAGCCGGGCGACCTCGACCGGCCGCTGGGCGCGGCGCGGGCGCAGCTGCACGAGACCTATATCGTGGCCCAGACCCGCGAGGGGCTGGTGCTCGTGGACCAGCATGCCGCCCATGAGCGGCTGGTCTATGAGAAGCTGAAGGCGGGGCTGGGCCGCGAGGGCGTCGCCCGCCAGGGCCTGCTCATCCCCGCCGTGGTGGACCTCGACCCTGCGGAGGCGGAGCGGCTCGCCGAGAAGGCGGCCGATCTCGCGGCCCTGGGCCTGGTGGTGGAGCCCTTCGGCCCCGGCGCCGTGCTGGTGCGCGAGGTGCCGGCCCTGCTGCGGAATGCCGACGTGACGAAGCTGGTGCGCGACCTCGCCGAGCACACGGCCGAATGGGACGATGCGCTGCCGCTGGAGCGGCGCCTGCTGCACGTGGCGGCCACCATGGCCTGCCACGGCTCCGTGCGCGCCGGGCGCCGGCTGCGGGTGGAGGAGATGAACGCGCTGCTGCGCGAGATGGAAGCCACGCCCAATTCCGGCGAGTGCAACCACGGCCGCCCCACCTTCGTCACCCTCTCCCTCAAGGACGTGGAGAAGCTGTTCGCCCGGCGGTGAGGGCGCGGCGGAGAGGGGCGGAAACCCGGCCTCGTCGTGCCGGGTCGATGTCGTGCCGGTTCGATGCGGCTCCGGGGCATTTGGCGCGGATGGCTCCCGTGCCGGCGTGCATGGGCCACGCGGTGGGCGCGCCGGTGCCGGGCGCGGCGCGGCTTGTCGGCCGGCCTGTTTCACACCCACCGGCTCCGCGTCCTATTGATTGTCGGCCCGGTCTGTCATCCGGGACGGGAAACGGGTGCCGGGCGGGGCAAAGCGGCGTCTTCGGGTGCGGTTCCGGCGCGCGAGAATGCCGCGCGGGGGGAATGGGGGGAAATGAGCAAAGCCCTCGCCCCGGTGTTCCGCCCCTGTCATAGGCCGGTGCCGGGCGGATGTCGCTCACACGCCGCGGGCGCCTGACCAAAAGACCCGGGCGCTACGCTCAGGCCCCTTGGCGTCGAGGCACGCGGCCGGCGGCGGCGCGCCGGCCGGCTCAGGCGCTCTTGAGCAGGCGCAGGAGGTCGCGGTGGATCAGCTCGTTGCCGGCGAGCACGTCGCCCTTCTCCAGGGCCTTGTCGCCGCCGTCCATGTCGGAGGCGAAGCCGCCCGCCTCGCGCACCATCACCAGGCCGGCCGCCATGTCCCACGACGCGAGCTTGCGCTCCCAGAAGGCATCGAAGCGCCCGGCCGCCACCCAGGCGAGGTCGAGCGCTGCTGAGCCGGTGCGGCGCAGGCCGGCCACCTGCTTCTGCACCACGGCGAGCTCGCGGTTGAACTGCTCGTGGTCGCCGCGGCCCATGTGCGGCAGGCCGCAGCACACCACGCACTCGGCCAGCTTGCGGCGGCCGGCGACGCGCAGGCGCCGGTCGTTCAGGTAGGCGCCCTGGCCGGATTCGGCCACGAACAGCTCGTCGGTGGCGGGGTTGAAGATGACGCCCGCCATGGGCACGCCGTTGCGCACCAGCGCCACCGAGATGGCGAACATGGGAATGCCGTGCAGGAAGTTGGTGGTGCCGTCGAGCGGGTCCACCACCCATTCGTTGGCGTCGTCCGTGCCGTCCACCCGGCCGCGTTCCTCCATCAGGAAGCCGTAGGCGGGGCGCGCCTTCGACAGCTCGGCGAACAGCACCTCCTCCGACTTGCGGTCGGCCGCGGAGACGAAATCCGCCGGTCCCTTGGTGGAAACCTGGAGCTGCTCCACCTCGCCGAAATCGCGGATGAGGGCGCGGCCCGCCTTGCGGACGGCCTGGACCATGACGGTGATGAGGGGCGAGCGGATCATGCGGGGACTCTGGAGTAGGGGGCCGGCGATGCGGCAGGGCCGAGCCGGGCCGAAGCAGCCGGACTGTCGCGCCGACGTGTGCCCGCCTTGAGGGGCGTCGTCAAGGCGCGCGCGCCGCGGTTGTCAGGGTTTGGCCGGCGGCGATGCGGCGGGTTTCGCAGGGGCGCCGGCGGGTGCGGGCTTTCCGGTGGCGCTCCCGCCGGTCGCCGGTGCGGCTGCGGCGGGGGCCTTCGCGCCGGGGGGAAGGGGCGCGCCGTCCGCCGGGGAGAGGTCCGCGCCCCAGCGCAGGGCCTGGATTTCGGCCTTCTCGCGGTCGGCGGGGCTCAGCTTTGCCGTCACCTCGTCCAGCATGGGGTCTCCGAGGCCGCGGCTCTTGGCCATCAGGTGCCAGGTTGCGGCCGCCACCGGATCGGCCGGAGTGCCGCGCCCCGCAGCCAGCAGGCGCGCGTAGCGGTTCTGGGCGATGGCGTTGCCGGCGAGCGCCGCCTTGCGGAACAAAGCGGCGGCGGCCGCCTCGTCCTTCGGCACGCCGACGCCGTTGAACTGCATGATGGCGAATTCCACCTGGGCGGTCACATGGCCGAGCTTCGCCGCGCGGCCCATGAGCTGGGCGGCGCCGGGCGGGTCGCGGTCCACGCCGTTGCCGGACTTCAGCAGCACCGCGAGGGCGTATTGGGCGTCCTCCAGGTCCTTCTCGGCGGCCACCTCGAACCAATGGGCGGCCTTGGGCATGTCCTGGTGCACCTTGCGGCCCTGCATGTAGAGCAGGCCGAGATTGTAGGCGGCGGCGCCGTTGCCCTTCTCCGCCGCAGCGCGGAAGTGCTTGGCGGCCTCTTCCTCGTCGGCCGGCACGCCGTCGCCCGTCAGCGCCATCAGGCCGAGGGCGAACTGCGCGTCGGTGGAGCCGGCGGCCGCCGCCTTGCGGTACCATTCCAGCGCCTTCTTCGGATCGTGCGGCACGCCGAAGCCGTGGGTGTAGAGGTCCGCCAGCAGCGTCATGGCCACCGGGTCCTCCTGCTCCCGCGCCCGCTTCTGGGCGTTCTGGAAGGCGGTGATGTAGAAGCCGCGCTGATAGGCGCCATAGGCGATGTCGCCGCTGCCGCCTGCCGTATCGAGCTGCGGGAAGCGGCCGAGCGCCGCCGGCAGATCGCTGAGCTTGCCCGGCCCCTGGAAGACCGGCCACTCGCCCTTGGGCGCCGCCGCCTTGCCGGCGTCGGTCTTGCCGGCATCACCCTTTCCGTGGTCGCTCTTGCCGTTCTTGGCCTTGGGCGTGTTCTCGGCGAGTTGCAGCGGCGCGGCATGCGCCGCCGGGCCCGCCGGCGACAGGAGAAGCGCGGCGAGAGCGAGCGCCAAGGCGGCGCGCCCGGCCATGGCGCAGGCGCGAAGAACGGGACGGGGCGTCATGGCGCGGAGGCCGGCGCCGGGCCGCCGGTCGAATCGATGGTGGCCTGGGCCGCGCGCACCGCGGCGACCCCGTCGGGCGCGCAGACGCGGCCGGCGCCCAGGGCGATGAAATCCGCCCCCGCGCGCGCCAGCTCCATCACCTCGGTGTCGGAGGAGGCGACCGCCGCGCACGGCACCTCGAACAGCTCGCTCCACCATTCCACCAGCGCGCAGGTATGGGCGAAATCGGCGCCGCTGCCGGCGATGGGACCGAACATCACATAATCGGCGCCGCTCTCGCCGGCCTCCATGGCCGCGTGACGGCCCTCGATGCCGCCGGCACCGACGATGCCGGAGGGCTTCAGGCGGCCGAGGCTGGCCGCGAGCATGGCGGCATCCCCCGCGTGCAGGCCGTCGAGGCCGGCGTCGGCCACGAGGTCCGGCAGATCCTCCACCAGCACCGCGCAGCCCTGTTCCTGCAGCGGCGCGGCGAGCGCCCGCAGGCGGGCGGCATCGGGCGCCTTTCCGTTGTGGCGCACCACGACGGCGGCGACGTCGCCCGCGGCGACCCGCGCCGCCGCCTCCTCCGGCGGGAGGTCGGAAGAGAGGATCAGCATCAGGCGTGCGCGAAGCGGCTCGGCAGATTGGGACATGGCAGGATCGGTCGACCAAGAAAGGGGCAAATTGGCGGCAGGGCCGGCGGGACCGGGCCCCGGCGGGCATGAAAAAGGGCCGGCGATGGCCGGCCCCCTTCGGTTGTGCGACCGGACCGCCGGATCAGGCGGCCTTCTTGCCTTCCTGCTCCGGGGACCACAGGCCCTGCGCGGCCAGCGAGTTCATGCGGGCGCGGTGGGTGAAGGCCGCCTGGGCGGCGGCGACGTTCTCCACCTTGCCGGACCACGCCTTCTGCGGGGCGGCCTGGAGCGCGCGGCCGTAGGAATAGGTGAGCGCCCACGGCAGGCCGCCCAGCTTCACCATGGCGTCGAGGTGGGCGGTGGCCTGCTCGTCGGACTGGCCGCCGGAGAGGAAGGCGATGCCCGGCACCGCGCCAGGCACGCAGTTCTTCAGAAGGCGCACGGTCTTCTCGGCGACTTCCTCGACGGACGCCTGCTTGGCGGCCTTCTTGCCCGGCACCACCATGTTGGGCTTCAGCACCATGCCTTCCAGGCGGACGCGCTGGTGGTAGAGCTGCTGGAAGGTCTCCTTCAGCACGAACTCCGTCACCGCGTAGCAGCGGTCGATGGAGTGGTCGCCGTCCATGAGCACCTCGGGCTCGACGATCGGGACGATGCCGGCCTCCTGGCACAGGGCGGCATAGCGCGCCAGCGCCTGGGCATTGGCCTCGACCGCCCCGCGGGAGGGGATGCCGGCGGCGATGTCGATCACCGCGCGCCACTTGGCGAAGCGGGCGCCGAGCTCGCGATATTCCTTCAGGCGGCCGGCGAGGCCGTCGAGGCCCTCCGTGATGGTCTCGCCCGGGCAGAAGGGCAGAGGCTTGGCGCCCGCATCCACCTTGATGCCCGGCAGCGCGCCGGCCTGCTCGATGAGGGCGACCAGCGGGGTGCCGTCGGCGGCCTTCTGGCGCAGGGTCTCGTCGTAGAGGATCACGCCGGAGATGTAGTTCTGCATCGCCTCGGTGGAGCGGAACAGAAGCTCGCGGTAATCGCGGCGGTTGGCCTCCGTGGACTCCACGCCGATGGCGTCGAAACGCTTCTTGATGGTGGCGGTGCTCTCGTCGGCCGCCAGGATACCCTTGCCGTTGGCCACCATCTTCTGAGCGTTCGCGTCGAGCTCAGCCGTCATGTCTGTTCGTCCTGCCTTGGCCGTCTGTGAGGATCGGGGGATCGTCGGATGGGTCGGTGAGTTTCCACAACTCGCGCGGGTGCGCAAGCGGTGAGGGGCGGCCTTGCGGGCCGCCCCTGGATGGTCATGCGGAAGCCGCGGGCTTCAGCGCCTCGACGCCCGGAAGGGCCTTGCCCTCCAGCCATTCGAGGAAGGCGCCGCCGGCGGTGGAGACATAGGAGAAGTCCTCTCCCGCCTTGGCGTGGTTGAGCGCGGCCACGGTGTCGCCGCCGCCGGCCACGGAAAGCAGGCGCCCGGCCTTGGTGAGGGCCGCCACCTCCCGCGCCACCGCCACGGTGGCGGCATCGAAGGGCGGCAGCTCGAACGCGCCGAACGGGCCGTTCCACACCACGGTCTTCACGCCCTTCAGCTTCTCGTTCACGAGGGCGACGGTGGCCGGGCCGGCGTCGAGGATCATCTCGTCGTCGGCCACGTGGTCGAGGTCGCTCACGCGGTGCGCGGCGTGGGCCTTGAACTCCTGGGTCACCACCACGTCCACCGGCAGCACGATCTCGCAGCCGGCCGCCTTCGCCTTCTCGATGATGGCGCGGGCGGTGTCGGCAAGGTCGTGCTCGCACAGGGACTTGCCCACCTTGTGGCCCATGGCGGCCAGGAAGGTGTTGGCCATGCCGCCGGCGATGACCAGGACATCCACCTTGCGCACGAGATTGCCGAGCAACTCGAGCTTGGAGGACACCTTGGCGCCGCCGACAACGGCCAGCACGGGCCGCTCTGGGGCTTCCAGCGCCTTGGTCAGCGCGTCCAGCTCGCCCTGCATGCAGCGGCCGGCATAGGCCGGCAGCATGCTGGCGAGGCCGGCGGTGGAGGCATGGGCCCGGTGCGCGGTGGAGAAGGCGTCGTTCACATAGACGTCGCCGAGGGAAGCGAGCGCCTTGATGAATTCGGGCGCGTTCTTCTCCTCGCCCGCGTGGAAGCGGGTGTTCTCCAGCACGATCACGTCGCCGGCGGCGAGCCGCGCGACGGCGCTCTCGGCCGCGTCGCCCACGCAGTCGCTGGCGAAGGCGACGCTATGGCCGAGCTGGGCTTCCAGCGCCTTGGCGAGCGGGGCGAGAGACTGGCTCTCGTCCCGGCCCTTGGGCCGGCCGAAGTGGGAGAGGAGCACCGCCTTGCCGCCCTTCTGCGTGATGGCGCGGATGGTCGGCAGGATGGCCTTGATGCGGGTGTCGTCGGTGACGCGCCCGCTCTCCATGGGAACGTTGAGGTCGACCCGGACCAGAACCCGCTTTTCGGCGAGGTCTGCGTCGTCGAGGGTGCGGTAGGCGATCATGTTCGCGCCTCCCGACCGGTCAGCCGAGCTTGCCCATGGCGACGGCGGTGTCGCTCATGCGGTTCGAGAAGCCCCATTCGTTATCGTACCACGAGAGCACGCGCACCAGCGTGCCTTCCAGCACCTTGGTCTGGTCCAGGTGGAAGGTGGAGGAGTGCGGATCGTGGTTGAAGTCGATGGAGACGTTGGGCTGGTCGGTGGTGCCGAGGATGCCCTTCAGCGGGCCTTCCGCCGCGGCGGCGAGGATGGCGGCGTTGATCTCCTCCTTGGTGGTCGCCCGCTTGGCGATGAACTTCAGGTCCACCACGGAGACGTTGGGGGTCGGCACGCGGATGGAGGTGCCGTCCAGCTTGCCCTTCAGCTCGGGCAGCACGAGGCCCACCGCCTTGGCGGCGCCGGTGGAGGTGGGGATCATGGACATGGCCGCCGCGCGGGCGCGGTAGAGGTCCTTGTGCATGGTGTCCAGCGTGGGCTGGTCGCCGGTGTAGGCGTGGATGGTGGTCATGAAGCCCTTCTCGATGCCCACGGCATCGTTCAGGACCTTGGCCACCGGCGCGAGGCAGTTGGTGGTGCAGGAGGCGTTGGAGACCACGAGGTGCTCGCTCGTGAGCTTGTCGTGGTTCACGCCGTAGACCACCGTCAGGTCGGCGCCGTCGGCGGGGGCGGAGACCAGCACGCGCCTGGCGCCGGCGGCGAGATGGGCGGCGGCCTTATCCCGCGCGGTGAAGATGCCGGTGCATTCCAGCGCGATGTCGACGCCCAGCTCCTTGTGGGGCAGCTCGGCCGGGTTGCGGACGGCGGTGACCTTGATGGGGCCGCGGCCGACGTCGATGGTGTCGCCGGCGACCGTCACCGTGGCCGGGAAGCGGCCGTGCACGCTGTCGAAACGCAGAAGGTGGGCGTTGGTCTCGACCGGGCCGAGATCGTTGATCGCCACCACCTCGATATCGGTGCGGCCCGATTCGATGATGGCGCGCAGCACATTACGGCCGATGCGACCAAAACCGTTGATGGCCACCTTGACGCTCATTTTCCATCCTCCATAGCCGGCTTTCCAGCGCGGCTCGATCTTGTGGGCGCGGCCGCGGATAAGCTCCGCGCCGCTGCGAAACGTCGCGCCCGCCGCGCGCGGAACTCAAACCTGCCGGAGCTTGCCGAGGGCGGCCTCGACCACCTTCTCCGCGGTGATTCCGAAATGGGCGAAGAGATCCTTTGCTGGCGCGCTGGCGCCGAATGAGGTCATTCCCACGAAGGCGGCATCCGAACCGACGATTTCGTCCCACCCCATGCGGATGGCGGCTTCCACCGCCACCTTCGCCGGAGCGTCCCCGATCACCTTCGCCCGCTCTGCGGCGGACTTTTCGAGGAACAGTTCGAACGAGGTCACGGAGACCACGCGGGTGGGCACACCCCGGGCCTCCAGAATCTTAGCGGCTTCCACGGCGAGGGAAACCTCGGAGCCGGTGGCGAACAGCGACACCTGGGCCGGCCCGCTCGCGGCGAGAATCTCGTAGGCGCCGGCGGCGCTCCTGTTCTCTTCCGTCGCGTCGGCGCGCAGCAGCGGCAGGTTCTGGCGCGACAGGATGAGCGCGGAGGGGCCGTCGGTCTTCTCGATGGCGATCTGCCACGCTTCCGCCGTCTCCACCGTATCGGCCGGGCGCAGCACGGTGAGGTTCGGAATGGCGCGCAGGGCCGCGAGGTGCTCCACCGGCTGGTGGGTGGGGCCGTCCTCGCCGAGGCCGATGGAATCGTGGGTCAGCACGTGGATGACCCGCGCGCCCATGAGCGCGGCGAGGCGGATGGCCGGGCGGCAGTAGTCGGAGAACACCACGAAGCCGCCGGAGAAGGGCACGAGGCCCTTGTGCAGCGCGATGCCGTTCATGGCGGCGGCCATGCCGTGCTCGCGCACGCCCCAGTGCATGAAGGCGCCGGAGAAGTCGTCCGGGGTGATGGACCTGGCACTCTTGGCCTTGGTGTTGTTGGAGCCGGTGAGATCGGCGGAGCCGCCCAGCAGCTCGGGCATCACCGGCACCAGCACGTCGAGCACGGCCTCGGAGGACTTGCGGGTGGCGACGGCGCCACCGGCCGCGACCGCCTTGGCCTTGGCTTCCACCACGGCGGCGAGGAAGCCCTCGGGCAGGGTGCCGGCGGTGCGGCGCTCGAATTCGGCGCGGAGCTCGGCGGGGGCGGCGGCGAGGCGCTGCTCCCAGGCCGCGCGCTCGGCCGCGCTGCGGGCGCCGGCGGTGCGCCAGTCGGCGGCGACGTCCTGCGGCACCTCGAACGGGCCGGCCTCCCAGCCCAGAGCGGCGCGGGTGGCGGCCACCTCGTCCTTGCCCAGGGGCGAGCCGTGCACCTTCTCGGAGCCCGCCTTCTTGGGCGAGCCGAAGCCGATGGTGGTGCGGCAGGCGATGAAGGTGGGGCGGTCGGAGGCCTTGGCGGCCTCCACGGCGGCGAAGATCGCCTCGGGGTCGTGCCCGTCCACCTCGGCCGTGGCCCAGCCGGAGGCGGCGAAGCGCGCGAGCTGGTTGGTGGAGGTGGAGACGGAGGTGGGCCCGTCGATGGAGATGCGGTTGTCGTCCCACAGCACGGTGAGCTTGGAGAGCTTCAGGTGGCCGGCGATGTCCGCCGCCTCCTGGCTGATGCCCTCCATGAGGTCGCCGTCGGAGCACAGCACATAGGTGCGGTGGTTCACGAGATCGGCGCCGAAGCGCGCGGCGAGCGCCTTCTCGGCGATGGCCATGCCCACGGCGGTGGCGATGCCCTGGCCCAGCGGGCCGGTGGTGGTCTCGATGCCCTCGGTGACGAAGTTCTCCGGATGGCCCGGCGTCAGCGAGCCGAGCTGGCGGAAGCGCTTGATCTCGTCGATCGTCACCTGCCTGTAGCCGGTGAGATGCAGGGCCGAGTAGAGCAGCATGGAGCCGTGCCCGGCGGAGAGCACGAAGCGGTCGCGGTCCGGCCAGCGGGGCGCGGAGGGGTCGATCTTCAGCACCCGGCCGAACAGCACGGTGGCAATGTCCGCCGCGCCCATGGGCAGCCCCGGATGGCCGCTGTTGGCGGCTTCCACGGCGTCGATGGACAGGAACCGGATGGCGTTGGCCATACGATCGTGGCGGGTGCGGTTCGACATGAGCCCCTCAAAAATTGCGGCAGGCGCGATCGGCCCTCCGGTGGGCCGCGCCCGGCTTCAGGAGCGGATGGGTGGCCGCTCGGCCGGCGCCTGCCATGGCGGCTGTCTAGATAGCAGCGCGCGCGGGGGTGTCAAACGCACATAATCCCCTGCCGTCAAGCAGCTTCTCGCCGAAGCCGCCCGCGCTTGATCGTCGCGGCGATTGCCGGAGCGGCATGGCGCGCGCCGTGCGCGAAAGGAAAGTCGGCGCATGGGTGGTATCATTCTGCATATGGGCTCGGCCGCCGCGCGGCGGCCCGCCGTCCGCGGACGGGCCTGGAGCGGCGTGAACCTCCTGGTAAGGCTGCGGAGAAAAATCATCCGCGCAATCTGGTTGACAACTTCGGGGGTGGTGGCGCGCGGGGGCTCGACTCAGCTACACTTTTAAACATGTACGCGCTGAAGCAACGCCCCCCGCTCGAGGACGCTCCCATCGCGGCAGCGACCCAGCGGCTGCATGCCGCCCTCGATTCGCTGACGGACGCGCTGGATCGCCGGCGCGACGCCGATCGCCATCAGGCGGCGCTTCAGGCCCAGCTCCACGCCCTCGGCAACGACCGGGCACGGCTCGCCGCCGATCTCGACCGCGCCCAGGCGGAAGCCGGCGAGGTGGGCGAGGTGGCGCAGGAGGTGATGCGCCGGCTCGACGTGGCCATGGCCACCATCCGCGACGTGCTCGCGACCCACGGCGGCTGAGCGCCCATGCCTCATGTGTCCGTCACCATCGCCGGTCGCCAGTATCGGATGGCCTGCGACGAAGGGCAGGAAGAGCATCTGGTGCGCCTCGCGCACGACATCGACAGCCGCATCTCCCAGCTGCGCACCGCCTTCGGGGAGATCGGCGACCAGCGGCTGGTGGTGATGGCCGCCATCACCATTGCCGATGAGCTGGCCGAGGCGCGCGGCCGCATCCGCGCCCTTGAAAGCGACATCGAGGGCCAGCGCGACGCCCGCGCTTCCGCTTTGGAGCGCATCCAGGCGAGCGAGGACGAGGTGGCCCGCACCATCGAGGAAGTGGCCGAGCGCATCGAGCGCCTGGTGGCCGAGCTGACCCCGCGCGAGCGGGGCACCATCGGCATGGGGTGAGCGCCACGCGCCGCGATCCCCTGGGATAATCCGCCGGCGGGACTGGCGCCAGCGAAGGAACCTCCCTACATTGGGCGGGCGGGGCTGCGGGGCGCGTTAGGAGACATATCCCCGGGGCCTTATCGATCCTTAAGGGAGCTGTCCCTGACCTCGTCCCAGGACTTGGACACACGGCGCCCACCTACGTTGTAGGTTTCCCGGGATCGAACTCCGACGGCTTTGTGGCTCCGCACGCTCCATGCAGGCAATGCTTCCTCCGCAAGAGCTTCCTTCGAAAGACTTCGGTGCAGAAAAGGCGCGCCTGCGCGCCGCCGCCCTGGCGCGGCGGGCGGAAATGGGCGCGCTCGCCCGTGCCCGCGCGGCGGACGCGGCGGTGGCCCGCGCCATGGCCTCCATTCCGGCCTTCCATGCCCCGCGGGGGCGCCGCATTGCCCTGTTCGCTTCCTTCCGCGATGAGATCGACACCCTGCCGCTCGCGCGCGCGCTGTGGGCGCGGGGGGCGCTGCTGGCGCTGCCGGTGATCGTGGGGCGGGGCATGCCGCTCCTGTTCCGCGCCTGGCACGAGGGGGCGGAGCTGGCGCCGGCCGGTGCCTTCCGCATTCTCACGCCGGGGCCGGAGTGTCCCGAGGTGGTGCCCGACGCTCTCCTGGTGCCGCTCGCGGCCTTCGATCGGCGCGGCCTGCGCATCGGCTATGGGGGCGGCTTCTACGACCGCACCCTCGCCGGCCTCCGGCGGCGCGGGCCGGTGACGGCGGTGGGCTTCGCCTTCGCCTGCCAGCAGGTGGACGCGGTGCCCGCCGAGCCCCATGACGAGGCCGTGGATGTGATGGTAACGGAAAGCGAGACGTTTTCCGCCGCGGCTGACACGGGGTCTTGAGGCATGCGTATTCTCTTTCTCGGCGATGTGATGGGGCGGCCCGGACGGGAGATCGTGCTCGCGCGGCTGCCCGGCCTCGTCTCCTCCTGGAAGCTGGACCTCGTGGTGGTGAACGCGGAGAACGCCGCCGGCGGCTTCGGCATCACCGAGGCCATCTACGACGATCTCCTCGCCGCCGGCGCCGACGCCATCACCCTGGGCAACCACTCTTTCGACCAGCGCGAGGCGCTCGTCTTCATCGAGCGCGCGCCGGCCCTGGTGCGCCCGCTCAACTATCCGCCGGGCACGCCGGGCCGCGGCGCCGCCCTGGTGGAGGCCAGGAACGGCGCGCGGGTGCTGGTGCTCAACGTCATGGGCCGCATCTTCATGGACCCGCTGGACGACCCCTTCGCCGGGCTCGACCGGGCGCTCGAAGGCGCGGTGCTGGGCGAGGTGGCGGATGCGGTGGTGATCGACGTGCACGCGGAGGCGTCCAGCGAGAAGCAGGCCGTCGGCCATTATTGCGACGGGCGCGCCTCCCTGGTGGTGGGCACCCACACCCATGTGCCGACCGCCGATCACCGCATCCTCGCCGGCGGCACGGCGTTCCTCACCGATGCGGGAATGTGCGGCTGCTACGACGGCGTGATCGGCATGGACAAGGAGGAGCCGCTGCGGCGCTTCACCCGCAAGCTGGCGTCGGGCCGCTTCGAGCCCGCGGGCGGGCCGGCGAGCCTGTGCGGCGTGGCGGTGGAGACCGACGACCGCACGGGTCTCGCCCTGAAGGTCGCTCCGGTGCGTCTCGGCGGCAGCCTGGGCGAGGCGCGGCCGGTCTTCTGGGAAGGCTGAACAGCCTTCACGCGCGGCGGCGGCGCGGCAGGCGTCCGCCACCTTGCCCATTTCCCCGGCTCCCGCCTATAAGGCCGGCTCCAGTCAACGCATTCGATCCGAGCGGCGCCGCTTCCGGCGGCGCGCGGGATCGTTCTACCAGGGGATGGTGACGGCCATGGCCGGGCATTCGCAATTCAAGAACATCATGCACCGCAAGGGCCGTCAGGATGCGGTGCGCTCCAAGCTGTTCTCCAAGCTCGCGCGTGAAATCACGGTCTCGGCCAAGATGGGCCTGCCCGACCCGAACATGAACGCGCGCCTGCGCGCGGCCATTCTCGCCGCCCGCGCCGAGAACATGCCGAAGGACAATATCGAGCGCGCCATCAAGAAGGCGGCCGGCGCCGACATGGAGAATTACGAGGAGATCCGCTACGAGGGCTACGGTCCCGGCGGCGTGGCGGTGATCGTGGAGGCGCTGACCGACAACCGCAACCGCACCGCCTCGGAAGTGCGCTCCTTCTTCACCAAGTCGGGCGGCAACCTCGGAGAGACGGGCTCGGTGTCGTTCATGTTCGACCGCGTCGGCGTGATCGCGTTCGACGCCAAGAAGGCCGATGCGGACGCCATGATGGAAGCGGCCATCGATGCCGGCGCCGAAGACGTTTCCTCCGACGAGGACGGCCACGAGGTGGTGTGCGCGGCGGAAAACCTCGCGGAAGTGCAGAAGGCGCTGGAGACGAAGTTCGGCGAGCCGCGCAAGGCGGGTCTCGTGTGGCGGCCCCAGAACACCGTGGCGGTGGACGATGAGACGGCGGAGAAGCTGCTGCGCCTCGTAGAAAACCTTGAGGACAATGACGACGTGCAGACCGTGACGGCCAATTTCGAGCTGTCTGAGGCGATGCTGGCCAAGCTCAGCGCCGAGTGAGGCGCGCCCGCCGGCCCGTCTTCACGGGCCGGCGATGGCGGACGCCGGGCCTGATGCACACCGGCGGCATCTGGATGGCGCCCGGCGCTACAGCCTTGCCGTGGCTGAGCGCGCCCGGGCGGATCGGCTCAGGCGGCGAGGCTGTCGGCGATGTTCTTCAGCTCGTGGATGGCCGCATCGATATCGGATCGCTGGCGCTCGAGCTGGGTGAGCTGCCGCAGGCAGCGCTCGCGGGTGAGGGCGAGGCCGCCGGCCGCGCCTTCGGAGGCCGGGGTGCCGGGAATGCCGGTCTTCGCCGCCACCAGGGCGCGGATCTCCGCCAGGGTGAAGCCGAGCTGCTTGCCCTTCAGGATCACGGCGAGACGCTCGCGGTCGGTCGCCGAATAGAGGCGGGTCATGCCGTCGCGGCGCGGCGCCAGGAGGCCCTTGTCTTCATAGAAGCGCAGGGCGCGCAGGGTGGTGCCGAACTCGCGGGCGAGATCGCCGATGGTGAAGAGCTCCTCGGCCGGGGCGGCCGGCGGCATGACGGACCCGGTCGCGGGGGTGTGGCTGGAGGTGTGGCCGAGGTCGTAGGTCGTCGCATCCATGAATGATCACTCCCGTGGCACGGCGCGTGGCGGCACGGCCGTGGAATTGCTGTTCCGCGTGCGGCTCCGGCGCGCCTTCCGGCCGGATTCCGCGGCTTCCCGCTCTGGCCGCGCGGAGGTGGCAAGCCACCGCTCCTGGCGGACATGGGCGCCTGCTTCCCGGCAGGGCGCCGCTTCGAGCAGCGACATGGTGACGGGCGGTGGGAGCAGCCGACCCTGCACGGGTTGCCTGTCGCGGACCCGGGCTGCGTTCACACCGGAGCTTTCGCTCCCGCGACCATGGTCGGAGCGCGGCGGCAACTTCCGCTTCGTCATATGAAATTTTGTAGCCGAACCCCTCGGTGCTTCGGGAGAGTCAACGAGCTACCGTAGGGGAAAGTAACTGTTACCTGAGGCTGAAAATAAAGGGGAATCCACCGCTTAACCCGTCATTTACCATGCCGGCCGGATGCTGGATTGAGCGAATCACGCATTGCGGTCATGGTCAGTCGGCACCCCATCTTGGTGCTCCTTCGGCCGCAGGGAGGCGGGCATGGAGCGGATGGAGCGTACTCAGCGCACGGCATCGACCGCTGCTGCGGCCCTGCCTCTGCGCGGCTTGGGCGGCGGCCGCGGCTGGGACCGGATGCCGGGAGCGCCCGCCTGGGACGCACTGGGCGACGGCGGGCATGGCGGCGGCTTCGGGGGCGGAACGCATCCCACCGAGGTGGAAGCCCTGCGATCCGAGATCGAGGAGCTGAAGGCGCGTCTCGCCCAGGCGGCACCCCGCCGCGCGATGGTCGAGATGGACCGCGCCATCACGCTGCTGCATCACCGGGTGGAGGATATGCGCGGCACCGGCGTGGACGCCGGCCGCGAGGATATGGCCTATCTGGCCGAGGAACTGCTGGAGCTGCGGACCGCGCTCGACGCGGTGCGGGCGCCGGAGCGGTTCCAGGCGCTTCATGCCGGCGTCGAGATGCTCTCGCGCAAGGTCGATCTTCTGGCCGTCCGCGCCGTCGATCCGGTAGAGGTGGCGCGGCTGCAGGCGCAGTCCTCCGAGCTGAAATCGCTGGTGGTGCGGGCCGTCTCCGGAGCGGGCCTGCAGCCCATCGCCGAGCGCCTCGCCGCCTGCGCGGAGGACGTCTCCCGCACCAGCGCCGAAACCGCCCGCCGTGTGGCCGAGGCCACTTCCGCCTTCGCGCGCAATGCGGAGGAGCTCATCACCCGCGTCAGCGCCTATGAGGCGAGCGTCCGCGAGGAGCAGTCCACGACCGCGAACGGGCTGCGGCGGGACGTGGAAGCCGGCATGCACGGCATCCACGATCGCCTCGACAAGGTGGGTGAATACCTGTCGTCCCTGGGTCCGGCGGTTGGCGCGGAGCTGAGCGGCCACATTGCCGAGCTGGCCGCCCGGCTGGAGGGGGCGCGTGGCGGGGAAGCCGGCGCGGGCCCGCTGGCCGAGGTGGTGGAGCGCCACCTGATGGCGCTGACGGATCGTTTCCAGGACGCCCATGCGCGCCTTGAGCGGCTGGACGGAATCGAGAAGAGCCTCTCCCAGGTGATGGAAGAGATGCGCCGGGTGCGCGACACGTCCGGCGGCGTCAGCCAGGAGGCGGTGGACGCGGCGGTGGAGGCGGTGAGCCGCAAGGTTTCCGCCGATGCGCAGGGCCCGGCGGTGGTGGGCCTCAAGCGCGGGCTCGCCGCGCTGGAGGCGCGCCAGGACGAGGTGGAGCGCCGGGCTTCCGAGCTGCTGGGCGAAAATCTCGCCTCCGCGCTCGATGAGCGCACCGTGGTGCTCGGCCGCGCGGGGGAGGACCTCTGGGTGCCCCATCCGCCGGAGCAAGACGTGGTGGGCGAGACCCACGAGCCGGGCGTGGCCTTTGGCGCCGATGGCCGGGAGGATCATGATCGGCAGGCCGCGTGGCCGCCCGAGGCGGAAGAGCCAGTGGCGGCTGCTGCATCCTGGTACCAGGAGGCGCCTGAGCCCGCCGTCCACGATGCCGCGACCCAGGATGCCGCGCCCCAGGCTGTGCTTCAGCAGGAGCCGCTTCACCAGGAACCGCTGCGCCAGGAGCCTTTTTCCCGGGAGCCTTTTGCTCAGGAGCCGCTGTTCCGCGAGGCGCCCTCCCACGACCCCTTCGCCCATGATCCGATGGCGTTCCGGGCGGCGGCCTATGATGAGCCAGCCCCTGCGGAACCGCTCCGGGCGGAGCCGTTCCATGCCGAGCCGCCCCATTTCGAGCCCCGCCGGGCGCGGGAGGCGGAGCCCTTCTTCGCCACGGCGGCCTCCGACCTCTGGGGTGAGCCCTCCGCCACCCGCCGCGCGAAGAAGATCACCCGTGGGCGCAGCACTCCAGCCGATGTTCAGGGCGAGGCCCGTGGCAAGGATGCGCGGCCTCGCGCGGATCGTCGCGGGGGGCCCGCGCGCCGCCCGCTCGCGGCGCGCCTTTCTCCGGCGGTGATCGCCGCCGCGGCGGTTGCGGTTCTGGCCACGGCCTCCGTCGCCGCCGCCTGGAGCCATCGCGAGGCCATCGCCTCCCAGGCGCTCCAGGTGGTTGCCCGGCTGCAGGCGGGCACGGCGCCCGCGCTGAAGCCGGTCGTGACCGGCGAGGCGCCGCGGTCCACCGCCGGCCTGCCGACGCCCACCGGGCCACAGGCCCTGCGCACGGCCGCGCTCGAAGGCAATCTCGCGGCCGCCTACGAGGTGGGCGTGCGCCTAGCCGACGGCGTGGGCATCGCGCCGGATATCGACGCGGGCATCAAGTGGCTGGGCTATGCGGTATCCCGCGGCTATGCGCCCGCCGGCTACCGCCTGGGCAGCCTCTATGAGAATACGCTGCATAATATGGACGAGGCCTACCGCTACTATAAGTGGGCGGCGGAGCAGGGCAACGTGCGGGCCATGCACAACCTCGCGGTGCTCTACAGCCAGGGCATCGACGGCCCGCCCGACTGGAACGAGGCGCTCAAGTGGTTCCGCAAGGCCGCGAACCTCGGCCTGAAGGACAGCCAGCA
This sequence comes from Xanthobacter albus, assembly GCF_043194895.2. NCBI lineage: Bacteria > Pseudomonadati > Pseudomonadota > Alphaproteobacteria > Hyphomicrobiales > Xanthobacteraceae > Xanthobacter > Xanthobacter albus. The sequence goes on along the minus strand of NZ_CM195532.1, from coordinate 109,617 downwards.
CAATCTGGGCATCATCTTCGCGCGGGGCTTCTCCGGCACCAGCGATCTCACCGAGGCGCTCACCTGGTTCAACATCGCCGCCCGCCAGGGCGACCAGGACAGCGCCGAGAAGCGCGACGCGCTCGCCCGAGAGGCGGACCAGCAGGTGCTCGCCAGCGCCCGCAAGGCGGCCGATGCCTTCGTGCCCAAGCCCCTCGACCAGGTCGCGAACGTCGTCACCGTGCCGCCGGAATGGAACGCGAGCGAGGCCGGCGAGCATATCGCCGCCAACAACATCGCCGGCGGCAACGTGCTGTTCTCCGGCAACCTGCTGGCGAGCAAGCGCTGAGGGGCCTCGCCCCCGGCACGCGGACCTCCCATTCCCGCGCCGGGGCTTTTCCCGGCGCCAGCGGCGGGGCACCCTGATGGCCATGACCGTGACCCCGATTCGTCCCCGCGCCGTGCGCATCCTCGGCCTCGACCCCGGCCTGCGCCGAACCGGCTGGGGGGTGATCGAGGCGGAGGGCCCGCGCCTGCGCTATGTGGACTGCGGCGCCATCCTGCCCCCGGAGGACGCGCCCATGGGTGCCCGCCTCGCCGAGCTGCACCACGGCCTGATGGCGGTGCTCGACCGCTACGAGCCGGACGAGGCGGCGGTGGAGGAGACCTTCGTGAACATGAATCCTTCCTCCACCCTGAAGCTGGGGCAGGCGCGCGGCGTGGTGCTGCTGGCGCCGGCCCTGAAGGGGCTGAGCGTGGCGGAATATGCGCCCACCCTGGTGAAGAAGAGCGTGGTGGGCGCCGGCCGCGCCGAGAAGGCGCAGATCCGCATGATGATCTCCATCCTGCTGCCGCAGGCGGCGCCCAAGAGCGAGGACGCCGCCGACGCCCTTGCAGTCGCCGTCACCCACGCCCATCATCGCGGCGCCGCGGCCCGCGCGCGCGATGCGCTGTAGAGCGCCCTCGCGCGAAGCGGAAACCGGCTCGCGTGAGGAAAACGCATCAACTCAATGGCCTGGAGCGGGGACGGCGGGGGACCGGTGGATGATCCTGGGGCATCTGGCGCTTCTGGTGGCGGCCCTGTTCACCGGAGCCGCACTCTATATATGCATCGCGGAGCAGCCGGCGCGGCTCGGCCTGCCGGCGCCGGCCGCGCTGGATGAATGGCAGGCGGCGGAGCGCGGCGGCGGCGCCATGCGCGCGGGCCTTTCGTTCGCCGGCTTCGCCCTGGGGCTCGCCGCCTTCTGGCAGGCCGGCAACTGGCAATGGCTCGCGGGCGGGGTGCTGATGCTGGCGACCTGGCCTTTCACCCACATCGGCATCACGCCCACCAGCGTGCGCCTGCGCGCTGCCCGCACGCAGGATGCGGGCGAGGAGACGCAGCGCCTGATGGCCAACTGGGGCCAGCTCCACATGGTGCGCACCGGCCTCGGCGCGGTGGCGAGCTTCGTCTTCCTGTCCGCCGCCGTGGCCTGACGCGATGGCCGCCATGACGACGCATCCGCGCCCGGCCGCGCCCGCCGCCTGGGCCAAGGAGCCTTTATGATCGGCAAGCTCAAGGGGGTGGTGGACACCATCGCCGAGGACCATCTCATTCTCGACGTGCACGGGGTGGGCTATCTCGTGCACTGCTCGGCGCGCACGCTGCGCGACCTGCCGCGCGCGGGCGAGGCGGTGAGCCTCGTCATCGAGACCCACGTGCGCGAGGACATGATCCGCCTCTACGGCTTCGCCACCGAGGGCGAGCGCGAGTGGTTCCGCCTGCTGCTGAGCGTGCAGGGCATCGGCACCAAGATCGCGCTCGCGGTGCTCTCCACCCTGCGTCCGGCGGAGCTGGCCCAGGCGGTGACGCTGGCCGACAAGACCACGGTCGCCCGCGCCCAGGGCGTGGGGCCGCGGGTGGCCACGCGCATCGTCACCGAGCTGAAGGACAAGGTGCCCGGCGGCTTCGCCGCGGACATGGGCCTGCCCATTATCGCGGGCGATGCGGCCATCGTCGGCGAGGGCGGGGCGGTGGCGGATGCCCTCTCGGCGCTCGTCAACCTCGGCTATGCCCTGCCGCAGGCCAACGTCGCCATCGCCGCCGCCATGCGCGCGGCGGGCGAGGACGCCACCACCGAGAAGCTCATCCGCCTCGGCCTCAAGGAGCTGGCGAAATAGAGCGTTTTCGAGCGAAGTGGGAACCGGTTCGCGTGAAGAAAACGCGTGAATTCAAAGATCCGGAGCATGTCCCCCGATTCCGGGAAACGGGGACATGCTCCAGGCGCGCGGCGGGGCGGATTGGCGATCCGCGCGCTTCGCGTCTACCTTGAGCCCTCAAGCGCGACTCGACGGGTGGCCCGCCGCCCCCGCTGCGACAGGCATTCCACATGAACACCCGCCTCATATCGGGCGAAAAGCGCGAAGACGACGCCGAGCTCCACCTGCGGCCCCAGATGCTGGGCGAGTTCGTGGGGCAGGCCCAGGCGCGCGCCAACCTCGACATCTTCATCAAGGCCGCCCGCGCGCGCGGCGAGGCGCTGGACCACGTGCTGTTCGTGGGCCCGCCCGGCCTCGGCAAGACCACGCTTGCCCAGATCATGGCGCGGGAGATGGGGGTGGGCTTCCGCTCCACCTCCGGCCCGGTCATCGCCAAGGCGGGGGACCTCGCGGCCATCCTCACCAACCTGGAAGAGCGCGACGTGCTCTTCATCGACGAGATCCACCGCCTCGCCCCGGCGGTGGAGGAGATCCTCTATCCCGCCATGGAGGATTACGAGCTGGATCTCGTCATCGGCGAGGGGCCGGCCGCGCGCTCGGTGAAGATCTCCCTGCCCAAGTTCACGCTGGTGGGCGCCACCACGCGCTCCGGCCTGCTCACCACGCCGCTGCGCGACCGCTTCGGCATTCCCGTGCGGCTCCAGTTCTACACGGTGGAGGAGCTGGAGAAGATCGTGGTGCGCGGCGGCAAGGTGCTGGGCATCGCCATCGCGCCCGACGGCGCCACCGAGATCGCCCGCCGTGCCCGCGGCACGCCGCGCATCGCCGGCCGGCTGCTGCGCCGGGTGCGCGACTTCGCTTTGGTGGCGGAGGCCGACGCCATCGACCGGAAGATCGCCGACCGCGCGCTCTCGGCCCTGGAAGTGGATGGCGCCGGGCTCGACGCCATGGACCGGCGCTACCTCACCGTGATCGCCGAATATTACAACGGCGGCCCGGTGGGGGTGGATACGCTGGCCGCCGCCCTTTCCGAACCGCGCGACGCCATCGAGGAGATCGTGGAGCCCTACCTCGTGCAGCAGGGCTTCATCCAGCGCACGCCGCGCGGGCGGATGCTGACCGCCATCGCCTTCCGCCACCTCGGCCTGCCCGAGCCCCGGCGCGATCTCGACAATCCGGGAAGCTTGCCTTTGTTCGATGAGGAGGGCTAGGTGTGCCGCCGGTAGGGGCGGCCGGCTCGGCCGCCGCGGGAAGACGGGACGAGGGCATGAAGACGGACGTTTCGGGCGAGCGTACGGTGGCGCCGGGCGAGCTTGAGGCCCATCCGCATCTGGCGGGACGGCTCATTCCGGGCGGCCATGTGCTGACGTTGCGCGTCTACTACGAAGATACCGACTTCTCCGGCATCGTCTATCACGCCAACTACCTGAAGTTCATGGAGCGCGGCCGCTCCGATTACATGCGCCTGCTGGGCGTGGTGCAGGGCGAGCTGTTCGCCCAGGCGGCGGAGGAGGCTCCCGGCTTCCATTTCGTCGTGCGCGCCATGCAGATCGACTTCCTGAAGCCGGCCAAGATCGACGACGTGCTGCAGGTGGTGACCCTCTCGAAGGACGTGGCGGGCGCATCCATCACCCTGTCGCAGCAGGTGAAGCGGGGTGACGAACTGCTGATCTCGGCGACGGTGCGGGTGGCCTTCGTCTCCCAGGGCCGCGCCAAGCGCATCCCCGACGCTTTGCGGCAGGCGACCCTGGCAGACGCCAGAGCGACGGACGCGGCGGGGTGAAAGGGCGTGTCTTCCCTTGGATTTTTCATGGCGAAGATATGTATCCGAATGATCCTATAGGTTGTGTATGTTAATTTAACAACCAATACTTCTACGTCTCCCGTCCTGCGATGTCGTCGAGAGGGCATTCTTGGCCATGGTTTGTCCTCTTCCTTGCGGTCTGTTGTTACCGTACGGATAGGATTGAATGTCCTTATTGGACGGCGGCCTGCACTCGAAGATTGACTGTAATTAAGCGTTGTGATAGCTGAGGCTGTTTTCTTGGAGGTATGTATTTTTTCTAAAATACTATGAAGATAAGGGTTTGGTCTGAATCGGTCTTTTATCGCGCTGTTCGGCGTTTTGCTGTGGCTCGATGTGTCTAATGCGTGGGGGCGGTGGATGAAGGCTGTTATCTTGGCGGGAGGTCTTGGGACCAGGCTGAGCGAGGAGACGCTGGTTCGTCCCAAGCCCATGGTCGAGATCGGGGGCTATCCGATCCTCTGGCACATCATGAAGATCTACTCGCATCATGGCATCCATGATTTCGTGATCTGCCTTGGCTACAAAGGCTATATGATCAAGGAGTATTTCGCCAATTACGCCCGGCACATGTCGGACATAACGGTCAATCTGCGCAGCGGCTCCATCGAGGTTCACAGGAACGATTCCGAGCCGTGGTCGATCTCCCTGATCGACACGGGCGAGAACACCATGACCGGAGGGCGCCTCCGTCGCGTGCTCCCCTATGTGAAGGACGAGGACTTCTGCCTCACCTACGGCGACGGTGTGTCAGACGTGGATGTCGGCAAGTCGATCGCGTTCCATCGTGCCCATGGCGGCATCGCCACGGTGACCGCGACCTATCCTCCCAAGCGCTTCGGCCATCTCGACATCGTTGACGGGCAGGTCCGCAACTTCAAGGAAAAGCCCGACGGCGAGGGCGGCTTCATCAACGGCGGCTTCTTCGTGCTGTCGCCGGAGGTCGAGCGCTACCTTCCTCCCGACGACAGCCTGATTTGGGAGCGCGAGCCGCTGGAAACTCTCTCGCGCGACCGGCAGCTCTATGCCTTCGAGCACACCGGCTTCTGGCAGCCGATGGATACCCTGCGCGACAAGACCTACCTGGAAGAACTCTGGGCGAGTAGGGCTGCGCCGTGGAAGGTCTGGGGCTGATGGCACCGGAATTCTGGCGCGGCAAGCGTGTTCTCGTCACCGGCCACACCGGCTTCAAGGGGGCGTGGCTGTCGCTGTGGCTGGCGCGGGCCGGCGCGATCGTGACGGGCTACGCCCTCGCGCCCGCCACGTCGCCGTGCCTGTTCCATCTCGGCAGGGTCGAGGATCGCGTCACCAGCGTGATCGGCGATATCAACGACCGGCCCCTGCTGGAACGTGTCGTCGCCGAGGCCCGGCCGGAGATCGTGCTGCACCTGGCGGCCCAGGCGCTGGTGCGCGATTCCTATGTCGATCCCATCAACACCTTCGCCACCAACGTCACCGGGGTCGTGACCCTGCTGGATGTGGTGCGGAGGGCGCCTTCGGTGGCGGCGGTTCTCGTCGTCACCAGCGACAAATGCTACGAGAACAACGAGTGGGTGTGGGGGTACCGGGAGGTGGATCGCCTCGGCGGGCGTGATCCCTACAGCGCCAGCAAGGGGTGTGCGGAGATCGCCGCCCAGTCCATGCAGCGCAGCTTCTTCCAGCCGTTCGCGCCGAACGGCCACGCTGCGCGCATCGCCACCGTGCGGGCGGGCAATGTGATCGGCGGCGGCGACTGGTCGGACAACCGCCTCGTTCCTGACATCGTGCGCGGATGCCTCGGCACGGAGGGGGCCGTCCGCCTGCGCAGCCCCTCGTCGCTTCGGCCGTGGCAGCATGTGCTGGAGCCGCTGGGCGCCTATCTGCTGATCGCCGAGCGTCTCGTGACGGCGCCGCAGGGGATCGACGAGGGCTGGAACATCGGCCCCGATCCGGGCGACGACCGGGCGGTGCTGGAGGTGGCGCGCGCCATGGTTTCGGCCATCGGCGTCGGGCGGATCGAGATCGAGGAAGACCCCTCCGCGCCGCACGAGGCGCGGCTGCTGCGCCTCGACTGCTCGAAGGCCAAGGCGCTCCTGGGCTGGCACCCGAATCTCCGGTTCGAGGATTCCATTCGTCTCACCGCCGAATGGTATGCCGCCTGGCACAAGGGCGAGGACATGGCGGCCTTCACCGACCGGCAGATCGAAGCCTATGCCGCCCTCGTCACGGGGCCCAGCGCCGGCTGACGCCGTCGCTGGCGACGGCGTATCGAGGTTGGAACGGCAGCGGGAAGGCCGGTAGGAGCGCGAGGGATTCGCAAGCCCTCGCGGACGCGCTCAGGCAAGTCGCGCGCGGAATGCGCCAGGCATGATGACGGGCAGCGGGCGATGATCGAGGGAACGCGGGGCCGCGTGGGAGAAGGCAAGACCATGAAGATGACGGGATCGGAATATATCGCCGAGTTTCTGGCCCGCGTCGGTGTGCGGCATGTCTTTACCCTCACGGGAGGCGCCTGCGCCTTCCTGATCGACGCTGTCGGGCGCCACAAGGATCTGGAGCTGATCTGCTGCCAGCACGAGCAGGCGGCGGCCATGGCCGCCGACGCCGTGTGGCGGGTCAGCCGCCGGATCGGCGTCACCATGGCCACCTCGGGTCCGGGCGCCACCAATCTCATCACCGGCATCGCCAGCTCGTTCTTCGATTCCATCCCCTCGCTCCACATCACCGGCCAGGTGAACCAGCGCGAGAGCACGGCGATGCACGGCGCGAACGTGCGCCAGTCCGGCTTCCAGGAGACCAAGATCGTCGACATGGTGCGCCCCATCACCAAGTATGCGGTGATGGTGCGCACGGTCGATGAGCTGCGGGACGAGCTCGCCAAGGCCTATGAGATCGCCCTGTCCGGCCGCATGGGGCCGGTGCTGATCGACGTGCCCATGGACATCCAGCAGGCGCAGATGGAGGCGGACTTCTCCGCCCTCGAGGCTCCCGCGGCAGCGCCGTCGTTCCCGGCGGCGAAGGGCGTGGCGGCGGATCTCAACGCCCTTCTCGCCAGGGCCCGGCGCCCGGTGGTGCTCTGGGGCGGCGGCATCGCCATGGCGGGCGTCGAGCGGGAGTTCTGCGCATGGCTGGACGCCAGCGGCCTGCCGTTCGTCTCGAGCTGGGCGGGCCTCACCGCCTTCGATCACGACCTTCCCGGCTACCTGGGCCAGATCGGCGTCTACGGGAACCGCGGCGCCAATTTCGCGCTCCAGAATGCCGACGCCGTGATCGTGATGGGCAGCCGGCTCGACAATCGCCAGCGCTCCGGCAACGCGGCCAATTTCGCCACCGGCGCCGATGTCTACGTGCTGGACGTGGACCAGGAGGAGCTGAGCAAGTACGGCGGCGGCCGCTATCGTGGCACGTGCATCGACCTGCGCGCCCTGCCGCAGATCCTGCCCGAGGTGCGGGTGCCCGTGCTCGACGCCGAGTGGCTCGCCTATGTGCGCGAGATGAAGCAGGAGTATTTCGGACGCGAGGTCAGCGCCTCCGCCCGCAAGCACAACAGCCTCTCGCCCTATGAGGTGATCCGCCGCATCAGCGAGATCGTGGCGCCCGACGCCGTCGTCGCGGCCGATACCGGCGCTGCCGTGTGCTGGCTCCACCAGGCATTCAAGGTGAAGCACCACAACCTCTTCACCTCCGGCGGCAACTCGCCCATGGGCTATGCCCTGTGCGCCGCCATCGGCGCCAAGCTGGAGGCGCCGGAGCGGCAGGTGATCGCCTACACCGGCGACGGCGGCTTCCAAGTCAATCTCCAGGAGCTGCAGACCGTCAAGCACCTGCAGCTCGACATCCCCGTCGTCATCATGAACAACGGCTGCTACGGCATCATCAAGCAGTTCCAAGACAGCTACCTGGGCAGCCGCTACACCGCCTCGCACGATGGCTACAGCACGCCAGACTTCGGTCGCATCGCCCATGCCTACGGGCTCGGCTACGTGCGGGTGGAGGATCTCGGCCAGCTCACGCCGGAGATCTTCCGCCAGGGAGCGGCCATTATCGACGTGATCCTCTCCGACCAGACTTTGATCGAGCCGAAGCTGGAGATGGGGCGGCCCATCAACGATCAATATCCCTATCTCAGCGACGCCGCCTATGCGCGCGGCAACCGCTACGTAGATTACCCCCGCCCGGAGACCATCAAGGCCCTGGCGGACGCAGAGAAGTGAGGGCATCGGCCGGACATCGCGCGGGGCGGGCGCCGCGCGCGCAGGGGTCCGGGCGCGGCCGCCAAAGCGGGAACGTGGGATGAAGCTGTTCGTCACGGGGGCCGGCGGTTTCGTCGGCGCCGCGCTGGTCCGGCAGGCGTTGCGCGCGGGGCACGAGGTCGCCGCTTTGGTGCGGCCCGGCGGCAACGTGGACCGGCTCGCCGACGCGGACGGCCGCCTGGAGATCGTGCAGGCGGATATCCGCGATGCCGAGGCCATCGCGGGCCTGCTCGCAGAGGTGCGGCCCGAGGTGGTGGTTCATGTCGCCTGGAGCGGCGTCAGCGGCGCGGCGCGGTTCGACCGGCTCCAGCTCACCGACAATGTCGAGGCCACCTGCGCCCTCATGGACGGCGCCATCGCCGCCGGTGTGAGCAAGTTCGTGGGCATCGGCTCCCAGGGTGAATACGGGCTGCTGGAAGGCCGGGTGGCGGAGGACAAGCTGCCGGAGCCGACCACCCTCTACGGCGCCTCCAAGGTGGCGGTGCTGCATCTGAGCCGCCAGCTCGCCGCCCAGGCGGGCATGTCCTTCGCGTGGCTGCGTCTGTTCTCCACCTATGGGCCTGACGACAATCCGCGCTGGCTGATCCCCACCCTCGTCGAGCAGATGCTGGATGGCGCGCGGCCAAAGACCACGCTCGGCACCCAGAAGTGGGACTATCTCTTCATAGACGACACCGCCTCCGGCATCCTTGCCGCGGCGGTCACGCCGGGCGCGCAGGGCGTGTTCAACCTCGGCGCGGGCGTTGCCGTGCCGGTGCGCCGGGTGGTGGAGACCATCCGCGACCTTGCGGCGCCGGACCTGGAGCTGGTGTTCGGCGAGATCCCCTTCCGCCCGGACCAGATCTGGCACATGGAGGCCGACATCGACCGTCTCGTCACGGCGACGGGCTGGCGGCCGCAGGTCGATCTCGAGGCCGGGCTTGCGCGGACCGTGGAATGGCATCGCGCGCGCCGGGCGGCGGCCGGGCAGGGCGCGCATGCCTAGCTGCGCCACGTCCCTCCTGGGCAGCCTGCAGAACCGGCGCTTCGTGCGCTTCATCGGTGTCGGCGTGCTGAACACCGCGTTCGGCTATCTGGTGTTCCTCGGTGGCCTGTTCCTCGGCCTCGGGCCCGCGGTGGCGCTGGCGATCGCGAATGTCCTCGGCGTGTGCTTCAATTTCTTCACCACCGGCCGGCTCGTCTTCAGCAATAGGGATAACGGGCGGATCTTCCGGTTCATCCTCGTCTACGTTCTCGTCTATGCGGGAAACGTGGGGCTGTTGAAGGCGGGTGAGGCGCTCGCGGTTCAGCCCGCGGTGGCGCAGCTTCTGATCCTGCCGGTGGTGGTGGTGGCGAGCTTTCTGCTCATGCGCGCTTTTGTCTTTCGGGAGGCGGCACAGTGAAGACGATCTCGGTGGTTTCCCCTTGCTTCAACGAGGAGGAAAATGTCCGCGCCTGCTATGAGACGGTGAAGGACATCTTCGCGCGCGAGCTTCCCGAATACCGGCTGGAGCACATCTTCGCGGACAATGCCTCCACCGACCGCACGGTGGAGATCCTGCGCGAGATCGCGGCCGAGGATCGCAGCGTCAAGGTGATCCTGAACGCCCGCAATTTCGGCCCCTTCCGCTCCCTCTTCAATGGCCTGCGCTACGCCACCGGCGATGCGGTGCTGGTGTTCCTGCCCGTGGACCTGCAGGACCCGCCGGAACTGATCCCCGAATTCGTGCGGCATTGGGAAAACGGGGTGGAGGTGGTGGCCGGCGCCCGCGAGAACCGCGAGGAGAGCTTCGCGCTGCGCACCTGCCGGGGCATCTTCTACAACATCGTCAACCGGCTTTCGGATTTCGAGATCCCGAAGAACGTGGGCGAGTTCCAGCTCATCGACCGCAAGGTCTGGGAGGCGGTGGTCGACAATCACGACCACTATCCCTACATCCGCGGCATCATCGCCTCGTGCGGGTTCCGGCGGATCATCGTTCCCTATACCTGGCGGGCGCGCAAGCGCGGCATTTCCAAGAACAACATCATGCGCCTGATCGATCAGGCGCTGAATGGCATCTTCTCCTTCACCAACGCGCCCATGCGGCTGTGCACGTTCGTGGGTTTCGGGCTTTCGGCGGTCTGCATTCTCTATGCGCTGCTGTCGCTGCTGTCGTTCGTGTTCGCGCCCCATCTCGCCCCGCGCGGAACGATGACCATCATCGTGGCCCTCTTCTTCCTGTCGGGCGTCCAGCTCGCCTTCATCGGAATGCTGGGCGAATACGTCACCTCCATTCACTCGCAGGTGCGCCGCGGGCGCCTCGTGATCGAGCGGGAGCGGCTGAACGTGGATGCGCCGCCGGCCTTGCAGGCGCAGCCGGACGCCTAGGTTCCGGCTTGCGGGACGATGTGCGACACGTCACAGAAGCGAGGGGCCACGGCTCGTCGAACGTTGGAAAAATCGGCCCGCGGCGGGCCGCGGGCGCGAAAGGGCGGCAGGGCCGCCCTGTGCCCCGGAGCGCGGGTGCGCAGGCGGAAAGGGATTGAAGATGACGTCAGCTACAGCCGATGAGCGCGGCCGGTCGCCGGAACAGGTGCGCGCGGAGATCCTCGCGCTGGTGGAAGAATACCATGCTTTGGCCCACGCGCGACGGCCGTTTCAGCCGGGGCATTCGCCCGTTCCCGTCTCGGGCCGCGTCTACGACCACACCGACATGCAGTCGCTGGTGGATTCCGCCCTGGAGTTCTGGCTCACCACCGGCCGCTTCAACGAGCAGTTCGAGACGGATCTGGCGCGGCGCATCGGCGTCAAGCGGTCGATGACCGTGAATTCGGGCTCCTCCGCCAATCTCGTGGCCTTCTCCGCGCTCACCTCGGGCCTGCTGAAGGACCGCCGCCTGGAGGCGGGCGCGGAGGTGATCACCGCCGCCACGGGCTTCCCCACCACGGTCAATCCCGCCATGCAGTGGGGCATGGTGCCGGTGTTCGTGGACGTGGACATTCCCACCTACAACGTCACGCCGGAACTGGTGGAAGCCGCCATCACGCCGCGGACGCGGGCGATCATGGTCGCTCACACCCTGGGCAATCCGTTCGATGCCGCGCGCATCGCGGAGATCGCCAAGCGGCATGACCTCTGGCTCATTGAGGATTGCTGCGACGCCCTCGGCGCCACAGTCGACGGGCGCCATGTGGGCACTTTCGGCGATGCCGGAACGCTCAGCTTCTATCCCGCCCACCACATCACCATGGGCGAGGGCGGGGCGGTCTTCAGCAACAACGCCGTGCTGAACCGCGCCATGGAATCGTTCCGTGACTGGGGCCGCGACTGCTATTGCGGCCCGGGTCAGGACAACACCTGCAAGCTGCGCTTCGAGTGGCAGCTGGGCGAGCTGCCCTTCGGCTACGACCACAAGTACACCTACTCGCATCTCGGCTATAATCTGAAGATCACCGACATGCAGGCGGCGGTGGGTGTGGCGCAGCTCGCCCATCTCGACGGCTTCATCGCCGCCCGCCGGCGCAACTTCGCGCTGCTGACCGAGGGGTTCCGGCAGCTCGAGGAGTTTTTCATCCTCCCCGAGGCGACGCCCCGCACCGATCCCTCCTGGTTCGGTTTCGTGCTGACGGTGCGCGAGAACGCGCCCTTCAGCCGCGACGACCTCGTGGCCTATCTCAACGAGAAAAAGATCGGCACGCGCCTGCTGTTCGGCGGCAACCTGATCCGCCAGCCCTACATGAAGGGGCGAAACTTCCGCGTGGTGGGCGATCTCGCCAATGCCGACCGGATCATGAACCAGACCTTCTGGATCGGCGTCTATCCGGCCCTCGGTGCGGCGGAGATCGACTACATGGTCGAGACCGTCGCCGGCTTCTGCCGCGCCCCCGTCACCCGCGAGCTGCGCCGCAAGCGGTGATGGCCTCGTCAGCCGGGTGAAGGCGGTGCCTCCCGGCTGATCCTCGGGAAAGGTCACGGTGACGGGAGCGATACCGGCTCCCGTCCGCCTTCCTATCGCGAGTGTGTCGGTTTCCCTCGGAAGATGGGCGGGACATTCGCGGCCCAGGTCCACGCACGGGTGCTGCTGGTAAGAGCGCGTCCGCCTCGCCAGTAGGCACCACGCCCTCCCTGCTCGCGTTTGCCGGCTTGAATCCGCTCCTGTGGCGCGGGCGTCAGCTGGATTTGGCAACTTGCGCTTGAAGCGCCTTCAGCCTCTGCTCGAAGAACGGATTGGGCTGGGCGGAGGTGTCCTTCTCAACGGCCTTCCGGTAGGCGTCCAGGGCCGCTTCGCGCTCGCCGGCATCCTCCAGCACCAGTCCGCGATAGAACCAGGTGTACGGGCTTTCGGGGCGAAGCTGCGTGCATGCTTCCAGAAACTTGCGGCCATAGCTGCGCGCATTGGCGTCGACCGATGCCTGAAGCGCGGAACATGCGTCCACCGGCGGCGCGCCCGACGATGCATCCGCAGCTTCCAGGAGCTTGGGCAGATTCAGCAGGTCCTGGACCGACACGCCGCCTGGGGCATTCAGAGCTGCGATTTGTTCTCTCGTATAGGCTTTGTACAGCGTGCCGTCGGGGTGAAATACCCATACGTAATCGTAGGCTGCGGGGTCATAATTTTCGGGAGTGAGAAATGTCACCCCTTCCGAAAGCTTCCCTTGGAAAGGAGGATACTCCACGACCGAGAAGTTGATAGTGCGACCCTTCTTGAGTTCATCAAGCGAGCGCGGATGAGCGAAGGGACTGAAAGGAAAAGATATGCCCGTGACCAGCACGCGTGAGGTCTTGTCGGTCGGCAGTTCGCGGATTTCCTTGCGAAGGGCGCGCCAGAGATTCCGCTGGGTGCTCTCCTGAATGAGAACCCAGCTCCCTCCCGCATAAGCGTCGCGGTTCAGCTTCGGGTTGAGCAGGAGCAGGACGGCGGCGGCAGTGGCGACACCGAGAGCCAGGACCTGTCTGCGCACGATCAGAGCCAGCAGGAGGATTGGCAGGAAGAGGAGATACGCACCACTCCAGGAGTATCCGGCGAAGAAGTGATTGGGCAGAACGGAGTTCGGTAGCCACGCGGCCGCGCCTGCGGCCGCCGCCATGAGGCCGAGCGTCGCCGGGCCGCGCCATCCCTCCCGGCGATGGAGCCGCCATGTCGCGGCAAGCAGCAGCACGAGGCTCGCCGTCAACGCCGCGCTGGATCCGAGCGAGGCGTAACTCCACCATTCCCTGAGAACGGACGGGGGAGAAATGTCCACTTGGTAGGCGTTGCCGCCGGCCTGACCGAAAAACACCGAGCGGCCGCGGATTCCCAGGCCGAGGGCAAACCCAAGCGCCGCGATCAGCGTGGCGGCGGGCAGCAGCCTCCATGTCCAGGTACGCCAGCGCGACAGTGGTACATAAGCTGCCGCGACGCCCAGCGCGGAAAGGGCATAGGTTTCCTTTGAAAGGAAGGCCAGGAGAGCGAGCAGGAAAAGCACGTAGGTCGCCATGAAGAGGCTTTTGTCCTTCAGGCCCGCGAAGCTCAGTCCGCCCAGCATCAAGAAGAAGAACGACGTCTGCGCCCACACATCCTGCGAATAAAATATGTAGAATCCCGGTGCGGAGTACAGGGTGAAGAAATAAAGGGTCGATGCTGCCAGGACCGCCGGGACGTTCTGGATGCCCAGGGCGCGGCGAAACGCAAAGACCGCGAGTGCACCGTTAAGGATGGTGATGGCAGCAATGATCCCGATGCCGATCCGCATCGGCGCGTTGCCGATCATCGCGAGGGTGTAGACGCCGACGGGCCGCGCCCAGGACAGGTATTTCAGGCCCTCGACGGGGTCGGCGCGCAGGTTCGTGGCGAGGTAAAAGTCGCTGTGATGAGGCCAGAAGGGATCGAAATAGCCGGGGTAGACGAATTTCAGGACAAGGGCGAAGACCAGCGCCGACAATCCGGCGCACGCCCCGAATTCCAGGATGCTGCTCCTGTGCTTCATCAGCCTTTCCCGGAGTCGTGCAGCGACTGTGTGGAGCGCGCGCCAAGCCTCGCGCGCATAGACAAGGCGATCTCGCATCACGTTTCGTCCCCAGCGCACCGCCGGGCGTTCGACGAGAAGGCTGGACAAGGAGCCAAGAGCAATAGCGATGGCCATTGCTGACAACTGGTTCTGCCAGATCTTCGACGCGGGAAACACGTGGAAGAGGCTTTGCTGGATGGGGAAGCCGTAAAGATAGACGCCGTAGGAGGCATCAAGAGGAAGCTTCAGCCGCGTCACCACGAAATCCGCCGATGCGATGACAAGCACGGAGTAGAACAGGGCGATATAGAAGCTCAGCTGAGCCAGAACGGGTTGGGTGGTGAGCCAGTAGAGCAGCCAGAGGCCGGCGGCCGCCTCTATCCGGACGGTCAATCTGTGGGACAGGAGCGCAAAGAAAATTCCGATGAGGAAGCAAGGCAGCAGCCAATAGGACTCATCGGCCCCGTTGAATCCGCCGATCAGGCCCGGGGCGAAGAAGTAGACGCCGAAAACCGCAGCGGTGACCGCCAGCGCCAGCCACCTGTTGGTAAACGCCCCCAGGGCCAGCCCGATGAAGACATAAGTATAGCACAGCCACTCCCACGGCAGGGTCCAGAGCGAGCCGTTCACGCCGTAGCGGCTCGCTTCGAAGACCCCGGGCAGGCGCCACTGTATGTCACGCAGGATGGAATTGTTTATCAGGTAGCGGTATATTTCCGCTGATGACAGGTATTCAATCCAGCCCTTTGACGTAAAGGCCAAGCCAATCACAAAGACAGTGATTATGTTGCATACAATCAGGGCCGGAAAGATACGGAAAACGCGCTTTGCGACGAAGCTGGCCGGCGAGGCGTCCCGGAACAGGGCATGTGTGACCAGAAGGCCGCTGATGAAGAAGAAGACCTTGACCGCGAGCGATCCGGAGTAATCGAAATGTACCAGCCTCTGGACGAAATCCGTCCCCGTGGGCTGAGGGGAGAGCGCGTATGCATGGCCGAATATGACCGCACAGGCCGCGATAAGACGGATCAGGTCGAAATTGTTGTTGGCTGGCAGAAGAATATCGTCGACCGTGCGGGCGCTTCTCCCCCAGGGCAAATCCGTCGCGGACCGCAACTGCTCCATTCCACGCTCGCTCAGTGTCATGCTCGAATATCTGGCCGCGTCACGCGCGCGACGGACCGGTGATGACCTGCCTCGCGGGCGGGCGGCGCACGTCAGCGGAAGCTCCGGCCCATCGTGCGCCGATTGGGGCTCTTCGCCGCCAGCTGCCGTGTGATATCGACCGTTCGCGTTCGGTTAGGTTCTTAGCGAACTCGGTCTCTTCGCGCACGCACAAAGTGTCGGTCGCGGCTAGCGGGGAGCATTCCGCGCGGGCACGGGAGCTGCTGGTTGGGGGGGGCTCAGCTCCGGGCCGGTTTCCAGGGGCTGCGCCCGAATCGCGCCGGCCGGTTACCGCTAACCTCGCCTTAAGCCTGTTCGTGCCTAGGTTCCCGTCGAGCGTCGCGGCGATTTCTTCGCGCTGCAGCACGAAAGAGCGCTCCCGTCAAAGTTTGGACAGAGTCCCCCGGTCAAACACCGGGACACTTTGGGCAGACGGGCGGAGTTGTCCCGCGCGGCGGTCGTCGCCGCGCGCAGCGGAGCCGAGAATGAACGATCAGATGAGCAGGCGCGGCGGGGCGCCTGCGATTGCGTCGCCTCTTCCTGCCCGGGTTCCGGCCGCGGCGGGCCGTGCCCTGCGCCCGCTGGCGGTGGTGTTTCTCCTCGCGCTCGGCCTGCTGGTGGCGGGCATCGCGCCGGGCCTGGCGCAGGACATGGGCACCGTGCCGCCGCCGGGCGGGGCCATCGGTGCCGCGCCCATGGCGGCGCCGGCGGGCGACATCTCCTTCCTCGGCCTCTTCCTGCAAGCCCACTTCGTGGTGAAGCTGGTGATGCTGGGCCTCATCGCCGCCTCCATCTGGGTGTGGGCGATCATCATCGACAAGATCATCCTCTACGGCCGCAACAAGCGGGAGATGGACCAGTTCGAGCAGGTGTTCTGGTCGGGCCAGAGCCTCGAGGACCTCTACCGCACCCTTTCCGGGCGCACGAACCACGGCATGGCCGCCATCTTCGTGGCCGCAATGCGGGAGTGGAAGCGCACCTACGAGGGCGGCGCGCGCTCGTTCGCGGGCCTCACCCAGCGGCTCGACAAGGTGATGAACGTGACCATCGCCCGCGAGATGGAGCGGCTCGAAGGGCGGCTCCTGGTGCTGGCGACGGTGGGGTCGGCGGGCCCCTTCATCGGCCTGTTCGGCACGGTGTGGGGCATCATGACCTCGTTCCAGTCCATCGCCGCCTCGAAGAACACCTCGCTCGCGGTGGTGGCGCCGGGCATCGCGGAGGCGCTGTTCGCCACCGCCATGGGCCTCATCGCGGCCATTCCCGCGACCATCTTCTACAACAAGTTCATTTCCCAGGCGGGCCGCCAGGGCCAGCGCCTCGAAGGGTTCGCGGACGAGTTCTCCGCCATCCTCTCGCGGCAGATCGACGAGCGGAGCTGACGCATGGGCATGGGTGGGGCAGGGGCTTCGGGGTGGCAGAGCCGGCGCTCGCGGCGCCGCGCGACCCACGTGATGGCCGAGATCAACGTGACGCCCATGGTGGACGTCATGCTGGTGCTGCTCATCATCTTCATGGTGGCGGCGCCGATGCTCACCGCCGGCGTGCCCATAGACCTGCCGCAGACGCAGGCGAGCGCCGTGAACCAGGACAACAAGGAGCCCATCACCCTCTCGGTGAACGACAAGGGCCAGGTGTTTCTGGGCGAGAGCGAGATCAAGTCCGAGGACCTCGTGACCAAGCTGCAGGCCGTGACCCAGGCGCGGGGCGGCATGGAGGAGCGCATCTTCGTGCGCGCCGACAAGAAGGTGGACTACGGCTCCGTGATGAAGGTGATGGGCCGTCTTTCCGGCGCCGGCTTCAAGAAGGTGGCGCTGGTCACCGAAGTGGATCAGGGGAGCTGAAGTCAAGGCCATGAAACCGGGCCTCGCGGCATCGACGGTCGCCCATGCGGCGATCATCATCCTCACCCTGGTGTCCTTCACCGGGGCGAAGCCGTTCGAGCCGATGCCGGAATCCATGCCGGTGGACGTCATTTCCGCGAGCGACTTCACCAAGCTCACCAAGGGCGCCAAGACCGCGCCGAAGGCGGAGAAGCCGCAGCAGGTGGCGGAAAAGGTGGCCGAGCCGACCCCGGTGGAGGACCCCCGCCTGAAGGTGAGCAAGGACGCGCCGGTGGAGGCCACCACCCCGCCGCCGCCCGCGCCCGCCCCGGCCCCCAAGGTGGATACGCCGCCCGAGCCGCCCAAGCCGGTGGAAGCGCCGCCCAAGCCGCCCGCGCCCCAGAAGGCGGTGGAGGCGCCGCCCAAGGCCGAGCCCAAGGCGGATGAGGCGCTGAAGAACGAGCCCAAGAAGGAAGAGAAGCCGAAGGAAGAGCAGCCCAAGGAAGAGGCCAAGGTGGCCCCGACCCCGCTGCCGCCCAAGAAGCCGGCGCCTCCGCCGCCCAAGCCCGTGCAGGCGCAGCAGACGCCCTCGCGCGAGTTCAACAGCGACCAGATCAAGGAGCTGCTCGACAAGCGCACGCCCACCCGCCAGGTGGCGAGCGCGAGCCAGACCTCCACCACTTCCTCCCTCGGCGCGCCTTCCGGCCAGGCGGCGACCCTGAGCATGAGCGAGATCGACGCTTTCCGCGCTCGCATGCGGCAGTGCTGGAACACCACCGGCATTCCGCCCGAGCAGCGGGTGTTCGTGGACCTGCGCGTGGATCTCAAGCCGGACGGCATGCTCCAGACGGAGCCGGTGGTGATGCAGGGCAGCCCGCCGCCCTACGGCCCGGTGGTGGCGCGCACGGCCATCGCCGCGCTGGTGCGCTGCCAGCCCTTCACCATGTTCCGCAAGGAGACCTATGCCCAGTGGAAGAGCATGGATCTCACCTTCCGGCCGCAGGAGTTTGATCGGTAGGCGCGTAATCCGTCATGGCGCGGTCGCGCGTCATCTTCTATGTCCCCATCATGATGGCCGCCGCGCGGCTTGTCCCGCAGCGGAGCGGCCGAACCCACCAGAGGCCCCGATACCGTGATGTCCCCCTTCGAACGCTTCGGACCCGCGCTGAGCCGCCGCCGCTTCGTCGCTGGCGCCGGCGGCCTCCTCGCCGCCGGCGCCGCCTTCCGCGCCCTGCCGGCGGCCGCCGCCACGAAGGTCGACATCACCTCCGGCACGCCGCAGCCGATCCCCATCGCCGTCACGGACATGCTGGGCGAGACCGAGCAGGGGCGGGCCATCTCCGGCGTCATCGCCTCGGACCTGAAGCGCTGCGGCCTGTTCGCGCCCATCGATCCGAAGGCGTTCGTGGAGCAGATCACCAATCCCGACACGCCGCGCTTCCAGGACTGGCGGGTCATCAACGCGCAGGCGCTGGTCACCGGCCGCGTCTCGCGCCAGTCGGACGGCCGCTTCCAGGTGATGTTCCGCCTGTGGGACGTGGTGGCGGGCCAGCAGATCGCCGGCCAGCAGTTCGTGGCGCAGCCGGAGAACTGGCGCCGCATCGCCCACATCATCGCCGACGTGATCTACGAGAAGCTGACCGGCGAGAAGGGCTATTTCGACACCCGAATCGCCTTCGTGGACGAGAGCGGGCCGAAGGAGCGCCGCATCAAGCGCCTCGCCATCATGGACTGGGACGGCGCCAACGTGAGCTATCTCACCCGCGGTGATTCGCTGGTGCTGACCCCGCGCTTCTCGCCCACCAGCCAGGAGCTCACCTACATGTCCTACGCCCAGGGCGAGCCCCGGGTGTACCTGCTCAACATCGAGACGGGGCAGCGGGAGGTGGTGGGCAATTTTCCGGGCATGAGCTTCGCGCCGCGATTCGCGCCCGATGGCCAGCGCGTCATCATGAGCCTGCAGCAGGGCGGCAACGCCAACATCTTCGTCATGGACCTGCGCTCCAAGGCCACCACCCGCCTCACCGACACGCCGGCCATCGACACCGCGCCCTGCTACGCGCCGGACAGCCGGCAGATCTGCTTCGAGAGCGACCGCGGCGGCACCTCGCAGATCTATGTGATGAATGCGGACGGCTCCAACCAGCACCGCATCTCCTTCGGCAACGCGCGCTATTCCACGCCGGTGTGGTCTCCTCGCGGCGACTGGATCGCCTTCACCCGCCAGGCGGAGGGGCGATTCGCCATCGGCGTGATGCGCCCCGACGGATCGGGCGAGCGCGTGCTCACCGAGGGCTACCACAACGAAGGCCCGACCTTCTGCCCCAACGGGCGGGTCATCATGTTCTTCCGCGATCCGGGCGGCGCCTCGGGCCCCTCGCTCTACATGGTGGACGTCACCGGCTACAACGAGCAGCGCGTGCCGACGCCGAGCTATGCCTCCGACCCCGCGTGGTCGCCGCTGCGGTCCTGATTCGCTGTGCCGCTGTCGGGTTGGCGCGCGGCGACTGTGGCCGCGCGGCCACAAGTGGAAACGGCATCGACCTCGCCCCCTCCTGCGCACAAGGTTGCCATGATGCCGCCACGGGGCGGCATCACTGAAGGGGATGTCCAAGGCCGGCGCCGCGATGCGGCGGGCCTTTTGTTATCAAGGCGATGGGAGCGGCCCCGCAGGCGGGGCCAGCCGGTGGCAGGGCATGCCGCCGGGCGGCTCGCTATGGCCTGGAGAAGGGCGCGACTGGGCGTCAACGGCTTGGAAACCATAACGCTCAGTATTCGTCCTGGTTTCAGCTTGAGCGCGCGCGACGGTGTGCGTGCGGAACATTCGCTTAACCGGCGGGCGGCTAGATCATCCCATCCGGTCTGCGTGAAGATAAGGAGACACCGGAATGCGTTTTCTTGAGGTTGTTCGCGGCTTCCGGTTCGCGGCTCTGTTCGGTTTCGCGCTGGCGCTCGCCGCGTGCGCCAACAATCAGAATCAGGGTGCGGGCTATGGTGGCGCCGGTGGCCCTCCCGGCTCGCCGCAGGAGTTCGTGGTGGCGGTGGGTGACCGCGTGTTCTTCGAGAGCGATCAGACCGACCTGACCCCCCAGGCCCGTGCCACCCTCGACCGCCAGGCCCAGTGGCTCCAGCAGTGGAACCGCTACACCTTCACCATCGAGGGTCACGCCGACGAGCGCGGCACCCGCGAGTACAACATCGCCCTCGGCGCTCGTCGCGCCCAGTCCGTGCGTGACTATCTGGCGGCCCGCGGCATCGACCCGGCCCGCATGCGCACCATCTCCTACGGCAAGGAGCGCCCGGTGGCGATCTGCAACGACATCTCGTGCTGGTCGCAGAATCGCCGCGCCGTCACCGTGCTGAACGCCGGCGGCGCCTGAGCCGCCGACGCCGAAGACCGGATGCGACCGAAGCCGGCGCCGCAAGCTGCGCCGGCTTCCGCATTTCTGCGGTGCACCGCGCCCGAGCGCCAGTCGGCGGGTCACACTTTGGACGCGATCGCCCCCCTATGCTGCGCGGCACGCGTGGATGCGTCTTTGTGTTTCGGGCCAAGCCGTTGGGCCGCTCGCGGGTTTCGCCGGCCTTGTCGCCGAAGGCGGAACAGCGGCGTGTCCCGACGAATCGCGCCTGGACGCCGGATGCGATCGGCGGTGCCATCAGCCCTTGCGAGCCCCATGCCTTCGATTTCGCCCTTCATCCGCAAGATCCGCGCGGTGGCGCCCGCGGCGGTCCTCGTCCTCGCCTTCGCGGGGCCGGCCGCGGCGCAGCAGGACAACAACATCTTCGGCAACCTCTTCAAGCCGCCGGCTCCGGTGCAGGACCCGAGCCACGGCGCCGAGGCTTCCGAGGCCGCCATGCGGCTCGACCGCATCGAGAGCGCGATGCGCAACCTCACCGGCCAGATCGAGCAGCTCCAGTTCCGCAACCAGCAGCTCGAAGCCCAGGTGAAGCGCCTGCAGGACGATGCCGACGCCCGCGCGGGCGGCCACGCCGGCACGCCCGCCATGGCGCCGCAGCCTGCGGCCGCCGCGGCGAGCCGCCCGGCCGTCGCGCCCGCCGTGCCGCTGGCACCGGGGGCGGGCGGCAAGCGCTCGGACGCGTTCGATCCCGGCGCGGACCCGGCCGCGCCCGGCGCGCCGCAGACCCTCGGCTCGCCCGCCAGCGTCTCGTCCGGCGTCACCCGTCCGGTTCCGGGCGCGGCGGTCGCCGGCGGCACCCAGGTGGCCGCGCTGCCTGCGGGCGGCTCCCCGCGCGAGCTTTACGACCAGGGGCAGGCCCAGCTCCAGCGCCAGGAATACGGCGCGGCCGAGCAGACCTTCCGTCAGGTCATCCAGGCCAATGCGGGCGACCGCATCATCCCGGACGCCACCTTCATGCTGGGGGAGAGCCTGTTCCTGCGGCAGAGCTATGGGGATGCCGCCGCCTCCTTCCTGGAGGTATCCACCAAATATCCCAACTCCGTCCGCGCGCCCGAGGCGCTGCTGCGGCTCGGCCAGTCCCTGGCCGGCCTCGGCGAGAAGGAGACCGCCTGCGCCACCTTCCTGGAGGTGGACCGCAAGTATCCCCGCGCGCCATCCGCCATCCGCCAGGCGGTGGAGCGCGAGCAGAAGCGTGTCGGCTGCTGAGGCCCCCGCGCTCGGCGATGACGAGCGCGACCGCCTGCTCGCGGGCTTTTCTTCTTATTCCCACATCCTGATCGCGGTTTCGGGCGGCCCCGATTCGACGGCGCTGCTGTGGCTCGCCGCCCGCTGGCGCGCGGCCCGTGCCGGGGGGGCGCGCCTGAGCGCCGCCACCGTGGACCATGGCCTGCGCCCCGAGGCCGCCGCCGAGGCGGATGCGGTGGCGCGGCTCTGCGCCGGGCTCGGCCTTCCCCACCGCACCCTCGCCTGGGAGGGGCCGAAGCCCGCCCATGGCATCCAGGCCGCAGCGCGGGAGGCGCGCTATGGCCTGCTCCTCGCCGCCGCGCGCGAGGCCGGGGCGGGCGCGCTCGCCCTCGCCCACACCGCCGATGACCAGGCGGAGACGGTCCTCTTTCGCCTCGCCCGCGGGTCGGGCCTCTCCGGCCTCGCCGCCATGCGGGAGGTGTCGGAGCGCGGGGGCGTCGCCCTGCTGCGCCCGCTGCTGGAGGTGCCGAAGGCGCGGCTGGTGGCGACCCTGGAGGCGGCCGGCGTGCCGTTCGTGCGCGACCCCGCGAACAGCGACCCCCGTTATGCCAGGGCCCGCCTCAGGCGCCTGGCCCCCGCCCTGGCGGAAGAGGGGCTCGATGCCCGCCGCCTCGGCACCTTCGCCCGTCGGGTGGCGCGGCTCGATGCGGCCGTCGAGGCCGCCACCGACGAAGCCGCCGCCCGGCACCTGATCGCGGCGCCCGGCGCGCGGCGCATGGCCGCGGACGCCCTGGCGGCGCTGCCGGAGGAAATCGCGCTGCGCCTGCTCGGGCGATGCGTCGCGGCCATGGCGTGCGAGGGGCCGGTGGAACTCGGCAAGCTGGAGGCGCTGGCCGGCGCGCTGCGCGCTCATCTGGCGGGGGGGCGCGGCGCCTTTCGCCGCACCCTGGCGGGTGCGCTGGTGGCGGTCCGGCGCGGCGAGGTGATCGTGACCGCCGCGCCGCCGCGCCGTGGCACATGAGCCCTGGCCGCGATTTCACGTCCGTTTGCCTTGGCAACGCCGGAGTGCGCACCTAGATTATGCGGGAGACGGTGCGTGAGGTGTGGCCGCCGGCGGCGCCCTGTGGGATATCCATTCCCCAAGGGCAGCTGGAGCGAAGCAGCGCTTTCGACTGTCCCCACGAGGGTTCAATGAACGCCAACCTACGAAATTTCGCCCTTTGGGTGATCATCGTCCTGCTGCTGCTCGCTCTGTTCTCTTTGTTCCAGAGCCCGGGCCAGCGCACCAGCTCGAACGATATCTCCTTCTCGCAGCTCCTGTCGGACGTGGATCTCGGCCGCGTGCGCGACGTCGTGATCGAGGGGCCGAACATCTCCGGCACCTTCACCGACGGCCGCCAGTTCCAGACCTACGCGCCGAGCGACCCCTCGCTGGTGCAGCGGCTGTACGGCAAGGGCGTGCAGATCACGGCCCGTCCGCCGTCGGACAACGTGCCGTGGTTCGTGAGCCTGCTGGTCTCCTGGCTGCCCTTCATCGCGCTGATCGGCGTGTGGATCTTCCTCTCCCGGCAGATGCAGGGCGCGGGCGGCAAGGCCATGGGCTTCGGCAAGAGCCGCGCCAAGCTGCTGACCGAGGCGCACGGCCGCGTCACCTTCGAGGACGTGGCCGGCATCGACGAGGCCAAGAGCGACCTCACCGAGATCGTGGAATTCCTGCGCGACCCGCAGAAGTTCCAGCGCCTGGGCGGTCGCATCCCGCGCGGCGTGCTGCTGGTGGGCCCGCCCGGCACCGGCAAGACCCTGCTGGCGCGCGCCATCGCCGGCGAGGCCAACGTGCCCTTCTTCACCATCTCGGGCTCGGACTTCGTGGAGATGTTCGTGGGCGTGGGCGCGAGCCGCGTGCGCGACATGTTCGAGCAGGCGAAGAAGAACGCCCCCTGCATCATCTTCATCGACGAGATCGACGCGGTGGGTCGCCACCGCGGCGCCGGCCTCGGCGGCGGCAATGACGAGCGCGAGCAGACCCTCAACCAGCTGCTGGTGGAGATGGACGGCTTCGAGGCGAACGAGGGCATCATCCTCATCGCCGCCACCAACCGTCCGGACGTGCTCGACCCGGCGCTGCTGCGTCCCGGCCGCTTCGACCGCCAGGTCATCGTGCCGAACCCGGACGTGGTGGGCCGCGAGCAGATCCTGAAGGTGCACGCCCGCAAGATCCCGGTCGCGCCCGACGTGAACCTGAAGACCATCGCCCGCGGCACCCCCGGCTTCTCGGGCGCGGACCTCGCCAACCTCTGCAACGAGGCGGCGCTCATGGCGGCCCGGCGCAACAAGCGCATGGTCACCATGCAGGAGTTCGAGGACGCCAAGGACAAGGTGATGATGGGCGCCGAGCGCCGCTCCCTCGTGATGACCGAGGAAGAGAAGATGCTCACCGCCTACCACGAGGGCGGCCACGCCATCGTGGCGCTGAACGTGCCGGCGACCGACCCGGTGCACAAGGCCACCATCATCCCCCGCGGCCGCGCCCTGGGCATGGTGATGCAGCTGCCGGAGCGCGACAAGCTCTCCATGAGCTATGAGCAGATGACCTCGCGCCTCGCCATCATGATGGGCGGGCGCGTGGCGGAAGAGCTGATCTTCGGCCATGACAAGGTCACCTCCGGCGCCGCCTCCGACATCGAGCAGGCCACCCGCCTTGCCCGCATGATGGTGACCCGCTGGGGCTTCTCCGCGGAGCTCGGTACCGTGGCCTACGGCGACAACCAGGACGAGGTGTTCCTGGGCATGTCGGTGTCGCGCCAGCAGAATGTGTCCGAGGCCACCTCCCAAACCATCGACCGCGAAGTGCGGCGCCTGGTGGATGAGGGCTATGCGGAGGCCAATCGCATCCTGACCGAGAAGGGCGTCGATCTCGAGACCCTGGCCAAGGGCCTGCTCGAGTACGAGACCCTCTCGGGCGATGAGATCGTGGACCTGCTGAACGGCAAGGAGCCGAACCGCGAGAGCGTGACCGAGCCCTCCAATCCGCGCGGCTCGGCCATACCGACGCCCAAGAACCGGCCGAGCCCGGGCGGCGCCGGCGGCTCCATCGAGCCCCAGCCGCAGGCCTGACGCGGCATTCCGCGGACGGATGGAAGACACAAGGGCCGGTGGGTTCACCCCACCGGCCCTTTCTTTTGCCGGTCCACGCGATCCGGCCGACCGCCTGCGCAGGGCGGGGTTGTGCACCGCTGACAATGCGGCAGGCCGCGCGGCTTGTTCCGGCCGGCGGCTTCCGCTACCAATTCGTTAAGCTTTTACCGTTCGCCGGTCCGTGCCGAGGGTTGCCGTCGTTGACTGATCTCCTGCGTCAAGGAAGGCGCCGCGCTGCGGCAGGCCGGTTCGCGTCCATGGCGGCACGCCGGAGCGGGTTCCGCGGCTGGAATGCCGGCGCGGCGGGCCTGCGCGGCGGGGCAGCCTGCGCCGCGGCGGGGCTTCTTGCCGGCTGCGCGCCGCTGGGAGCGCCGACCATTTCCTTCTTCGGGGCCTATTTCCCCTCCTGGCTCGCCTGCACGCTCGCGGGCATCCTGGGCGCGGTGGTGGTGCGGGTCGCGTTCATACGCATGGGAGTGGATGACGTGCTGCCTTTCCGCCTGCCGGTGTATGCCAGCATCGCCGCCGGCCTGGGCTTCCTCGTGTCGCTGCTGAGCTTCGGGCGCTAGCCGTGGGTGAGGAGGACAAGCCCCACCCGCACCAGCGGCGCCTGGGCATCATCGTCGCGGTGGCGGCGGTGGCGGCCTCGGCCATCTTCGGCTGGCGCTATTTCCGCAATGCCGAGCTCAACCCCCTGTCTCAAGATGCGGTGCTGACCGCCGATTCGGCCGCCATCGCCGCTGCGGTGCCGGGCCGCATCGTCTCCTTCGGGGTCAGGGAAAACGGCGCCGCGCGCAAGGGCGAGCTGCTGTTCGCGCTCGATCCCGCCACCTACCGCCTGCAGGTGGAGCAGGCGGCGGCCGACCTGCGCATGGCCGAGGCCGCCCTGGCGGACCGCGAGCGCGCCGTGGCGGCCGAGCGTTCCAACGCCGTGATCGCCCGCGAGCAGGTGACGCGCGCGCGCTCCAATCTCGATCTCGCCACCCAGACCCTCGCCCGGCTGGAGGCGCTGCGGCCCAAGGGCTACGTGAGCGCCCAGCAGGTGGACGACGCCGCCACCGCCAAGCGCGACGCCGAGATCAGCCTCAAGCAGGCCCTGCAGCAGCAGGCGGCGGCGGATGCGCTGGTGAGCGATGTCGCGGCGGCCACCGCCCTGGTGGCGGCGCGTCGCGCGGCCCTGGGGCTGGCGGAGCGCGCGCTGGCCGATACCGAGGTGCACGCGCCCTTCGACGGCAAGGTGGTGGGCCTGACGGCGGCGGCGGGCGAGTTCGTGGTGCCCGGCCAGTCCGTGTTCTCGCTCATCGACACCGGCGCGTGGTTCGCCTCGGCCGGCTACCTGGAAACCGAGCTTTCCGGCATCGCGGTGGGCAATTGCGCCACCGTCTATGCCCTTGCCGACCGCACGCGCGCCATCCGCGGGCGGGTGGACAGCATCGGCTGGGGCGTCGCCTCGGAGGAGCTCATCAACCTGCCGCGCAAGCTGCCCATCGTGCCCAAGACGCTGGACTGGGTGCGGGTGGCGCAGCGCTTCCCGGTGCGGGTCCGCCTCATGGAGCCGCCGGACGAGCTGATGCGCGTCGGCGCCTCGGCCACCGTGACCGTGCATCATGGAACAGGCTGCTGAATCCCCCTGGCGGGACCTCGCCCGCCAGGCCTGGCGCGATCTCCAACCCTTCCCCGGCCGCTTCGGCCTCACCTGGCGGGTGGCGCTGCTGTGCGCCATCGTGGCCGGCATCGCCATGGTGTTCAAGGTGCCGGAGGCGGCCATCGGCTGCTATCTGGTGATCTTCCTGGCGCGGCCGAGCGGGGCGGAATGCGTGGGGCAGGGGCTCGGCCTCATCGTCCTCGTGAGCGTGGTGGTGCTCCTCATGGCGCCGCTGATCCAGGCGACGGCGGATTTTCCGCTGCTGCGCATCGCCATCATCGCCCTCACCTCGTTCGCCTTCGTGTACCTGGGGGCGGCTTCCCAGCTCGGGGAGACGGGCTCCATCATCGCCCTCGTCATCGGCTTCATCCTGACCCTGGTGGACCAGCTTCCGGTGGGCGAGATCGCCACTCGCGGCCTGCTCTATGCGTGGCAGATGGCGGTGATGCCCATGGTGGCGATGATCGTCTTCAACATGGTGCTGGGCTCGTCGCCCCATCGCCTGCTGCGCGAGAGCGTGGCGCGCCGCCTCTCCATCGCCGCCGCCGCGCTGGAGGGGCCCGCCGGCCGCGCGCGTCTCGAAGGGGAGCTGGGCTCGGGCCTCGCCGATGGCGACCAGCAGGTGATGCTCGCCCGCCTGTTCCACACCACGCCCGCGGCGGCCGTGACGTGGCTCGCAGGCGCAGCGACGGCGAGCTACCGGCTGCTGCTGGCGGTGGCCGCGCTGCCGGCGGAGCTTTCGGCCGAGGCCAGGGTCGCGCTCGCCGCCCGCTGCCGCGCGGCCGCCGCCACCATCGCCGCCGGCCGGCGCCCCAAGGCCGAGGACGACGGGGCCACCGCCGCCGATGCCACCTCCGCCGAGGGCATGGCGCGCGCCGTGCTCGACGGGTTCGCCCGGCCGAACGGCGGCACCGATGCCGTGGCCCGCAAGCCGCCTTTCCTGGCGCCGGATGCCTTCACCAATCCCGATTACCAGCGCTATGCGCTGAAAACGACGGCGGCCGCCATTTCCTGCTACATCATCTATTCGCTGATCGACTGGCAGGGGATCCACACGGCTATGATCACCTGCTATGTGGCCGCTCTCGGCACGACGGGCGAGACCGTGCACAAGCTGGCGCTGCGCATCTCCGGCTGCCTCGTGGGGGCGGCATTGGGGTTCGGCGCCATCTTGTTCGTCATTCCGCACCTCACCTCGGTGGGCGGGCTCATGGCGCTGGTGTTCGCCGGCATCCTGGTGGGCGCCTGGGTCTCCACCGGCAACGAGCGCATCTCCTATGCCGGGGTGCAGGTGGGCCTTGCCTTCCTGCTCACCATCCTCAACGGCTTCGCGCCCAGCCTGGACATGGATTCGGGGCGGGACCGCGTGGTGGGCATCCTTCTCGGCAATGTGGTGGTCTATGTGATCTTCACCGGCATCTGGCCCAAGAGCGCGATGGTGGATGTGCGCGAGCGGCTGGCGTTGGCGCTCGCGGCGCTGTCGCGCCTCGCGGCCATGGCGCCCGCCGCGCGCATCGAAGCCACCGCCGATGCGGCCGAGGTCGCGGTCGAGATGGAGAAGGTCGAGGACCAGCTCATGCTGCTGCCGTTCGAGCCCGCCTCCCAGCGCCCTTCGCCCGCCAGTGTGGCGCGGATGCGAGGGCTCGTGGAGGAGATCCGCGCGATGCTGCCGGCGCTCGTGTTCTCGCGGGCACCGGAGGAGGAGCTGTCGCGCCGGCTCGCCCGCGTGGCGGAGCAGGTGGCGCCGCGTGCCGGCGCAAGCCGGGGTGGCGAGACGATCGAGGCCGGGGACGTTGGCCTCGTCACGGGCAGCCTCGCGCCGCGCGTCGGTCGCATCGAGCGGCTGGTGGCGGGGTGATGGCCATGGCGCATATTCCGCAGCGCTGGCGGGAGCTGGGCAGGGCATCCGCCGCCCGCCTCGCGTCCGCCCTTCCGGCGGTGCGTGCCGGGCTCGTCGGGCTCTCCTGCCTCGCGCTCTCTGCCTGCGCGCTGAGCGCCCTCGAGACCGCGCCGAGCGCGCCGTCGGAGCCGTGGACGCCGCCGGCCCAGGCGGCTTCAGTCCAGGCCGCTTCGGCCGAGGCCCCATCGCACCAGGACGCACCGGCTCAAGGCCCCGGCGGACCGCAGGAGCAGGCGGCCGCCGGTGCGTCGGCGCCGCCGGTGCGTGACTTCAGCGTGGCGCCCGAGCCGGCGGTGGCGGAGATGAAGGCGACTCCCGACATCGCCCGCGACCGCCCCTACGGCCTGTCCGAGCTGATCGACATCGCCCAGAACCAGAATCCCCAGACGCGGGTGGCCTGGCAGCAGGCGCGGCAGGCGGCGCTCGCCACCGGCATGGTGGAGGCGACCTTCCTGCCCTACATCTCCGCCAACGTCATCGGCGGCTACCAGAAGCTCTCGGCGCCGCTGCCGGTGCAGGTGGGCAGCGAGAAGAACCTGACCACCTCCATCGACGGCATTTCCCCGCAGATCGCGCTGCAATGGCTGGTGTTCGACTTCGGCCAGCGCAATGCCCTGGCCGATGCCGCCCGCCACAATGCCAACGCCGCCAACGTGCTGTTCAACGGCGTGCACCAGAAGATCATCTTCGACGTGACGCGGGCCTATTTCCTCTATGGCGCCGCGCGCAGCCGCGTGGGCCTCGCCGAGCAGAACCTCGCCAACAGCCGCAGGATCGAGGATGCCGCGCAGGAGCGCATGCAGAAGGGGCTCGGCACCACGGTGGAGGTGGCCCAGGCCCGCCAGCAGGTGGCGCAGGCGCGCTTCGGCCTGGTGCAGGCCCAGGGGGGCGAGCGCGACGCCTACCAGGGGCTGCTCGCGGCCATGGGCGTCTCGCCCATGACGGAGCTGAGGGTGAAGGTGGCGAACGGGCGGCGCCTGCCGGAAAGCGTGGACGTGCCGACCGAGAAGATGATCTCCGCCGCCCTGGCCCGGCGGCCGGATGTGCTCGCGGCCTATTCGGTGGTGAACGCCACCCGCTCCGGCATCACGGCGGCGGAGGCGGCCTTCATGCCCAAGGTGTTCCTGGGGGCGGTGGCGGCCACGGGCAACACCTCCCTCAGTGCCACCGGCCTGCCCACCATCGGCCAGCAATCCTCCGCCTCGGGGGTGATGGTGGGCGCCACCATGCCCATCTATGACGGTGGCCTGCGGGCGGCGCAGCTCAAGAATGCCGAATCCCTCGCCGACGCCACCGAGGCCACCTTCCAGAAGGCCAAGGACGCCGCCGCCCGCGAGATCGTGGTGAGCGCGCACACGCTGCGCTCGGCCCTCGCCTCCTATCGCGCGGCGACGGCGCTCGCGGAGGCGGCGGCCGTGACCTACGACGCGGCGCTCGATGCCTATCGCTCGGGCGTGGGCAACATCACCGTCGCCACCGCCGCCGACAGCGGCCTTCTCACCGCGCGGCAGGCGCAGGCCGATGCCCACGCCGCCTCGCTGGTGGCCGCCGCCAACCTCGCCTTCGTGCTCGGCGCCATGACCTCGCGCGAGGTGCCCGCAGCCCTGGTGGACCGCTGACCCATGCCCTTCGATGCGCGCTCCGGATCACCCGCCGATCTTCCGCCCCGCCGCCGCGCGCGGTGCAATCCCTTCTTCGGGGCGATGCGGCTGGCGTTCCGCATCGTGGTCGGCATCATCATCATCGTGGACGAGCTGGTCCGCCCGCTCTACGAGCCGCTGGTGCGGTGGGTGGAGGCGCTGGCGTTGGTGCAGCGCTTCGAGCGCTGGGTGGCGGGGCTGCCGCCCTATGCCATCCTGGCGCTCATCGGCGTGCCCTATGCGGTGGTGGAACCGGTGAAGTTCCTGGCCCTGGTGCACATGGCCAACGGCCATGTGCGGACCGGCACCATCGTGCTGGTGCTCGCCTATCTCGTCAGCTTCGTGCTCATCGAGCGCGTCTACACCGCCGGCCGCGCGCAATTGATGCAGGTGCCCTGGGTGGCGTGGGTGATCGTGACGTCGGGGCTGGTGCGGGACCGGCTCTATGCGTGGCTGCGGCTGCCGGAGCTGAAGGCGCGGGCGCGGGTGGTCTGGCGCTGGGTGCGGCTGCGCCTGCGGTGACTTCGGGGCCCCGCGCCATCGGCGCCGGTGTTCAATCCGGGCGCGGCGCGGGCCTCGGTCTCAGCCGGGCGGCCTGCGGCGCAGCAGCCGGCAGAGGGCCTGGAACCGGCCGGCGACGGGCGCGAAGGTGGCGGCAAGGTCGGAATGGTCCGCCTCGCCCCGGCGCGCGGCGCGCACGCCGAGCCGCCACAGCATGAGCGTCCAGCCGAGTCGCGAGCCGAGCCCGCGGTGTCCCGGCAGGCGGGGGGCCGGCGCCTGCAGCAGCGCCGGGTGCGCCGGCACCGGGGGATGGCCCACCAGCAGCAGGCGGTAGCCGGGCGAAAGGCGGGAGAGGCGCGCGTGCAGCGCCTCCAGCACGGGCGCGAGGGCTTCCGGGGTGCCGGGGTCCGTGCCCGGCAAATGGTTGCGGACGAACAGGGTGTGCCCCTGCGCGCAATCCGCCCGCAGCCGCCGGTCGAGGGCCGCATATTTCTCCTGGAGGGCGGCGGAGATCGCTTCCAGCGGCTGGTCGAGCCCGGCCTCGTCGTGGCGGAATTCATGCATGTGCACGGTGCCGCCGAGGCGCGAATAGAGGGCGGGCACGCCGTCATATTCATCCACGCGGCTCAGGTGCCCGAGGGCGAATGCCGCGTCCGCGCCCGCATCGAGCAGCGCCGGAAGGCCGCCGAGCGGCAGCACCCACCAGTCGAAGGGATAGGCGCGGTCCGATCCGCTGAAGCAGCGGAGCTGATAGGCCACCTCGCAATTGCCGCCGAGGCTCACCATGCGGTCGAAGCGCGGCAGGCGTCCCGCCGGCGGGCGAGGCGCTCCCCCGTCGTCCATTCCGTCCGCTCCCAATCTCGCCGGCCGCGCGCGCCCTGGTTCGCGCGGAAGGTGGCAGATCACGCCTGTGCTGTCACGCTTGGCGGTCCGCTGCGGGCGGGCGGGTGCACTTGGCATGCAAGCTGCCCATGAAGGCATCGGCATGCCGAAAAAATACGCATAATACGTCGTATTCCGCGAGGCGCCCGCCGCAATCGGGTATCCACTGGGCATCCTGAGCCGTGTGCATACGCGCCGTCGCGTCCCGGGAAAGCCTGCCGGTGGCTGCCTTTCCCGCTGTCCGGTCATCGGCCGCGGGGCGCGTGACGGCGCTTCTTTTGACTTGGATCAACTCCTGGCACGGCCTCTGCATAATGTGATGCGAAGCATACTTCGCAATCACGCGGCCACGCGCCGCGCATCGAGGACGGAGATCTTGATGGGTGAGGCAGTGGGTTACGACACGGTTCTGAAGGGCGGGCGCGTGATCTGCCCGGCTTCCGGGCGCGACGGCGTGTTCGACGTGGCGGTGCGCGACGGGCGCATCGCCGCCATCGAGGAAACCATCCTTCCGGCGAGCGCCGCCACCGTGGTGGATGTCTCGGGCAAGCTGGTGCTGCCGGGCATGATCGACACCCACGGCCACTGCTACCAGTATGTGAGCGGCCGCTTCGGGCTCGATCCGGACATGGTGGGCGTGCATTCCGCCGTCACCACGGTGGTGGACCAGGGCGGCGCCTCCTGCATGACCCTGCCGGGCTTCCGCAAGTTCATGGTGGAGCCCAAGAAGACGCGTGTGCTGTCCTTCCTGTCCGCCTATCTCGTGGGCGGCCTGGAGGGCCATTACTACCCCAACCTCTACAGCCCCGACTGCGTGGACGTGGACGCCACCGTGCGCGCCGCCATCGCCAACCGCGACCTCGTGCGCGGCATCAAGGGCCATGCGGAGATCGGCGGCTTCGCCCGCTGGGGCATCACCGTGATGGTGATGGCGGCCGAGATCGCGCGGCGCGCCGAGATCCCGCTCTATGTGCATTTCGGCGCCCTGTGGGGCCTGCCCGAGAACGGCACCAACGGCGAGGACGCCGACACCATCCTCGACCGCGTCATCCCGCTGCTGAAGGAGGGCGACATCCTCGCCCACCCGTTCACGCGCAATCCCGGCGGCTTCGTGAACCGCGAGGGCAAGGTGCACGATGTCATCAAGGCCGCCCTCGACCGCGGCCTGAAGATCGATGTCGGCCACGGCAGCCACTTCTCCTACCGCATCGCGTCCAAGGCCATCGCGGCGGGCGTGGTGCCCCACACCCTGGGCGCCGACATGCACGGCTACAACACCCATGTGCCCGCGCCCGCCGGCACCCCGGCCGAGCACCCCGACGACGAGAACCATCCGTTCCGGGGCCAGGCGCGCTTCAGCCTCACCCAGGCCATGAGCTCGATGATGGCGCTGGGCCTCCCGCTGGAGCAGGTGGTGCCCATGGTCACCGCCAACCCGGCGCGCATGGTCGGCATGTCCGACAGCCTCGGCGCGCTGGAGGTGGGGCGCATCGCCGACATCTCCGTGCTCGACGACAATCGCGGCCGCTTCCTGCTGCGCGACAACGAGGACACGAAGGTGGTCACCGACCGCCTGCTGACGCCGGCCTTCTGTCTGCGTGCCGGCGCGCGCTTCGATGCCGACGCGCCCATCCTGCCGGAAGCGGTGGCGGCGTGAGCGCGCCCGCGCCCGCCAAGGCGCCGCAGGAGGCCTGGGACACCCTGTCCCAGGCCGAGCGGGACGCCGCCTACAACAACAACGCCGCCGTCGCGGACAGCGCGGCCTGGGTGGCCGCGCGCGACGTGGCCGCCGCCGCCTATCGCGCCGCGCATCCCGCGCGGCTCGACATTCCCTACGGCGCCGGCGCGCGGCAGAAGCTGGACCTCTTCCCCGGCGCGGCGGGCGCCCCCACCCTGGTGTTCATCCACGGCGGCTACTGGCAGCGCAATTCGCGCGAGGTGTTCGCCCACTATGCGCAGGGGCTTGCCGCTCACGGCTGGTCGGTGGCGCTGCCGAGCTATGCGCTGGCGCCCGAGGCCCGCCTCGCCGACATCGTGGCCGAGATCGGCTTCGCACTCGATCTTCTGGCCCGTGACGGCGCGGCGCTGGGCGCGGGCGGGCCGCTCGTCCTCTCCGGCTGGTCGGCCGGCGCGCAGCTCGCGGTGATGCACCTCGGCCATCCCGCCGTGGCGGCGGGCCTCGCCATCTCCGGCGTGTACGAGCTGGCGCCCCTGCGCGACACCTTCCTGAATGCGGCGCTCCAGCTTTCCGACGGGGAGGTCGAGGCCCTCTCGCCGCTGCGCCTTGCGCCTGCGGCCAAGCCGCTGACCATCGCCTACGGCACCGCCGAGGTGCCGGCGCTGGTGCACGATTCCAAGGCGCTTGCCGCGCATCGCGCGGCGGCGGGCGTGCCCACGGCGCTGCTGCCGGTCGCGGGCGCCAACCATTTCTCCATCCTCGACGAACTGCGCGATCCGGCCGGCCTGCTGGTGCGCGCGGCCCTCGATCTCGCCGGCGGAGGACATTGATGAGCGATCCCGTCACCCAGCCGGGCGAGGGCGTCGGCGCCCGCCTGCCCCGCAAGGAAGACGACCGGCTGATGCGCGGGCGCGGCCAGTACATCGCCGACATCCGCCTGCCGGGCATGCAGGATGTCGCCTTCGTCCGCAGCCCCCTGGCCCATGCGCGCATCCGCGCCATTCGGGTGCCGGAGGACCTGAAGGGCCGCGTCTTCACCGCCGCCGATCTCGACGGGGTGAAGCCCATCCGTGCCGTCTCGGGCCTGCCGGGCTTCAAGGTGTCGGAGCAGCCGGTGCTCGCCACCGGCAAGGTGCGGCAGGTGGGCGAGCTCATCGCCATGTGCCTCGCCCCCACCCGCGCCGAGGCGGAGGACATGGCGGAGCGCGTGGAGCTGGAGCTGGAGGAGCTGCCCGCCCTCCACGACATGCTGGAGGCGAAGAAGCCCGGCGCCGCGCTGGTGCACGAGCACTGGGGCGACAACGTCTTCCTCGAAAGCCTGGTGAACGTGAACATCGAGGCCGCCTTCGACGCCCCGGTGAAGGTTTCGCGCACCATCTCCACCGCGCGCCAGTGCATGGCGCCCATCGAGGGCCGCGGCACCATCGTGCATCTCGATCACCGCATGGACCAGCTGGTGGTCTACACGGCGAGCCAGATGCCCCACATCGTCCGCTCCGGCCTCTCCGAATGCCTGGGGCTGGAGGAGGGGCAGATCCGCATCATCTCCCCGGATGTGGGCGGCGGCTTCGGCTACAAGGCCATCCTGCTGGCGGAGGAGGTGTGCCTGGGCTGGCTGGCGCGCCGGCTGGGCACGCCGGTGCGCTGGCTGGAAGACCGGCGCGAGCACCTCACCGCCAACGCCAATTGCCGCGAGCACCATTACGACATCACCCTCTACGCCGAGCGCGACGGCACCCTGCGCGGCATCGATTGCGAGGCCACCGTCGATAGCGGCGCCTATTCGGCCTATCCCTTCTCCGCGTGCCTCGAAGCCGCGCAGGTGGCCTCCATCCTGCCGGGGCCCTACGATTTTCCCGCCTATCGCTGCCGCACCTGGTCGGTCGCCACCAACAAGTGCCCGATCCTGCCCTATCGCGGGGTGGCGCGCACCGGCGTGTGCTTCGCGCTGGAAGTGGCGCTCGATGCCCTGGCCGCCGAGCTGGGCCTGCCGCCGGAAGAGGTGCGCTTCAGGAACCTCGTGCGCCCGGACCAGATGCCCTTCGACAACATTACGAAGAAGCATTTCGACAGCGGCGACTACCCGGAAGCCCTCACGCGCGCGCTGAAGGCCATCGACCCCGCCAAGGTGCGCGCCCGGCAGGCACGGGGAGAGGCGGACGGCCGGCGTATCGGCCTCGGCCTCTCCATCTATTGCGAGCAGGGGGCGCACGGCACCTCGGTCTATTCGGGCTGGGGCATTCCCATGGTGCCCGGCCACGAGCAGGCGGGCGCGCGCCTCACCCCGGACGGCGGGCTGGAGCTGCGGGTGGGCGTGCATTCCCACGGCCAGAGCCTGGAGACCACGCTGGCCCAGGTGGCGCACGAGATCCTGGGCATTCCCGTGGCCCGCACCCGCGTCTTCTACGGCGATACGGCCATGACCCCCTATTCCACGGGAAGCTGGGGCTCGCGCGTGATGGTGATGGCGGGCGGGGCGGTGGCCACCGCCTGCTCCGAGCTTTCCGAGCGCATCCGCCGCATCGGCGCCCATATGCTCCAGGCCGACCTCGCGGACGTGCGCTTCGAGGCGGGCCGCGTCATCGGGCCGAACGGCGACGTGGGCGTGAACGAGATCGCCCACACCTGGTATCGCCGGCCGCAGGACCTGCCCGCCGATGTGGACGGCGGCGGCCTGGAGGTGACGGCCGGCTACAAGCCGCTGCGCGACAGCGGCACCTTCAGCTACGCCGCCCACGCGGTGGTGGTGGCGGTGGACCCCGAGATCGGGGAGGTGGAGCTGCTCGAATACGTCATCGTGGAAGACGGCGGCGTGCTCGTGAACCCC
Source organism: Xanthobacter albus (assembly GCF_043194895.2). Classification (NCBI taxonomy): domain Bacteria; kingdom Pseudomonadati; phylum Pseudomonadota; class Alphaproteobacteria; order Hyphomicrobiales; family Xanthobacteraceae; genus Xanthobacter; species Xanthobacter albus. Next base: position 73,658 of record NZ_CM195532.1, on the reverse strand, counting down.
ATGGTGGTGGACGGGCAGATCTACGGCGGCCTCGCCCAGGGCATCGGCACCGCGCTCTACGAGGAGATGCGGTTCGACACCTCCGGCCAGCCGCTGGCCTCGACGCTGGCGGACTACCTGCTGCCCGGTGCGCCCGAGGTGCCCACCCCCTTCATCGGCCACATGGAGACGCCTTCGCCCTACACCCGCTTCGGCGTGAAGGGCATCGGCGAGGGCGGCGCCATCGCGCCCCCCGCCGCCATCGCCAATGCCGTGAACGACGCGCTGCGCCCGCTGGGCGTGGAGATGCTGCATTCGCCCGTCACCCCCCGGCGCATCGTGGAGAAGGTGCTCGCGGCCCGCGTGGCGGGCGCCGCCGAAGAGAACGGCGCCGGCAAGGACGACGCAGGCAAGGACGACGCCGGCAAGAGGAGCGCCGCATGAAGCCCGCCCCGTTCCAGCTTGTCCGCCCGCGCACGGTGGAGGCCGCCGTGGCGCTCCTCTCCGAGGGCGGGGAGGGCGCCAAGGTGATGGCCGGCGGCCAGTCCCTCGGTCCCATGCTGAACCTGCGCCTCGCCCAGCCCGCGCTGGTGGTGGACATCTCCGGCATCGCCGAGCTGAAGACCGCGCAGGAGGAAGAGGGCGCGGTCGTCTACGGCGCCCTCGTCACCCATGCCGACGTGGAGGACGGCCGTGTGCCCGACGTGGGCGCGCATGTGCTGCGTCGGGTGGCCTCGGGCATCGCCTATCGTGCCGTGCGCAACCGGGGCACCATGGGCGGCAGCCTCTCCCACGCCGATCCGGCGGCCGACTGGGTGAACGCGCTTTCGGCCCTGGGTGCCGAGGTGGAGATCGCGGGGCCCTCCGGCCGGCGCCGGCTGGCGCTCGGCGCGTTCCTCACCGGCGCCCTCTCCACGGCGCTGGAGGACGGCGAGCTTCTGGCGGCCGTGCGCGTGCCCAGGGTGCCGGCGGGCGCCCGCTTCGGCTACGCCAAGCACTGCCGCAAGGTGGGCGAGTTCGCCCATGCGGTGGGCGCGCTGCTGGTGGACCCCGCTGCGGGAACCGCGCGCGCCCTGATGGGCGCCATCGACGCTCCGCCGCTGGTGCTGGCCGATGCGCGCGACCTGTTCGGCGGCCGCATCGACGCCGGCTTCGCCGGCCGCTTCGACCCCACCGCCGCCGCTGCCGCGCTCCATGAGGCCGGCGTCACCGATGCGGTGGACCGCCATGTCCATGTGGAGGTGCTGCGCCGCGCGGTGCGGCAGGCGGAGGGCCTTCTCACCCCCGACAGCAGGAGCGCCGCATGAACGCCCGGATCCGCGTTTCCGGCGCGATGGAGACCGTCGCCCTCACCCTCAACGGCCGCGCGGTTGCGGTCGAGGTGGAGCCGCGCACCAACCTCGCCGATTTCGTGCGCGACGGCTGCGACGCCACCGGCACCCACATCGGCTGCGAACACGGCGTGTGCGGCGCCTGCACCATATTGGTGGACGGCGAGCCCGCCCGCGCCTGCCTTTCCTTCGCCGCCGCCTGCGCGGGAGCGGAGGTGACCACCATCGAGGGCCTGGACGACGACGAGGTGACGGCCGAGCTCCGGGCCGCCTTCAACCGTGAGCACGCCTTGCAGTGCGGCTTCTGCACGCCGGGCATGCTGGTGTCCTCCCGCCACCTGGTGCTGCGCCTTTCCGAGCCGGACGAGGCGCGCATCCGCCTCGGGCTCGCCGGCAATCTCTGCCGCTGCACCGGCTATGCGGGCATCGTGAAGGCGGTGGCCGGCGTCATCGCCGATCGCCGGGCGCGGGGCATCGCGGCCGGCGCCGCGCCGCGCACCCTCGGGCCCGTGGGCGCGCGGGCGGGGGGCGGCGGCGCTCCGGCGAGGACGGCCGAGGCCGCGCCGGTTGCCGCGGCGTCGGCTGCTTCCGCGCCGCGCGATCTCGCGGACGGCTTCAAGCCCGCCCAGGGCTTCGAGCAGAGCTTCGAGGTGGCCTTCCCGCCGGCACGGGTGTTCGCCTTCTTCGCGGATATCCGGGAGGTGGCGGCCTGCCTGCCGGGGGCGGTGGTGGATCGCGTGCCCGAGCCCGAGCGTGTCGAGGGCGGCATGAAGGTGAAGCTCGGCCCCATCTCCACCACCTTCCGCGGCACCGCCCGCGTCACCCGCGACGATGCCGACATGAGCGGCGTCATCCTGGGCGCGGGGGGCGACGGGCGCTCCTCCACCCAGGGCGAGATCCGCTACCGGGTGCTGGAGGGCGCCGCGCCCGGCACGGCGCGGGTGGAGCTCGCGGTGGGCTACACGCTGAAGGGCCCGCTCGCCCAGTTCGGCCGCCCCGGTCTCGTGCGCGAGGTGGCGGGCCGGCTCATCGCCGCCTTCTCCGCCAATCTCGACGCGCGCCTGAAGGGCGCCCCCGCGCCGGCCGCCGCCGAGGGCGGGCTCGATCCGGTGCGCCTCCTCCTCTCCGTGCTCGGCCGGCGCCTGAAGGCGCTGTTCGGCCGCTAGAGCATTTTCGTGAACCAAGTCCCGAGTGCCCCGAAAGACTGGAGCTTCAAGATGCAGTTGACCCGCAGGACCACGTTGGCCGCCATTGCCTTCTCGCTGATGTGCTCCACGGCGTTCGCCGCCGACGACACCATCAAGATCGGCGTGAACCAGCCGCTCACCGGCGCCTTCGCCGCCTCCGGCACCTATGTGACCAACGGCGCCAAGATCGCCGCCGACGAGATCAACGCCAAGGGCGGCGTGCTCGGCAAGAAGATCGAGCTCGTCATCGAGGACAACAAGAGCAACCCCACCGAGGCCGCCGCCGTGGCCGAGAAGCTCATCACCTCCGACAAGGTGCCGGTGATGATGGGCGCCTGGGGCTCCAGCCTGACGCTGGCCACCATGCCGAAGCTCGAGGAATATTCCGTGCCGATGCTGGTGGAGACCTCCTCCTCCGGCAAGATCACCGCCTCGGGCAACCCTTATGTCTTCCGCATCGCGCCCCCCTCGGCGGTGGAGGCGGAGGCGTTCGGGCCCATCGCCGGCAAGCTCGGCGTCAAGAAGGTGGACTTCCTCGTCATCAACAACGACTGGGGCCGGGGCGCCGCCGCCGACTTCTCCAAGATGCTGAAATCCAAGGGCATCGACGTGGGCCTCGTCGAGACCATGGACGCCTCCTCCCAGGACATGAGCGCCCAGCTCGCCAAGCTGAAGGCCTCCGACGCCGACACCATCATGATCACCGCGGCGGTGGACCAGCTCACCCTCGTGTTCAAGCAGATGGCGGCGCTGGGCCTCAAGAAGCGCATCATCACCACCGGCGGCTCGCAGAACCCGGACCAGATCGTCGCCCAGGCCGGCCCGGCGGCCAGCGGCACGATGCATCTCGTCACCTTCGCGCCCTGGTGGCCCGAGAAGAGCCCGAACCCGCAGGCGGCCGAATACTTCATCGGCGAGTGGAAGAAGCGCGGCTACGACTTCGCCGGCACCACCGAGAGCTTCCGCGGCTATGATGGCATCCGCACCATCGCGGCCGCGATCCAGGCCGGCGGCGCCGCCGACCCCGCCTCCATCAGGAAGGGCTTCTGGATGGTGGACCTGAACGGCCTCAACGGCCCCATCAAGTTCCAGAAGGCCGGGCCCGAGGGCAAGGAGAGCGGGCAGAGCAAGCCCGAGGTCTACCTGATCGAGATCGCCGACGGGAAGATCTCGCCCGTCAAGCTCTGAGCCGGCATTCCCGCCCGATCCCTCCCCTCACGGGGAGGGCGGGGCGGGGGCGGGACGCCCTTCTGCCCTGACCGGGCGTTCCCGTCTCCCCGCTTTCCCGCGGCGCGGCACCGCCGCCGCGCCGCCCCGAACGACCACACGGACAGGCCGGATGGACCAATTCCTGCAACACCTCGTCAACGCGGCGGTGCTCGGCGGCACCTACGCGCTCCTCGGCATCGGCCTCACCTTGATCTTCGGCATCATGAACGTGGTGAATTTCACCCACGGGGCCGTCTATACCTTCGGTGCCTATGCCATGTACCTGGCCGCGGTGGCGCTGGGGCTGAACTTCTTCGTCGCCCTGCCGGTGGCGGTGGTGGCGGGCCTGCTGCTGGGCGCCCTCATCGAGTTCGCCCTGCTGCGCCCGCTGCGCCGCTCCGACATCGACACCACCATGCTGGTGATGATCGGCGCCGGCATCATCCTGCAATCGGGCACCTTGTGGATCTTCGGCGGGGTGGCGAAGGCGGTGCCGACGCCGTTTCCGGCCGAGCCGCTGGTGATCGGGCCGGTCTCGCTCTCCTACGTGCGGCTGTTCGTGTTCCTGGCGGCGCTGGCGTTGATCGCGCTCACCTATTTCACCATCAACGGCACCAAGCTCGGCCGCGCCATGCGCGCCACCTTCCAGGACCACGACACGGCGGCGCTGATGGGGGTCAACGTCTCCCTCATCTACACCGCCACCTTCGCCATCGGCTCGGCGCTGGCCTCGGCGGCCGGGGCGCTGCTCGGGCCGGTCTACGTGGTGTTTCCGCAGATGGGCGACCTCGCGGCGGTGAAGGCGTTCGCCATCGTCATCCTGGGCGGGCTCGGCTCCATTTCCGGGGCCGCCATCGGCGGCTTCATCCTGGCGTTCGCGGAGGAGATCGGCGCCGGCTACATCTCCTCGGGCTATCGCGACGCCATGGGCTTCCTCATCATCATCGCGGTGCTGCTGGTGAAGCCCACCGGCCTGTTCGCCCGCGCGGAGCGGATCGGATGACGCGCCTCATCGCCCCCACCGTCCTCGTGGTCCTGGCGGCGCTGCCGCTAGTGCTGAACGACCCCTACCTTCTCAACGCCCTCGTCATCACGGGCATCTTCACCATCTGCGCCATGAGCCTGAACCTGCTGCTGGGCTTCACCGGGCAGCTCAGCCTCGGCCACGTGGCCTTCTTCGGCATCGGCGCCTATGTGAGCGCGCTCACCGCCCTGGGCTTCGATGTCGGCCTGCCGTTCGGCCTGCGGGTGACCTATGGCGGGGGCGACCCCATCGTGGGCTTCGTGCTCGCCATCCTGGTCACCGGGCTCGCGGGCTACCTCATCGGGCGGCTGTCGTTCCGGGTGCGGGGCGCCTATTTCGTCATCGTCACCATCTCCTTCGCCGAGGTGGTGCGGCTGGTGGCGCTGAACTGGGTGGAGCTGACCCAGGGCCCGCTGGCCCTCACCTCCATCCCCAACATGACCCTGCCGCTGCCCGGCCTCGGCGAGGTGGCGCTGCGCACCAAGGTGCAGAACTACTATCTGGTGCTGGCGGTGGCCGTGGCGAGCTATCTCGTCATCGCCCGACTGGTGGGCTCGCGCTTCGGGCGGGCCATGCGCGGCCTGAAGGAGAACGAATCCCTCGCCCTCTCCCTCGGCATCAACGCCACCCGCACGCTCACCGTCGCGGCCACCGTCTCGGCCGCCATGGCGGGGGCGGCGGGCAGCCTCTACGCCCACTACATCCGCATCATCGATCCGGACGTGTTCCTGTTCTCCTACACCGTCACCATGGTCATCATGGTGGTGGCGGGCGGCAAGGGCACGCTTGCCGGGCCGCTGGTGGGCGGGCTCATCTTCGGCCTGCTGCCGGTGGCGCTGCGGCCGGTGATGGCGCCCGAGGCGCAGTGGATCGTCTACGGCGCCATCCTCATCGCCATCCTGTTCATGATGCCGAAGGGCATCGTCCCGGCGTTGGAGGCCCTCGGCCGCCGGCGGGCCCCGAAGGCGGCGCCGGGAAAGCCCATTGAGGCGGGAGCCCGGCCATGACCACCATCCTCAACGTGGAGCACGTGGGCATGCGCTTCGGCGGGCTCACGGCCATCTCCGACCTGCACTTCGACGTGCACGAAGGCGAGATCCTGAGCCTGATCGGCCCCAACGGGGCGGGCAAGACCACCGCCTTCAACATCATGACCGGCTTCCTGAGGCCCACCCAGGGCCGGGTGGTGTTCCGCGGCCGCGACCTCGCGCAGACGCGGCCCAACGAGATCACGCGCCTCGGCCTCGCCCGCACCTTCCAGCGCACCAGCGTGTTCTCGGACGACACGGTGGCCGACAACGTGCTCATCGGCCTCCACCGCTTCGGCGCGCCGCGCCTGGTGGACCTTTTCCTGCCCACCCCCGGCGCGCGGGCGGCGGAGAAGGCGGCGCGCGCGCGGGCGGAGGAGATCATCGACCTCGTCGGCCTCACCCACCGGGCGCAGGAGAAGGCGGGCTCGCTCTCCTACGGCGAGCAGAGGCTGGTGGGGTTCGCCCTGGCGCTCGCCACCGAGCCGCGGATGCTGCTGCTGGACGAGCCCGTCTCGGGCATGAACGCCTCGGAAACGCAGGGCTTCGTGCGCCTCATCCGCAAGGTGCGGGCGGAGGGCGTCACCATCCTGCTGGTGGAGCACGACATGCCCATGGTGATGGAGGTCTCCGACCGCATCGTGTGCCTCAACTACGGCCGGCTGATCGCGGAAGGCGCGCCGGCCGAGATCCGCAACGACCCCGCCGTCATCGAGGCCTATCTCGGCAAGAGCGCGGCGCGGCTGGAGGAGAAGGAGGCTGCCCATGCTTGAGATCAGGGATCTCGTCTGCGGCTACGGACAGGTCATGGCCCTCCGGGGCATCTCGCTCACCGTGGAGCGCGGCCAGCTGGTGGCGCTGGTGGGGGCGAACGGCGCCGGCAAGTCCACCACGCTGCGCGCCATCTCCGGCCTGGTGCCGGCCCGCTCGGGCGCGATCCTCCTCGACGGCGAGGACGTGACCCGCGCCGGGCCGCAGAAGATGCTGCGCCTCGGTGTCGCCCACTGCCCCGAGGGCCGGCGCGTGTTTCCGCACATGAGCGTCGCCGACAACCTCGCCATGGGCGCCTATCTGCGCGGCGGCGATGCCAGCCTGCGCGAGGATTACGCGCGCATCTACGAGAGCTTCCCGCGCCTCGCCGAGCGCCGCCACCAGATGGCGGGCACCCTTTCCGGCGGCGAGCAGCAGATGCTGGCCATCGGCCGGGCGCTCATGTCGCGCCCGCGCCTGGTGCTGTTCGACGAGCCCTCGCTCGGCCTCGCGCCCAACATCGTGGAGCAGATGTTCACCATCATCGGCTCCATCCGCGACGCCGGCACCACGGTGCTGCTGGTGGAGCAGAACGCCTTCGCGGCGCTGGAATTGTGCGACCACGCCTATCTCATCGAGGCCGGCCGCATCGTCATGGCCGGCGCGGGGGCGGAGCTGATCGGCGATCCCCACGTGCGCGCGGCCTATCTCGGCGGCTGAGGCGCGGCCCACGGCCAAGGGTCGAAGGCGGGGCGGGAGAGATCCCGCCCCGCTTTTTCGTTCGCGGGCGAAAAAAAGCCGGCGCCAAGGCGCCGGCAGTTCGTGCAACCCCGAGGGATCGGCGATCAGGACGGCAGGCGCTGGGCCGCCTCGCGGATGGCCTTCAGCACCTTGTGCTGGAGGGCGATGAAGTTCTCGCTTTCCACGATGTCCGGCGTGCGCGGGCGCGGCAGGCCCACATGGAAGGTCTCGCGCACGCGGCCGGGGCCGATGCCCATCACCACGATGCGATCGGAGAGGTAGACCGCCTCCTCCACGTCGTGGGTCACGAACAGCACGGTCAATTTGTGCTTCTCCCACACCTCGATCAGCAGCGCCTGCATCTGCTGGCGGGTGAGGGCGTCGAGGGCGCCGAAGGGCTCGTCCATCAGCAGCATCTTCGGCCGGTAGGAGAGGGCGCGGGCGATGGCCACGCGCTGCTTCATGCCGCCGGAAAGCTCGCTGGGATAGGCATCGGCGAAATGCTCCAGCTTCACGAGGGCGATATGCTCCTGCGCCACGCGGCGGCGCTCGGCGGCCTCCATGCCGGCGGCCTGGAGCGCGAACTCCACGTTCTGCCGGGCGGTGAGCCAGGGCAGGAGCGTATAGGACTGGAACACCACGCCCCGGTCGAGCCCGGCCTCGAACACCGGCGCGCCGTCGATGCGCACGGGCGAATAGTCCCCCGCGCCGGCGGTGGGATCGTCGAAGGTCTCCAGCCCGGCGACGATGGACAAGAGCGTGCTCTTGCCGCAGCCCGAGGTGCCCACCAGCGACACGAACTCGTTGGTGGCGAGGTCGAGATTGATGTCGCGCAGGATCTCCTTCTGCTGCGCGCCGACGCCGAAGCTCTTGTTGAGATGCCGGATCTCCAGCTTCGGGGCGGGATCTGAAATGGCGAGCGCGGGCGCGGTCATCGTCCCCTCGTGGTGTAGCGGAAGAGGTGGGTGGCGGCCGCCTTCATGAGCTGGTCGGTGATGAGGCCGAGCAGGCCGAGCAGCAGGATGTAGCCGAAGATGGTGTTGGTCTGGAAAAACCGCTGCGCCACCACGATGCGGTAGCCGAGGCCCGAGGTGGCGGCCACCAGCTCCGCCACCACCAGCCAGGTCCAGGCCCAGCCGAGGCTGATGCGCAGGGTGTCCCAGATGCCGGGCATGGCGCTGGGCAGGACGATGCGGCGGATGATCCTGGCGTCCGAGAGGCCGAGCGTGCGGCCGAGGCCGATGAAATCCTTCGGCACGCGCTTCACCACGTCCATCACCAGCAGCACCTGCTGGAAGAAGGTGCCGATGAAGATGATGAGGAACTTCTGCGCGTCCCCTGTGCCCACCCACAGGATGGAGAGCGGCACGAAGGCCACCACCGGCATGTAGCGCACGAAGTCCACCAGCGGCTCGATGGCGGCTTCCCACGTGAAGTAGCTGCCCACCAGCAGGCCCAGCGGAATGGCGAGCGCCGAGGCGATGAGGAAGCCCACCGCGATGCGGTAGATGGAGACGCCCATGTCGGTCCAGAGCGTGCCGTCCGCCGCGAGCTTGCCGAGCTGGGCGATGACGCTCACGGGCGAGGGCAGGAAGATGGGCCGCACCACGCCCGCCGCCGCCGCCGTCACCCAGGCGAGGGCGATGGCCGCGAACACCGCGAAGGCGATGCCCACGAAGCGGCTGCGGCTGATGGGCGCGCGCAGCCCTCCGCGCCGCCTTGGGCGGAGGCGCGGACCGGTGCCGGTGGACGGCGGGGCGGCGTTCGGGGTCGGGCTCATGGCGGGTCGGGCCACGTTCGCTTCGCCTGTGCTGGGGCCGCTGAGGCCGCCGTCCAGCGCCGTCACGGGACGGCCTTCACGAAATCGACGATGACGATGTCGCCCGCCGCCACCGGCTTCTCCAGCAGGCCCGCCTTCTGCGAGGCATCGGCCACGTCGCCGAGGGTCTTGGTGGAGAAGGTGCCCGGCAGGGCGTCCTTGTTCTGGGCCATGGAATAGAACACCACGCCGTCGAACGCGGTCTTCAGCTCGTCCACGCTGGCGCCCACCGCCTTGGCGATGATGGCGCGCCCGCCCGCCACATCCGCATTGTAGTCCTTGAGCGCGGCGTCCCACGCCTTCATGAGGGCGAGCACCTGGCCGGGCTTCTTCTTCATCACGTCTTCACGCACCACCAGCACGTCCGAGATGAGGCCGGGGTTGACGCCGGCGCTGTAGAGCAGCTTCAGCTTGGAATCCTGCTGCCTGGCGGTGGAAAGGTAGGGCTCGTAGGTGACGGCCACCGGCACCTGCCCGGCGATGAGCGCGCCGCCGGCATTGGCGGCGGGCATGGGCACCTGCTCGATGTCGGCGATGGACATGCCGTTGGCGGCCAGCGCGTATTGCAGCAGCACGTCGGAGGTGGCGCCCTGCTCGTAGGCCACCTTCTTGCCCTTCAGGTCCTTGATGGAGCCGATCTCGGGGGTGGAGAGGATGGCGTCCGCGGTGGTGGAGAAGTCCAGCAGCGCCACGATCTTGATGGGCAGGCCCGCCGCCTTCATGCTCAGCGCCGCATTGGTGGGCACCGCCGCCACGTCGAGCGCGCCGCTGGCCACCGCCGCGTTGATGTCCTTCTGCTCGACGAAGTTCTCGATCTTGACGCTGGAAAGGCCTTCCTTCTTGTAGAGGCCCTTCTCGGCCGCGATGTGCAGCGGGCCGTAGCCCAGCCAGGGCTGCACGCCCACGGTGAGGGCGCCGGCCTCGGGCTTCGCCGGGATCTCGGCGGCGCGCGCCGGCAGCGCGGCGAAGGCGACGAACGCCGCGAGAAGGGCGCTCTTCATGATCGGGGCAGACATCATGCGAAACGGTCCTGTGTTGTGCTGCGCGCTGGCAGCGTTGAAAGGGTCTTGAGGGGGATCAGAAGGAGAACTCGCGCCGGCCCATCTGGATGGTGATCCACTTCTGCTCGGTCAACTCTTCCCAGGAGGAGCGCCCGCCCTCGCGGCCGAAGCCGGAGTTCTTCACGCCGCCGAACGGCACGTGGGGCTCATCCGAGATGGTGCAGTCGTTCACGTGCACCATGCCGGATTCCAGCCGCAGCGAGAGATCGAACGCCTTCTGCAGGTCGTTGGTGATGACGGCGGCGGAGAGGCCGTAGGCGGTGTCGTTGGCCACCTTCAGCGCCTCCTCGGAATCCGCCACGCGGATGAGCGAGACCACGGGGCCGAAGCTCTCCTCGTGGTAGATGCGCATCTCCTCGGTCACGCCGGTGAGCACGGTGGGCTGGAAATAGCGCCCCTCGTGGGTGCCCCCGGTGAGCACCTGCGCGCCCTTGGCGGTGGCGTCGGCGAGTTGGGCGTCGATGAAGGCGCACTGGCTCTCGCGGATCAGCGGGCCGATGACGGAGGTGGCTTCGCGCGGGTGGCCCACCGGCACCGTCTTGGCCTTGGCCACGAAGCGCTCCACGAAGGCGTCGAAGATGGGCGCCTCCACGATCACCCTGGAATTGGCCATGCAGACCTGCCCCTGGTGCAGGAACACGCCGAAGGCGGCGGCATTCACGGCATAGTCGAGGTCGGCGTCCTTCAGCACGATCAGCGGGCTCTTGCCGCCCATCTCCAGGCAGAACTTCTTGAGATGCTTGGCGGCTTCCACCGCGAGATGGCGGCCGGTGCGGGTCGAGCCGGTGAAGGTGACCACCTTCACGCGCGGGTCGGCCATCATGATGTCGCCCACCTCGGCGGGCACGCCCGGCACCACGTTCAGCACGCCCGCCGGCAGCCCCGCCTCCTCGAACAGGTCGGCGATGAGGGCGCCGGAGATGGGCGTCTCCTCGGAGGGCTTGAGCACGAAGGTGTTGCCCGCCGCCAGCGCGAACGCGATCTTCTTCATGGAGAGCAGGAAGGGCGAGTTGAAGGGCGCGATGCCCGCCACCACGCCCAGCGGCCGGCGCACCGACATGGAGATCTGCCCCGGCTGGGTCACCGGCATGGTCTCGCCCATCACGTGGCGCACGTCGCCGGCGGCGCTGCGCAGGCAGTCGGTGACGTAGTCGATCTCCCACAGGGCCTTGTTGAACACCGAGCCGCACTCGTCGATCAGCATGTCGCGGATCTCCGGCGTGCGCTGCTCGATCACCTCGGCGACCTTCAGGAGCATCTTCTCGCGGGTGCTGGCGAGGCTGGATCCCCAGGCGGCGAACGCGGCATGGGCGGCATCGATGGCGCGCGTCACTTCCTCGGCGCCGGCCTGCTGGGTGCGCGCGAACACGCTGCCGTCGGCGGGGTTGAGGCTGTCGGCCGTGATGTTGCGGCTGGAGGCCACCCATGCGCCGTCGATGAACAGCTTGTAGGTGCGCACGCCGTCGATGACGTCGTAGGAAGCGGGATTCATGCGGAGGCTCCGTGGCGTTCCGGGGCTTTCAGGGCGGAGGAGGAAGAGAGGTCGCGGGCGATCAGGTCCGCCGCGCGCGCGCCGATGAGCACGCAGGGCGCCAGCGTGTTGCCGCCGGAGATGGCGGGCATGATGGAGCCGTCCGCCACCCTGAGGCCGGCGATGCCGTGGACCTTCAGCGAACCGTCCACCACCGCCATGGCGTCGCGGCCCATTTTGGCGGTGCAGGTGGCGTGGAAATAGGTGCCCGCCGCGTTGCGCAGGAAGGTCACCATCTCCTCCGGCGCAAGCGGGCCCGGCATCAGCTCGCGCTTCACGAACGGCCTCAGCGCTTCCGAATGGCCCATGGCGCGGCAGATCTCGATGCAGCGGATAAGGGCCGTCACATCCTCCGGCGCGCTGAGGAAGTTGGCCTCGATGCGCAGCGGGTCGTCGGGGCCGGCGCCGGTCAGCAGCACCTGGCCGCGGCTCTTGGGGCGCAGCAGGCCGGGCGCCAGGGTGAAGGCGCGGGCGGGGTCCACCGGCAGGTCGTAGGCGGGCCGGGTGATCTCGGAGCCGAAGGCGCACTCCTCCAGCATGGGCTGGAGATCCGGCGCGGGGAGCGAGGGGTCGCTCTTGCAGAAGAAGGTGAACTCGGCCGAGTTGTTGCGGGGCGGCTCGGGCGTGCGATACTCGAACACGCAGCCGGCGACCAGGATGTGATCCTGCAGATTCTGCCCCACGCCGGGCAGGTGCCGCGCCAGCGGAATGCCGAATGCCGCCAGATGCGCCGCATCGCCCACGCCGGACTGCATGAGCACCTTCGCGGTGTTGATGGCGCCGAGGGAGAGCACCACCTCGTGCCGGGCGCGGACCGTGCGGACCACGCCGGCATGGTCGAATTCCACCGCCGTGGCGCGCCCGTTCTCGATCACCACGCGCCGCACGCGGGCGCCGGTGACCACCGTCAGGTTCCCCTGGTGCCGGCGCGGCGCCACATAGGCCGAGGCGGTGGTGATGCGCGAGCCGTCGCGCGCGATGTTGACGTTGGCGATGGCGGCGCAGCCGTCGCCGGCCACGGCTTCGGCATTGTGGTCCGCCACCTTGGGAATGCCTTGCTCGCCCGCCGCCTCCAGCAGGCCATGCACCACCGGCACCGGGTCTTCCGGCAAGGTGATACGCATGGGGCCGCCGGTGCCGCGCAGGGGCGAGGCCGGGCCGTCCCAGTCCTCGATGCTCTTGTAGATGGCGACGGCGGAATCATAGCTCCAGCCGTCGTCGCCGCTTTCGGCGGCCCACAGGTCGAAATCGCTCTTGTGGCCGCGGGCCCAGACGAGGCCGTTGATGGCCGAGCCGCCGCCCATCACCCGCCCCATGGGCAGCGGCGCGCGGCGTCCGTTGAGCCCGGCGCAGGGCTCGGAGCGGAAGTCCCAGTCCCGCTCGGAAGCGATGTTGCGCATCCAGATCCTGGGGTTGCGCACCTCCTCCACGTCGCCTTCGCCGCCGGCTTCCAGCAGCAGCACCTTCAGGTGCGGATCGGCGGCCAGCCGGCCCGCCACCACGCAGCCGGCGGCGCCACCGCCGCAGACCACCACATCAAAGCCTTCGTGAAAGGCCGTCGCATCAACCATCGGCAGTTCCCAGAGCCTCGTCCGCGGCGCGGAAGATCGTCAGTATACCGCCGAGTTTTGCATGCACCGTGCCATGTCCGGTGCTGACGCCATCATTCAAGCAAAATCAAATGGTTATGGAGGGTGTGCGTCGGCCATTGGTCGCCAGAGGAAAGCCAAGGCGCAGGTGCGTGCCCAGGAGATGCGCATAATGCGTCGCTTTTGCGTGCAGGGGGCGCTGAGCTGGTCAAATTCCAATCAGAGGCCGTCGTGGCAGAGCGTGTGCCGCATCCGCAGGCAGCGCCTTGCATGCAGGGGATGCGGGCAAGCTCACGCCTCGCTCAATCCCCCCACCGGCGAGCGGCTCACGTCGTTGTTGGCGGCCACCAGCAGGCGCAGGGCCTGGAGGAAGCGCGCGCGCTCGCCGGGCGGCAGGGCCTCCACCGTGCGGGCATGGGCGCGCGCCGCGCCGTCCTGCACCCGCTCCAGCAGGGCGCGCCCGGCCTCGGTGAGGTCCACCAGCTTCATCCGTCGGTCGCGGGGCGAGACCGTGCGCGTCAGCAGGCCCCGCGCCTCCAGGCGCGCCGCCACGTCGGCGATGTTGGTGCGGTCGAGCCCCACGGCACGCGACAGGGCGATCTGTTCCGCCCCGCCGATCTGGTCGAGCGCGGTGAGCACCGAATATTGCACGGGGGTGATGCCCTCGGCGGCGCATTCCTCCGCGAACAGCGCCACATGGATCTGGTGCAGGCGGCGGATGAGGAAGCCGGGGCGGTCCTCGAGGTCGCGGATGCGCCAGTCGGTGGCGTCCTGCTGGCGGCCGCGGGCAGGGCGGAGGGCGCCGTCTCGAACGTCTGAGGATTTCGCCATGGGGGTCGCGCCCTCCCGCGTGCATGGCCCGCGCGGGGGCGTCGAGGCTTCCTCCGGTGCCGGGCGGTGGGGCCCGCCCCTCGGGAGCGAGCCACGCGAGGGGTACAACGAAACGCCGGGCAGGGCCATACCCCGGCGCGGGGGCTCAGAGCGCGCCGGCGGGCGCCTCGCGCGAGATCACGGTGCGGTTCCGCCCGCCCTGCTTGGCGGCATAGAGCGCGCGGTCGGCGGCGTCCACGAGCTGGATGTAATCGGGATGGCCGCTATAGGTGGCGACCCCCACGGATGCGGTGACCTGGATGTGGCTGCCGTCGGAGAGGCGCAGCTTGCGCTCGGCGAGGCGCGTGCGCACCCGCTCGGCGATCTCGTAGCCGTCGTCGATCCCGGCTTCCACGAGCGCGATCAGGAATTCCTCGCCACCGTAGCGGAAGACGAAATCGTTGAAGCGCACGGTGTCCATCACCACGTCCGCCACCTGCTGGAGCACCAGGTCGCCGGTGGAATGGCCCCAGCGGTCGTTGATCTGCTTGAAGTGGTCCACGTCGATCATGAGGATGGTGAACGGCGTGCCGGTGCTGCTGGCGATGGAGATCTCGCGCCCGAGGATGGTGGGCAGGAAGCGGCGGTTGAGCGCGCGCGTGAGCGGATCGCGCCCGCCCTCCACGCCGGCGACGCTCTGGAACAGGTCCGAGAGCACGAACTTGATCTCGTCCACCAGCGTGCGCAGCCGCGCGAGCTGGGCTCGCAATTCCTCTCCGCCCTTGCTGCGTGCCTCCTGGAGCTTGGGCAGCACGATGTTGTCGATCTGTTTCAGGTTCCCGTAGATGACATCGAGACCGGCGGCACCCTGGAAGATAAGGCCCGCGCGGTGGTGGAACCACAGCCCGAAGGCGGACTTGCCGAGGGGCGTCAGATCGCTGTTGGAGCTCGGGTCGAGAAGGGGAAACAGGACCGATTGCAGCCACTCCATGAGGGCGGCGTTCTGCGTCTCCCGCGTCACCGAGGTGTCCTGCCCGACGGCGAACAGGCGGAAAGCCTCGTCCACCTGCGCGCGGCGCATGCTGCCCTGCATGTAGGCCTCGCTCATGAGGCCCATGGCCCAGTCCATGCGGGAATCAAGGAAGATCAGCGCCGAGGCGAGCGCCGCCCGGTCGAGGTCGCTGCCCACCAGCAGGCCGGAGATCTCCGCCTTCAGCAGTGCCGCGCCCTTGATGACCAGCCCGAACGGCAGCTTCACGCGCGCATGCACCTCCCCGATCTTCCTCTGTGCGTCGGCGTCCATCTCCTTGAAGAGGTTCGCCAGCCATTGCCGCAGGGAATGGACGAGCCGCGTCTCCACCATCTGGTGGCTCAGGAAGGCGGCGCCTTCGGGGTCCTCCAGGAAGGTGTCGTAGAAGACCTCGACCAGCTTTCCAGCATGGGTGGCGATGAGCTGGTCGATGACGGCGCGCGTGTCCTCGGAGGGCTCGGGCGGCGCATACCAGCTCGCGGCCGGGCCGCTCGCATGTTGGCTCTGCATGGTGACCCCCGTCCTTCTGTGCGAAACGGCGGGCGGTGGAGCTGCGCCTTCCGGCCTCCCGCCTCGCCTGTTTCGAATGGCGCCTGTTTCGGCGATGACGATAGGTTTGCCTTTCGTCGAAGCGCAAGGTTCCGTTGCGGAATCGTCCGGCGGGGGACGCCGCCGCGCGGCGATGCGGGATGCCGGATCGTATCGCCTCCGGCCCGGTTTCTGCCCGCTAGCGCGAGCGTGGCCGCATGGGCCGGCGGCCTTCGTCTTCCGCCGGGCTCGTCTTTTGCTCCGGCTAAGGAACCGCCGGCTGCCGGGGGTGCTCTCAGGATTTGAAGTGTCGAGGACCGATCTTGTGCGGTGCCTGGAATGTGTCCGTCACATGAATTCCATTATTTGCCATGTTCTTGAAATTTGATCTAAAGCAAATATGTATATTTATACCTCAAATGGGAGGTTGCTCGTCTCTGCGATCTTCTGTCTCAGGCGCCGGGCGGGGGCATGGTCGCGGATGAGCGCCCTGCGATGCGATTGAACGGATGGCCGCGTCTCAGCCGCAGGCCGCGCGCCAGCGCAGGAATTCGTGCACCGCGGGGGATTGCTCGCGCAGGCGGTAGATCATGTGGACATCGGCCACCAGCGCCGGCGTCACCGGGCGGAAGATCACCTCGCCGCCGGTGAAGCGGGCGGTGGAGGCGGGCACCAGCGCCACCCCGAAGCCGGCGGCGATGAGGCTCGGGATCGACTGGGAATCCACCACCTGCTGCGACACGCGCGGCAGGAAGCCGGCCTCCACGCAGCGCCGCTGGATATAGCGGGCGAATTCCGACGAGTCGGGGTGCAGCATCACGTGCTCATCCTCCGCAAGGTCCACCAGCGCCACCACGGGGCGGGCGGCGAGCCGGTGGTCCGGCGGCAGGATCACGCAGATGGCCTCGCGCCACGCGAGGGTGCAGCCCAGCTCCGGGTGGCGCGCCACCGAGCGTTCGAGGCTCATGTCTGTGCGGTTGAAGGAGATGTCGGTGCGGTGCTCCAGCACGTCCTGCACCTGCAGGGCGGGCGCCTGCTCGTAGATCACGGTGCGCACCTCGGGCGCGTGGCGCCGATAGTCGGCGAGCCAGCGGGCGAGGCCGCCGCGCAGGATGGTGCCGGTGGCGCCGATCTCGATCTTGCCCGAACGCCCCGCGCCCACCGACATCACCTGCTGGCGGGCGCGCTCGGCCTGGGCGAGGAGGGCGCGGGCCTGCGCCTCCAGCTCCTGGCCGGCGGCGGTCAGCTCCACCCGGCGGCTGGTGCGGGCGAACAGGCGCGTGCCCAGCGCCGCCTCAAGCTGCGCGATGGCCTGGGAGAGCGGCGGCTGGGACATGTTCAGCCGCCCGGCGGCACGGGTGAAGGACAGCTCCTCCGCCACCGCGAGGAAATAGCGGAGCTGCCTGAGATCGATATCCATCACATATCAATCTAGTTCAATCATATATTGGACATATCCATATCCGCGGCCGAGAGTGACTGCAACGGCTGGCGCATGGAGGTTCCCCGAAGGGGCTCCAGGCAGCACGGCCGACCTTCCAGGCTCTTCCGGGGACAAGGAACCTTCCTCATGAACATGGTCATGCGCGTTGCCGCAAAGTGTGCGTCCGCCGCCCTCGCCGCCGCTCTCCTGGTGTCGGCGCCCGCCCGCGCCGATACCCTCGCCGAGATCGAGAAGGCGAAGGTGATCCGCATCGCGGTGCCGCAGGACTTCGCGCCCTTCGGCTCGGTGGGGCCGGATCTCCAGCCGCGCGGCTACGACATCGACATGGCCAACTATATCGCCAAGGCGCTGGGCGTGAAGGCGCAGCTGGTGCCCGTCACCAGCGCCAACCGCATCGCCTATCTGCAGACCCGCAAGGTGGATCTCGTCATCTCCAGCCTGGGCAGGAATCCGGAGCGGGAGAAGGTGATCGACTTCTCCATTCCCTATGCGCCCTTCTTCTCCGGCGTGTATGGCCTGAAGGGCGATGCGGTCACCGATGCCGCCAGCCTCGCCGGCAAGACGGTGGGCGCCACCCGCGGCGCCATCGAGGAGCAGGAGCTCACCAAGCTCGCCCCCGCCGCCGCCACCGTGAAGCGCTTCGAGGACAACAACGCCACCGTCTCCGCCTTCATCTCCGGCCAGGTGGACCTCATCGCCACCGGCAACACGGTGGCCGCCGCGGTGGCGGAGAAAAGCCCGAGCCGCAAGCCCGAGCTGAAGTTCGTCATCAAGGACAGCCCCTGCTACGTGGGCCTCAACAAGGACGAGCCGGCGCTGCTCGCCAAGGTGAACGCCATCATCGAACAGGCGAAGGCCGACGGCACGCTCGCCAAATTCTCCGAGACCTGGCTGAAGGCGCCGCTGCCGGCCAATTTCTGAGCGGGCGCCGCACGCCGGGGGCCGCGCCATGATCCTTGAGCTGAATTTCGGCGATCTCCTCCCCTATTGGGACGTGTTCGCCCGGGGACTTCTGTTCACCGTCGTCCTCTCCCTCACCTCCACCGTGGCGGGCCTGATGCTCGGCACGGCGGGGGCCTGGGCCCGCACCTTCGGGCCGAAATGGGCGGGCGCGCTGACGCGGGCCTATGTGGAGGTCATCCGCAACACGCCCTTCATCGTGCAGCTCTTCTTCATCTTCTTCGGGCTTCCGGCCCTGGGGGTGAAGCTCTCGGAGGACGTGGCGGCCTTCATCGCCATGGTCATCAATCTCGGCGCCTATTCCACCGAGATCATCCGCGCCGGCATCGAGGCCGTGCCGAAGGGACACCTGGAGGCGGGCGCCTCCCTCGCCATGAGCCGCTGGGAGGTCTTCCGCTACATCGTGCTCAAGCCGGCGATCATGAAGGTCTATCCGGCGCTGTCGTCGCAGATCGTCATCGTGATGCTGGGCTCGGCGGTGGTCTCGCAGATCTCGGCGGAGGATCTCACCTACGCGGCCAACTATATCCAGTCGCGCAACTTCCGCGCCTTCGAGGTCTATATCGTCGCCGCGCTTCTCTACCTCCTGCTCGCCATCGGCCTGCGCGCGCTCCTGCGCGGCATCGGCCGGGCGGTGTTTCCGAAAGGGTGAGGGCCATGAGCGATTTCAGCTTCTGGATCATCCTGCAGAACCTGCTGCTCGCCACCCGCTGGACCATTCTTCTGTCGCTCATCGCGTTCGCGAGCGGGGGCATCGTGGGGCTCCTGGTGCTGCTGGCGCGGGTCTCGCACGGGCGGACGCTCAGGGTTCTGTCCACGGGCTATATCGAGCTGTTCCAGGGCACGCCGCTCCTGATGCAGCTGTTCCTGTTCTTCTTCGGCGTCGCTTTGTTCGGCATCGAGGTGAGCCCGTGGATCGCGGCCTGGCTGGCGCTGACCTTCTGGACCTCCGCCTTCCTCGCCGAGATCTGGCGCGGCTGCGTGGAATCCATCCCCAGGGGCCAGTGGGAGGCGTCCGAGAGCCTCGCGCTCTCCTATTGGGAGCAGATGCGCTACGTCATCCTGCCCCAGGCGCTGCGGATCGCGGTGGCGCCCACCGTGGGGTTCTCGGTGCAGGTGGTGAAGGGCACGGCGCTCGCCTCCGTCATCGGCTTCGTGGAGCTGACCAAGGCCGGCACCATGCTCAACAACGTCACCTTCCAGCCGTTCCTCGTCTACACGCTGGTGGCGCTCATCTACTTCGCGCTCTGCTTCCCCTTGTCCTGGTATTCCAAACGTCTGGAGGGCCGCCTCAATGTCGCTCGTTAGCATCAGGGACGTGCGCAAGAGCTATGGCGCGCAGGAGGTCCTCAAGGGCGTGTCGCTGGAGATCGGGCGCGGCGACGTGGTGGCCATCATCGGCCGCTCGGGCTCGGGCAAGTCGACGCTGCTGCGCTGCATCAACGGGCTGGAGACCTACCAGTCCGGCGCCATCACCGTGGACGGCATGACGGTGGGCGACGGCGCCACGGACCTGCGCACCCTGCGCCGGCACGTGGGCATGGTGTTCCAGCAGTTCAACCTCTTCCCCCATCTCACGGCGGGCGAGAACATCATGCTCGCGCCCACGGTGGTGGTGAAGGAGCAGAAGGGCGAGGCCCGCGCCATCGCCGAGAGCCTGCTGGAGAAGGTGGGCCTTTCCGGCAAGTTCGACGCCTATCCGAGCCAGCTCTCCGGCGGCCAGCAGCAGCGCGTCGCCATCGCCCGCTCGCTCGCCATGCGCCCCACGGTGCTGCTGTGCGACGAGATCACCTCGGCCCTCGATCCGGAGCTGGTGAACGAGGTGCTGAAGGTGGTGGAGCGGCTCGCCGGCGAGGGCATGACGCTGATCCTCGTGACCCACGAGATGCGCTTCGCCCGCGAGGTGGGCACCAAGCTCGTCTTCATGCACCAGGGCCGCGTGCACGAGGAGGGGCCGCCCAAGGCGCTGTTCGCCCATCCCGGCACGCCCGAGCTCGCCCAGTTCGTCGGCAGCCAGGGCTGAGCGCGGCGGGCTCCGGCCCGCGGCCGGCGCGTTGCCGATCGAGGCTTTGAATCCGCTCCGCCCGCAGCGCGGAACGGCAACGGGCGCATGCGCCGCAACGACCGGGGAGGACAGCCATGACCAGGGGAGAGACCGTGACCGAACATCGCCCCCACGCGGTGGAGCCCGCCGAGATGGCGGCCCGCATCATCCGCAGGATCGAGGAACTCGCTGCCATCAGCGAGCGGGAGGGGGAGGTGACCCGCGTCGCCTTCTCGCCGGAGCATCGCCGCGCGGCGGATCTCATCCTGGGCTGGATGCGCGCGGCCGGCATGGCCGCGCGGCTGGATGAGATCGGCAACGTGGTGGGCCGCTACGAGGGCGCGGCACCCGGCGCCCCCGCGCTGATGGCGGGCTCCCACTACGACACCGTGCGCAACGCCGGGAAGTGGGATGGGCCGCTGGGCGTCGTCACCGCCATCGAATGCGTGGCCGCCCTTGCCGCCGCCGGCACGCGCCTGCCCCACGCCATCGAGGTGGTGGGCTTCTGCGATGAGGAGGGGGTGCGCTTTTCCTCCACCCTGCTCGGCAGCCGGGCGGTGGCGGGCACCTTCGACGAGGGCACGCTGGAGGCGAAGGATGCCCAGGGCGTGAGCGTGCGCGCGGCCATGACGGCGTTCGGGCTCGATCCGGCCCGCGTGGGCCGGGCGGCGCGCCGGCGGGCGGATGTGCTCGCCTATCTGGAGCTGCATATCGAGCAGGGGCCGGTGCTGGAGGCGGAGAACCTGCCGGTGGGGGTCGTCACCGCCATCAGCGGCGCCAACCGCTTCCGGGTGGAGCTGGAGGGCATGGCGGGCCACGCCGGCACCGTGCCCATGACCCTGCGTCGCGACGCTCTCGCCGGGGCGGCGGAGTGCGTGCTGGCGGTGGAGGCGCTGGCGCGGGAGGGCCTCGGCGTGGTGGGCACCGTGGGCCAGATCGAGGCCCTGCCGGGGGCCACCAACGTCATTCCCGGCCGCGCCGTCTTCACCATCGACATCCGCGCGGCGGACGACGTTCAGCGCCGGGAGACGGTCTCGGACGTGGTGGACGCCATCGATGAGATCGCCGCGCGGCGGGGGCTCAAGGCGCGCATCATCAAGACCCACGAGAACGGCACGGCCCGGTGCGCGCCCTGGCTCAGGGCGCAGCTTGCCGCCGCCATCGCCGGCGCCGGCCACCGGGTGCTGGAGCTGCCGAGCGGGGCGGGCCACGACGGCATGGCCATGATCGACCTCACCGACATCGCGATGATCTTCGTGCGCTGCCGGGGCGGCATCAGCCACCACCCGGCCGAG
This sequence comes from Xanthobacter albus, assembly GCF_043194895.2. Classification (NCBI taxonomy): domain Bacteria; kingdom Pseudomonadati; phylum Pseudomonadota; class Alphaproteobacteria; order Hyphomicrobiales; family Xanthobacteraceae; genus Xanthobacter; species Xanthobacter albus. The sequence continues at coordinate 52,298 of NZ_CM195532.1, read as the reverse complement.
CATGTGGAGCCGGCGGACGTGGCCGCCGGCGCGCAGGTGCTGCTCTCGGCGCTGGCGGGTTTCCGCCCGCGCTGATCGCTTCCGGCGGCGCGCCGCCGGGGCCCGCTTCATGCCATCGGCCCCGGTCCCGCGGTCGGAGCCGATGGACTTCGCCCGCGCGGGGCCGGAGCCGCGGCCCGTGCGCCGGGGGCACACGGGCCTTCGGCCTCAGGCCACCCGGCGGAGCGCCTCGGCCACGCGGTCGGCGATCTCGGCGATCTGCGCCTTCTCGATGATGAGGGGCGGGGAGATGGCCAGCACATCGCCGGTGGCGCGGATGAGCACGCCTTTCGCGAAGCAGTCGAGGAACACCTCGTAGGCGCGCGCGCCCGGCGCGCCGGGGCGCGGCTCCAGCTCGATGCCGGCGACCAGGCCGATGTTGCGGATGTCGATGACGTGGGGCAGCCCCTTCAGGGCATGCATGGTCTCCTGCCAGGTCTCCGCGAGCTCGCCGCCGCGGTTGAGCAGGTTCTCCTCCGCATACACCTCGAGGGTGGCGATGCCGGCCGCGCAGGCCACCGGATGACCGGAATAGGTGTAGCCGTGGAACAGCTCGATGGCGTTCTCCGGCCCGGTCATCAGCGCATCGTGCACGCCCCGCTTCACGAACACCGCGCCCATGGGGATGGTGCCGTTGGTGATGCCCTTGGCGGTGGTGACGATGTCCGGCACGACGCCGAAATAGTCCGTGGCGAAGGGCGCGCCCACGCGGCCGAAACCGGTGATGACCTCATCGAAGATGAGCAGGATGCCGTGGCGGGTCGCGATCTCCCGCAGCCGCTCCAGATAGCCCTTGGCCGGCAGGATCACGCCGGCGGAGCCGGACATGGGCTCCACGATGACGGCGGCGATGGTCTCCGCCCCGTGCAGCGCCACGAGCCGCTCAAGATCGTCCGCAAGCTCGACGCCGTGCTCCGGCAGGCCCTTGGTGAAGGCGTTGCGGGAGATGTCGAGGGTGTGGCGCATGTGGTCCGCGGGGATCTGCGGGAACACGCGGCGGTTGTTCACGAGCCCGCCCACCGAGATGCCGCCGAAGCCGACGCCGTGATAGGCCTTCTCGCGGCCGATGATGCGGGTGCGGGTGCCCTGGCCGATGGCGCGCTGGTAGGCGATGGCTATCTTGAGCGCCGTCTCCACCGATTCCGAGCCGGAGCCGGTGAAGAACACCCGGTCCATCTGCGCCTCGGGCCCGCCCGGCGCGATGGCGGCGAGCTTCTCGGCGAACTCGAAGGCGATGGGGTGGCCCATGTTGAAGCAGGGCGCGTAATCCATGGTGGAGAGCTGGCGCTCCACCGCCTGGGCGATGCGGCGGCGGCCGTGGCCGGCGTTCACGCACCACAGGCCGGCGGTGCCGTCGAGCATGCGGCGGCCGTCGTCGGTGGTGTAGTACATGCCCTCCGCCGAGGCGAGCAGGCGCGGCGCCGCCTTGAACTGCCGGTTGGCGGTGAACGGCATCCAGTAGTTTTCGAGGCTCGGCGTATTGGGCTTGGCCGCGGTCATGGGGATCCCCTTTTCAAGCTGGCTGAGCCAGAGCACGCGACGAAATGCGCAACAAGTCCTTTTCTGGACTTTCGCAAGCCGTTGAAATCGCGTGCATCGAATGTAGATTGTTGCGCACGGCGCAACAACTGCAACAGGCGCCGGAGGAGGGGCCGTGGCGGAGGACCTGGGCGGGCGGCTGCGCTACGTGCGCGAGCTGCACAAGCTCTCGCAGCGCGAGCTCGCGAAAAGGGTGGGGGTGGCCAACTCAACTATTTCCCTCATCGAAGCCAACAAGAGCAACCCCTCGGTGGGCGCGCTGAAGCGCATCCTCGACGGCATCCCCGTCAGCCTCGCGGATTTCTTCGCCATCGTGCCGGCCCCGCCGAAGAAGGCCTTCTACCGCGCCGGCGAGCTGGTGGAGATCGGCAAGGGGCCCATCTCCTTCCGGCTGGTGGGGGAAAGCCTGTTCGGCCGCAGCCTGCAGATTCTCAAGGAGTGCTACCAGCCGGGCGCCGACACCGGCGTCATCCCCCTGGAGCATGACGGGGAGGAGGGCGGCATCGTGCTCAGCGGGCGGCTGGAGGTGACGGTGGGCAGCGAGCGCTGCATCCTGGGGCCCGGAGACGGCTATTATTTCGAGAGCCGCCGGCCACATCGCTTCCGCTGCGTCGGCCCGGTGCCGTGCGAGGTGGTGAGCGCCTGCACGCCACCCACCTTCTGAGGCGGCGGGCCTCGGGCGGCTCGAGATCGGGCGGAGGGGAAAGGCGCGGGCCGGGTGCCGGGAGGCAGAATTGTGCCGGCACAGAATTTTTTCGCAGCGAGCCATGACCTTAGCTTCAGTCGCCGCGCGGAGGCAATTCGTCCCGATGCCGCAGGTTGGAATCGCCCCAGGCGGTTGACGAACACGAAAGACTTCACCCATTCTCCCGCTACGATCCGGGAGTCTGGAAACCGCTGGTTGCGCTTTTCGCGACCGGGCGGCCACGCCGTCGCGCAAGGGGGGCTTGTGATGGTGAACGACCTAGTCGTGGATTTGTCGCGGGTGCAGTTCGCGGCCACGGCGCTCTACCACTTCCTCTTTGTGCCGCTGACCCTTGGCCTCACCGTCCTGCTGGCGGTGATGGAAACGATCTACGTGACCACCGGTCGCGAGGTCTACAAGCAGATGGCGCAGTTCTGGACCAAGCTGCTGCTGATCAACTTCGCCCTGGGCGTGGCCACCGGCCTCACCATGGAGTTCCAGTTCGGCACCAACTGGTCCTTCTACTCCAGCTTCGTGGGCGACACCTTCGGCGCGCCACTGGCCATCGAGGGCCTGATGGCCTTCTTCCTGGAATCCACCTTCATCGGCCTGATGGTCTTCGGGTGGGACCGCATGTCGAAGGCGCAGCACCTGTTCGTCACCTATCTGGTGGCGCTGGGCTCGAACCTCTCGGCGCTGTGGATCCTGGTGGCCAACAGCTTCATGCAGCATCCGGCCGGCGCCAGCTTCAACCCGGTGACCATGCGCATGGAGCTCGACAGCTTCGGCGCCCTCTTCTTCAATCCGGACGCACAGGCCAAGTTCGTGCACACGGTGCTCGCCGGCTACATGACGGCGGCGGTGTTCGTGTGCGGTGTCAGCGCCTGGTACATGCTGCGCGGGCGGCACATGGAGTTTGCCCGGCGCTCGTTCCGCATCGGCGCCATCTTCGGCCTCCTCGGCTCTCCGGGCGTCATCACGCTCGGCGACGCGCTGGGCTATGTGGGTGCCCACGTGCAGCCCACCAAGCTCGCCGCCATGGAGGCGCTGTGGACGCCCCAGAAGGCGCCCATGTCGCTCACCCTCATCGCCTTCCCCGATCAGGAAGAGCGCCGCAACCTGTTCCCGGTCGAGATCCCGGCGATGCTATCGCTGCTGGTGACCCATTCACTGAGCGGCACGCTGCCGGCGGTGGACCAGCTGGAGGCCCAGGCCGCCCAGCGCATCCGCAACGGCATTCCCGCCGTCCAGGCCATGGAGACGCTGAGCGCCAACCCGACCGATCCCGCCGCTCTGGCCCAGTTCCAGGCGCACAGCAAGGATGTGGGCTACGGCTTCCTGGTGCAGCGCTATGCCGCCGGGGGAGACGTCTCCAAGGCCACCGACGCCGACATCGCGAAGGCGGCCTGGGATACCATCCCCGAGGTGTGGCTGGTGTTCTGGTCCTTCCGCGTGATGGTGGGCGTCGCCTTCCTGCTGCTGGCCTACATGGTGCTCGCGGCGCTGATGACCCTCACCAACAAGGTGCAGACGCAGCGTTGGTTCCTGTGGGTGGCGGTGCTGATGATCCCCATGCCCTACATCGCCTGCGAGGTGGGCTGGGTGGTGGCCGAGGTGGGGCGCCAGCCGTGGACCGTGTACGAGGTGCTGCCGACGTGGCTGTCGGCCTCGACCCACAGCGCGGCCTACATGATCTTCTCGCTCACCGGCTTCGTGCTGCTCTACACGATCTTCGCGATCATCGAGATCTTCCTGATGGTGCACTTCATCCGCAAGGGCCCCGAGGAGCCCCGGCATGAGGGTGCGGTCCGGCTGGCGGGGGCCTACTGAGATGGAAGGCTTTGCTTTCGAGGCGTATGCCATTCTGAAGGTGATCTGGTGGGTGCTGCTCGGCGTGCTGCTCACCGGCATCGGCGTCATGGTGGGCATGGACATGGGCGTGGGCACCATCCTGCGCTATGTCGGCCGCACCGATGCCGAGCGGCGGGTGGCGCTCAACATCGTCGGGCCCCACTGGGACGGCAACCAGGTGTGGTTCATCCTGGGCGGAGGCGCCATCTTCGCCGCATGGCCGCTGGTCTATGCCACCGCCTTCTCGGGCTTCTACATCGTCATGCTCGTGCTTCTGTGGAGCATGATCGTGCGGCCGCTCGGCTTCGAGTACCGCAGCAAGATGCCCACCGAGCGGTGGCGCGGGGCCTGGGACGCCACGCTCTTCATCAGCGGCTTCGTGCCCATGCTGGTGTTCGGCGCGGCGGTGGGCAACGTGCTGCAGGGCGTGCCCTTCCACTTCGACTGGCGGCTCACCTCCTATTACACCGGCAGCTTCATCTCGCTGTTCAACCCGTTCGCGATCCTGTGCGGGCTCATGTCGGTGGCGCTCGCGGTCTACATGGGCGGGGCGTGCCTCGCGAGCGGCGCGACTGATCCGGTTTCCGCGCGCGCCCGCCGGGCGGCGCTTGCCTCCGGCATCGCGGCGCTCGTGATCTTCACCATCGCCGGTGTCTGGTTCTCCGGCATGAGCGGCTATCAGCTCGTTGCCGGCCCCGCGCCGGAGGTGGCGCAGACGCCCCTGCACCAGCAGGTGGCCTATGTGCCCGGCGCGGCGCTCGCCAATTACGCCCAGCATCCGGCGCTGTGGGCGTTCCCGGCCCTGGCCTATGTGGGCCTCATCCTCGGCCTGCTCGCCCTCGCGGCGCGGCGGCCGCTGGTGGGCTGGTGGCTTGGCGTGCTGGTCTGGATCGGCGTCATGGGCACGGTCGGCGCGGCCATGTTCCCGTTCCTGATGCCCTCGATCACCAATCCCTCGCACAGCCTCTCCATCTGGAACTCCGGCTCCAGCCTCAGGACCCTGTCCTGGATGCTGGGCTTCACCCTGCTCTTCATGCCGCTCATCGTCTGGTACACCAGCTGGGCGTTCTGGGTCATGCGGGGCAAGATCGATCCGAAGCAGATCGAGGCTTCGGAACACGCGCTCTGAGGAGGCCGGTCATGATCGTGCATTACATCATCGCCCTGGTGGTGGCCGGCCTCGCCGTTCTGCTGGGCATCATCATCGGGGATTACGGCCCCTGGTACATGTGCTGGTTCCTGGGGACCGGCCTCATGATCCTCGTCGCCGCCTCCTCGGGCGTCCTGTTCGAGGCGCAGGAGGACGCCGCGGAGGCCGGTGCCTCCGCGGGCGCCGACGATGTCGCCCGCGTGGTGGCGGGCAGTGGGAAGCCGGCCGCCGGCGGGCCCCGCGCCTGAGCGCGATCGAGCCCATCTTGGTCGCATCGGACGACGGAAAGCCGGGCGCGCCACCTGCGGAAGCGCACCCGGCCGAGGCCGGCACGCCGCCCGTCCGGCCGGGCCGGGCGGTGGAGCGTTGGCTGCGCGCGCAGGCCAAGGCCGCCGCCGGCCCCGCGATCCGCCGGGCGGCGGCGCTCGGCGCCCTCGGCGCGGCGCTGGTGGTGCCCCAGGCCTGGCTGCTCGCCCATGCCATCACGCCGGTGGTGATGGGCGGGGCGCCGCTGGCGCCGGCGCTGCCCTGGCTGCTTCCGGTGCTGCCCATCCTCGCGCTGCGATTCTGGCTCGCCGCGGCGGCCGACCGGGGCGCCCTCGCCGCCGCCGCGCGACTGAAGGCGCGGGTGCGGGCAGACCTGCTGCGCCATCTCCAGGCGCTGGGCCCCGCCCGCCTCGCCGGACGTGCTTCGGGCGAGACGGCGACGCTGGCCGTCGAGGGCGTGGACGCGCTTGAGCCCTATGTGGCGCGCTTCATGGCCCATTCCGGCATCCTCGCCGTCCTGCCGCTGGTGATTCTCGCGGTGGTGCTGCCGAGCGACTGGATCTCCGGGCTCGTGCTGCTGGTGACGGCGCCGGTCATTCCGCTGTTCATGGTGCTGCTGGGCCTGGGGGCCGAGCAGGCGAACCGCAGGCAGTGGCGCCGCCTCACCCGCCTTTCCGCGCAACTGTTGGACGGCCTGCAGCGCCTCACCACCCTGAAGTCCCTCAACGCCACGACCCGGGAGGCCGAGCGGCTGGCCCAGGCGGCGGAGGACTACCGCGAAAGCACCATGGCGGTGCTGCGGGTAGCGTTCCTCTCCTCGCTCGCCCTCGAATTCTTCGCCACCGTGGCCATCGCCGTGGTGGCGGTGCTGATCGGCTTCCGCTTGCTCGACGGCGCCATGGGCTTCGAGGCTGGCTTTTTCGTGCTGCTGCTGGCGCCCGAATTCTACGCCCCCCTGCGCCAGCTTGGCGTCGATTACCACGCGCGCATGGAGGCCCTCGCCGCCGCCGAGCGCATCCTCGACCTGCTGAACGAGACCCCCGACGCGCCGGGCACCGCCCGTCCCGTTTTCCCCCGCCCGCCGGCGGTGGAGGTGGAGGAGGCGAGCTTCGCCTGGGAACCGGGCCGCCCGGCCGTGCGCGCGGTGTCGCTGCGGCTGGAGCCGGGGGAGATCACCGCGCTGGTGGGGCCGAGCGGCGCCGGCAAGAGCACCCTGCTCGCCCTGCTCCTGGGCTTCATCCGCCCGCAGGAGGGGCGCATCCTTGCCGGAGGGGCGGACCTCGCGGCGGTGGACCCGGCCTACTGGATGCGGCAGGTGGCCCTGGTGCCCCAGCGCCCGCACATGTTCGCGGGCACCGTGCTCGACAACATCCGCCTCGGCGCGCCCGATGTCTCGCGGGAGGAGGCGCAGGCCGCGGCGCGCCTCGCCGCCGCCGACGGCTTCATCGGCACCCTGCCGCAGGGCTATGACACCCCCCTCGGCGAGCATGGCCACACCCTCTCGGGCGGGCAGGTGCAGCGCCTCGCGCTGGCGCGCGCCTTCCTCAAGACGCAGGCTTCGGTAGCTGTGCTGGACGAGGGCACGGCGGGCCTCGACCGCGACACCGAGGCGCTGGTGAGCGAGGCCATCCGCCGCCTCGCCCCGAACCGCACCACGCTAATCGTCGCCCACCGGCTGGCGACCGTGCGGCTCGCCGACCGGGTGATCTTCATGGATGGAGGGCGCATCGTGGAGCAGGGCAGGCGGGCGGAGCTGGAGGCGGACGGCCGCCGCTATGCCGCCCTCCTGCGCGATGCGGGGCTCGCATCATGACGCCCCGCGCCAAGGATACGGACGCGGCGATGCTGCGCCGGCTCGTGGGCCTGTCCCGGCCCTATGCGGGCTGGATGCTGGCGGCGGGCGTGGTCGCCTGCGTCACCGTGCTGGCCAGCATCGGCCTCATGACGGTGGCGGGCTGGTTCATCGCCGCCATGGCCATCGCTGGCGTTTCCACCGGCATGATGAACTATTTCATGCCCTCGGCAGGCATCCGCCTGTTCGCCATCCTGCGCACGGGCGGGCGTTACGGCGAGCGGCTGCTGAGCCATGAGGCCACCTTCCGCCTGCTCGCGGGGGTGCGCCTGTGGCTGTTCCGGCGGCTGGTGCCGCTCGCCCCCGCCGGCCTCACCGACCGGCGCGGCGCCGATCTCGCGGGCGGCCTCCAGGCGGATGTGGACACGCTGCAGCATGCCTACCTGCGGCTCGGCGCTCCGGTGGCGGTGGCGGCGGCATGCGCGCTGGTGGTGGTGGCCGTGCTCGCGGCCCTGCACCCGCCCACTGCGCTGGTGGTGGGGGCGCTGCTGCTGTGCGCCGGCGGCATCGGGCCGCTCCTCGCCCGCCGGGCCGCCGCCGCGCCCGGCGCCGATGCTGTGCGGCTGCGGGCGGAGCTGCGGGTCGCCGTGGTGGACGCGCTCCAGGGCGCGACCGACCTGCGCGCGGCGGGGGTGGTGGAGCGGCAGCTCGATTCCGTATCCGGCGTGAGTACCGCGCTGGCGGAGGCGCAGCGGCGCGCCGCGGTCTCCGGCACGCTGGCGGAGGCGGGGGTGGGCCTGTGCGCGGGGCTCGCCCTTTGGGGGGCGGCGCTGCTCGCGGCCATGAGCGTCGCCGCGTCCAGCCTCGATCCCGCTCTGGTGCCGGCCCTGGCCCTTGCGGCGCTGGCCAGCTTCGAGGCGGTGGCCCCGCTGCCGGGGGCCATGCAGCGCTGGGGCGAGGTGATGGCAGCCGCCCGCCGCCTGTTCGCCCTCGCGGACCGGACGCCGGTCATCGTCGCGGGAAGCGACCCCTCACCGGAGCCGCGCGACGGGAGCCTGGAATTCGCGGCGGTGCGCCTGCGCTACACGCCGGATGCCCCACTCGCGCTCGACGGGCTCGACCTCGCCATCCCCGCCGGCCGCCGCGTGGCGCTGCTGGGCCCGAGCGGGGCGGGCAAGAGCTCCATCGCCCGGCTGCTGCTGCGCTTCTGGGACTATGAGGGCGAGATCAGCCTGGGCGGGCATGACCTGCGGCGCTACCGGCCGGAGGACCTGCGCCGGCTGGTGGGCGTCGCCGCCCAGGATGCCCAGCTTTTCAACGCCACGATCCGCGAGAACCTGCTGATGGCCGCGCCGGAGGCGGACGAGGCGGCGATGCTCCGCGCCCTGGAGACCGCGCAGCTCATCTCCTTCGTGGCGGAGCTGCCGGGCGGGCTCGACACCTGGATCGGCGAGGGCGGGGCGCGGCTTTCCGCCGGGCAGGCGCGCCGGCTGGTGCTGGCCCGCACGCTGCTGCGCGCGCCGCTGGTGCTGGTGCTCGACGAGCCCACGGAGAACCTCGACGCCACCACCTCCCGCCGGCTGCTGGCGGCGCTGTCCGAGGCCACCAGGGGGCGCACGGTGATCCTCATCACCCACGACCCCGCTGCGGCGGAGATGTTCGCGGACGAGACCGTGCGCATGGAGGCGGGCCGGCGCGTGGCGTGATGCCGAATGCCTTTTGGCTCGTCCCATCGTCTTTGGCCGGTCCGCGCGGCGTTTGGGCGAAACCGGTCTGGCGCAGGCCAGGACCGGGGCCGAGGGCGGGACGCCCTTTGCGCGCGGGCGGCAGATGGCCTATGGCCGGGCGCAGACACGCCCCCCGAGACCGCCATCCATGATTCGCCTCGACAATATCGGCAAGCAGAACGGCCGGCAGATCGTCTTCATCGAAGCCTCCGCGGCCCTGCTGAAGGGCGAGAAGGTGGGGCTCGTCGGCCCCAACGGCGCCGGCAAGACCACGCTGTTCCGCATGATGACCGGGCAGGAGCCGCCCGACGAGGGGCAGGTCTCGCTCGATCGCGGCGTCACCATCGGCTACTTCAGCCAGGACGTGGGTGAGATGAGCGGCCGCAGCGCCCTCGCGGAGGTGATGGACGGCGCTGGCCCCGTGAGCGCCGTTGCCGCCGAGCTGAAGGAGATCGAGGCGGCGCTGGGCGATCCCGACCGCGCCGACGAGATGGAACAGTTGGTGGAGCGCTACGGCGAGGTGCAGGCCCGCTTCGAGGAGCTGGGCGGCTACGCCCTGGAGGGCCGCGCGGCGGAGGTGCTCTCGGGCCTCGGCTTCAGCCAGGAGATGATGGACGGCGACGTGGGCCGGCTTTCCGGCGGCTGGAAGATGCGCGTGGCGCTCGGCCGCATCCTGCTCATGCGGCCGGACGTGATGCTGCTGGACGAGCCCTCGAACCATCTGGACATCGAGAGCCTCATCTGGCTCGAAGCCTTCCTGAAGGGTTTCGACGGCGCGCTCATGATGACCTCCCACGACCGTGCCTTCATGAACCGCATCGTCAACAAGATCGTGGAGATCGATGCCGGCGCCCTCAACACCTATTCGGGCGACTACGAATTCTACGACCAGCAGCGCGCGCTCAACGAGAAGCAGCAGCAGGCGCAGTATGAGCGCCAGCAGGCGATGCTGGCCAAGGAGATCCAGTTCATCGAGCGCTTCAAGGCCCGCGCCTCCCACGCCGCGCAGGTGCAGAGCCGGGTGAAGAAGCTGGAGAAGATCGACCGCGTGGAGCCGCCCCGCCGGCGCGAGACCATCGCCTTCGAATTCCCGAGCCCGCCCCGCTCGGGCGAGGACGTGGCGAACCTGAAGGGCGTGCACAAGAGCTACGGCAGCCGCGTGATCTATGAAGGGCTCGACTTCTCCATCCGCCGCCGGGACCGCTGGTGCGTGATGGGGGTGAACGGGGCCGGCAAGTCCACCCTGCTGAAGCTGGTCGCCGGCACATCCGAGCCGGATGCGGGCACGGTCGCCATCGGCGGCAGCGTGAAGATGGGCTATTTCGCGCAGCACGCCATGGACCTGCTGGACGGCGAGCGCACCGTGTTCGAGACCCTGGAGGATGCCTTTCCCCAGGCGGGCCAGGGCTCCCTGCGCGCGCTCGCCGGCTGTTTCGGCTTCTCCGGCGACGACCAGGACAAGCGCTGCCGCGTGCTTTCCGGCGGCGAGAAGGCGCGCCTCGTGATGGCGAAGATGCTCTACGATCCGCCGAACTTCCTGGTGCTGGACGAGCCCACCAACCATCTCGACATGGCCACCAAGGAGATGCTCATCAAGGCGCTCGCTGATTACGAGGGCACCATGCTGTTCGTCTCCCATGATCGCCACTTCCTGGCGGCGCTGTCGAACCGGCTGCTGGAGCTGACCCCCGAGGGCATCCACAATTACCCCGGCGGCTACACCGAATATGTGGCCCGCACCGGCCACGAGGCGCCCGGCCTGCGCAACTGAGGCGGCGCGCGGGCGGGCTCAGAGGCTGTCGAACCAGCTTTTCCAGTGCGGCAGGGCGGTGGCGAAGGTGCCGCGATGGCCGGTTTCTCCGGTCGATATGGCGTCCACCTTCGTGTTGCCGCTGCCCATGGCCCGCTGGTAGGTCATCACCAGCCGGCCGAGGCCGGGCGTGATGATCTCGTCGGCCTCGCCGTAATAATTGCGCACCGGGCTTTGGATGACCCAGCGGTAGGCATTGGCCTTCTCCTTCAGCAGGCGGCCGAAGGCCGAGGCAGCGAAGGCCTGCGGATCGAAATATTCGGGCCGGATCAGCTTGCGCAGGTCGGTCGGCATCTGCGCCGTGTCGTAGGGCTCGCGCGCGTAGATCCTGCGGGCGATGTCGTAGGCATCGTCGTTGAACAGCGCGCGCGCGAGGCCCGGCAGGCCATAGTAGTTCTCATATGAAAAGGCGCTGAGGATGAAGAGGGTGGAAACCCAGTCGGCGTCGTTCTTGCGCGGGAAGTCGAGGAAGCCGCTCATGCCGAGGAAGATGTCGGCCGGGGCGCTGGCGGTCGCGACGCCCGCCACGGGCACGCCGGAGCGCTCCAGCCGCTCCAGCATCGCCAGGGCCACGAACCCGCCTTCCGACCAGCCGCCGAGCACCAGGCGGGAGGTGGAGAGCTGCATGTGGGCGAGCACCGCGCGGCTGGCGATGAGCATGTCATATGTGGCCTGCTGCTGGCTCTCCTTCACGAGGTAGCCCTCGGGCGCCTTGGAGCTTCCCATGCCGAAATAGTCCGCTCCGATCACCACATAGCCCTGCCCCGCGAACTGGGCGAGCACCAGCCGGGTTTCGATGGACTGGTCGGGAAAGGACGGCACCTGCTCTTTTCCATAGACGGTGCCGTGCTGGTAGGAGAGCAGCGGCAGGCCGGCAGCGCCGGAGATCTCGGGAACTGCGAGCAGGCCGGTGGCGACGATGGGCGCGTTGCCGCGTTCCGGGATCACCGAGCCGTAGGTGACGCGATAGAGGCGCACGGCGTTCGTGGCCGGCGTGAAGCTCACCTTCACGCCGAAATTCAAAGGCGCCTGGGTGCTCAGGATGTCGTTCAGCCTGTCGGCGTCCCAGCGGCCGATGAGCTGGTAGCTCACGCCCGAGGCGACGGCCGTGGGGGCCTCGGCCGTCTCGGCCCGAAGCGGCGGCGCGAGCGGCAGGGCGGTGACGCCGCAGGCCAGCGCCATGATGGCGAGCGCCCGTGTGAACCAGGACATTCGAACCTCCCGCAGATGCCCGGCCGCCCCGGCTGAACGCCGGAGGCAGCGCGCGATGGTATCATGACCCGCGCGGCAGCGCGGCGGCCTTGCGGCGCGCGAGCAGCCCCTCAGGCGGGCGGGGGGCCGTTGCGAACCCGGCCGGGCACGGAGCCACAGGTGCAGGGCGAGCCTTCCTCCAATGGCGGCATGCCGGCGCGCGGGGGCGGGGGGATGGGGCAGGGCCTGGCCGCGATGCGGTCGTCGGCGGCGATCGGCACGCACAGGGGGCGCGGGTGGCCATCCGGCGGCGGAAGCGGCTGCGCCAGCGCGGCTTCCGCCATCAGGCAAGCGCCGGCCAGAAGGACTGATCTCAGCATAGGTGGTGCCTTTGCTATAGCATCTCATTGTTTCATGGAAGCAATGAGATGCTATAAGTCATTGAGTTTTCGCTTTTCTACGCGAGCCGGTGTCCGCTTCGCTCGAAAGCGCTCCAGGGCCTTGTCCGGCGCGGCGTCCTTGTCCGCGCGCAGGATGCGCAGGCGCGCAGGACGTTCCCGGCTGTCGCGTCCGCGACGGTGACCGAATATATCGGGGCCTCGCAAAAGCAGAACAGGCATTTTGCAAACAAATGTATCAGTTGTTTCTGAACATGTCTGCGCCGCGCCCGAGCGCATGCGGGCGCCGGTCCCTGACGCAGGGGTCGATTCATTTGCCGTGACAGATGCTACATCAATCCGTTATCAGCATGGGATAGGAGAGGCGAAGTGGATCGTCGGCAGGTCTTGGGCGGAGACCTTCCGTCGGCCGGATGGAGCTCGATGACATGGGGCGTGGGCTGGCTGCCTTGCGCGCGGGTTGGGGCGGAATGCCTCTGCTCGCGGGGGCTTTTGGTGCGATTATTCTGCTCTCGGGCTGCAACGACAAGAACACCTATGCCGCGCCCCCGGCGCCGAAGGTGACTGTCGCGACGCCCCGCCAGATGGCCGTCACCCTTTATGCGGAGTTCACCGGCAACACCGCGCCGCTCAATGCGGTGGATCTCGAGGCGCGCGTGGAGGGCTTCCTCACCTCCATCGATTATCGCGACGGGGAGGCGGTGAGGAAGGGGCGCGTGCTGTTCCAGATCGAGAAGGAGCAGTATGCGGCAAAGGTGGAGCAGCTCAAGGCCGCGCTCGAAAGCGCAGGCGCCACCCAGGCCAATGCGCAGCGCGATTACGACCGCCAGGCGGCCCTGGGCCAGCGCGAGGTTTCGAGCCAGCGCACGGTGGACGACGCAAAGACCAAGCTCGACACGGCCAGGGCCGACGTGAAGGCCGCGGAAGCCGCCCTCAGCCTGGCCGAAATCTCCTATGCCTACACCACGGTGCGCGCCCCCTTCGACGGGGTGGTAACGCGCCATCTGGCGGATGTCGGCGCCCTGGTCGGCACGTCCGGGCCCACCAAGCTTGCGACCATCCTCCAGGTCGATCCCATCTACGTCTATGCCAACATTTCCGAGCAGCAGCAGATCGCCTTGCGCGACGACCTGGCCAAGGCCGGCAAGACCTTGAGGAGCCTGCGCGAAGAGAAGCAGGAGATGCCGGTGGAGGTGGCGCTGCAGGACGATGCCGCCTTCCAGTATACCGGCAGGATCGACTATATCGCCCCGCAGCTCGATGCCGCGACTGGCACCCTGGAGCTGCGCGCCGCGCTGGACAATCCCGACGTGGCGCTGGTGCCGGGCATGTTCGTGCGCGTGCGCGTCCCGGTGGGAAAGATCGACCCGGCATTGCTCGTCAACGACACCGCTGTCATGGCGAACCAGGCCGGCAGCTATGTGATGGTGGTGGGCAAGGACAACAAGGTGGAGCAGCGACAGGTCGCCACCGGCCCGGTGGAAGGCCAGCTCCGCGTCATCACAAAGGGGCTCGATGCCGGTGACAGGGTGGTCATCGGCGCCATCCAGAAGGCGGTGGCGGGCAATGCCGTGGACCCTGTCTCCGGCGCCATGGCGGCCGCTCCCGAGGGGCCGAAGCCGGCCCCGGCGGCGCTGACGCGCGGAGCCGGCACCAAGACCACCCCCTGACGCAACCGGCTCCCGGAAGGCGCTGCCATGTTCTCGCGCTTCTTCATTGACCGGCCGGTGCTGTCCAACACCCTGGCCTTGCTGATCGTCCTCCTCGGCGCGCTCTCGCTCATGCGGCTGCCCGTGTCGCAATATCCGGACGTGGTGCCGCCCACCGTCTCGGTGAGCGCCACCTATCCCGGCGCCAGCGCCCGCACGGTGATGGACACCATCGCCCTGCCCGTCGAGCAGGAGGTGAACGGGGTCGAGGGCATGATCTACATGCAGTCGACCAGTGCATCGGACGGCACCTATTCGCTCGTCGTCACCTTCGAGATCGGCACCGATCCCGACATGGCCCAGGTGCTGGTGCAGAACCGCGTCGCGCTCGCGAGCGCGCAGCTGCCCACCGCAGTGTCGACCCAGGGCCTGAACATCGAGAAGAAGTCGACCTCAATTCTACAGTTCGTGAATCTTTATTCGCAGGATGGACGCTTCGACAACCTGTTCCTCGCCAATTACGCCACGCTCAGCCTGAAAAACGAGCTCGCCCGCCTGCCGGGCGTGGGGGACGTGACCGTGCTCGGCTCCGGCGATTACGCCATGCGCATCTGGCTCGATCCGGACAAGCTGCAGGCGTACGGGCTCACGCCGTCCGATGTCACCACCGCCATCTCCCAGCAGAGCACGGAGGTGACGGCCGGGCTCGTGGGTGCGCCGCCCACCCCCTCCATGGTCAACTTCCAGTATGTGCTGAATGTCAGGGGCCGCTTCAGCGAGGCAAAGGACTTCGAGAACATCGTCGTGAAGGTGGCGCGTGGAAACGGCGGCCGGATCGTGCGCATCGGCGACATCGGCCGGGTGGAGCTGGGCGCGGCCACCTATGGCCATGTCGCCACCCTCAACGGGATGCCCTCCGCGGCCATCGCCATCTCCCAGCTCACCGGCGCCAACGCGCTGACGGTGGCCGAGGGCGTGAACGCCAAGATGGCGGAGCTGGCGAAGTCATTCCCGAAGGGGCTCGAATACAAGGTCTCCTTCGACAGCACCAAGTTCGTCACCGCCTCCATCGACGAGGTCTATGAGACCCTCCTCATCGCGGCCGTGCTGGTGCTGGCGGTCATCCTTCTCTTCCTGCAGGACTGGCGGGCGACGCTGGTGCCGGCGACCACGGTTCCCGTCACCATCATCGGTGCCTTCGCCGCCATGGCGATGCTCGGCTACACGGTGAACACCACCAGCCTGTTCGCCCTGGTGCTGGCCATCGGCATCGTGGTGGATGACGCCATCGTCATCGTGGAAGGCGTCGCGCGGCACATGGAGAACGGGCTGAGCAGCCGCGACGCCGCGGTGAAGGCCATGAGCGAGCTGACGGGCCCTGTCATCGGCATCACGCTGGTGCTGATGGCCGTGTTCCTGCCGGCGGCGACCCTTTCGGGCCTCACCGGCAAGATGTACCAGCAGTTCGCCCTCGTCATCGCCGCCACCGCGCTCATCTCGGCGGTGAACGCGGTGACGCTGAAGCCGACCCAGTGCGCCCTCTGGCTGCGCGCGCCGGTGCCGCCGGAGCGGCGCAATCTCTTCTATCGGGCGTTCAACGCGGCCTATGCGCGTTGCGAGGCCCTCTATGTGGCCGTGGTGCGGCGCCTGGTGGGGGCGGCGGTGCTGACCTCGCTGGTGGGGCTCGCGCTCGTCGGCGTCGCCGTCTACGGCCTCTCCCGCGTGCCCACGGGCTTCCTGCCCGCTGAGGACCAGGGCTATTTCATCGTCGATCTCACGCTTCCCGATTCCGCCTCCAGCGCCCGCACGGAGGCGACCGTGGCTGAAGCGGTGAAGCTGATGCGCGGCATCGACGGGGTCCAGGACGTCATCGGCGTGTCCGGCATCTCGCCGCTCGACAACAACGCCACCCTCTACAATGCCGGCATGCTCTATGTGGTGCTGAAGGACTGGGATGCGCGCAAGACGCCCGATCTCGGTATCGACGCCATCGGCGCGAAGGCGCGCGCCGCGCTGGAGGGGCTCGATTCCGCGATCGCGGTGCTGCTGCTGCCGCCGGCGATCCAGGGGGTCGGCAACGCTTCCGGCTTCTCCATGATGGTGGAGATGAGGGATGGCAGCAGCGATTTCCTAGCCCTCCAGAATGCCGCCGCGCAGATGGTGGCCAATGCCGCCTCCCAGAGCGGCCTCGCCCATGTGTCCTCCACCTTCAAGGCCGACGGCAAGCAACTGCGCCTGGTGGTGGACCGCGTGAAGGCCGAGGCGCTGGGGCTCACGGTGGGACAGGTGTTCGAGGTGGTGGAGGCCTATTTCGGCTCGGCCTACGTGAACCAGTTCACCAAGTACAATTCCGTGTTCCAGGTCTATGTGCAGGCAGACGCGCCCTTCCGGCTTCAGCCCGCCGACGTGCTGAAGCTGAAGGTGAAGGGCGCCGATGGGCGCATGGTGCCCCTGGGCACGGTGGCGCGCATCGCCGATGAAGTGGGGCCCGCGCTCATCACCCTCTACAATCTCTATCCGGCGGCGTCGGTGGTGGGCAGCCCCGCGGCGGGCTTCAGCTCCGGCGAGGCGATGACGCTGATGAAGGAGATCGCCGCCAGCACGCTGCCGTCATCCATGGGCACCGCCTGGACCGGCATGTCCTACCAGGAGGAGGTGGTGGGCGATCAGGTCTACTATGTGTTCGCCATCGCGCTGCTGCTCGTCTATTTCGTCCTCGCCGGGCAGTATGAGAGCTGGGTGCAGCCGCTGGCCGTGATCCTCTCGGTGCCGCTGACCCTGCTCGGCACGGTGGTGGCGCTGGAGGCTTCCGGCATGTCGAACGATCTCTATACGCAGATCGGCATCGTCCTGCTCATCGCACTGGCGTCGAAGAATGCCATCCTCATCGTCGAGTATGCCCGCGAGCGGCGCGCCGAGGGCCTGGCACCCGCGGCGGCGGCGGTGGAGGCGGCGCGGCTCCGGTTCCGGCCCATCCTCATGACGTCGCTCGCCTTCATCTTCGGCATGCTGCCCCTGGTGTTCGCCTCCGGCGCCGGGGCCGGAGCGCGCGTGTCGCTCGGCGTGGCGGTGGTGAGCGGCATGCTGGCGTCCACGGGACTCGCGGTGCTGTTCGTGCCGGCCTTCTTCACCGTTCTGGAGCGGCTGCGGCCGCAGCCCGCAGCCACGGACACGCCCCGCGCCAGCCGGACGTGAGCCATGCCCGCACGCCTGGGGCTCGTTCCCGGCGTGAAGGCCCGCGGTGATCCGCCATCGCGTGGCGCGGCCCTCGTTTTCCCCCGCGGCGGCGTTTGGGTCGATGCCCACCGTCGCCGCCCTGATGGCGAGGGTGTACCTCGTTCCCCCGGCGGCACGCCGCCGCGCTGGAATGGGCATGGCGCAGCCGCGTTTCGGGGCCGACGGGCGGTGCGCGCCCGCGCGGCAGGGGAAGGCGACACCATGGACACCCATGCGGGCCTGTGCGGTGCTCTTCGCCGCCGCCGTCAGCCTTCGGTGGCGGTCGCGGCGGCATCCGCGGCGCCCAGGGGGGCCTCATGGGGGGCGCCGGCGCCTTTGGCGGGCAGGCAGATGATGAACACCGCGCCCTCCGCGCCGTTGCGGACGGAGAGGGTGCCGCCGTGGTTGCGGATGATGCCGAAGCTCACCGAAAGCCCGAGCCCGGTGCCCTTGCCCGGCGGCTTGGTGGTGAAGAAGGGCTGGAAGATCCGCTCCATGATGTCCTGCGGGATGCCGCCGGCATTGTCGGACACCGCGATGCGGACCCCGCGCGCGCCCTCCGGCCCCTTCTCCCGCGCGACGTCGATCCCGATGCGGCCCTGCCGGCTCTTGTCCCGCGCCGCTGCCTCGATGATGGCATCGCGCGCGTTCTGCAGCAGGTTGATGAGCACCTGCTCAAGCTGGTCCTGGCGGCACAGCACCGGAGGAACATCGAGCGCGAAGCGGGTCTCAAGGCGGATGCCGTCGAGCCGGATCCTCTCCCCCAGCACCTGAAGGGCGCCGTGCACGGCATCCATAGCGCCGCAGGGCTGGAGCATGTCGTCGCTGTTGCGGCCGAAGATGCGCATATGGTCGATGATGCGGCCCATCCGCTCGGTCTGCTGGATGATGCGGTCGAGCTTGGCGGTGAGGTAGTCGCTCGCCGCGCCCTGCTTCATGGCGGTGAGCGCATTGGTGGCGGCGAGGCGGATGACGCCGAGCGGCTGGTTGATCTCGTGAGCGAGGCCGGTGGCGACCTCTCCCAGCGAGGCGAGCTTGGACATCTGGTAGAGCTTGTTCTCCTCCATCCGGCGGGAGGTCTGGTCGAGGGCGAACACCACCACCTCCTTGCGGCCGGGCGACGGGCGCTCCGTGTCCAGGGATTTGACGGGGGCGACCACCATCTCCACCTCCCATTCCTCCATCCCGTCCGAGAGGTGCTCGTTGCGCACCACCGGAGCCTTGAGGCCGGCGGCAAGGGCGCGGAAGCGTCCGCTCCTCGCATAATCGCACACGGCCGAGCCCATGGGGCTCGCGGGAACCGTGCTCACCTCGCTCGGCCCGGTGTCGCCGACGTGGAGCACGCTGATGCCGGGCACCCGGCTGATGGCGCCGAGCACGTCCGCCTCGCGCTGGCGGGCCTGGGCCTCCAGCTCCTGGGCGTTGAGGCGCTTCTGCATGCCGACATAGCGGTTCGCGAGCAGCACCAGGATGAGCAGCGCGATCGCGAGCCCCAACGCCGTGCCCCAGATGGCGGTGCGGAAGCTGTCGCTCTGCTGCTGCACGAAGTCCTTCGAGTACGCGACCGTGACCGAGACGGGGTAGCGCTTCGAGTGGATCATCTCGCCGATCCGCTCGATGCCGTCGAGGGTGCTCTTGAAGTCGTAGCTGGCCTCGCGCGACTGCATGGTGCGCTGGAATGCCGGGGTGTTGGAGATATCGTCGCCGAAGGAGGTCTGCTTGGCGGCGCGGGCGCGGACGATGCCGTCGTCGCCCACCAGGGCGATGAGCATGTTGTCCTCCAGCCGCAGCTGCTTGAAGTACTCTATGAAGTCGGCAATCGCATAGGAGGCCACCACCACGCCGCCGAAATTCCCCTGCCCGTCGTCGAGCGGGCGGGTGAGCTGGACGGTCCAGGTGTTGGAGACGCGGCCGAGCACCGGCTTGCTGATGAAGAGGTCGCCGTGGGGCGAGTTCTTCTCCATGTGGACCCGGATGTGCTCGCGGTCCGAGAGGTTCACCGGCGTGCCCGTGGGCGCGGAGAGGCTGCTGGCGATCAGCCTGCCGTTCCTGTCCGTCACCGAGAGCTGGATGATGGAGGAAGGCAGCTTCACCGCGCTCAAGGCGTCGTAGGCCTGTTCGGGGGTCCAGCTGGCCTCGAAGGTGGCCGCGAAGTTCTGCATCAGGGCGTCGATCGGCTCGATGGAGCGCTCGAAGCCGTGCAGCAGCAGGGTCGCGGTCTTGGCCGCACTGTCCCTGGCCCGGTGCATCTCCGCCTTGCTGTGGAGGGCATAGAGGGTCACCGCCGCCGCGAACGGCAGGCAGCCCACCAGGATCAGCAGCGCCGCGAGCAGCAGGGTGACGGGGTTCACGAAACGGCGCAGGGACGGAGTGTCTTCAGGCTTGCTCATGGCCGCGGTCCAAGGTCTCCAGCGCTTCGCAGAAGGCTGCGAACGCGACGGGTTTCGGGAAGCAGGCGGCCGCGCCAGCCGCCCGCGCGCGGCGGATGTCGCTTTCGGCGGCGTGGCCGGTCATCACGACGAACGCCAGCCGACGCTCTGGAAACGCGGATTTCAGCGCCTCGATCAGCACCACGCCGTCCATGTCCGGCATGCGGATGTCGGTGACGACGGTGCGGATCTGCGGATCTGAGCGCACCGCCTCCACGGCCTCCCCCGCGCGCCCGAGGCAGGTGGAGGACACGCCTCGGAAGGCCAGCGCCTCCGCCAGCTCGTCAAGAAAATCCGGCTCGTCGTCGACGATCAGAAGGTGGCTCATCGGCCTGGCAGTTTTTTCGATGTCCCCCGCGGCGGAACACGCCCCGAGTGCACCGCTTACGCTGCCCACTGGTCAAGGGTAACTCGATCCAAGGCGGAGGCAAGAAAGGATATCGGTGAGGAGGGACGCAAATTCGGAGGTATCAAGCAGCCGCCTCGGATGTTCGCGGTATCCGCGGGCCGTTTTCGAGGCGATGCCAGGATAGGCCGGGATTTGATCTTGCGGCTTGCAAGCTGCGCGCTAAGCACCAGAATGCCCGGAATCGAGGAGTTGAGGCGCGCCCGGCTGCGGGCGCGGGCGGGAGATCTGTTCTTGGGGACCTGCTGTTCTTCGAGATAGCGGACACGGGTCCGGCCAGCGCATGTGTTGCGGCGCGGGAAGCCTTTCTTGCCCGCGCGGCATGCCGGCCGGTGGCGCGCGCGAGGGGGAGGCCGCATGACGGATCAGGCACAGACACAGGCGCTGCCGCGCGTGCTGCTGGTGGATGACGACCCCGACAGCCTGAGCGAGCTCACCGAGGGCCTCGGCCTGCTGGGCGTTCCCGTCCTCGGCGCCGCCACCGCGGCCGAGGCGCTGGATCTGGCGCAATCCCACGCCGGCCTGCAGGTGATCGTGACCGACCTGCAGCTGCCGGGCATCGACGGCCTGGAGCTGCTGCAGAAGCTCTCCGCGCGGCGTCGCATGTCGCCGCTGGCGGCCATCGTGGTCACGGGGCATGCCTCGCTGGAGCGCGCGGTGAACGCCCTGCGCCTCCGGGTGGTCGATTTCCTGCAGAAACCGGTGACGGCGGACGAGGTGGCGGCCGCCATCGATCGCGCCCTCGCCCTCCTGGGGAGCCCGCCGACCCAGGCACAGCCCGCGAGCCCCGGCACCGTCCACTGGCCGGATTTCCTGCGCATCCTCGTGGCGGCGCAGGCCGACCGCGCCGCCATCTTCGAACCCAACCCGTTCGGCGATCCGGCCTGGGAGATGATGCTGGACCTGCTGATATCGGAGGCCTACGGGCGGCCGATCTCGGTCACCAGCCTCTGTTTCGCCTCAGGCGCCCCCACCACCACCGCCCTGCGCCGCATCGAGGAGCTGCTGGAGGCCGGCTTTGTGGAACGGCAGCCGGACATCAACGACAAAAGGCGCACGCTGGTGCGCCTCACCCCCCACGGCCGGGCGCGCATGGAGGCGTTCGTCCAGCGTCAGGCCGGCCGATTCGGCTTCAAGCTGGACTGAGGCCGCCCGTGCCGGGGGCGTGATTCGCGCACCGGCCGGCCGGGTGGGCGCCGCAGGGGCGTGCGTCCCTCGGCTGTGGCGGGGGAGCGCTGCAATGAAGGGTCGTCGCGGCGCGTCCGGTTTCTTTCGGCGGCACGCCCTGCCTGATGGCGGGGAGGTATCCGGGAGTGCTTTCCATCCCGCTGTTTTCCCCGTCGAAGTTCTTTCGCGGATTGGTCTTGATAATACGAGGGAGATGCTTCCCTTCCGGCTCCATAAGTGTATCTGTGTGGAGCTTTTCCAAAGTGAGAAATCACTGCTGTCTGCAACTTGCTCCGCTGCGGAAAACACCAATAAGTTGGGTGCGTGCCATGCTCTCGCTGTCGATCAAGTCCAGGCTTCTGCTCCTGTTCGGAACGTTCATCATCGGTCTGGTGACCGTCAGTGCTGTTTTCCTTATGTATCTCAAGGGAAGCATGCTGAATGAACGCAAGGAAGGCGTGAGCCACATCGTCGAGGCGATGTATTCCCAGATCAATGGTTTTCACGAAGCGGCGCAGAAGGGCCTCATCACCGAGGCGGACGCGAAGCGGCTCATCGGTGACCTGATCCACCGCACCCGGTTCGACGGGGACAACTATCTGTTCGTCTACAATGGCGACGGCGTCACCGTGTTCCACGGCGCGCGGCCCGAGCTGGAAGGGCGCGACCGCAGCCAGGATCGGGACGTCCAGGGCAACCTGTTCGTGAAGCAGCAGGTGGAAACCGCCAGGAGCGGTGGCGGCTTCACCATCTATTACGCGCCCAAGGCTGGCGATAACAAGACGTCATTCGAGAAGATATCCTACAGCCTCATGTTCGAGCCGTGGGATTGGGTGATTTCAGCAGGTGTCTATGTCGATGACATCCAGGAAACCTTCTACGAGCAGGTGATGGAGCTCGGCACGATCATCGCGGTCGTCCTCGCGGTGCTGGCTGTGGTCTCCTTTTTCCTTTACCGCTCCATCATGCGCCCCATGGACCACCTGTCGGCGGAGCTGCGGGCCATCGGCGACGGCAATCTCGACGTGGAGGTGGCCACCGCCGCCCGCTCCGACGAGTTCGGCGCCATCGGCCGGAACGTGATCTACATGCGCGACAGGATGCGCGAGGGCGAGCGGCTGAAGCAGGAGAACGCGGCCCGCGAGGCGGCCGAACGCGAGGTGCTCGCCCGCCGCGAGAAGCTGGCCGGCTCCTTCGTCGAGCGCATGCAGCAGCTCGCGGGCGGTTTCGCGGGCTCATCGGGGAATGTGGCGGACGCCGCCCGCAATCTCTCCGCCACCGCCGAGCAGACCTCCCAGCAGGCGCGGGCGGTCTCGGGCGCGGCCGAGGATGCGGCGGTCAACGTCCAGACGGTCGCCGCCTCGGCGGAGGAGATGGCGGCCTCCATCCGCGAGATCAGCAGCCAGGTGGCCCATTCGGTGCAGATCGCGGACACCGCCTTCGCCGAGGCCCAGACCTCCAACGCCCGCATCTCCGACCTCGCGACGGCGGCCTCCGCCATCGGCGACGTCATCAGCCTCATCAAGTCCATCGCCGACCAGACCAACCTGCTCGCCCTCAACGCCACCATCGAGGCGGCGCGGGCCGGCGAGGCGGGCAAGGGCTTCGCCGTGGTGGCGGAGGAGGTCAAGCAGCTTGCCCAGCAGACCGCCAAGGCCACCGAGGAAATCGGCGCCAAGGTGTCGGAGATCCAGCAGGCCACCGAAAGCTCGGTGACCTCCATGAGCGGGATCGCGCGGGTGATCTCCACCCTCAAGGAGATTTCCTCGGCCATCTCGGGCGCGGTGGAGGAGCAGAGCGCGGCCACCGCCGAGATCGCCCAGAACTGCCAGCACGCGGCCTCCGGCACCCATCAGGTGATGCAGAACATCTCCGGCGTGGGGCAGGCGGCGGGCATGACGGGCGCCGCCTCCACCCAGCTCATGACGCTGTCCGACGGCCTGTCGAGCCAGGCCAAGGAGCTGCGCAGCGCGGTGGACGGCTTCGTCGCGGACTTCGCCGCCGCGGCCTGACGCGGCGGGCCGGGGTGCGGCATGCCGCCGGGCCTCAGCCGCATACCTCGCATTCGCTTGCTGCGGCGCCCGTGATTTGGAATCATGGGGCCGCATTTTTCTGCGAGGGCAGGATCGCGTATGTGGAGACGAGCCGTCCCGCCGCTGAACGAGGCCGAACGCCTGGGCGTTCTCGTGGCGTGCGGCATCATGGACGCCGCGCCCGACGAGCGCTTCGACCGCATCACGCGCCTCGCCGCCCACATCTACGATGCCGAGGCGGCCTTCATCGGCCTCGTGGACGACGAGTGCCAGTCGCTCATCTCCCTGACCTCGAGCGCCCTGGGCCGCAACGTGTCCCGCCGCGACAGCGTCTGCGACATGATCATCGAGAGCGGGCATCCGATGGTGGTGGGGGACCTGAAGACCGATCCGAGGATGGCGGGCCATCCGCTGGTGCAGCAGCTGACGCTGCGCTTCTACGCCGGAGCCCCCATCGTCTCCGAGCCGGACCTCGTGCTCGGCACGCTGTGCGTGATGAAGCGGGAGCCCGCCGACCCCGATCGCTTCGATATCGGCCCGCTGGTCGATCTCGCGGCCATCGCGGCCGACGAGATCGTCCAGTGGCGGCGCAACGCGGAGCTGGCCCGCCAGTCGCAGACCGACAGCCTCACGGGGCTCGCGAACCGGCGCGGCTTCGACGATGCCATCGCCAGCGCGGTGCGCCGCACCCACAGGACCGGGCAGCCGGTGTCCCTGCTGGTGCTCGACATCGATTATTTCAAGGGCCTCAATGACCTGGGCTGCCACCAGATGGGCGACGAGGTGCTGGCGCGGATCGGCTCACTGCTCGCGGCGGCGGTGCGCTCGCCCCTGGATCTCTGCGCGCGGGTCGGTGGCGACGAGTTCGCCGTGATTCTGCCCGACGCCGGCGAGCAGGGGGCGCGGGCGGTGGCCGAAACCCTCCTGGCGGAGCTGCGCGCCGCGGCGATTCCCCATCCGGCCGGCACCAGCGTGACGGTGAGCATCGGCGGGGCCACCCTGTGCGGGGCGGAGGCCGCCGCCCCGGACCTGTTCCGGCTGGCCGATGCCGCCCTCTACGAGGCCAAGCGCGCGGGTCGCGACACCTTCCGGCACCGGGGCCTGAAGCTTCTGGAGCGCGCCTGAGCCGGCGCGCCGCGGATGCGCGCCGGAACGGTGTTTCGCGCCCCACGGCCGTGAACGGCCGGGCGTGGCGCCGGCAATATACCAGACATTTCATGCATGGCTGATCTGCGCGTGGCGCGCATCTCGGCGCGCGAACGGCTTGGCTCCGCGCAGCGGCGCGCCGGCGCGCGCCGGGGTTGCAGCGTGTCCGGCAGGTAAGAAAAAATCTTTCAAAAACAAAGGACAAGAAACGGTGACGCCCCGCGCCGTCGCTATAATTGATTAAAATATATGCATTTTCAATCTGCGCACTTTCTGGGCAAATGCCTAGGCGGGGGCTGGATAGATTCAACCTTCGCCCCTGCCTAGCGTCCCGGAAGACACGAGTGCGGAGACGATCAGATGCGTTTTGTCACCCCGGGGCTCACTGCGGTGGCCCTTGTGCTTTCCCTGGGCGCCGCCGCGGCGGAAGAAGGCTTCGTTCCCGAGAAGCTGACCGTGGAGGAGCGCATTCCGCCGGGCCCCAACGTGTTCGTGGTGGACCAGCGCTGGGACGGCGCCAGCAAGGTCTCGGTGATCGGCGTCGACAAGCTCGACCGGCGCGGCACCATCAGCGCGGGGCTCATCGCCCAGTTCGCGCTCTCGCCCGACCGGAAGACCCTCTACACCGCCTCCGCCTACGCCAAGCGCATCACGTCCGGCCCCACCGAGGCGGTGCTCCAGGAATTCGATGTCGAGACGCTGAAGGATAAGCGGGAGATCGTCGTTTCCGAGAAGATGGCGCAGGTGGCGCCGCAGAACAACGCGCTCGCCCCGTCCGCCGACGGCCAGTACATCTTCGTCCAGAACGCGACCCCCGCCACCTCGGTCTCGGTGGTGGACCTGAAGGCGGGCAAGCAGATCGCCGAGGTGCCCATCCCCGGCTGCTGGTCCATCCACCCGGCGACGAGCGGCCTGCGCTTCACCACCCTGTGCGGCGACGGCACCTTCCAGACCTACACGGTGCAGGCCGACGGCACCTTCTCCAAGCCCGAGAAGAGCCAGAAGATCTTCGATGCCGTCAGCGAGCCGCTGTTCACCATCAGCCAGCGGCGCGGCGACGCCCTGCTGTTCCTCTCCTTCAACGGCAACGTCTTCATCGTCTCCGACAAGTCTGGCCCGGCCCAGCTCGAGGGGAAGTTCTCCATCACCGAGGGCCAGAACGGCGCCGACGAGGCGTGGGCGCCCGGCGGGTTCGAGGTGATGGCCTACAACGCCGCCAACGACGTGCTGTTCGTCGCCATGCATCCGGAGGCCAAGGAGGGCAGCCACAAGAACGCGGCCCACGAGATCTGGCCGGTGCAGGTGGCCCAGAAGAAGGTGCTCTACCGCTCGCCGGTGGAGGGCGTGAAGTCTATCGCCGTCACCCAGGGCAAGGAGCCGGTGCTGTTCGGCACCGATGACGAGGAGAAGGTGCTCACCCGCTACGCGGTGGACCCCGAGGCCAAGTTCGCCGCCAAGCTCACCGGCAAGGTGAAGGACATCGGCGAGATGGCCGTGCAGCTCTACGTGGCACCGTGATGGAGAGCGCCTTCACCACGGCATCCCAGGGCATGGTGGCGGCCACCGCCACCACCTTCACCGCCCTGCTGCTGGCCCGCGCCCTGTGGCACAAGCTGAGCGACCATGCCGCGTTCACCGGCTTCCTGGCGGACTACCGCCTGCTGCCGGAGCGGGCGGTGGAGCCGGCGGCCTGGCTGCTGGCGGCGCTGGAGGGGGCGGCCATCGCCCTCCTCGTGTGGCCCGCCGCCCGTCCGGCGGGGGCCGTCCTCGCGGCGGGTCTGCTGGCGCTCTACGGGGCGGCCATGGCCATCAACATCGCCCGCGGCCGGGCCAAGGTGGAATGCGGCTGCGGCGGTCCCGCCCAGGCGCTCTCCCTGCCGCTGCTCGCGCGCAACGCGGTGCTCGCCCTCATCGCCCTGGCGGCGGGGGTGAACGGGCCCGGCGCCGGCCTCGGCCTGCCGGAGGCGAGCGTCTCCATCCTCGCCGGGCTCACCCTGTGGCTGCTCTATGCGGGCATCGAGCAGCTCCTCGCCAATGCCGGACAGATGCGCCTTGCCGGAACGCCGCGCGGCGCCGGCCAACCGCCCTCCAAGAATTGAGCTGAAGACATGAATGCCCTCATCTTTGCCGTCGCCGCCCTGTGGCTGCTGGTCCTGGTGCTCATCGGCGTCATCTTCGCGCTGGCCCGGCAGGTCGGCATCCTGTTCGAGCGCGTCACCCCCGTGGGGGCGATGGTGAACGACAGCGGCCCGAAGATCGGCGAGGCCGCGCCCGCCTTCGGCCTGCCCAGCCTCAACGGCGGGGAGGTGACCATCGGCGCCCGCGGCGCGGAGCGCAGCACGCTGGTGTTCTTCCTCTCCACCACCTGCCCCATCTGCAAGAAGATCCTGCCCGCGCTGCAGGACATGCGCCGCAGCGAGGGCCGCTGGCTCGACGTGGTGCTGGCCAGCGACGGCGATGCGGCCCTCCACCGCGCCTTCATCGCCAAGGCCGGGCTGCAGCAGTTCCCCTACGTGCTCTCCCCCGATCTGGGCATG
This sequence comes from Xanthobacter albus, assembly GCF_043194895.2. Lineage (NCBI taxonomy): Bacteria > Pseudomonadati > Pseudomonadota > Alphaproteobacteria > Hyphomicrobiales > Xanthobacteraceae > Xanthobacter > Xanthobacter albus. The sequence goes on along the minus strand of NZ_CM195532.1, from coordinate 25,266 downwards.
AGCTTCCGCGTCTCGCGCCTGCCGTTCGCCGTGCTCATCGACGCGGAGGGCACCGTGCGCGCCAAGGGGCTCATCAACAGCCGCGAGCAGCTGGAGAGCCTGTTCAACGCGACCGAGCTGGGGGTCGGCTCCATCCAGAGCTTCCTCGACGCCCCCGCCCACTCCTGAAACGCCCCATTGGAGGCCCGTCATGACCCATTTCATCGACAGCCTGCTGAAGCTGATCGACAAGACCACCGAGAAGACCAGCCGCAAGGCGGCCACCCAGTTCGGCCGCCGCTCCTTCCTGTCCAAGGCGGGGATGGCGCTGGTGGGCGGCGCGCTGATGCCGGTGCTGCCGTTCGACCGTACCGGCGGGGCCGCCTTCGCCGCCGAGGCGGAGGACGAAACCTCGTGCGACTACTGGCGCTACTGCGCCCTCGACGGCAATCTGTGCAACACCGCCGGCGGCAGCACCACCTCGTGCCCGCCGGGCACCTCGGCGTCCAAGGTGTCGTGGGTGGGCACCTGCCACAATCCCAAGAACGGCAAGGACTACCTCGTCTCCTACAACGATTGCTGCGGCAAGGCGGTGATGCCCGGCTCCACCTTCTGCTTCCGCTCCGAGGGCGAGCGCCCCGGCTATCGCATGGGCCTGCACAACGACATCAACTGGTGCATGGCCAACGCCAACAAGGGCTACCACTGCACGGTGGCGGTGCTGGTGGGGCTGGCGGAATGAGGAAACCTCTCCTTCTCGCGGCGGCGCTGGGTCTCCTGGCGCCGCTCGCCTCGGCCCCCGCGGGGGCCGAGGATCTCGGCCGGGGCTTCTTCAACTCGGTCTGCGCCGCCTGCCACGGAGAGGGCGGCGTGGGCACCGAGGGGCTGGCCCCGCCGCTGGTGGACGCCGAGCTGTGGGCACGGCTGGGCGACAAGGCGCCGGCCTATGTCAGCGGCGTGCTGGCCAGCGGCCTCAGCGGCAGGATCACGGCGAACGGGCAGGATTACATCGGCCTCGTGATGCCGCCGCAGGCCGAGGCCGGAACGCCCGAGCAGCTCGCCGCCGCCGCCACCTACGTGCTGCAGGAGCTGAACAGGACCACGCAGAAGGTGACCCCGGCGCAGGTGGAGGCGGCCCTGAAGGCGCCGCTCGCCCACAAGCAGCTCCGGGCCCTGCGCGAGGGGCAGTGAGATGGGACGGCGCCGGCTTCTTCCAGGATTGCTCGCCGCGCTCGTGCTGCTGCCGCAGGCGGGCCACGCGGGGGAACTCTCGGCGCGGGCCAACTACCTGCTGCGCTGCTCGGGCTGCCACCTGGCGGATGGCGAGGGCCTGCCGAAAAGCGGCATCCCCGCCTTTCCCGGCTATGTGGACGCGCTGGCGGCGGACGACCAGGGCCGCACCTACATGCTGCATGTGCCCGGTCTCGCCGGCGCCAGCCTGAGCGACGGCGAGACCGCCGCCGTCCTCAACTATGTGGTGGAGACGTGGGGCACGCCCAAGGAGGTCCGCCCCTTCACCGCGCAGGAGGTGGCTGCCCGCCGCGCCGTCGAGGTGGAAGACGTGGTGCGCCTGCGCCGTGAGATCGCGGCCCGCCTTTCGGCGACGGGCGTGAAGATGGCCGAATATCCCTGGCCGTGACGGCAGCGTCCCGCCGGTGAACCCGCCGCGCCGCCCGCGCCCTCGCGCGTCAGGCGGCGCGGATGGTCTGCGAGGGGGGCTCGCCGAACAAAGCGTGATAGCGCACGGCGAAGCGGCCCCAGTGGAAGAAGCCCCAGTCCAGCGCCACGTCCGAGACCTTGCGCCGCGTCTCCCGCGCCGCCAGCAGCGCGCGGCGGGCCCCGTTCAGCCGGTGCAGCATCAAGATGGCGTCCAGCTTGTGGCCGGTGGCGTAAAGGCAGGCCGCCCGCAGCCGCTCGTGGGGTACGTCCAGCGCCGCCGCCAGCTCGCTCACGGTGACGGGCGCGTTGGGGTGCGCCTGCAGCCATTCCACGCACCGGCCATAGAGGCGCGGCTCCTCGCGCGCCGTGCCCGCCGGCTGCCCGCCCATGCCGTCCAGAAGCAGGGTCAGCCGGTCCTGGATGAGGTCCGGCAGCAGGGCGCGGGCCTCGTCGGGCACGGCCGGCGCGGGCTGGGCGGGCTCGGCGCGCGCATACATGTGCAAGAGCGTTCCGAGCCAGGTGAACAGATCCCGCGCGCGCTGGCCGGACTGTGGGCCGAACACGCCGATGGAGCGCCGCAGGTTGGCGGCGAAGGGCGCCGCGTCCACCACCAGCATCATCATGTCCGCCTGCGGGCTGGTGACGATGAGGCCCTCGTCCTGGCTGTAGTCGAAGCCGATGGAGCGGCCGGGGTAGTGGGCCCCGTGCACGTAGAAGCCGCCTGATGTGGCGGCATGGCTGAAGAGGACGAGGTTGTTGGCCGGGGGCAGGTAGCGCTGCTCGGTGGAAACGTTCATCTGTTCCCGCATCACCGTGACGCCGCCGAGCCGGAGAAGCGCCACCTCGCCCTCGAACCTGCCGGAGGAGAGGTGGGTGTAGCGCTGCTGCCAGCCGGGCAGGGCGGCTTCCTGTTCCGAGGCGTCGTGAAACGTCCTCCTGCTGAACATCAGGTTCCCTTGCGCACGTTGATCCGCCTCCAATACTTACGACGGCGCTTGCGCAACGTCACGCTCCATCGGCCGGGTGTGCGGCGCGGCATCCCCAGCGGGGAGCTTGACCCCCGCATTTCGGGGGAAGCTCCAACATTCGGCGTGGCCGTCTCGGTGGCTGTTTATTTAACGCATTGATATTCATAGAAAACAGCTCTGGCACGAGAGTTGCGAAATCCTCCGCGAAGTGACGCGTGAGGCCAAATGCAGTTCCATTTCGCTCTCGATTTCGATGGCACCGTCTGCCCGACGGACACCACCGATCTCATCATCGAAGCCTTCGCTGAAGGCGACTGGCGGCAGATCGAGCAAGACTGGCGTGACGGCCGGATCGGGTCGCGGGAATGCCTGTCCCGGCAGGTCGCCATGCTGCGCGCCGATCCCGGCGCCCTGCGCAAGGTGCTGGCCGGGGTGAAGCTCGATCCCGATTTCCCCGCCTTCGTCACCGCCGCGTGGCTGCGCGGGGCCAGCGTCTCCATCGTCTCGGACGGCTTCGACCGCATCATCGTCCCGCTCCTGCTCGCCCACGGCATCGACCTGCCGGTGACGAGCAATCGCCTGCTGCCGACGGGCGCGGACCGCTGGACCGCGGCCTTCTCCAATCTCGGCGAGAGCTGCGCCAACGGCACCTGCAAGTGCGCCGCCGTGCCGGGCAACCGGCCCGTGGTGCTGGTGGGCGACGGGCGCTCGGACTTCTGCCTCGCCCGCCGCGCCGATTTCGTGCTGGCCAAGGGAGAGCTGGCCGCCTTCTGCGCCCGCGAGGGCATTCCCCATCGGAAGATCACGGGCTTCGCCGACGCGCTCGGCTTCCTCGAACCGCCATATGCGCCCCGCCCGCGCGACACCAGGGCCGATCCCCGTTCCACCTGCGAGAATCTCCATGCTTGACCGCCAGACCGACGTCGTTTCCACCGCCGATGAGCGCGCGCGCCTGCTTGCGCTCGAGGCGGAATACTGCTCCTACGGCGACACGGTCCATTACACCGACGTTCCGAAGATCTTCGAGCGCTGCGACGGCTCCTTCCTCTATGACGACGAGGACCGTACCTTCCTCGATCTGCAGATGTGGTATTCGGCGGTCAATTTCGGCTACGCCAATCCGCGCCTGAACGAGGCCCTGCGCCGGCAGCTCGACCGCCTGCCGCAGGTGGCGAGCCAGTACCTGCACCGCGAGAAGATCGAGCTTGCCGCCGAGATCGCCACCGGCGCGCTGGAGCGCTTCGGCGCCAAGGGCCGCGTGCACTTCAACGTGGGCGGGGCCCAGGCGGTGGAGGATTCGCTGAAGCTCGTGCGCAACGCGTGCGGCGGGCGCAGCCTCATGTTCGCGTTCGAGGGCGGCTATCACGGGCGCACGCTCGGCGCCTCGGCCATCACCTCCTCCTACCGCTATCGCCGGCGCTACGGCCATTTCGGCGAGCGCGCGCAGTTCGTTCCCTTTCCCTATCATTTCCGCGGCCCGCGCGGCATGAGCAAGGAAGAGTATGGCCACCGCTGCGTCCAGCAGTTCGCCCGCCTGTTCGAGAGCGAGTACAACGGCGTGTGGGACCCCAAGGCCGGCCAGTGCGAATACGCCGCCTTCTATGTGGAGCCCATCCAGGGTACGGGCGGATACGTCATTCCGCCGCCGAACTTCTTCGCCGAGCTGAAGGAGGTCCTCGACCGCCACGGCATCCTGCTGGTGGTGGACGAGATCCAGATGGGCTTCTACCGTACCGGCAAGCTGTGGTCGATCGAGCATTTCGGCGTCTCGCCTGATGTGATCGTGTTCGGAAAGGCACTGACCAACGGGCTCAACCCGCTGTCGGGCATCTGGGCGCGCGAGGCGCTCATCAGCCCCGCGGTGTTCCCCGCCGGCTCCACCCACTCCACCTTCAACGCCAACCCGCTCGGCACCGCCGTGGCGCTGGAGGTCATGCGGATGCTGCGCGAGGAGGACTTCGCCGCCTCGGTGGCGGAGAAGGGCGCGTACTTCCTCGAAGGGCTGAAGGAGCTCCAGGCGCGGCACGCCATCGTCGGCGACGTGGACGGCCTCGGCCTCGCGCTGCGGATGGAGATCTGCGAGGCCCACGACAGCTTCACCCCCTCCAAGGCCCTGGTGGACCGCATGGTGGACGAGGCGCTGAAGGGTGATCTCGTCCACGGCGGCGAGCGCTACGGCCTGGTGCTGGACATCGGCGGCTACCACAAGAACGTCATCACCCTGGCGCCGTCGCTCACCATCAGCCGGGAGGAGATCGACCTCGGCCTGGCGCTGCTGGACCAGCTCTTCACGCGCGTGGCGCCGGACGGCAGGCGGAAGTGACGGCCATGCGCCTGCGCGTCCTGGATGTCGATGGCTCCCTCCTCCTCCAGCCCCAGCTCATGGGTGCCGTGGCGGCGGGGGAGGGGGATCTCGTCGCGGCCGCCGACCTCTCGCCGCACCTCAGGTTCCTCGCCGACCGCGAGGGACTGGGGGCGCTGGCGGGCCGGCTCGGCGCGCCGCGGGCGGGCGACATCCATTTCTACGGCTCGGGCGACTTCCACCACCTCGCCTTCCTCCTCGTCAGCCGCCTCGACCAGCCGGTGAACGTGGTCCATTTCGACAACCACCCGGACTGGACGCGCTGGCCCCGAACCCTGGGGTGCGGCTCCTGGGTGAGCCGTCTCCTGGAGCGGCTGGAGGTGGCGCGGGTCGTCACCATCGGTCCGTGCTCCACCGACATCGACGCGCCGCAGATGAAGGCGGCCGACCTGCCGGCGCTGCGCTGCGGCCGGCTGGAGCTGTTTCCGCTCGCGGCGGGCACCACCTTCTATGCCGGGCCCGCGTTCGAGACGGCGGCGGCGACCGGCCGGGCCGGCATCGCGCCGGACGGGCTGTCCTGGCGCGGCATCGGGGCGGGGGACTGGGTCGGGGAGATCGATGCCATCGCCGCGCGCCTGCCGGAGCTGCCGGTGTGGATCAGCCTCGACAAGGACGTGCTCGCCCCCGCCGAGGCCGTGACCAACTGGGACCAGGGCCGGCTGAGCCTCGATGCCGTGCTCAAGGCCATCTCCACCATCGCGGAGCGCCGCCGGGTGATCGGCATGGACGTGTGCGGCGATTTCGCTCCGGAAGGCCATGACGGCGCGCTGCGCGGCATCCTGTCCTTCCTCGACCGCGCGCAGCGCCCCGAGCCGGGCGGCGACGCGGCGGCCATAAACGGCGCCGCCAACGCCCGCATTCTCGCGCACATGGAGCCCATCCTGCAATGAACACCGCGATCGTCGCCTTGTTCGCCGCCTCCGTCGCCTGCGACGTGCTGGGCCAACTCGCCTTCAAGCGCGGTGCCGACCGGCTGCCGGAGGTCGCCGCGGTGGGGGCCGGGGCGTTCGCCCTGCGGCTCGTCGGAGAGCCGTGGCTGCTGGCGGGCCTCGCCATCTATGCCGTGGAGTTCGCGGTGTGGATGCGGCTGCTCGCCCTCGTTCCGCTCACCATCGCCTTCCCGGTGGCGAGCCTCAACATCATCGGCGTCACCCTGGCGAGCCGCCTGTGGCTCGGCGAGGCCGTGGCCCCCCGGCAATATGCCGGCGCGGTGCTCGTCACGGCCGGTGTCGCCCTCGTCGCATCCAGCCTGTGAGGTCCCATGAGCGTCGATCGCAGCTTCATCCTTGAGGGCGGCCCCGTCGGCGTGCTGCTCATCCACGGCCTCGGCGGCACGCCGGTGGAGATGCGCGACGTGGCGCGGCGGCTCGCCGCCACGGGCGCCACCGTCTCCTGCTGCCAGCTCGCCGGCCATTGCGGCACCGAGGACGAGCTCGCCGCGACCCGGTTCGAGGACTGGTACGACAGCGCCGCCACCGCCTTCGAGGCGCTCGCCGCACGGTGCGGGCGGGTGATCGTGGGTGGCCTCTCCATGGGCGCGGTGCTCGCCGCCCTTCTGGCCGCGCGCGAGCCGGAGCGGGTGCGCGGGCTGGTGATGCTGTCGCCGACCCTGCGCTATGACGGCTGGTCCATCCCCCGCTACAGCTTCCTCCTGCGCCTGCTCATCGACACCCCGCTCGGCCGGCGCTACCGCTTCGTGGAGAGCGAGCCCTACGGCATCAAGGACGAGCGCCTGCGCGCCCGGCTGGCGAGCGCCATGAAGGCGGGCAATCCCGATGCCGGAGCCCTGGGCACGCCTTCCGCCGCGCTGCGCCAGTTCTGGCGGCTGGTGGACACGGTCAAGCCCGTGCTCGGCTCCATCCGCCAGCCGGCCTTCATCGCCCATCCCCGGCACGACGACGTGGCGAGCCTCAAGAACGCGGTCTATCTCCAGCGCCACCTCGGCGGCCCGGTGGAGTGCCTGGTGCTGGACGACAGCTACCACCTCGTCACCGTGGACCGGCAGCGCCATCTCGTCACCGACCGGGTGACGGCCTTCGTGAACGCCCTCTCGGCGGCCGACCGCCGGGTCGCCGCGCCCGCGACGTCCGTGGCCGATGCTCCGCTCTCCGTTTCGTCCGTGGTGGCCCACGTTGCGTAGCGCCCAGGCATTGACCCTTCCGGTGGCCGAGACCGGCCCTCGCGCCGAGGCCGGCATGGTGGGCGGCGTCGTGGCCGGCATGTCCGCCATCTGCCCGAAGGCGTGGCGCGCGGCCCGCCCGCCGGAGAGCGAGGGCTGGGCCTACCTCGCGGCCTGCGAGGCGGCGCCGATGGCGGCCATGGAACTGGCGGCGGCGCGGGTGGAGGACGCCGGCGGCCTGCGCGCCGCGGCGCCCCTGTTCGCGCTGAGCTACCGGCTCGACACGCCGATCCAGGGCGGCCGGCTCGGCGCCGTGGCCGAGGCCATTTTCCAGCGCGCGCCGCGGCTGCTGGAATGGCGCATGCTCGGCGTCGGCTCCGCCTTCACCGACGCCTGCCCCATCGCGCTGGACCCCCGCCTCGATGCCGCCGGGCGGGCGGCGGCGCTCGCCGCCCTCATCCGCGCGGTGGAGGCGGAGGCGGCCCGGCGCGGCGCCGGCCTCGTCGCCTTCAAGGATGTCGCCCCTCGCGAGGCGGCCCTGGCGGGCCCCGTGCTCGAAGCCGCCGGCTACGTGCAGGTGGAGAGCCTGCCGGTCGCCGTCCTCGATCTCGACGGCTGCGCGGACCTCGACGCCTATCTCGCCCGCCTGTCCCGCGCCACGCGCAAGGACCTGCGGCGCAAGCTCAAGGGCGCGCCCCGTGTGGCGGTGGAGTGGCGCTCCTCCATCGCCGGGCTGGAAACGGAGATCGCCGCCCTCTACGAGGCGACCCGCACCCGCAGCACCGTGCGCTACGGCGATTTCGAGGACCTTCCCGAAGGCTATTTCGCCCGCGTGGCCGCGGCCACGCCGGGGGAGGCCGTGTTCGCCCTCTACCGCGTGGACGGCGTGCTGGCCGGCTTCAACCTGCTGCTGGTGGAGGCGGACAGGGTGATCGACAAGTTCCTGGGCATGGTCTACCCGCTCGGCCCCGATCACGATCTCTACGCCCTGAGCTGGCTGGAGAACGTGCGCTTCTGCCAGCGCATCGGGCGCCGCTTCCTGCAGACCGGCCAGACCGCCTACGCCTCGAAGCTGAGGTTCGGCAGCCACCTCGATCCGCGTACCCATTTCGTTCGCCATCGCAACGGCCTGCTCCACGCGGCCGTGCGTCTCGCCGCCCCGCTCCTGTCCTTCCCCCGCTGGGACCCGGAGCTGGGACGGCGGCAAGGGGAGGAGCGTCCATGACCGGGCTATCGGTTTCCGTCCGCCTGGCGGCGCTCCTCCTCGCTTTCCTGGGTGTCGACACCGCCACCCAGGTTGCCTTCAAGCTGGCCGCGGACGGCATCGGCGACGTGCCGCTCGGCCTCGGCTTCGCGGCGGCCATGGCGGGCAGCGCGGCGGCGTGGCTGGCGGTCGCCTTCTACATCGCCACCTACGTGCTGTGGATGCTGGTGCTGAAGGACACGGCGCTCAGCCGCGCCTTTCCGCTCACGGCGCTGAGCTACGTCACCGTGCCGCTGATCGGCTGGCTCGCCTTCGGGGAGGCCATCGGCCCCCGCGTCGCCGCCGGCATCGCGCTCATCCTCGCCGGGGTCGCCCTGGTGGGGGCGGCCCCCGAGGCCGGCGCACAAGGGTTGTCCCAGAGGGAGGAGCTGAGCCCATGCAGGAACGGACAGTGGAAAAGCTGACGCGGAGCGCGCTGGCCGCCGGGCTCGCCCTCGGCCTTCTGTGCGGCCCCGCGCGCGCCGGTGGCGACATCACAGGAATCTGGATGACCGAGGACCAGGACGGCGCCGTCCTCATCGAGCCTTGCGCCGATGCCCTGTGCGGCCGCATCGTGTGGCTGAAGTCGCCTCTCGACGAGGATGGCCGGCCCGTGCGCGACGAGAACAACTCCGATTCCAGCCTGCGCGAGCGCGCCCTGTGCGGCATCGCCGTGCTCGGCGGCGCCCGTCCCGCGGGCGAGGGCTGGGACGGCGGCTGGATCTATGATCCGAACTCGGGCACGAAATACTCCCTCTCCATCCGGCGGGGCGAGAACGACACCCTGGCGGTCACGGGCTTCATCGGCGTCAAGGCCATGGGGCAGACGCTCGAATGGCATCGGGCGCCCGCTTCACTCAAGCGCTGCGACGGCGGCGCCGCGCCGTCCGGCAAGCCCGTCGCCGGCGGCAGATCCTGAGGACGCATGACGAGCGCACCCGCACGCGGATTCGAGGGCTGGTGGTCGAGGCTGCCGCTGCGCCTGCGGGTCACCTTCTATTTTCTCCTCGTCAGCGTGCCGCCGGTGCTGATCGCGACCTTCATCGCGGCGCAGGCCATCTCCGCGGTCTTCGAGCGCAACGTGGAGCAGTGGATCGGCGAGATCGCCCGCTTCATGGCCGACGAGACATCGGAGGGGCGCGAGGAGGCGCAGCGCGCGGCGGCGATCGTGGCCGCCTCACTGTCCAAGGCAGGCACCCTGGGCGAGCACAACTCCATCGGCCCCTTCGCGGACCTGCTGGCCTCGGTGGGCTATGACTTCGTGCGCCTCTATACCGCCGACGGCCGGGTGCTGTTCTCCACCGGCGAGGTGGAGGTGACCCAGCCGCTGCCGCGGGAGGCCGTCTCCTCGGTGTTCTTCGCCAAGCGGGACGGGCAGCGCGTCATGATGGTGGGCGCCGTGCAGGAAGTGCGGATCGGCGAGGAGAAGGCCTTCCTGTTCGTCGCCAACCTCCTCGACCAGGCCTTCTTCACGGCACCGCACACCATCCGCGCCCTCGACCTGCACCTCATCGAGGTCTCGGAGAAGGGACATCTGTTCGACCTCGCCGGCATCGGGCGCGCGGCGATCCCGGTGCCGGCGAACGTCCATGCCGCGCTTACAGCGGGCGCCGGGCTCGTCACGGAGCCGGCGCGCTTCGGCGCCGCCGGGGCCGTCGCCTTCGCGGCGATCCACGACGACCACGGTCGCCTCGTGGGGATCATCGCCTGCCGGCTCGTCGGCGTGCCGGCGCTGTTCGAGCGGCTCGGCACCTTCTGGCTGTTCGTGGCGCTCGCGGGCATCGCGGCGGTGATCTCCTTCCTGGTGGGCATCAGCATGTCCCGCCGCCTCACCGACCCGCTGCGCAACCTGACCGGCGCGGTGCGGGCGGTGGCCGATGGCGACTACCGCATCCGGGTGCGCGAGGAGGGCGGGCGCGAGCTGGAGGCGCTCGCCTGCGGCTTCAACGCCATGGCGGCCCAGCTCCAGAAGCTGAGGGAGATGGAGGCGGCCCTGCGCCACCGCTCGCAGCTCGCGGCGCTGGGGCAGGCGGCGGCGGTGATCGCGCACGAGATCCGCAATCCCCTCGGCATCATCAAGACCTCGGCGGAGCTGGTGCGGCGCAAGACCGCCATGGCGCCGGCCGAGGACCGGCTCATGGGCTTCGTCCTCGACGAGGTGGTCCGGATCGACCGCCTCGTGGAGGAGCTGCTCAACTTCGCCCGACCGGCCCACTGCTCGGCCATGCCGGTCGATCTCGTCAACGAGACGGTGCGGCCCGCCCTCGGCTTCGTCGAGGCCGAGGCGCGCCGCCGCGGGATCTCCCTCGCCGTGCGCCTGCCGGACACGCCGGTGACGATCCTCGGCGACGCCGACCAGCTCCACCAGGCGCTGCTCAACCTTCTCCTCAACGCCATGGAGGCGGCGGGCGCCGACGGCCACGTCATCGTCCGGGTGCGGGAGGAGGAGGGGCATGTGGCGGTGGAGGTGGAGGACAACGGCGCGGGTGTACCTCAGGAGGTGCGCGACACATTGTTCGATCCGTTCGTGACCACCAGGGTCAACGGCACCGGCCTCGGTCTTGCCACGGTGCGCTCTATTGTCGAGGCGCATCAAGGCGAGGTCACTTATGCCGATGCTCCAGAAGGCGGCGCCGTCTTCACCCTCCGTTTCCCGCTCCCCGCGCTCCCCCTGCGTCCCCGCGCCGAGGCCGGCCATGACCGCTAAAATCCTGATCGTGGACGACGAGGTCCGTCACGGCGAGGTGGTGGAGGCCGCCCTGGCGGAGCGCGGCTACCAGGCCTCCTCCGTCGCCAGCGTGGCGGCGGCGCTCGAATTCTGCGCCGTCCACCCGGTGGATGCGGTGCTGAGCGACCTGCGCATGCCGGAGAAGAGCGGCCGCGACCTGCTCAAGGCACTGAAGGCGCAGCGGCCGGACCTGCCGGTCATCATCATGACCGCCTATGCCACCGTGCGCGGGGCGGTGGACCTGGTGAAGGACGGCGCCTTCGACTATGTGGCCAAGCCCCTCGACCTGGACGACGTGGTGGCCACCATCGAGCGCGCGCTCAAGATGCGCGCCGTGGAGAGCGAGAACGCGCGGCTGCGCGCGGAGCTGGAAGGCCGCTACCGGTTCGACAACCTGATCGGGGAAGGGCCGGCCTTCCGCGACGTGCTGCGCCAGGTCATCGAGGTCGCCCCGAGCCGCGCGAGCGTGCTGCTCACCGGCGAGAGCGGCACCGGCAAGGAGCTGGTGGCCCGCGCCATCCACTACAACAGCCCGCGCCGGGACAAGCCCTTCGTCGCCGTGAACTGCGCCGCCATTCCCGAGGCGCTGATCGAGAGCGAGCTGTTCGGCCACGTGAAGGGCGCCTTCTCGGGCGCCACCACGACGCGGGAAGGGCGCTTCGCCGTCGCCGACGGCGGCACGCTCTTCCTCGACGAGATCGCCGACATGCCGCTCGCCGTGCAGGCGAAGGTGCTGCGCGCGCTGCAGGAGCAGAGCTTCGAGCCGGTGGGCTCCAGCAAGAGCGTGTCCGTGGATGTGCGGATCATCGCCGCCACCCACAAGGACCTGCACCAGGAGATCGCCGCCGGTGCCTTCCGCATGGACCTCTACTACCGGCTGGCGGTGTTTCCCTTCGCCCTGCCGCCGCTCAGGGACCGGCCCGAGGACATCCCCCTGCTCGCCGAGCATTTCCTCACCGCGGCGGCGCGGGAGATGGGCAAGCGCATCCACGGCCTTGCGCCGGACGCCCTGGAGGCGCTCGGGCGCTACCGCTGGCCGGGCAATGTGCGCGAGCTGCAGAACTGCATGGAGCGCGCCGCCATCGTCGCCCGCGGCGACCGCGTCGGCCGGGCCGACCTCCTGATGTTCGAGGCCGGAAGCGAGCCCGCCGCGCCGTCGCTGCGCCTGTCGGGCGATCTCGACGCGGAAATGGCGCGGATCGAGCGGGAGTTCGTGCTCAGCGCGCTCAAGGACAGCGGCGGGGTGCAGGTGCGGGCGGCCGAGAAGCTGGGCATCACCGAGCGCAGCCTGTGGCACCGCATCAAGAAGCTGGCGATCCGGATCGATCGCGTCGCGGGAGGGGCGGATGACTAGGGCGTTCTCAAGCGGGGCGGGCACTGGGCCGCGTGAATAAAATGCCTGATATCAATGGCGTGGCGCGATCGCCGCGAAGCGGGACGCACGGACGACGCACCGGGCTCTGGACGCGCGGGGCGGGGGGCGGCCGCGTTCTCGCGACGGCGGTCGTCGCCATTCTTGTTCTCGCCTGGACGCTCGCGGCTTTTCCCGCCGTGGCCATGGCGCAGGAGGCCGCCGCGGCGGCGAGCGATGCCTGGATCGTGACGCTCGGCGGCAGCATGGCGTTCGCGCCCACCTATGAAGGCGCGCGCACCGGCTCCTTCTATTTCATGCCGTCCTTCGACATCCGCCGCGCCGACGAGCCGGCGACCTTCAGCGCTCCCGACGACAGCTTCGGAATCGGCCTGTTCGATTTCGACGGCGTGCGCTTGGGCGTGCTCGGCGGCATCCGCGAGGGGCGGCCGGACTGGGTGATGCCGGGGCTGCCGGGCTATGCCACCACCATCGAGGGCGGCGGCTTCGCGGAGTTCTGGCCGGTGGAAGGGCACCTGCGCACCCGCATCGAGCTGCTCCAGGGGCTGGCGACCAACGCGGGCCTCGCGGCCAATCTTTCGGCCGATCTGGTGGAGAAGCAAGGCGCCCTCACCATCGCCTTCGGCCCCCGGCTCTCGTTCGGCGACCGCACGCTGATGCAGACGGAGTTCGGCGTTCCGCCGCAGGCCGTCGCGCTCGGCATTGCCGCGCCGTTCGATGCCGACGCCGGCATCAAGTCCGCGGGCCTTGCCACCTCGCTCTCCTACGACTGGTCGCAGGAATGGACCACGACGGTCTTCGGCAGCTACCAGCACCTGGCGGGCGCCGCGGCCCAGAGCCCGGTGGTGACAGGCTCGGGAACGCCCAACCAGCTCACCGTGGGTGTCGGCTTCGAGCGTTCGTTCACGCTCGGGCACTGACGGGCCGGCGGCGGGTGGACGGCCGCCCGGAGAGGGCGGCCTGAGGCGTGTTCGCCGAACACGCTCCAGATCTTTGGTTTATCGCAATTCCGGACGCAGAACCGCTGCGCACTTTTGCTGAAATTGCTCCGGCGTTCACTTGGTGGTGTAGCCGCCGTTGACGAGGATGGTCTGGCCGGTCATCCACCACCCCTCGGACACGAGGAAGCGGACCCAGGGGGCGATGTCCGCAATGTCCGTGAGGCCGGTCTTCGAGAAGGGCGAGAGCGCCGCCGCCGTCCGGTGGTAGGCGACCGCCTCCGCGCCTTCGGCCGGATAGAAGAAGGGCGTGTCCATGGGGCCGGGGCCGATGGCCGTGACCGAGATGCCGCGCGCGCCGAATTCCTTCGCCGCGGCGCGGGTGAAGTGCTCCACCGGCGCCTTGGTGCCGGCATAGCTCGCATAGAAGGGCGTGAACGCGCCGAGCAGCGAGGTCACCAGCGTGCAGATCCTGCCGTTGTCGTTGAGGTGCCTGCCGGCCTCCTTGAGGAAGAAGAAGGCCGCCTTGGCGTTGACGGCGCTCATCTCGTCGTACTCGGCCTCGGAAATCTCGATCATGGGCTTCTTCAGCACCTTGCCCACGGTGTTGATGGCGATGTCCGGGCGGCCGAGGGCGGCGCCCGCGTCGGCGAACAGCTTCTCCATGGCGCCGGCGGTGGTGAGGTCGCCCTGGAAGGCGGCGGCCCGGGCGCCGGCGGCCTTCACCGCCGCCACCGTCGCCTCGGCGTCCGGCCGCGCGGCGTCGCTGTTGTAGTGGATGGCGATGGCCCCGGCGCCGTGCGCGGCGAGGTCGCGGGCGATCACGGCGCCCAGGTTCTTGGCGCCGCCGGCGATGATGACGGTCTTGCCCTTGATGGAATGGTCGGTCATGCCCTGAGCCTCCTGGGAAACCACGGGACAGCGCTGCGCTGCCGGTCTCGGGCGCTCAACCTACCGTCTGGAAATCCGCGATAAAGAGAGGCAGTCTGACATCATCCGTCAGAAACCACGAACAATTGCGGGCGCCAGCTTGGATCGCATCGACCTGTTCCGGATTTTTACCCGCGTCGTCGAGGCGGCGAGCTTCACCCGCGCCGCCCACACGCTGGGCCTGCCGCGCTCGTCCGTCTCGGCCGCCGTGATGGAACTGGAGGGGCGGGTCGGGGTGCGCCTCCTGCACCGCACGACGCGCAGGGTGGCCCCCACCCAGGACGGGCTGGCCCTCTACGAGCGCTGCCTGCGCGTGATCGCCGACGTGGAGGAGACGGAGGGCCTCTTCAGGCACAGCGGCGCCAAGCCCTCCGGCAAGCTCCGCGTCGATGTGCCCGGCCGCATCGGCCGGCTCGTGGTGGCGCCGGCGCTGCCCGCCTTCCTGGACAGCTTCCCCGACATCGATATCGACCTTGGCGTGACGGACCGGGCCGTCAATCTGGTGGAAGACAGTGTGGACTGTGTGCTGCGGGTCGGCCCGCTCGAGGATTCCGGCCTGATCGCGCGCCCGGTTGGCAGGCTCGCGCTCATAAACGTGGCGAGCCCCGGCTATCTCGCCCGGCGCGGCACGCCCCGGACCCCCGCCGACCTGAAGGACCATCTTGCGGTGAATTACGCCTCGCCCGCGAGCGGGCGCGTCGAGGCCTGGGAGTGGGTGGAGAACGAGGCCACCCGTACGTTGCCGATGCGCGGGCGGGTCACCGTCAACGGCGCGGAGGCCTATATCGCCTGCTGCCTGGCGGGCCTCGGCCTCATCCAGATTCCGGCTTACGACGTCACGTCCCACATCGCGGCCGGCGAGCTGGTGGAGGTCATGCCGGATCACCGTGCAGAACCGCTGCCGATGACGCTGCTCTATCCGCACCGCCGGCATCTCTCCCGCCGCGTTCAGGTTTTCGGAGACTGGCTGGAAGCGCTCCTGCGGGAAGCGATCGCGCAGTGAGCGGGGTCGTCGGGCCCGCGCACGGGGGCCGCTCCGCATCGCCATCTCTCCGCTCGCGGCTCCCGTCGGCCCGGATTTCATCCATGAAGGCGCGCATCTCTCCCTGCAGCGCATCGAGCTGCCGGCGCAGGTCGCTCGCGGCGGCGAACAGGCGCTCGGCGATGAGGTTCGACTGCTGCACCGCGCCCGCCACCAGGCTGATGCTGTCGGAGACATCCATGGTGCTTCTGGAGGCGTTTCCGATGTTGTCGGCGATCTCGCGCGCGGCGGTCTCCTGGTTCCGCAGCTCGGCGGAGATCGCGGCGGCGGCGGCATCGAGCGTCTCGACCGTGCCGGAGATGCCCTCGATCTCGGCCAGCGTGTCGCGCGTGTCGCTCTGCACCGCCTCGATCTGGCTGCGGATCTGCGAGGTCGCGCCGCGGGTCTGCCCCGCGAGCTGCTTGACCTCTTCCGCGACGACGGCGAACCCCTTGCCGGCGGTGCCGGCATGCACGGCCTCGATGGTCGCGTTGAGGGCCAGCAGGTTGGTCTTGCCGGCGATCTGCCCGATCAGGCCGGTGATGCCGCCGATCCGGCCGACGGCATCGGAGAGGGTCTTGACCTTGTCGCGCGCCCGGCCGGCATTCCGCGCCCCGCCGGCGGTGACGTCCGCGGAGCGCTTCATCCGGCTGCCGATGTCCGCGACCGACGCGGACAGCTTCACGCTGGCGGCCATCGCCGCCTCCACATGGGCGCAGGCCCGCTCCGCCACCGACACCACGGTCTGCGACCGGCGCGAGGTTTCCTGCGCGAACGCGGTCATGCCCTGCGCGGTGGCCTGCAGCTCGGACATGGAGCCGGAGATGACCTCGACCACCGCCCCCACCGACGTCTCGAACGACCCCGCCACGCGGTCGAGCATCGCACGGCGCTCCCGGCGCCCGGCCTGGAGGTAGACGTCGAGGGCGAGCTCCATGTCGAGCATGGCGACCCGGATGAGGGCGCCCTGTAGCGCGCTGGCGCGGCGGCGGGCCGGCATGCCGCCGCGCGCGCCCGTGGCGCCGATGGCCGCGACCGCGCGGCTGATGAGGAAGCTGTAGGCGCCGATGTACCCGCGTGGCTCCAGCCCCAGCCGGTGGTGCATCTCGCCGATGCGCTTCACGGACGCCTCGTAGGCCGCGTCGAAGCGTCCGTCGAGGATCACGCCCCAGTGCTCGATCTGCAGGCGCTTGGCGCGGCTCATCGCGTCCCCGTCGGCGAAGAAGCGACGGGTCTCCGGGGCCTGCGCGAGATGCTCGTAGAAGGCGTCGAGCACATCGGAGAGCACGGCGAGAACCGGTGTTTTCGAGGAACGCAGGGCGGCTGATGTCGCCTCGTCGATCTGGCTGAATTGAAGTCTGTCCATGGCTGTCGCGGGTCTCGCCTCTCTCCGAAGCCGCCTTGCCGTCCGTGCGCCGGATATCGGGCCGGGGCTCCGGCATCGCGGAGCGCCCGCGCCGCGGGCAGGTTCGCGCGGGGCGGGGAGGGTCAGAATTTCTTCACGTCGATGCCGTGCCGGTTGAGGGCGTAGGCCACCTGGCGGGGGGTCAGATTGAGCAGGCGCGCCGCCTTGGCCTGCACCCAGCCGGCTGTCTCCAGCGCCTCGATCAGCGTTTCGGCGTCGGGCAGGCGCGGCGTGTAGATGCGAGCGCGGGCGCGCTGCGCGGTGCATCCGCCGGATGCCTCGTCGCGTGCTGCGTGCTGCGCCGCATCCGCCTGCGGGAGCTGAGGGGGCGGATGTCCGGCTTCGAAAGCGGTGTCGGCGTCCCGCGGCGCTCCCAGGCCCGCGCCGTGGCTGTTCTCGCCCCGCATCTCCCTGGGCTCCGGAGGGCGCCGCCCGCGGGTGGCGGCTCTAAGGTGGCGCGCCAGCAGGGCGGCGGAGCAGCCATCGCCCCGGCAGGCGAAGTCCTCGGCCTCGATCAGCGGGCCCTGGGCCAGCACGGCGGTGCGGCGAATGCAGTTTTCCAGCTCGCGGACATTGCCGGGAAAGGCGCAGGCCCGCACCACCTCCAGCGCGCTCGCCCCCAGCCGCAGCCGCGCGCGGTTCTCGGCGTTGAAGCGTTGCAGGACGTGGCGGGCGAGCACGGGGATGTCGGCCGGCCGGTCGCGCAGGGCCGGCAGGCGGATGGGCACGACGCCCAGGCGATAATACAGGTCCGAGCGGAAATCGCCCGCCGCCACGGCCGCCTCCAGGTCCCGGTTGGTGGCGGCGACGATGCGCACGTCCACCTTCAGCGTCCGCGTTCCCCCGATCCGCTCGAATTCGCCCTCCTGCAGCACCCGCAGCAGCTTGGCCTGGAAGGCGGGAGAGATGTCGCCGATCTCGTCGAGAAACAGCGTGCCGCCGTCCGCCAGCTCGAAGCGGCCCTTGCGCATGGCGAGCGCGCCGGTGAAGGCGCCCTTCTCATGCCCGAACAGCTCGGATTCGAGCATGGTTTCCGGCAGCGCCGCGCAATTCACCTTCACGAACGGCCCGCCCTCGCGCCGGGACAGCCGGTGGACCGCATGGGCGAACAATTCCTTGCCGGTGCCGCTCTCGCCGCGGAGCAGGACGGCGAGGGCGGTGCCGGCCACGCGGGATACCTTCTCCAGCGCCTCCCCCAGAGCGGCGCTGGACCCGACGATACCGAGGTCGCGTGGCCGCGCGGCTGGCGGCGGCTTCAGGGGCGGCGGCTCCTCCGCCACCGGCCGCGTCCGCAGCGCCGCCGCCATGAGGCTCGCCACGATGCTCAGCACCCGCAGGTCGTCGTCGCAATGGCCCGCCATGCCCGCCCGCCGCAGGTGCTCGACGCTTAAGGTGCCGACCACGCGGCCAGCCTCCTTGAGCGGCACGCCGATGCGCACTTCTTTCTCCCCTCCGGTGCAGCCCGGCGTGCGCACCACGGACGGCAGCCCCGCCGTGGCGATCTCTGCGAGAAAGGCGGCGCCCGCCCGCTCGGCCGCCTCAGCCGCGTCGCCGCGGCGGGCCGCGAGCGGGTGCGGCGCGCCTGTCTCATCCACCAGGCAGACGAGACCGCGGTCGAGCGCGCAGAAGCGGTGCAACAGATCCAGCGCGACGCCGAGGGCGCGCTCCAGCGGCTGGGGCTCGGCGAGCACCTCGGCGATCTCGCACACGCCCGAAAGCGCCACATCCGCATCGTCCTGCGGGGCGGGGAGGGCCTGCGTGGGAGGGGACATCACGTTCATGCGGGCTTCTCCGCTTGGCAGGCGGCCGCGGCGGTTTTCACGGCCGCCGCGCGCTCCGCGCCCTGGGGAAATGGCTTCAGCCGATGAGCGGAACCACCATCACGGGAATGTCGAGCACCGCCATGAGGCGCCGGCGGACGCCGCCCAGCGTCTGCCCCGCGAGCGAGCACGACAGGCAGGTGCCGGTGAGGCGCACCTCGACCCGCGGCCCGCGCACGGCGACCAGCTCCAGGTCGCCGCCGTCGGCGCGGATGACCGGGCGGACCTCCTCGATGGTGGCGGCGATGAGGGCGAGGCGCTGGGCATCGGTGAGGGCGGGGCGTCCGGCGAAGGCCTCGGCCGCGTCGCCCAGGGGCTGGGCGGGCGTCGCGACGGGGGTGGCGAGGGCGGCGGTGTCGGTCATCGGGATCACTCCAGATCTTCGAGAGAGGAAACCAGGCGATGGCTTGCGCCCGCGGGGGCGGCGGGCGCCGCGCGGGCGGGCGCCTCCTGCACCCTGGCCTTGGCCTTTTCCACCCAGGCGAGGCCGCCATAGACGAGGGCGAGGCTCACCTCGTTGAGCAGGTCCACGATGTCGTGCCCGGTATCCACGATGATGGGCTGGATGCCGACGCCCATCAGCCGGCGGATGGAGGAGGTGCCGATGGAGGCCGCGTAGACGGCGTGGCAGCCTTCCAAAAAGTCCAGCTTGGCGAGCACCTTGTCCTGGACCGTGCCGGTGAGGCCCGAGCGCCCGCTCTCCCCCACCTGGTCCGCCTTCAGGAATTCGCCGACGCCGACGAGATCCGCCTGGCCGGGCGAGACATCGTAGAGCACCAGGCTCTCGGCGCCGCCGAAGTGCAGGTTGACAGTGCTGCGGTCATTGGAGGCGAAGGCGATCCGCAGCATCAGGCCCTCCTTTCCGCCGCCCGCGCGGGCGGCGCGGCGCGGTAGCGCGAGCGGTAGGGGGCGAGCTCCTGGTAATGGGCGGCGAGCAGGTCGGCGGCCTTGAAGACCAGCCGGCGGGAGCCGCCATAGCCGATGGCGGAATCCGCGTGCGCGCCATAGGAATCGTAGATGGGAAAGCCGGCGCGCAGCAGCGCCGCCCCGGTGCGCGCGGCGATCTCCGCGCCGTGCGAATTGGCCACGATGAGATCAGCCTCCCGCTCGCGCGCGAGCCATTCGAGGTCCGCGAGGTCGCCCACCACCACGCTGTCCACCGGCAGCGCCGAAAGGTGCGCGGCGCGGGCCGAGGCGACCGCCGCGACCACCTGCGCGCCCATGGCGTGGAAGAAGGCGGCGAGCGCGGCGAGGAGATCGGCGTCGGCCGCCACGGCCACGCGCGCGCCGCCGAACTGGAACTGGCAATCCACCATGGCATCCGCGAGCCGCGCCCGCTGGCGCTCGATGCCGGAGGGCACGTCGCGGCCCGAGATCTCCGAGAGCGCCAGGGTGAAGGCATCGGCGGACGCCATGCCGGTGAGGCTGGCGAACCGTCGGTCCGGCACGCCGGTGCGCGCCTTCAGGGTGTCCGCCGCCTTGGCGAGGGAGGGGCCCACCACCAGCGTCGCCGCGGATTCCCCCATGGTCGCGATGTCGGCGCGGCTGGTGCCGCCATAGGTGAGGGTGGAATAGCCGGCCTCGATGAGATGGCCGTCGAGCGAGCCTGAGAGGTCCGGCAGGATGACCGGATGGAGGCCGAACGCCTCGATCCAGCTTCGCAGCTCGTCCAGGTCGCCGGGGGTGAGCATGGCGGAGGCCAGGACATTCACCTGCCGGCTGCGCTGCCCGGCACGGCTGGTGCCGGGCACCAGGGCCTCCACCATGGCGCCGACCGCGGCGGCGAAGCCGCTCTCCAGGCAGCCCAGGGTGTCGGAGGCGCTCACCGGCACCACCGCGACATGGGCAAGATCGGGCCTGCGCCGGCGGAACGCGCTCACCGTGCGCGGCACGTCCGCGCCCTGCATCTCCGAGAGGCCGGTGGTGACGAGGCCGATGACCTGGGGCCGGTTGGTCTCGCAGATGGTGGCGAGGGCCTCCACCACGGCGTCGTCTGCGCCGAGCACGGTGGTGGTCTGGTCCATGGCCGTGGTCTGGAGCGCGATGGGCTCGTTGAAGTGGCGCATGAAGAACAGCTTGTTGAAGCTGGTGCAGCCGCGTGCGCCGTGCTCCAGCGGCATGGCTTCCGCCAGCCCCAGGAACGCCAGCGAGGCGCCGATGGGCTGGCTCGCCTTCAGCGGGTTCACCGCGAGCGGCTTGGTGGGAAGGAGGATCTCCGCCATCGCCCGCCCCTCAGGCCGCAGGCCGCGCGGCGGCGAGCGCCCGCCGGCGCCACGGCGGGGCCTCCCGCACCGCCGACCACACCGGGGAATGCACCGCGTGGCCGAGGTTGCGCGCCAGCTCGACGAGGCCGTCATAGCCGGCATAGCCGATGCGGCGGACGTGATCGATGTCGAGGAAGGGGATGCGCGACTTCAGCGTGGGATAGATGTAGCGGTCGCCGGCGATGAGGATGTCGGCGCCGCACTCGTGATAGGTGGCGATGAGGGCGGTCTGGTCGTTGTCGGAGATCATGCGGGCATCGGGGCCCATGAGGGCGCGGATGCGGGCCTTGTCCTCCTCGGTGGACTTCTCCGTGCCGGTGGCGACCACCACCATGCCCAGGTCCTGCATGGCCGATACCACCGACCACGATTTGTAGCCGCCGGTGAAGATCAGCACCCTTTTGCCGGAGAGCCGCTCCCGCAGCGGGGCTAGCGCGGCTTCCACCTTGGCCTCCTCGCGGGCGATCAGCGCCTCCACGCGGGCGGTGAGATCATCGTCGCCCAGGAGCCGGGCGAAGCCCCGGAACGCCTCGGAGGTGTCGGCGACACCGTAGAAGCTGCCCTCGAACCAGGGCACGCCGTGGTCTTCCTCCAGCTTGCGGGCCACGTGCAGCATGGCCTTGGAGCACACCACCATGCTCGCTTCCGCGCGGTGCATGGTCTGCACCTCGTGGAAGCGGCTGTCGCCCGAGAAGCTGCACAGGATGCGCAGGCCCAGCTCGTCGAACAGGGGCGCCACGTTCCAGAATTCGCCGCCCACGTTCCATTCGCCGATAAGATTGATGTCGTGGCGGCGGACGCCGGCGATCTCCGCCTCCGGGGGCACCGGATCGGGCTCGCGGGTGCCGATGACATGGCGGTAGGCGGCATCGCCGGCGATGCGGTTGCCGAGGTTCTTATTGCCGTAGAAGCCGGCGCAGTCCACCGGCACCACCGGCACCCCGAAGCGCGCCGCTGCTGCCTTGGCCACGGCCTCGATGTCGTCGCCCTGCAGCGCCGGCACGCAGGTGTTGTAGACGAACACGGCCGCCGGGGCGTGGTCCGCCACCGCCTGGCCGATGGCCTTGAACAGGCGCTTCTCGCCGCGGCCGGTGATGACGTCCATGTCGTTCAGGTCGGTGGTCATGCCGATGCGGTAGGTGTCCGGCCCGCCGGAGCGCGTGCCGCGATTGTCCCAGGAGGAGCCGGCGCAGCCGATGGGCCCGTGCACGATGTGGGCGACATCGGCGATGGGCAGCAGCGCGTTGCGCGCGCCGTCGAAGCAGCAGCCGCCCTGGGTGGCGCCCGGCTTGGGCTTGGCGCAGCCGGATTTGGACTTCTTGTTGTGGGCGCAGGCCGGCTCGTTCATCAGAGCCTTGATCTCGTCGGGGGTCATCGGTCCCTCCGTGAAGACGCATCCCGATATGTCAGCGGGAATATGACCGGTGAAATTGCAAGCAGCGGGCCAGCACGCCCGTGGCGACGCCGGGGGCGTCATCCGCCCGCGCGGCGCGGGATTCCGCCGTTTCCATTGCCAGTGACAGCATGGGCATTCGTACGAAGCCGGAAAAGAGAGGGCTGTTCGTACATTTTCGTCCGATCCGCCGGTGGCCTGAAAAATCCGGCCGCGCATCACTTTGGATATTCCCTAACGGGTATAACGTGTGGAAGAATGCCAGCGTCTGCCAGAAACGGGATGGCCCCGAAATTGCGATGCCGGCCCAGGCGCTCCGCGCCTTTGGAGATGGCTCCGCAATGCTTGCTGAGGAAATCGTCACCGTGGACGTTGACGACACACTCGAAGACTTCACGCACTGTTTCACCGGCGAATGCCGGATCAACGTGCTGCCGATCCTCTACCAGATCAGCCAAGTGATATCCGAGAGCGAAGATCTCACGCAGTCGCTCGCCATCATCCTCAAGGTGATGCAGAAGCGCCTCAAGGTGCATCGCGGCACGGTCACCCTCTATGACCGCGGATCCGAGACCATCTTCATACACGAGAGCTTCGGCCTGTCGGACGAGGAGAAGTCGCGCGGCGTCTACCTTCCGGGGGAGGGGCTGACGGGGGAGGTGGTGGAGACCGGCAAGCCCATCGTGGTGCCGCACCTCGCCGCCGATCCGCGCTTCCTCGACCGTACGCGGGCGCACGCGGACGGCAGCGCGTCGCGCGCCTCGTTCTTCTGCGTGCCCATCATCCACTCCCGCAAGGTGCTCGGCACCATCAGCGCCGAGCGCGTCTACCTCGACCAGCGCCTCCTGAAGCAGGATGTGGAGATCATCGCCACCGTCGCGTCCATGATCGCGCCGGCGGTCGAACTGTATCTGCTTGAAAACGTGGAGAAGGTGCGTCTCGAAAACGAGAACAGGCGCCTCAAGAGCGTGCTCAAGCAGCGCTTCATGCCCTCCAACATCATCGGCAATTCAAAGCCGATGCAGGAAGTCTACGGCCTCATCGGGAAGGTGGCCGCCACCAAGGCCACCGTGCTGGTGCTGGGCGAGAGCGGTGTCGGCAAGGAGCTGGTGGCCAATGCCATCCACTACAACGGCGCCAGCGCCGACGGCCCGTTCGTGGTGTTCAATTGCGCGGCGCTGCCGGAAAGCATCATCGAGAGCGAGCTGTTCGGCCACGAGAAGGGCGCCTTCACCGGCGCGCTCGGCACCCGCAAGGGGCGCTTCGAGCTGGCCGATGGCGGCACCATCTTCCTCGACGAGGTGGGCGAGCTGTCCCTGCCCATGCAGGCCAAGCTGCTGCGCGTGCTGCAGCAGAAGACCTTCGACCGGGTGGGCGGATCGAAGCCCATCCGGGTGGACCTGCGCATCATCGCCGCCACCAACCGCGATCTCCCGCAGATGGTGGAGAAGGGCACCTTCCGCGAGGATCTCTATTATCGCCTCAACGTCTTCCCCATCACCATCCCGCCCCTGCGCGACCGGGCGAGCGACGTCATCCTGCTGGCCGACCACTTCGTCGCCAAGTGCGCGCAGGAGAGCGGCAAGGAGGTGAAGCGCATCTCCACCCCCGCCCTCAACATGCTGATGGCCTATCACTGGCCCGGCAACGTGCGCGAGCTGGAGAACGTCATCGAGCGCTCGGTGATCCTCTCCGACGACGGCGTGATCCACGGCTACAACCTTCCGCCCTCGCTCCAGACCTCGGCCGAGACCGGCACCAGCTTCGGCTGCGGGCTGGAGGCGAAGATCCAGGCGGTGGAATACGAGATGATCGTGGAGGCGCTGAAGACCCACCACGGCAACACCACGGAAGCCGCGAAAGACCTGGGCCTCACCCGCCGCATCCTGGGCCTCAGGATGGAAAAGCACGGCATCAACTACAAGCCCTACCGCCGCGGTGCCGCCGGCGGCTCCTGATCCGCGGCGCGCCACATCCTTGCGCCCGTCGCCAAAGCCGGAAGGGCACTCGCCCGCCGGGCCGTTCACCGCCTCCGCAGGAGATCCCCATGGGCGAGATGACCGAGAACCAACGCTTTCATTTGCTCCTGGCGGACATCGCCATGGCCGCCGCCATCCGCGGCTGCAATTCCACCTTCACCCTCGACGGCGACTACACGCCCGGCGCGCTGCGCGACGGCTGGCTCGCCGCCATGTCCGACGAGCCGCTCAAGCGACGGGTGATGGCGCTCGCCAATGCCGGCCTGGCCTCGCTCCAGGGCGTGCCGCCGGAACAGATCGCCAAGGCCGCCTCCGCCTACGGCATTCCGATGGATGAGGCCCTGGCGGCGGAGATCGCCGGCCACTTCACCGCCAAGCGCGAGGCGGTGCTGCGCTATCGCAGCTGAGACTGCCTGTGGGACACGGGGGCCCGCGCCGGCCTCCGTGTCCCACAGGCAGGAGCCTGGTGCTTGAGCAACAAAGCCCGCCCCTTCCCAGGCGGGGGAAGGAGCGGGCGCGGTCGAGGCGGTTCAAGAACTCGCTTCGAGGAAGCGGCCCCGGGAAGCGTTTTTGGGAGGCATTCCGGGCGTCTGCATCCGACGTTCCCAGGCGCGACGGAGTCGCCTCGCGCGCTCACAGGGGCGTGACGCCGTGCTCCTTGTACATTTCGTCCTGCGCCGCCTTGAACTCCTTCATGGTGAAGTCGAATCCGGCGTCTCGGATCTCCTTCCAGCTTGTGTCCTCGTCTTCGCTGATCTCATTCATCTTGCGACGAAATTCATCGTCCGACCGCATGCGGCGGATGTAGGCGACGGCGGATTCCACCGACATGGCTTGCCCTCCAGTGGATAACGAACGCACCGACGGGGCGCGCCGAGGCGGCCCCGCCGCTCCGTGCTGCCTCAGCCCGCGGCGGACGCGCCTTCGAGCTCGGCGAGCTGCTGCTCCTCGGTCTTCAGGATGCCGAACTCGAGCAGCATGTCTTCCAGTTCTTCCATGGTGATGGGCGTGGGGATGGTGCCGTTGCCCTTGTTGGCATGCACCTTTGCGGCAAGGTTGCGGTAGTGCTGGGCCTGCTCGCTGTCC